>JAHDID010000018.1:48905-103768 GCA_020630975.1 Verrucomicrobiota bacterium
GACCGCAGCTATGGCCATAGGCTTCGGAACTCGGCATTTTTGGAAATGCCGCTACGCGCAGCTCCGCATCCACCGTAGGGGAAGATCCCAATCTTCCGACCGCAGCTATCGGCCATAGGCTTTGGAACTCGGCATTTTGGCATTTACTCACTCAATTAAGTGTGTTAAGTGATTTAATACACTTAATGCTTCCTTTCTACGTCAACTTCCGGCCCGGGGTAGCTCCATACGAGGAGATCGTATTTGGAGTCAAAAAGGCGCTGGCGACTGGGCGGCTGCACGCGGGCGATCGTTTTCCCTCTGTGCGGAGCATGAGCCGTGAGCTGAAGCTAAATCCTAATACCTGTCAGCGGGCCATCTCAGAGCTGACAGACGAGGGCATACTGGAGGTGCGGACTGGGGTGGGGACTTTTGTCTGCGAGCGCCCAGAGCTGCAGTCGGGCTCGGCCGCACGCCTGCTCGGGGAGCAGATCGATATTTTGATCGTAGAGGCGCGCCAGCTCGGCGTGCCTGCAGAGGAGCTAAAGCAACTAATCGACCAAGCCTGGGAGGGGCTGGATGACTCACAATCATGAGTGAACCCATAATCAAATGCGAAAACCTGCGCCGCCGATACCGGCGGCATGCGCTGACACTGCGCACCAAGCCTGTGCTGGAGGGAGTGGATCTAGAGGTGCTGGAGGGCGAGTGCTACACGCTGATGGGCTCCAACGGAGCGGGCAAGTCGACCCTGATCAAACTACTGATGAATCTGATCAAGCCTGGCAGTGGTTATGCCGCGATCGATGGTACACCTTGCTCGAAGCTGTCTCGACTCGACTTGCAGAAGATTGGCTTCGTCTCGGAAAGCCAGGAGATTCCCGAGGCAGTTACCATTCGCTATTGGCTGGACTACCTCGCGCCCTTTTACCCCACCTGGGATAGAGATTTCGAAAAGCAGCTACTCAAAGATCTCGACCTCGATCCTCGCCAGCGTGTCCGTAGTTTGTCTAGGGGGATGAGGATGAAATTAGCGCTGATTGCTGCGATTGCCTATCGCCCGCGCCTGTTAATACTCGATGAACCTTTCTCAGGGCTAGATGCTCTGGTCCGAGATGAATTCATCAGTGGTCTGCTGGAGGTGACTAATGCCGAGGGGTGGACTATGTTCATGGCCTCTCATGACTTTGATGAGGTCGAGCGTCTGACCGATCGGCTAGGTATGCTGCATGAGGGGCGGATGATTTTGAACGAGAGCGTCGATGATCTACGCTCTCGCTACACCAGGGTACATGTGAGTCTGCCTGAGTCGTTTTGTCTAGATCGGGACAAACTACCTAGCCACTGGGGCGACCTCCAGTCTGAAGGTAGCGAACTGTATTTTGTCGATTCCGCCTTTGAAAATCGAGAGAAAACGGAGGCAGATATCAATCGGGTCTTTGAATCTTGTAAACGGCTCGATCTGATGCCTATCTCTCTGCGCGATACATTTGTCTCCATCGCTCGCGAGATGAAGACTGCTAAAACTCAAACAGGGATAATGTCATGAATGTATTTTCGGAGTTTCTACACGTGGCGTATGCCGATACCAAGCGTCTTGGGTGGATTTGGGTAGTAGGACTTGTTCTAGGATTTTTTACCTCTTATATCTGGCCTTTGGGTTCTGTTCCTGCGTGGGTCTCGGCTTTTGTTGTTCCTTACATAGTTTCGCGAGTATACCGCATGACATCGGATCGAGCGAGTTGGGTGGTTCATCCCATTCGGAAAGGGGTTTTAGGAGTGTGGTGCGCTCTATTTATCTGCCTTGCGGTGGGTTTTCCGCACTTGGGGGCAGCGCTTTGGAAAGTCATGCAGGGAGTGTGTTGGGATGTGGCGATCTGCTATGAATTTGAGATTGCTAGGTTTTCGATCATTCTATCGCTCATCGTTTATTTGATTTTGTCTTTGAGCTCGACTGGGGTTGGTTTGTTTCGGACGGTAATTGTTTTGATATTGCTGTATATTGCGGTGTTATTTGTTGTGGTTAGATTTTCGCCTTTAGATACTGTTTTTGATTGGATTACTGCAATATTCTTCCCTGATATCTTTGATGTTTTTTCTGTATGGATGGCAGTAAATGTCGCAATTATACTGCTGATTTTGTCGTCTGGGTTTCGTTTTGTATGTCGCCGCAAGCCGTCGCTGTGTTTTCTTCTTTGCTTTGTCATGCTGTCGCTCAGTTGCCAACTATGGAGCCGCATCGACCTAGGCTGGGGATTCGAAAAACTGCCTCTTTGGGAGATGGCCGAGCTTCAGGCTCGGCCGCGCGACGATGGAAAGGTAGGATCGCAAGTCGATACGCCTCGATTAGCAGCAGATCAGTCTTTGCAAGTCAGTGTTTATAGTGACGAAGATTTATACTTTCGAAAGCGTGCTGCTTATTCAGTATTGGGCCTAGATGATGAGATTGAGAAAATAGAGTTGGAGCACGGCGTGCTACTGGACGAAGGTGAGATACAGGTCAATCGCACGGGCTCTTTTGAGATAAGTCACTTCACAGCAGAAGTTTTCGAGACCTATCGACCGAGCTTATTCAGTAAATACTACTCAGATGGTGAGGTGCTAATAAAATGTGCAACGGAGAAAAATGGGGAGGGCAGTTACATGGCGAAATTCGATGTATTTTCTCTAAGCCATGGTAACGCCATCTACCCTTCTTTTCGGAGGCATTACGAAAATCAGTTCAGTGTGGTGGCGCGAGAGGGAAGCGAGATCGAGTTCATCGCAGATCTCCCCAGAAGAGAGGGATTGATGCTGTTTTCGGATAAAGATCGAGTGACTTTCGATTTTGTGCTCCACCGCCTTACTGGAGTTCAGCGAGTCGTGCCTGAGGATGCTCAAGGCTTCTAAGCCTGATGGTTAGCGTCGAAGTGCGGCGCAAATGTGTTTTTTACCTAGGTTTCGTCGCTCGCAAGAGTGGGTAAATGTGCCTGAGATTTTGATGAATTGGTTCAAACGCATAGGAATCGTTTTGCTGTTCGGTGTTTCAGTGCTGTTCGGGGAAGAAGAGGCTGAGCGCCGCGCTCAGATGCCTGAGGCTCATTTTGATGTGCTCGACAAGTACTGCCTAGACTGCCACGATGCGGCTACCGAGGAGGGGCAGGTGAATCTGGAGGATCTGTCTTTCACCCTGTCGGACGATATCGCCACGGCTGAGCTATGGGCGAAGGTGCTGGACTCGATCAACTCGGGGGAGATGCCGCCAGAAAAGAAGGAGCCGATCTCGGAGGAGGAGAAAGAGGTTTTCTTACGCGACCTGTCGGAGCAGATGGTGCTGGCGCGCAGCATCTTGAGCGATAGTGGTGGAGTGGTCACGCTGCGGCGGCTGAATCGTCGTGAGTATGCCAATACGGTGGAGGAGCTGCTCGGAGTGCGGCCAGATACCTCGCTACTGCCCGATGATCGAGCCAGTGCGGAGTACGATACGCTCGGCGCCTCGTTGTTTTTCTCGAGCGATCAGCTGGAGCAGTACCTGGCGACTGCGCGGAATGTGCTGAATCTGGCTGCTTTTCAGAAAAAGCCGGCTGAGTCAAAGATCACTCGCATCGAGCCGGAGGATATCTATCAGCCCAAATATGCACAGATGGCAGTGGATCGGCTCGACCGTGCGACTCGCTACTACCAGTGGCGGGCCGCTGGGGGCACGGATGATGTGGCCAAGGAGCACGGCTTCCTCGATGGCTGGCAGGCCGAGCGACAGTTGAATAGCTTTCACCAAGACTACCCACCGATCCAGAAGTGGCTGACAGCTCCGGAGAATAAAAAGGGCGCGGCACTGATGATTACCATCAAAGATGGCTTTACCTGGATGAAGGCACCACGCCTGCGTGCCTGGCAGCCGGGCCGCTACATCCTGCGTGCGCGGGTGGGGGCCTATCTGGATGATCCGGCGCGCTTTCACTACCTGGAGTACACCGCAGACGAAGGGCAGAATAGAACTCGACTGGGCTGGCGCAAGGTCACTGCTCCGGTGCGCAAGCCGGAGATCATCGAATTCGAGATCAATCATCCGCCGGGCAGAGACATCACCTATCAATTTCACAAGCGTCTGCACATGGACCGGGGCGATAAGAATATCGAGGCCGAGCTACGCAAGGAGAATAAAACCGGCACCCCATGGGGCGTGTGGGTGGACTGGTATGAGCTAGAGGGGCCGCTGCCGCAGGAGGGCAATGCGAAGATCGATGCCGTCTTTGCCGCAGGGGAGACGGGGCTAGAGGATGAGGCAGCGTACGCGCGGGCCGTGCTGCAGCGCTTCGCTGAGGTGGCGTTTCGCGGTGAGCAGCCGAGCGACGAATTTCTCGACAATCTCTATGGGCACTACGCTGCTGGGAGAGAGAAGGGGCTGGAGCGCAGAAAAGCACTGATCGAGCCGCTGGCCATCGTGCTAGCGTCGCCGAGCTTTCTCTATCTCGTCGAGGAGGCGGATACGGAGTCGACAGGTGAGCAACTGCGCGATGTAGAGCTAGCCTCGCGACTGTCTTACTTCCTCTGGAGTACGGCACCAGATACGGAGCTACTCTCTCTAGCTGCCGATGGCCGTCTGAGCGATCCGGGGGTGCTACAGGCGCAGACCGATCGCCTACTCGCCGATCCACGCTCTGAGCGATTTATCGATAGCTTCGTCTACCAGTGGCTGGAGATGTATCGACTGGGGATGTTTGCCTTTGCCGGGCGCGATTACCCGACCTTCGATAATGCGGCGCGCGACTGTGCGGGCGAGGAGGTCTACCAGACCTTTACCTCAGTCCTGCGTGAGCGCCTGCCGCTGCGCGAGCTGATCCAGTCCGATCAGGTGGTGGTGAATGATGTGCTGGCCGACTACTACGGTATCGAGGGGGTGAAAGGCCACCACTGGCGTCGGGTGCCTGTGCCCGAGGGATCACCACGCGGCGGACTACTCGGCTCTGCCGCTGTGGCTGCGATGGGCTCCGATGGCCAGCGTAGCTCGCCGGTCGAGCGGGGTGCCTGGGTGCTGCGCAAGCTGCTGAACAATCCACCGCCACCCGCTCCGCCCAATGTGCCACAGCTGAGCCGATTCGATGGGCAGGTGCTATCGAAGCGTGCGCTAGAGCACGCCCACCAGGAAGACTCGCAGTGTGCCCAGTGCCACAAAAAGATCGATCCCATCGGCTTTGGCATGGAGAATCTCGATGCTGCCGGCATGTGGCGCGACACCGAGGTGATCCGCGGTCGCAAGCGTGCCGTGCTGGCCACCTTTCCCATCGATGCCAGCGGTGCTTTTGGTCCCGCCGATGATCGGCGCGAGTTCGATGGTTTTTACCAGCTGAAAGATCATGTGGCGGATCATGTGGATGACTTTGCTCTAGGACTAGCCGAGGCGCTTATCGCCTACGGCATGGGTCGCCCCTACGGCTTCACCGATCACGACCTAGCCCACGCGATCGTGGCAGGGGCGAAGGATGGCGACTACCAAATCGTGGATTTCATTCACGGGCTGGTGCAGTCGGAGGTGTTTCGGAGCCGTTAGTAGATTGACCCGTTAGTTAAATTGCGTAGAATTTTATTATGATAAGTGTTGAGGAGATACGAGCTGAAGCTAAGGCTATGTCATCTGAGGAACGAGGGGCACTAATCAGTGGTCTCATCGAAGATCTTGGGCACCCTAATTATGATGTGTCCGATGAGGAGGTCGCTAGACGGGTGGCAGAAACTGATGATGGATCGGTTCTTGATATTTCTCACGACGAGCTTGTTTCTGGTCTGAATTTGAACCCAAAAAATTGAAGGCCGTTCGATATCACCCTTTAGTTCAGTCGGATATCAATAACGCGATCGACTATTACAGGAGAGAGGCTTCTGAGCGCGTGGTTAGCGAGTTTTGGAGTGAGTTATTGTCGGCAATTTTGTCAGCTAGAACTCATCCGGCGCATTGCCACATAGACCTTCATTCAGGCTTGAGACGAAAGAATCTAAATAAGTTTCCTTACAATATTTTATTTAAAGAATTTCCAACATTTATTCGAGTTCAGGTAGTGCGGCACAATAAGAGATTGGAAACCTTTGGGACCTACCGAAAACAGAATTAAAAAAATAGCTTAATGAAAACCAACCTATCCCGCAGAGGCATCCTGAAAAGTAGTTCGGCTACTATCGCGCTCCCATTTCTAGAGTCGTTTGGTTTTCGCAAATACGCCAGTGCAGCATCTACCAGTGCTGCTGCAACTGCCATCCCCAAGCGGATGATCTGGATGGGCATGGGCTTCGGTGTGACGGCCGACAAGTGGTTCCCTAAAGTCGACCAAGTGGGTACGGACTACGATTTCCCTGAAATCCTCAAGCCACTGGAGAGGCACCGGCAGGATGTGACCTTTATCCAAAACCTGATGCACAAAAACTCGAAGGATGGCCACAGTGGCAGTACTTTCTGGCTGACGGGGGCGAATCGCCATGCGGTGGCGGGGCAGAGCTTTTACAATACCATATCGGTCGATCAGTTGGCGGCAGAGACCTTGGGGCAAGACACGAGATTTACCTCGATCCAGCTGTGCGCGCGTGGCGGGGCCAACTCTAGTAGCGATGGCCACGGACCGGGCCTGTCGCTAGCCTGGAATCGGCAGGGCAAACCGGTGGCTGGACTAGGCACACCGGTGGAGGCTTTTCACCGCTTGTTTTCCGATGAGTCGACACCGCTAGCCGAGCGCCAGACTCGCCTGGCCGAGCAGCGCAGTGTGCTGGATACGGTCATGTCGGATGCCAAGTCCGTGCAGCGAAGGCTGAGCCGATCCGATAATGAGAAGCTGGACGAGTACTTCCAATCGGTGCGCGAGATCGAAGTGCGTCTCTCGAAAGAAGAGCAGTGGCTAGGGGTGGAGAAACGGCAGCCAGACCCTGCTGTGACAGCCCCCGATGAGTCGCTACTCGGCTACCCCGAGATGGGGGTGATGGCCGACCTGATGGTGGCAGCGATGCAGGTCGATGCCTCGCGCGTGTATACCTATCGCATGCCGGTCGATACTATGATCGCCAGTCTCGGTGCAGGTATCAGCGCCCATACCATGAGCCACTACTCGCACGGCGAGCGCCGCGATGTATCGGAGATGCGCGACCTGCACAATGCCAGGTTTTTTGCCTCGTTTATCGACAAGCTCAAGGCAGCTAAAGAAGCCGATGGCAGTAGTCTCTACGACCATACCTGTCTGACCATGGGTACCAATCTATTCTCCGTGCACACGCTGAAAAACTGCCCGACTCTGGTCACTGGCGGTGGTGCAGGCTTTCAGCACGGTCAGCACTTGGTGATGGACGACCCCAAGACACCACTGTGTAACCTGTGGCTGAGCCAGCTGCGTGGCTGTGGTATCGAGGCCGAGAGCTTTGGGGACTCGCGCGGCGAGGTGCCGGGGCTAGTGGCGGAGGCTTAGCTAGGAAGATGCTATAGGTCGTATATGGCCTATAACAAAGAATAGGCAGGGAGCCTCTGATCAATCGCTCTCTTCGAGGCTTTCAGTGTCCAGCTAAGCAGCTTCTTTATTCAAAGAGATCGAATCGACGACTACGGCTACCACCTCATCTGGACCCATCTCGGAGGTATCGATGCGAATGGCGTCGGTAGCCTGCTTGAGCGGCGATGCTTTGCGCATGGAGTCGGCTAGATCGCGGGCCTCGATGGAGTCTTCGATACCCTCGGCGCTACGGCGAGCGGCGCGGATCTCAGGAGAGGCATCTACGAAAAACTTGTAGGGAGTGTCGGCGAAAACCACGGTACCGATATCGCGACCCTCCATGACTAGAGCGGGAAACCGAGCGAAACCACGCTGCTCCTCTACCAGGCGCTCGCGCACCTCTGGGATGGCGGCGATGGCTGAGACTGAGCTGTTGATGGCATCGTTCTTCAGCTGTTCGTCACTTAGGCGGCGGCCTTGGATCTCGACGTAGCCGATCATCTCCTCTTCGCCACAGGCAAAGGAGGTCTCATTGAGCAGAGTGATCACAGCGTCCGCATTGTTCGGATCGATGCCATTTTCTAGCACCCACCAGGTAAAGGCGCGGTACATCTCGCCAGAATTCACAAACACACAATCGAGGGCACGGGCCACTCCTTTGGCTACGGTGCTCTTTCCGGAGGCGGCGGGGCCATCGATGGCTATTACAAAGGGAACTCTGAAACTCATTAAAGAAAATTTTCTCTAAGATGCGGCAAATGCGGGTGCTGCGCAATGGATATCTCCCGTCGAGGGGCATTTCGTGTTTGCAAAGGCGGTGTGCTGAATGGACAGAAGAGGCACTATGTGGAAAGGCCGATTTCAAGTAGAAACCTCGAATCTAGTCCAAGCCTATGGCGAGTCGATCTCGTTCGATTGGCGACTGTATCCGTATGATATCCAGGGCTCGATAGCTCACTCTCAGGTGCTGCGTGCCGCAGGCATCCTGACCGATGATGAGCAGCAGCAGATCGCCGATGGGCTGACTCAGATCAAAGCGGATATCGATGCTGGGGACTTCGAGTTCAAAACCAGTCTCGAGGACATTCACATGAATATCGAGAGTGTGCTCACTGAGCGCATCGGCGATGTCGGGGCTAAACTACACACCGCCCGGAGTCGGAATGATCAGGTGGCTCTGGATGTGCGCCTCTACTGTCGAGATGAGGTACAGCAGATTCACGGGCTACTGACCAAGCTGCAGCAGGCTCTGCTGCAGCTGGCGCAGAATCACCCCGAGGCAGTCGTGCCAGGCTACACTCACCTGCAGCGCGGCCAGCCCGTGCTATTTGCCCATCACCTGTTGGCCTATCTCGAGATGCTCGAGCGGGACAAAGGCCGCCTCGCGGATGCCTACCAGCGGATCAATGTGATGCCGCTCGGCTCCGGTGCACTGGCGGGCTCGACGATACCGCTGGATCGCCAGGTGGCGGCAGATATCTTGGGCTTCCCAGCTATCACGCAGAATTCTATGGATGCGGTGAGCGATCGTGATTTCATCGCCGAGCTACTTTTCGACTTTGCCCTGGTCGGCACCCATCTCTCGCGCCTGAGCGAGGATGTCATCCTATGGGCATCGGCAGAGTTTGGCTTTATCGAGCTATCGGATGCGCACACCACAGGCTCCAGTCTGATGCCGCAGAAGAAAAATCCCGATGTGGCTGAGATCACTCGGGGGAAGACCGGTCGCCTGACGGGGAATCTGATGTCCATCCTGACCACGCTGAAAGGCCTGCCGATGACTTACAATCGCGATCTACAGGAGGACAAGGAGCCGCTCTTTGACTCGATCGACACCATCAAGATCGCGGTTGATGTGTTTGCCGAGATGATGGCTGAGGCCAAGATCTGCGAGGCTGTCACTGCCGAGGCTACTGCGGACCCATTCCTACTCGCTACGGATATCGCTGATTATCTGGTGCTAAAGGGTGTGCCATTTCGCCATGCTCACGAGATAGTGGGGCAGCTCACGGCTCATTCGCTGTCTGAGCAGGTGCCATTTCAGGAGATCCCACTGGCGACGTATCAGACCTTTTCCGATGTCTTTGCCGACGATGTCTACGATGTGCTGGAGGTGAAAAAAGCTCTCGATGCCCGCGTGGCCGTGGGTGCCCCATCGCCTGCCAATGTGGCTGGTCAGGTGTCTGGCTGGCAGGATCGTCTGGCTAGCGAGGTGGCTTGGTAAGTGTAGATTTGGGAGAAACTGAGAGCGAGTTTGTAAAAAGGCGCTTGCCAAAGTGGTCGAATGAAATTACAGATGGCGCTCGCCAGTTTTGGCAAGCATCACGATTCAGTGAGTGCTTACTTTTTGCTCGGGTGGCGGAATTGGTAGACGCGCAGGATTAAGGATCCTGTGGAGCGATCCGTGGGGGTTCGATTCCCCCCTCGAGCACCACTTTTCTTTTTGTTTTTTGGAAGGTGGTTTAGATTTTAGCTGGGGTTGCTAAGATCTGAATCTGGGCATTTCAGCTACTCGGTTGGCAGAGGAAGATCCCAATCTTCCTCCCTTCTATCCCCAAGGCCCTACTCATAGTCCCACTTCATGATCCAGGGATCGTTCATGCGCTTTTGCAGGCCTTTCAGGCGGTCTTTATACTCCTGTAGCTGCTCAGCATAGGCGGGATCGGTGGCTAGGTTTTTGGCCTCGTGCGGATCTTCGGAGATTTTGTAAAACTCGAAGGCGGGCCGGTTGATGTATTCGCCGACGGTTTTCTGGCCGTAGGGCGCGTCCATGGATTTCTGAAGCTGTGCCTGAAAGCTGCTGGCTTTCCACAAATCAGAGGCAAATGGATAGGGGAGGCCGTGGGCGATATTCCAGATCAGCTTGTAGTCGCGGTCGCGGATGACTCGCATCGGGTAGTACATCTGGATCTCGTGGAAGGTGTGCGAGGCAAATATCTCTTCCCAGTGCTGGGCCTCGGCATCGCCAAGGATAGGGACCCAGGAGCGCCCGTGGTAGCTCTGTAGACCTTTGCGTGGGCCGCGATTTTCCTTAGCTGCGTAGTCTTTGTCCCTCCAGTATTGGTTGGCATCGACCATCTGCTTGGGCTGATTCTTTTCTCGGTCCAGCCCGCCTGCAAAATCGAGGATCGATGGGGTGATATCGATGTGGCTGATCATGGCCTGGCTCTCAACGCCGCGCTCGGTCTGGTAGGGATCGCGCACCACGAAGGGGACGCGGAGCCCACCCTCGTAGACGGTGGTCTTTCCTCCGGCGAAGGCCATGCCGTGATCAGAGGTGAAAATGAGCATCGTATCATCCCATAGGTCGGCCTCCTCGAGGATGGAGCGCAGCCTAGCGACGCCCTGATCGATACGAGAGACACTCTGGTAATATTGGGCCAGCTCCTCGCGAGTCTCGGGGGTGTCGCTGAGGAAGTGGGGGATAGGCATATCCGCAGGATCGTAAAACACTTCCTCGACGCCGGGGAATGCGCCACGGTTGGGCTTATTACCAAACAGGTCGGGTTTGAGGTCTAGCTCAGAAGTCTGGTCAATGCCGCCGCCACGATGGGGATCTGACATGGCGAAGTAGAGGAAAAATGGCTGCTCTGAGTCGGCAGCGATGAAGTCGCGCACTTTTTCCGCCATCTCGATCGGGCTGCGAGGGTTGGCTTTGAAATAGGTCTGAAAACGATACACCTCCTCAGGTGCGACGTGATATTTGCCAATATGACCGGTGCGGTAGCCGGCATCAGCCATCACTCGGGGCAGAGATAGGCTGATCACATTGTGAAAGCTGTCGAACTTATGGAAGGCGTGCGCGTGGCCATACTGGCCGTTGGCGTGGTTGTGCAGGCCAGACATGACGACCGACCGGCTCGCCGAGCAGCTAGCAGTGGTCGCAAAGGCATTGTGAAATAGGGTGCCATCGGCTGCTACCGCATCGATCGCCGGCGTCTGAGCGACCGGGTCGCCATAGCAGCCTAGGGTCGGAGACTGATCATCGGTGATGAAAAAGATCACATTGCGCTCTGCGGCTGTGCCCGTCTGGAGTGAAGTGGCAGCCAGCACTGCTGCCATGGAAAAGAGTAAAATCGCTCTCATGAGGCAGGGTGGCGTGACGCAAAGCGCTGGTCAAGATAAGCAAACGAGGATCGGAAGTGGGCGATATTCTCTCTTTTTCTTGTCGTAATGGAGATTAAGATACCGCCGCGCGACATCCGGTCTCGTATCTCATGGCTACAACTACAAATTCTTCTGTCCGTCCCACAGCTATCCTGCTGGCATCGTGTCCTGACCAGCCAGGTATCGTGGCTGCAATCTCTCAGTTTCTTTACGAAAACTCAGGTAACATCGTGGATGTCGATCAGCATGTGGATGTCGATGAGAAGACGTTTTTCATGCGCATCGAGTGGGAGGTTGTCACCTTTGGCATCGCTCGCGAGTCGATCGCAGCGGCTCTAGCACCGATCGCTACCCAGTTTTCTATGGAGTGGCAGCTGCATTTCTCCGATGTGAAGCCGCGTGCGGCGCTGTTTGTGACACGGGAGAATCACTGTCTCTACAATCTCCTGTCTCGCTATGAGAATGGTGAGCTGAATCTCGATATCCCGCTGATCATCAGCAATCGGGATGAGCTAAAGGATGCTGCGGACCGGTTTGAGATCCCATTTCACCACCTGCCTATCACCAAGGAGAACAAGGCGGAGCAGGAGGCCAAGACCATATCTCTCATGCACGACCACGGCTGCGAGATGGGCATCCTCGCCAAGTACATGCAGATCCTCAGTAGCCAGCTGGTCGATGCCTTTCCGCACAAAATCATCAATATCCACCACTCCTTCCTGCCGGCTTTCCCGGGGGCGCGCCCGTATCATTCCGCGTTTGAGCGTGGGGTAAAGATCATCGGTGCGACCAGTCACTACGTGACCGAGGATCTCGATGAGGGGCCGATTATTGCTCAAGGTGTCGCGCCAGTTTCGCATCGTGATTCGGTGAAGGATTTCATCCGCAAAGGTCGCGATCTCGAGCAGAATATCCTCAGTCGTGCCGTCTGGCTGCATATCAACCGCCGCACTCTCGTGGCGGGAAATAAGACGGTGGTTTTCGGCTGATTGATTTGGTCGGACACTCCAGCCTGGAGACTTTGCTAAAAACTCCTACCCAAACTCTCAGCTGAGAGTAAGATATCTACGCATCAAGATAAGTAGATATGAGTGATCTGACATCTGAACTACGCGCTGAGCTCGATAAGAGAATCATGGTCCTGGATGGGGCGATGGGCACCACCATACGGGGCTATGGCCTAGAGGAGGCGGATGCTCGTGGTGAGCGCTTTGCCAAAAATAAGAAGGATCTGCTCAATAATGGCGACATCCTCTCGCTGACCAAGCCCGATGTGATCGGCGATATCCACAAGCGCTTTCTGGAAGCCGGTTCGGACATCATCGAGACCAATACTTTCTCGGGTACCACACTGGCGCAGAGTGAGTTTTTCGTGGAGGACCCTCGGGAGTCGGGCAAAGGGCGGAAAGATCCCGAGTTTTTCGATCGCGAAGTGTGTAATAATCCTTTCCTAAAAGATCTGGTCTGGGAGCTGAATGTGGAGTCGGCCAAGCTGTGCCGCCATTGGTGTGATCAGATCGGCTCCGATACGGGTAGAAAGCGCTATGTAGCAGGTGCCATCGGACCGATGACGGTATCGCTATCTCAATTGGCGGATGCAGATGATCCAGCCTTCCGGATCGTGCAATTCGATCAAGTCCGAGACTCCTACAAGCACCAGATCCGCGGACTGATTGAGGGTGGTTGCGACATCATGATGGTCGAGACGATCTTCGACGCGCTGAATGCTAAGGCTGCTCTCGTAGCTGTGCGAGAAGTCTATGATGAGGATAATATCGAGCTGCCAGTGATCATCTCAGCAGCCGTCGGCAGAGGCGGCGAGACAATGATCTCGGCTCAGAAAGTCGAGGCCATGTGGAATGCTGTGGCCCATGTGAATCCCCTAGCTGTCGGGCTCAACTGCTCTCTCGGCCCGGATGTAATGGAGCCGTTCATCGCTGAACTTGGTAAAGTGTCTAGCACCTACATCTCATGTTACCCCAATGCTGGCGATCCAGACCCGCTGAAGCCGACCGGATTTTCCTACAACGAGGAGCAAATGATTGGGTACATCGACGGCTTTTTGAAGAATGGCTACGCCAACCTCATCGGTGGCTGCTGTGGCAATACGCCAGAGTACATCGCGCACTATGCTGAGCTGGCGCAAAAGTACGAGCCGCCCAAGCCATCGGCACCAGACGCCGCGATGCGTCTGAGTGGCTCGGAGGTGTACAACCACACTCCCGACAAAAATTTCCTCATGGTCGGCGAGCGAACCAATGTCGCCGGATCGCCAAGATTCCTCAAACTGGTCAAAGCTGACCAGCTCGAGGACGCCGTAGCCATCGCCCGCCAGCAGGTGGAGAATGGTGCGCCGGTCATCGATATCTGCATGGATGAGGGCATGATCGACGGTGTTGAGGTGATGACTCGATTCCTCAAGTTATTGCAGGCAGAGCCAGACGTAGCTGCCGTGCCGATCATGGTCGACTCGTCGAAATGGGAGATCATCGAGGCAGGCCTGAAATGCCTACAGGGTAAGGGTATCGTCAACTCGATCTCGCTGAAGGAAGGTGAGGAGGCATTCAAAGAGAATGCCCGCAAGATCATGAAATACGGTGCTGCCGTGGTGGTGATGGCTTTTGATGAGAAAGGCCAGGCCGACAGCTACGAGAGCAAAATCCGCATCTGCGAGCGCGCCTATCGTGTGCTGGTAGACGACGTCGGCTTCAATCCCGAGGACATCATCTTTGATCCCAATATCCTCACCGTCGCCACCGGTATGGAGGAGCACAATAACTATGCGGTCGACTTCATCGAGGCGACCCGCTGGATCAAAGAAAACCTACCTGGGGCCAAGGTCTCCGGAGGTGTGTCGAATATCTCCTTCTCCTTCCGTGGTAATAACACCGTGCGCGAGGCGATGCACGCCGCATTCCTCTACCACGCCTGCAAAGCGGGTATGGACATGGGTATCGTCAATCCAGGCATGCTCGAGGTCTACGACGAGGTCGAGCCTAGCCTGCTGAAGCTGGTCGAGGATGTGCTGCTCAATCGTCACGACGGAGCCACTGAGGCGCTCATCGATTTCGCCGAAGAGCTGAAGAACAAAGGTGCCCACAAAAAAGACAAAGCCAGTGGCCCTGACTTGAGCTGGCGCGAGGGTGCCAGTGTCGGCGAGCGCATGACCCATGCCTTGGTAAAAGGTATCACTGACTTTATCGAAGAAGATACCGAAGAGGCACGCCAGGCTCTCGGCAAACCGCTGAACGTGATCGAAGGCCCGCTCATGGATGGTATGAAAGTGGTCGGCGATCTCTTTGGCGCGGGCAAGATGTTCCTACCCCAGGTGGTGAAGAGCGCTCGGGTGATGAAAAAGGCCGTCGCCTACCTAGAGCCATTCATGCTCGCTGAGAAAGGCGACGACGAGGAGGACAATGCGCCAACTTTCGTCATCGCCACCGTGAAGGGCGACGTACATGACATTGGCAAAAATATCGTGTCTGTGGTACTCGGCTGCAATGGCTACAAAGTCGTCGACCTAGGCGTGATGGTCGACTGCGACAAGATCATGGAGGCAGCCGTGGAGCACGGCGCTGATATCGTCGGCATGAGCGGTCTGATCACCCCATCGCTCGATGAGATGATCCACAATGCCAAGGAATTTGAGAAGAAAGGCTACAAGATGCCGATCTTGCTCGGTGGTGCGACCACCTCGCGGGCACACACCGCTATCAAGATATCCGAGCACTACAGCGAGCCGATCATCCACGTGGGCGATGCCTCGCTAGTGGTAGGCGTGTGCAATAGTCTGCTCTCCGAAAATCTGCGCGACGGCTACCTAGCCGACCACGCCACTATGGAGCAGCGCGAGCGCGACATGCATGCCGGCAAAGGTAGCACTGCAGTGTATGTGCCGTTCGCCCAGGCCCAGGAGGAAAAGCTAAAGATCGATTGGGAGACTACGGATCTAGCTGTGCCGAGCTTTATCGACCAGTACACTATCGATAGTGTGCCATTGGCCGACATCGTAGATGTGTTCGATTGGAGTCCGTTTTTCCATGCTTGGGAGCTGCGCGGAGTGTTCCCGAAGATCCTGAAGCATAAAGATCACGGCGAAGAGGCGACCAAACTCTACGACGATGCGCGCCGTATTCTCGATGATCTGGTGAATAATGAGCGTCTTCTGGCTCGTGCCACCTACGGTATTTATCCTGCGCACTCCACAGGCGAGTCCGTAGAGGTCTTTGCCGACGAGGACAAGACTCTTCACCTGCAGACTTTCCATTTCCTACGCCAGCAGAAAGAAAAGATCAAAGCGGGCAGCCCCTTTCAGAGTCTGGCCGACTATGTGGCTCCCGATACTTGTGGGCGCCCCGACCATATTGGTGCCTTTGCCGTGACGGCGGGGAACGAAGTCGAAGAGTATGCCAAGACCTTCAAGGATAAGGGCGACGACTATACGGCTATCATGATCCAGGCACTGGCCGATCGCTTTGCTGAGGGGCTGGCCGAGCTCATGCACAAGCGCGTGCGCGATGACATGGGCTTTGGCATTAGCGAGGGCCTGACCAATGAAGACTTCATCAAAGAGCGCTACCGTGGTATCCGCCCTGCGGCAGGCTACCCAGCCTGCCCGGATCACACGGAGAAGCAGACCCTTTGGAACCTGCTAGATGTCGACAAGACGCTAAATATGCAGCTCACTAGTAGCTACGCCATGTTCCCGCCATCGTCGGTGAGTGGTTTGTACTTCTTCAATGAGCAGGCCAAGTACTTTGCTGTAGGCAAGATCGAGCGAGACCAGCTCGAGGCCTATGCCGCCCGCAAAGGAATGGCCCTAGAAGAGGCTGAGAAGTGGCTGGCACCGAATCTGGCAGACTAGGTGCTCCCTGCGGTTGTCCTTTCCGAGATCTCAGATGCTAGCTCCTCCGAGGCTTTAGCGGTCCCGGAGGGGCTCGAAGATAATAGCCAGTGGCAAGCTTAACGCAGCCACCGGATGGGGCAGAAGTGAATCCACACCCCGGCGGGGTGCTAGAAACTTTTGCTAACCTATAGCGCTCCAGGATCCGACAAGTCGAACCGAAAACGACATTAGAATCTGCGAGTTACCAAACCTGCGGAAGGGGGCTATGTGGAGATCTGATCTTCGAAATTTGGTTGAAGCCGCATGCGTGACTGCGTTTGGTTTTGGCTTGTCAGCGTCCGCACTATTGATGTAACTCTCACAGAGATAAGATGTGGAGGGGGATTCTAGTCGTGACGATGGTTACGTGGCTCTTGACTGCACTCGGTCAAGCCCAAGTGCCAGGTATGCCGCCAGCCTATCATACCTACGACGAGTACCGTACGCTAATCGAGTGGCAGGGTGCTAGCGATGCTGAGACGGCTGATGCGGATGCCGATGGGGCGACCAATCTAGAAGAATACGCCCATGGTACGAGCCCTGTTGATTCCAGCGACCTACCAGAGCTGGTGGGGAGTGTGGTTTATGTGGATGATAGTGCGTTTTTTGATGTCAGCTATCGGAGGAACCCAGTGGCTGCAGATGTGACGTATCAGTTGCAGGCATCGGCAGATCGCATCTCATGGCAGGATGTGGTGGTGCCTTCAGAGGATGTCACGATCAGCTCCATAGATAGCTCCTACCTAGAGCAGATAGTCGAGCGGGTAGCAATCGGGGCTGAGAAGCAGCGATTTTTTCGGATTAGCATCAGTCGCAGTAGTTTGAGTGGATCGACGAGTTTTTCCACTGAGACGTTTGCCTCTTCGTTAGCAGGCTCGGGTATCGGTCTGCGGATCATTGCCAACCCAGGAACAGGATATATTAATCCAGATTCTATCGAAGCTACTTTAGAACCCTATAAAGGGGCCAGTCTTCACGTTGAGTTTGTTGGTAGGTTTAGGCTGGGCAATGACCTGCAGTTCGCCAATTTTGATACCCTATACCTCACTGGTACACCCACGACTTATCTGGAGCAGGGGAGCGCCTACAATAGTGCGGCATCGATTCATCTGATCGATTCTCAGAATGTGTTTATATCTGATATCGGCATGGGCGGCTCTGGGGAACCTCGTCCAGATGATGCAGCTCCCCAGCAGAATGGGATTCACATCGTTGGCTCTTCGAATGTCACGATTGAGCGGTGTTTCATAGGTCCGCTCAAAGCGACGATGCACCACGGTGTACACATCGCTGCCTCCGACGAGGTGCTAATCGATCAGTGTCGCTTCCAGAATATCACGGCTGCGTCGGTGCTTTCCGGCACGGGTATATGGCCGCACCCGACCGATCTCAATGACTTTGTCGATCCTGTGGATCTCCGTAGTAGTGGTATCACCGTGCAGAATTGTGAGTTTGAAAATGTATCGGTAGCAATCGGCTTCGATGACGCGACCTACGATGCGACTGCTCAGAATAATTCGATCGTTACCCATTACTCTCATGCGATCATCGCAGAGGATGGCGCGACGGATATTTTAGTCGATAACAATCAGACTAGAGACGGTCGGGGGGCACTAGCTGTAGTGGGTACAGGGCAAACCATGGTGACCGCTTCCTTCATGACGATTTCTAATAACATAGCAATCAATGCCAACGACTCGTCGCTCGTGCCACCCCAGCATTACATATCAGTCACCCCAGTATCGAGTGCCTACCACAATACGGAGAACCCTAATATTACTCTGATTAACAATCAGGAGCAGGACTAGGGCAGCTTTTTGTATAGATAGTGGGATTTCTCCTCAAAAAATGGTGTTGCTCGCGGTAGCCTTTGTGTAATCCACTGCTGATCAGTGGATTCAATAGGGTACAATTTTCAGTCAATAGGGTACAATCGCCCCTATCGGACTAGAATTGGTTTTTCCACATCATCGACTCGACTGGTTTGGGGGTGCGGTCGTTGTATTTGGCGGAGGCTTTGGTGCTGTAGGGGGTGAGCACTTCGCCTTCGACTTGGAAGTAGATGAGCTGGCCGATGGGCATGCCCTCGTAGACTCGGACTGGTTGTTTGACCGAGATCTCGAGGGTCCAGTAGTTGCAAAAGCCGACATCGCCTTTGCCAGCGGTGGCATGGATGTCGATGCCGAGGCGGCCGACGGATGATTTCCCCTCGAGGAATGGCACGGTATGGTGGGTCTCGGTGTACTCGATGGTCGAGCCGAGGTAATTGATCTGAGGCTCGAGTACGAAGCCCTCTTCAGGCATCTCAAAGTGCTCGATCTCGTTGTGCGCTTTGGCGTCTAGCACCCGGTTTTTGTAGGTGGCTAGGTGTTTGCTCAGGTGCACGTCGTAGCTATTCGTGCCGAGGCAGGCTCGGTCGAATGGCTCGAGTACGATCTGTCCGTCTTCTATGGATTTGAGGATCTCTGCGTCGCTCAGTATCATGATGATTTTCCTTCCTCTGCTTCTACGCCTTCGGGGTTGTCTAGTATGCCTAGGCTGACCATCTCGCTTTCGACGATGGTGTCGGTGACTTCATCGACGACCTCTTCCACATCGCAAGTGTTCTCCTCGCGAGCGACGAGATTTTTCACGGTGACCTGGGGATACTCTGAGCCGATCAGCACGGCGCAGTAGGCACCCATCTGCTCGGCGGTTTGGAATTGTTTGCCCAGCTTGGTCGGAGTCATGCTGGAGGCTACGCGCAGATCACTATCGCGTAGCAGCTGGATGACACGGCTGGCCTCGGGACGCTTTTCCTCGTCGGCTACGACCACGTAGACCTCTACGGACTGCGACTCGGCGACTACCTCGGCCATCATCTCGCCCGGCTCCTCGGTCTCGCGGACGAGATCGGTGATGACCATGTCGCCCATGGCAAATCCGCAGGCGGCCATATCGACTCCACCGATCAGGCCTAGCAGTTGGTCGTAGCGACCGCCACCGGCGACGGCACGCATGCCTTTGCCGATGTCGAATATCTCAAACACGGGCCCTGTGTAGTAGGCCAGGCCACGGACGATGCTCAGGTCTACCTCGACGTAGTCGCCCATGCCGCGAGCGGTCAGATCATTCACGATCAGCTGTAGATTTTCCGAGGCATCGGCTCCGCTGGCGATGAATGCCTCGATATCGGTGGGCTCGATGGAGAAAGGTGCCAAGGCTTTGGCGAAGTCCTCAGGCTTGGTGCGCTCCATCTTATCGACGATCTGGAGGAAGGTGCTCAGATCCTCGTCGCTCACACCTTTGTCGGTGGCGAAGTTGGTCCAGGCCTGGCGATCGGAGATACGCAGGCGGAAGTCTTCTTCATTGAAGCCGAGCTCGCGCATGATGTCGACGGCTAGGGCGGCTAGCTCAGCATCGGCAGCGGCGCTTTCCTCGCCGAGGATGTCGCAGTTGAACTGGTAAAACTCGCGGCCGCGGCCTTTCTGGTGCTTCTCGTAGCGGAAAAACTGACCGATGGAAAACCAGCGCAGTGGTTTTTTGAAATCGCGCTGTCTGGCGGCTGCCATGCGCGCCAGAGTCGGCGTCAGCTCAGGGCGCATCGATACATCGCGGTCGCCTTTGTCGGTGAAGCAGAAAAGCTGCCCAACGATCTCGTCTCCACTCTTCTTTTTGTACAGATCGGTGGGCTCGAGCACGGGGCCCTCGTACTCGACGAAGCCATAGCGATGCGCTACCCGCCTCCACGTGTTGAAGATGTAGTTCCGTGCGGCGCAGTCCTCTGGGTAGAAGTCGCGAAAGCCTTTTAATGTCTGGAAGCCCTTGGCCATGGCGGGAGTTTAGCTGATGTTTTCAGCTTTGCACGGAGGGGGTTGGGGATTTTTCTGGAGACGTCGTCAGGCGGACTTTTCTTTGATCGCGATCAAAGCCAGCACGCCTCCTAGCGGCATAAATAGGATAATGAGTAAAATCCAGATCGGCAGGGCAGCGCCGTCGGTCCGTTTGATCGCGCGACGTATGCCGAGGATCGTGATAATCAGACAAATAAGGAAGATGGCGGCGAGCACTAGAGCTCCGAGATCGGTCAGGCCGCCGGCTGGAGTGATGTTCATTTTAGGGTAGTGGGGTAGGCGAGGCGTTAGGGTTGTTTGTTCTCGAGCTTTTTACTGAGCCAGAAATAAACCACAGCGAGGATCAGAAACAGAAACGCTAGGTAGAAGTGTGAAATGAAGGCAAATAGTAGTGCGCAAATCGAGCACAAGGTGGCGCAGGCCTGGCAGATGAGATTTGGCTGGGGTTTCATTCGGTGACCGATCGCCTAACAGCTGCCACATCTGCCTCCGAGGAGGTGTGGTAGATGGGCACTCCAGGCATACAGGTCTCTAGCGTATCGAAATTGGTCGCTTTTGCCAAATCAATCTCGCTATCGGTAGTGGGTAGATCATTCAGCACGATGGCATTGCAGGCGATCTGGTAGTCGTAGATCGAGCTGTAGGTGAGCATCACGTGGTTGAGCACGCCTAGGCGATTGGCGGCTACCATGATGATCTCGTCGGTCAGCTCAGCGGCGATGTCGGCCATGGTGCGATCTGCCGCCACTGGGACTAGCCAGCCGCCTGCACCCTCGATCAGTACTAGCTCGTGGCGCTCTGCCAGCTGCTCGTAGGCGGCGAAGATAGGATCGAGATCGAGAGTCTCGGGATCGTCGACCGCCGCGACTGGTGCCAGAGGTTTGTCGAGGTGGATGGGATTGATCAGGCTCAGCTCAGGGACGACATCGGCACCGCCGGACGCTTCCCAGATCGCCTGGCTATCGCCATGGTCGATACCGCACTCGATCGGCTTGAAGCCGACAGCATCGATACTATCGGCCCGCAGGCTGCGCAGCAGAGCTGTGGTGACAAATGTCTTGCCGACTCCTGTGTCGGTACCGGTGATGAAGATGCTGCGTGCTGCCATGTGGATTGAAAGGGTTAACTACTCACCGATCGCAGCCTCTGCTGCCACCGCGATGCGGTCGATCTGCTCGGCGATGTAGTCTTCGTCTTGGCCTTCTACTAGGATGCGTAGGAGGGGCTCGGTGCCGGAGTAGCGCATGAGGATGCGGCCGCTGTCGCCTAGGGTAGCTTTGACTTCGGAGACGATGCTTTCTACAGAGTCGACGGTGGTCAGATCTGGCTTTTGGCTGACTCGCACATTGCGCTGTACCTGCGGGAGGCGCTGTAGCATCTGGCGTAGCTCGCTGAGCGGCTTGCCTGCGGAGCGCATGATGCCTAGCAGCTGCACGGCGGATACGATGCCGTCGCCAGTGGTATTCTGATCGCGGAAGATAAAGTGGCCGCTCTGCTCACCGCCGAGATTGTAGTCGCCCTCGCGCATGGCCTCGACCACGTAGCGATCGCCCACGCCAGTGCGCACGACTTTTCCACCGGCGTTTTTGATCGCCACATCGAGACCTGCATTGCTCATCACGGTGGTGACGAGGGTGTCGTTGCTCAGGGTACCCTCGGCGAGCATGGAGATGGCTGCGATGGCCATCAGCTCATCGCCATCTAGCACGCTGCCGGTCTCGTCTGCTAGGAGCACGCGGTCGGCATCGCCATCGTGCGAGACGCCGACATCGGCGCCAGTTTCTTTGACGATCGCCTCGATGCGGTCGGTGTAGGTGCAGCCGCAGTCGGCATTGATGTTGATACCATTGGGCTCGCGGTGGTAGACTTTGACCTCGGCACCAAGTTTTTCGAGGATGGCAGGGCTAGTCTGGTAGGCGGCGCCATTGGCTGCATCGAGAGCGATGGTCAGGCCCTGCAGGCAGTCGGGCTCTAGCCCGTGGCAGACGAAGTGTACGTAGCGATCGACAGCATCCTCGAGTGTGGCTGTACGGCCGATCTGCTCGATGGGCTGAGGCTCAGCTGGTGGCTCGGCTAGGAGAGCCTCCTCGATGGCGAGCTCGACGGAGTCGTCTAGCTTGTAGCCGTCTGGGCCGAAAAATTTGATACCATTGTCGTAGAATGGGTTGTGCGAGGCGGAGATGACGATGCCGAAGGCTCCATCTAGCTCCTGAGTGAGCTGGGCCACAGCAGGGGTGGGGATGACACCGGCGAGGCGTACGTCGATGCCGCGAGAGTTGAGACCTGCGGCGATGGCTGCCTCTAGCATATCGCCAGACTGGCGGGTGTCTTTGCCGATCACGACGATCGGCCAGTCGCTGCTATCGCGATCTGCCAGTAGGACATCGGCCGCAGCTTGGCCGAGACGTAGGACGAGGTCGGGCACGAGTGGGTAGACGCCAGCTTTGCCGCGAATGCCATCGGTACCGAATAGGGTGCGTTGTTTGCTCATGTAAGGTATGGAAGTAAAAGTCTCGAACTGGGGAGCTTTTTCTAGGCGCCTGGGACAGGTGTGATCAGCGGATTGGTAGGCTGATCGCTAGGTGGCGCAGTGGGACGGATCTCGGTGCCGGGGATGGGCGGGGTCTTCTGGTTCTTTCGATCTAGGTGGGAAAATATGGTGAACCAAACGACTACTGCGATGAGCAGAGACACGAGCTTGCTGATCCAGTTGACCACAAAAACGTCTTTAATCTTCTCCGATTGCATCGTCATCTTCAGAGTTGTCAGTTGTCGTTTCTTCTTCTGCGCTGAGCAGGAGGAGGCTGAGTTTTTCGCGGATTTCTTTCTCCTCTAGGTCGCGGTCGAGTTTGCCCTGCACACCTATGGAGATAGCGCCAGTCTCCTCGGAGACGACTAGGGCGATGGCATCGGACTCCTCGGTGATGCCCATGGAGGCGCGGTGGCGTAGGCCGATACTGCGATCGCTGAGTTCGCGCTGATTGAGCGGGAATACACAGCCAGCGCCGGCTATGCGCTCGTCGCTCATCCGGACGATCATGCCGCCGTCGTGCAGGATGGTGCCGGAGTGAAAGATGGTGCCGATGATCTCGCGGCTGAGCTTGCTGTCGAGCTCGACGCCGGTCTCGAGATATTGTTTTAGGTCGATGCTGCGCTCGATGGCGATGAGGGCGCCGACCCGATTTCGCGACAGCATATTGAGGATCTCGACCAGTTCGTCGATGAAGCGCTCGCGGCCTTGTTCGTTGAGGGTTAGGAAAAAGCGGTGATTGCCCAGCTCTGCCAAGGCGCGGCGCAGCTCGGGCTGAAAGATGACCACCAAGGCTATGGCCAAGAAGACTGAAATGTAGCGCAGCAGCCAGCCGATGACCTGTAGATTCAGCCAGCCGGAGAGCAGAGCCATGATCACATAGATGAGGATCAGTGCGGTGAAAATCCGTGCGCCACGAGTGGCCCTAAAATAACGGTAAGTCTGAAAAATAATAACCCAGAGGATGGCGATCTCGATCAGTACGAGATACCAACTTTTGGCTAAGAATTGGATGGCGGTTTCCATATCAGCAGCAGCTTCAGACAGTGGCAGCAGCCTGTAGGGTTTTCACTTAAGCCATAATGAGCCTTTCGCAACTACGACCCCAGTGAGGGCGGCGGAAATCTGAAAAAGTGAGGGTGAAAGGGGGGAGGGGTATGCCGCTGACGCCGCGCTTGGAGGAACCGTGGAGCATGACCACGACGCCAGCAGCTGCCCTTTCGGGCACATCGAGAGCGGCTGGCTAAGGGGTCGAATCCAATGGGAAACGAACAACCAACCACTCTACAGGGTAGAGTAGAGTCGCTGGTCACAGGAAAGGTCACAAAAAAGTTAAACTTTTTCTGCGTGTCGTGTCTGGCCTGAGATACTGCGGCCACGATTGGTGGTGGTGACCAGTTGGCTGTTGGGCACGATGATGAATCCTTCGTCGATGGTTTCGAGTCTGGCTGCGACTGCGCCGACCTCACGGACCACGGCTAGCTCTCCCTCGATCTCGATGGCTGAGCCTGGAGGGAATAGATCGCGTGCGTAGACTCCAGATACCACATTGCGAGCGACAGGGCGTAGGCCAAAACCCATGGCCAGAGCGATGGCGAGACCAGATGCGGCGAGTAGGATTTTGACAGCTGCATTTAGCAGATCGGTCTGGATGCCAAGCTGGCTGAGGACGACTGTGGCGATGATCACTACGAGTAGGCCATAGATGAGATTGCCGATGACGCCACCATACTCGATGCCAAAGTTGTCCAGACTACCGCGGATCGCTTTTCTCACCGTATCGGCGGCGATGATGCCTGCCAGTAGAATGAAAATAGCAGTAAACAGCTTGGGTAGGAACTGGATGACTGCATTGACGAATGCGGACAGGTCCTTGATACCCCAGATATCGGAAGCAGCCTTGATCGAGTAAAAGGCGATCATCCAAAAGACGATGGATGAGACCACTTTCGATAAAGGCGCTGAGATACCTAGGCTACCTAGAGTCGACTTGAGCCCGACTTTCTCAGACAGAAAGTCGACCCCAATCTTCTTTGCGACCACTCTGATTACAAATTTCAGAACCGCTGCAATGGCTAAAAATAAGACCAATACGATCAAACCGTTTACTAGCGGCTCTCTAAAGTTCTTGATCGTGTTTAGAATGCTCTCCAGCTGCTCTGTGACAGCTGTGAGTGCACTATTAGCTAGAAGATCGGCCTGGGCTACGGTCATCTTGGTCTGGTTTTATGTGGTAAGTTGTTGGTCCTTAATAGGATCGTTTGGGTCTCTTCTCCGAGTCCCCTAAGCATACCATAGTATCGAGTAAGCCCAAGAAAGCTTTTGAAGCTCCTTCAGCTACGAAGTCGGCAGAGTCTTTCATCATAGCCTGCGCTTTGGCGCGTTCCATGATGGCTTCTATCCTCCGGTTTGATGGTGCGGGGGGGGGAGTCGGGCCCACGATGTCGGCAAATTCTTTCATGCTGATCGCAAGTTCCTGATCCGAGACTTCTTCTAATTTAGTTTCCATTTAGAGTCTCCTCTCTGATTTTCTGTTGGCTGAGATACACTTCCTTAAATTTCTCCATGGCTCGATACAGGCGCATCTTGGTGGCGCTCAGTTTTAGACCGAGCACATCCGACATCTGTTCAAGACTGAGATCGGAAATAAATCTCAAGGTGATTACTTCTTTGTCTTCTTCACGCAGCTCCTTCAGTGCGAGATGGACGTATTCGCTGTTGTCCATGGAGGGACCCATCGCTTCGCGGTGGACCTCGTTGGTTCTAGCTATCATCTCATCGCCCACTGTCTCTTCACGCTCTCTCTTCGTGGCGAGTTTTCGGCGCCGGGTCATACAAAAATTGTAGACGATGCGAAACATCCAGGTTTTGAAAGTCGACCTGCCTTCGAACTGGTGGATCTTGTGAAAGATCCGTAGGAAGGCATCCTGGGTGGCTTCTTCTGCCTCCAGTTTGTCTCCTAACATCCGATAACAAGTGCTGTAAACCATAGCTTCGTATTTCTGCAAAAGCTCATAGTAGGCTTCGGTGCTGTGCGGGAGTTCCGCCTTGCACCTCGCTACTAGATCGGCATCCACATCTGTCGGTCGCTCAGGAGCAACATCGTCGCTCGTCTCGCCTACCGCCAGCATGTCTGCCGGAGATTTTGCTATATCTTCTACCATTTCCACGCTTCCTTCTTTGGTAGAGTCTTCCTCGGGCTCCATAGGTCACTTTTTTGCGCCTTTTTGGTAAATTAGTTTTGAAAGGCTGCAAAACTTTTAACCGAAAAATGCAGTTTAGGAATTGGCCATATTCGCGCCAAAAACCCTCACAACCGACTAATTTACAGTAATTAAAGAGAATGGCTGAAATCGGGGTTTTGGAGCCAAATTCAATAGGGTACAGTTTTGACTGAATAGGGTACAAAACCGCATTTATTTTTCAGGAGTCGGGCTGATCTTTGAGCCAATCTGCGATGTGTGCCTCGAGTTGGGCTCTCAGACTGCGGTAGTGTTCTAGCTTTTCCGAGTCACTCAGGGTGGCCGGTTTGCGATCTGGGTAGGGGCTCTCTGTGCGCCAGCAGATGGTCTCTGCGGAGGTGTATGAGCCGATCGAGCACTGGCTCTCGCCTACACTACAGACCACTATAGAGATATCAAAGGGGCCTTCCTGTGCGATCTCGGAGAGTGTTTTGCTGTAGTGGCCATCCAGAGAGATGCCGGTCTCTAGCATGACGTCGTAGACGCTAGGCTTGATGGCTTTTACGCCGAGACCAGCGCTATACACGCGGAATCTGTCGCCTGCGTGGTGCCGTAGTAGGGCCTCGGCCATCTGCGAGCGGGCCGAGTTGTGACTGCAGAGAAAGATCACTTTGGGGCGGTGATCATGGCTCATCGGCGCTGCAGTGCGGTTAGTTGGTTGAAGACTTTCTGCACGGTCGGGGTGAGACGTGTCCGATTGTAGAGATCGCCAGACTGGCGGATCACCTCGGCGAGTGTGGGGTAGGGGTGGATGACGCTAGCGATGCTGCCCAGGCCCATACCGGCTTTCATCGCCACACTGATCTCGCTGATCAGATCGCCGGCATGTGGTCCTACGATGGTGGCGCCGAGGATCTTGCCAGATTTTTTCTCGGTATGGACTTTGATGAAACCCTCGGTCTCGCCCTCGAGTATAGCTCGGTCGAGGTGGTCGAAGCTTTTGTGAAAGGTCGAGTAGTCGATGCCCTGCTGCTGCAGGTCAGTCTCGTAGAGGCCGACGTGTGCCACCTCGGGGTCGGTGTAGGTGGCCCAGGGTATCAGGAGGTCGGAGAATTTGTCGCGGCCAAAGAACAGCGAGTTGCGGATCACCAGTCTGGCCATGAAGTCGGCCATGTGGGTGAACTGGTAGCGGGTGGCCACATCGCCCACAGCGAAGATTTTAGGATTGGTGGTGCGCAGATTGTCATTCACCTGGATGCCGCTGCGCTCATCGTACTCGACACCGACTTTCTCTAGACCTAGCCCGTGTACATTCGGCTTTCGGCCTGCGGCGACTAGCAGGGCATCGACTGTGAGCTGTTTTTCCTCGCCCGCCTGCTCGTAGGTGATGGTGACGGGCTGATTTTCACCGCCATGGCTGTCGACGCGCTTGTAGGTGGTGTTTAGGATGAAGTTTACCCCATCTCGGCGCATGGAGTCTTCGACCACTTGGGCGGCGTCGCGGTCTTCTTTGGGCAGGATACCATCGCGCCGGCTGAATACAGATACAGCCGAGCCGAATCGCTGGAAACACTGGGCCAGCTCCATGCCGATCGGTCCAGCGCCGAGTACGGCTAGGCGAGGTGGCAGTTCGGTCAGATTAAAGACGCTGGCGTTGGTGAGGTAGGGAGCGTCTGCTAGGCCCTCGATGTCTGGTATGGCTGCTGAGCCGCCTGTGGCGATCACGGCTTTGGCGAATTTCAGCGTCTGGCCATTCACCTCCACGGTGTCCTTGCCGGTGAATGTGCCTCTGCCGAGAAACACATCGACTCCCAGCTCCTCGCTGAAGCGTTCGGCAGAGTCGACCGGGGCGATGCCTGCGCGGAGTCTGCGTAGCCGCTCCATCACCTTGCCAAAGTCCACCGACACCTCGCCAGTATTCACCCCAAAGTCGCCAGCCCTTCTGGCGGTGTGGGCGACGCGCGCGGCGCTGATCATGGCTTTCGACGGCACGCAGCCGATATTTAGGCAATCTCCGCCGAGCAGGTGAGATTCGATCAGGGCGACTTTGGCTCCGACACCTGCGGCACCGGCCGCGGTGACTAGCCCGCCAGCTCCTGCGCCGATGACGACCAGATTGTACCGGCCATCGGGCTCGGGGTCCACCCAGTCCCGAGGGTGCACATGATCGAGGAGCGCGGAGTTGTACTCGTCGAGAGGGGCTAGAAAATCGGCCCAGTTGCTCGTGTCTTTGTCTGCATCCATAGGTGAGTGGGTAGAGTTAGAGGACCGGCAAATGGATCAAACTCCAGAGAAGTTTTGTCCTTTTTCGGTGATTGTTCGATTTTGCTCTCGGTTTCGTAGCCCGATCATGGTCAGCCCTAGGCCGCATAGTATCACTGCGCCGCCGATCCATTCGTGTTTCATCGGTATCTCGGATAGGATCAAAAAGCCGAACAGCAAACCTAGCAGAGGGATAGCGGCCTCGGCTAGGCTTAGGTGGATGGAGTTGGCTTGTTGTAGCCCCCACTGCCAAGTGAGCTGGCCGAGCACTACGATGCCGAGTGCGTAGAATAGCATCCACTTCCATAAGAATGGGTTAAACAAATCCGTGAAATGCTCGACCCCTCTCATCATGAGAAGGGCAATCAGGAAAAACACCGTGCCCACCACGACTCGGATAGTCGAGAAGATACCTACAGACACGTGATCGATGATCGCCCTACGGAGCTGCACAGATATCACCATGAGGAGCGCTGCGATCAGCACCTTTAGACTACCGGAGTTCGCATCGGTGAATCCGCCGTGGCTAAACATCACAAATGTCCCCGCCATGGCTAGCAGCGAGCCATACAGAGCGGAGCGGCCGATCGCTTCGCGAAAAAATAGATACCCCGATAGCAGGACGAGTGGGATTTTAGTGCTTTGGAGCAGGACGACTGAGGCTACCGATGTCTGGGTAAGGGCGAGGAAGATAAGGGTGGGGGCGATAGCGCCTTCGAGTATCCCTACTAGAACCACCATGACCCAATTTTTCGTCGAAACGCCACGCAAGCGGTCCGGCTGGAGCTGACGATGGAATAATGCCAGATAGGTGAAACCGGCAATGACATTGCCGACTAGTAGGACATTGCAGTAGGATACGGGGTTTCTGCCCTCTACCAGTTGCTGGTTCCCCAAGTCGACGATCTTTCCCAATACGGCAAACGAAGCGGCAAATATGAGCGTGCCGATGAATAGGCTGCTGATACCGATGCGATTACTTACGGTTTCCATGGGATTCTATATGTTGTTTTAGGTTCTGCAGGCCTTTCATGTGTTTGGCGCCGGTCGATTGATCGATACGTAGGATGTAGTAGCGCCTGAGCGGGTGGGATGGGACCTTGCCCCAGAAATCCCACTGAACTTTGGTCACTCCAGGTGTGTCTGCTACTAAGGTGAAGCGACTGGTCGAGGTGGGGTAGCCATCGTCGAAATGGGTTTGGTATTCCACCATGGTATGGGGTTCAGCTTGAGTGATCACGATCTTTCCGCCCTGCCAATACATCGTCGCGCCGGGGCCAGCCTCAGGCCCAGTAAATCGATTGGGCGAATCTGGCGAGTACCATGGCGACCAGTGTTTTCTCTGTGATGGGTTATTGATATAGGGAAAGATCTCCTGTGGCGAGGCTTGGATGGTGATCTCGCGAGGCACGTCGAAGTCTCTGGGTAGCAAAAGGCCGACTACGAGAATGAGTAGAGGGATGCCCAGAAGTAATGATATCGCAATAGTAACAAGTTTTTTCATTTTTCCTCTAGGTTGGTTTTGATGGCCTTTTGCGCGATACGGGTGATAAACACGGTCACGAGTATCGTCGCGACTAGGCCTATGCCGTACATGGCCCATTGGACTGGTGTTTTATCGTTAGATTCGGCAGCCGCTTTGCCCAGTGAGCCGATGTAGACATACATGATCGTTCCCGGCAGCATACCGATCCAGGAGGCTAGTACGTAGTGCCAGAGCTTCACTTTGGTGATGCCGTAGGCGTAGTTCAGCAGGGTGAACGGAAAGATCGGAGAGAGTCTGGTGAGGCCTACGATCTTCCAGCCAGCCTGGGCTACGGCGCTGTCGATAGCTGAGAAAGTCGAGTTGCCTTCGATCTTTTTTTCTACCCAAGTGCGAACCAGGTAGCGACCGACGAGGAAAGCTAGCGTCGCTCCCAGAGTGGATGCGATCGATACATAGACGACGCCCATCACCACACCAAACAGTGTGCCTGCTGCGGCTGTGAGTAGGGAGGCGGGGACAAAAAAGACAACGGAAAGGGCATAGATCGCGATGAAAGCGATGGGCCCCCAATACCCGAGTCTATCGACCCAGTCTAATGCTGCCTGTAAGTAATCTGCTACCGGGAGGAGGCGGAACAAGGCTATCACTCCCGATACGATCGCGAGAATGACGATAATCTTTAGCCAGGGGATTGGTTTCTTTGCATCCTCAGTAGACATTTTTCAGCGACAACAGACAAGCGTTGATCACTTCGTCGTTGCTGCTTGGGATTCATTTCAATTATTTTCACTAATCTGCGGATAGCGCGAGGTAGACACAAAAAAGGGCGGGTGAATATCACCCGCCCTTTCTCCAAAATCGTTAGACTAAGCTGAGGCCTAGTAGCGATAGGTCTCGGGCTTGTATGGGCCCTCGACTGGCACGCAGATGTAGTCGGCCTGCTCCTGAGTCAGGACGGTCAGTTTGGCGCCGATTTTCTCGAGGTGCAGCTTGGCCACCTCTTCGTCGAGGTGCTTAGGCAGCACGTATACACCTGGGGCGTAGACTTCTTTGTTCTTCCACAGATCCATCTGAGCCAGAGTCTGGTTGGTGAAGCTGTTGGACATGACGAAGCTTGGGTGACCGGTAGCACAGCCGAGGTTCACCAGACGGCCCTCTGCGAGCATGTACATCTGGCGTCCGTCTTCGAATGTGTACTGGTGTACCTGAGGCTTCACTTCCTCGATAGTCACTCCTGGTGCTTCGTTGAGCGCAGCTACCTGGATCTCGTTGTCGAAGTGACCGATGTTACACACGATAGCCTGGTCCTTCATATTGGTCAGGTGCTCGAGGCGGATGATGTCTTTGTTACCAGTGGTGGTCACGTAGATGTCTGCCCAGCCGAGAGTGTCCTCGATAGGCAGGATACGGTAGCCCTCCATGGCTGCCTGCAGCGCACAGATCGGGTCGATCTCGGTCACTACGACCTGAGCACCCTGTCCGCGGAGTGCCTGAGCACAGCCTTTACCCACATCGCCGTAGCCACAGACGACGGCGACTTTGCCAGAGATCATCACATCGGTAGCACGCTTGATACCATCGACGAGAGACTCACGACAGCCGTAGAGGTTGTCGAATTTCGACTTGGTCACCGAGTCGTTCACATTGATCGCAGGGATGCGGAGCTTGCCAGCCTCTGCCATCTGGTAGAGACGGTGCACGCCAGTGGTGGTCTCCTCGGAGACACCCTTCCAGTCTTTCAGGTAGTTGGTCCACTTGTCTGGAGTCTCAGCGTGGATGCGCTTGAGCAGGTTTTTGATGATCTGCTCCTCTTCGCTCTCGGAGTCGGAGTTTACCCAGCTCTCGTCGCCTTCCTCTAGGTCGGCACCTTTGTGGATGAGTAGAGTCGCATCGCCACCGTCGTCGACGATCATCTCAGGACCGCTGCCGTCTGGCCAAGTGAGAGCTGCCTCAGTGCAGTCCCAGTACTCCTCGAGAGTCTCGCCTTTCCAGGCAAATACGGGCACGCCAGCCGCTGCGATAGCTGCAGCAGCGTGATCCTGTGTGGAGAAGATATTACAGCTACACCAGCGCACGTCTGCACCCAGGTCTACGAGCGTCTCGATGAGCACTGCGGTCTGGATAGTCATGTGCAGAGAGCCCATGATGCGCACGCCGTCGAGCGGCTTGTCAGCGGCGTATTTCTCGCGTGTCGCCATGAGGCCAGGCATCTCGTGCTCGGCGATGGAGATCTCTTTTCTGCCGAAATCAGCCAAGCTGATGTCGGCCACCTTGTAGTCCTGCTCGGACCGATCGATAGATGACATAATCGTTGTTTCTATTTTTGATTTAAAGGGTGGTGTGTTTTTTTCCGCAGCGGTTTACGCGCCTGCGGCACTCTTGAGGTCAGCTGCTTTGTCAGTTTTCTCCCAAGTGAGGGCGTCGGTATTGTCCTCGCGACCGAAGTGACCGTAGTTGGTCGTCTCTCGGTAGATAGGGCGCAGTAGATTGAGCTGAGATACGATGTCGGCTGGCTTGAAGGAGAACACCTCCTGCACAGCTGCCTCGATCTTGGCCTCGTCGACGTGGCCTGTGCCAAAGGTATCGACACGCACAGAGACAGGCTCTGGGTGACCGATAGCGTAGGCTAGCTGGAGCTCACAGCGATCTGCTAGATCGGCTGCGACTACGTTTTTGGCGACCCAGCGGCACATGTAGGCAGCGGAGCGGTCGACTTTTGATGGGTCTTTTCCGGAGAAAGCACCACCACCGTGGCGGCCCATACCACCGTAGGTGTCGACGATGATCTTACGACCGGTGAGACCGCAGTCGCCCTCAGGACCGCCGATGATGAATAGGCCAGTTGGGTTGATGAGGATCTCGGTGTCGTCGGTGAGCATATCGCCTGGGAGATGCGCATCGATGAGGTCCTTTTTGAGTAGCTCACGGATCTCCTGAGTGGTGATGTCTGCAGAGTGCTGAGTCGACACCACGACCGCTGTGATGCGGCTCGGCTTGTCGTCGATGTACTCGACGGATACCTGAGTCTTGGAGTCTGGGCGGAGCCACTTGTGAGTGCCGTTTTTGCGTAGCGCTGTCAGCTCGCGGCCGAGGTGGTGAGACAGTGCGATCGGCAGAGGCATGAGAGAGTCGGTCTCTTTCACCGCGTAACCGAACATGATGCCCTGGTCGCCAGCGCCCTGCTCTTCGGTGTCTTTATCTGCGGCAGCTGCAGCATCGACACCCTGTGCGATGTCTGGAGACTGCTGGCCCAGCGCATTGGTGAAGAAGAAATTCGCTGCGTTGAATTTGCAGTCGTCATTGGTGTAGCCAATGCCCTCGATAGCTTCTTTTACCACCTCGCGGTAGTCGAACTGAGCTGCAGTGGTGATCTCGCCGCCGAGGACGACGATGTTGTCTTTTACCAAAGTCTCGCATGCGATGCGAGAGGCGGTGTCTTGCTCGAAGCAAGCGTCTACGATGGAATCTGAGATGGTGTCGCACACTTTGTCTGGGTGACCTTCGGTGACGGACTCTGAAGAGAAGATATACTGGTTAGCCATGATGGAACATATTTACAAATCAAGATAGGTTGATATGTTAAGCGTCGTTGTAGATGGCGTCAATTTTAAATAACCTTCGCTTGATCTCTGATCCGACGCGGGTTCGGATCTTGAGATTGTTGCGTGTCGAAGATCTCTCAGTCGTTGAGCTGCAGGAGATCATGGCGATGGGGCAGTCGCGCATATCGACTCACCTATCGCAGCTGAAGAAGCAGGGGCTGGTGGTTGATCGGCGCTCAGGCAAAAACGTGATTTACTCCTTCAATCGAGACGCTCAGGCGGTTCCCGATGGTTTGGTGCAGATTTTGGAGTTGGCTTCGACGGAGGTCGTGGAGATCGGGGATGACTATGCGGCTCTGCAGCTGGTCGTGGCCAAGCGGTCGGATCGCAGTCGAGCGTACTTCGATGAGTTAGCCGGGAAATTTGGCCGCACCTATGTCCCTGGGCGCTCGTGGAAATCTCTGGCCGAGGCATTGATCAAGCTGATGCCGCCGATGGTCATAGCCGATCTCGGGGCGGGCGAGGGCACACTGTCTCAGCTACTAGCTCAGCGGGCGACACAGGTCATAGCGGTCGATCACTCGCAGAAGATGGTCGATTTCGGTACGGAAGTGGCGAGGAAATACGGCACTGATAACCTTGAGTTTCGCCTAGGTGATCTGGAAGAGCCGCCGATCGATTCAGAGACTGTCGATCTGGCTTTCTTCAGTCAGGCGCTGCACCATGCTCAGAAGCCGGAAAAAGCTGTACAATCGGCTTTTCGGATTTTAAAGCCTGGTGGCACAGTGGTGATCTTGGATCTACTCAAGCATCAATTCGAAGAGGCGCGGGATCGCTATGCCGATGTGTGGTTGGGCTTTTCTGAGCTAGAGATCACCCGTTACCTCACTCAGGCAGGTTTTAGCGATATCGAGATCAGTGTGGTGGATAGAGAGGCCGAGCCTCCGCATTTTCAGACCTTGATGGCGATCGGACGGAAGGGGATGGGTTAAACCTGTGAATTCTTAATATGCTATCTAGGCTGGTAGGGCCACTTCGCTGGAGGCTTTGATTTCATTAATCTTTGTGATCAAATCATTGAGCTGATAGGGTTTTGAGAAGATGGCGTAGGGTTCTCCCTTTGTCTCTGAGATGAATTCTTCTGTATCCACGAGGAAGCCGCTAGTTACGATGACAGGTATATTATAGCCTTCTTCATTCAGCTTAGTGAAAAGCTCATTTCCAGTCATGCACGGCATCGCTAAATCTAATACTATGGCTAGAATTTCGTCTTCAAAATCCTGGATAATTTCTAGAGCTTCCTGGCCATGGCATGCTCCAAAAGTTCGGTAGCCTTTCTTTTCGCAAAGCGTACGTACCAAGTTGCGTAGCAGCTCCTCATCATCCACGACTAAAATACCGGGTTCGAGATTAATGTCGCAATCTCTCTGCTTTACTGAGGGGAGGCAACGCTTTGCGGAACTAGACGGAGCTGTGTCACGACATCTGGGGAGATACAGACTGAAAGCTGTACCTTGTCCTTCGACTGAAGTGCAGGTGATATGCCCGCCATGCTGTCGAATAACTCCCATTGCATTAGCCATGCCCAAACCGGTTCCCTTGCCGACTTCTTTGGTGGTAAAGAACGGCTCAAACACCTTGGATTGAGCATCCGCATTGATTCCACACCCATTGTCATTAGTGGTAAGTATGACGTAATGCCCGACTTTGCAATCAAGTGCATTCGCCATAGCGCTATCGCTTAAAATGAAATTTCGGCTCGAGATTACTAACTCTCCGCCAGTTTCGCAGGCATGCATCGAATTTTCGAATAGATTTATCAGTACTTGAATTAACTGTTCCCTATCAGCTTTTATCGGCCAGCAGTTGTCCTCCAGTGATACTGATATCGAAAAATTCGATCTTTCTCCTAGCTTACTACAGAACAAGTCCACAGTTTCATGAATCACTTGGGACAGGCAGACGGATTCGATACTTAGACGAGTATTCCTGGAATATCCTAGTAGTTGTTGGACTAAACCAACTGCTTTGTTGCCAGCTGCAGTGGCCATGTTTAGTGGTTTTGAAAGGTTGGTGTTGCTTTCAAACTCAGGCTCGAGAGATAGTAATGATAGATTTCCTAAAATAATAGCGAGAAGGTTGTTGAAATCATGTGCCACTCCTCCCGCTAAACGGGCGGCGATTTCCATTCTTTCCATTTCCGAGACATGTTTTTCTAGGTAGTCGGTGCTGGAGCTGTCATTCTGGGAAAACACAAGCACTGATCCTAGAAAGCTATTGTCTTCTTCGAGAATTGGTGAGGCTAATAAATTTAGCTTGCTTGGGATCGGTGCCCCTATTTCCCACTGGGATGAAAGGTTGTGAAGGAAGCCGCATGAAATTTTTTCGATGACCAATTGAGCTTCATCTTTTGAGACGGCATCCTTGCTGAAGTCTTCGATTCGACTGCTTGCAAGGACATTCGGGAAATGGACCGTGGCGGTATGATTTGCCATCCACAGCTCTCCAGTAGCGGAAAAAATCATTACCGGTTGTGGCACGTTATCTAAAATTGCTTTACATAAGGTGTTTGTCACTGAGGAGAAGTCAATGCCATCTCGCATTATTCCTTGAAGAGATTGTTCCTCTCTAGCGGTTTCAAAGTTTGAACGAGCCAGAGCTGAACTGCGTAGGGATTGAAGCTCAGCTTGTGATATACTGTCTAACTCGTCGGCTCGGCGGATGATAAATAATAGTGTTCCGTTAGTGACGTAAGACATGACTTGACCGTTGAAATGATTGTTGTCATATTTTTCATCAAACACAATGTGCCGATCTTCAATGCTTTCTTGGTTGTTTATTTGTTCTAGGCAATACTCTAAATAACTGCCTAGAACGGAATAGGGCTCGATAGTTAGTGTGCGCTGCTCAGAGTTCCAGAACGATCCAAAGTTCTCTTCGATCCATTTGAGCGGAGGGTTGAGTAATTTGAGCTTGTTGTGGGGTAGTGCTTGAAATACACCATAGCCTAGATCCGTGAAGATTGGTAGGTCGGATTCTCGAAGGATTTCTTCCATTGTATGTGGGGGTTATAATATAGAATGTGCCAGCCTGATGAATAAATTTTCTACGCAATCTTTGTCGCTCGCGCTAGTTTCTACGACGTCCCAGCCTTCGGTTGTCATCTGCTCGATATGCTCGTTCTGGATTTCCCAATCCGCTTTTAGATCGGCTTTATTGAGGGCGCAAAGGAAAGGTGTATTCTCCAGTTCGGGTCGGGAATTTTTAATGTTCCTGGCGACTTTCAATGAGTCTAATCGACAGCCATCGACTACTAGTAAGTATCCAGCCGCACCTTTGCAATAGGCAGACTGTAGATTATCGAATCTATCGTCACCGGCAATATCCCATATGATTAGGTTTACAGTTTCAGTGCCGATGGAGATTTTCTTTTTCTCTATTTTTACGCCTATGGTTGTGAGATATTGGTCGGAAAAGATTGAATGGACAAACTGGCTGACAAGACTAGTTTTTCCTACCCCGAAGCTGCCGAGCATGCATATTTTCTTTTGTAGGGCCATGCTGTTTTAATGTTGTTGTGATAATTTTACGTAGACACCCCACCTAGTTTGGTCGTTGTGATTATTTATCACTGTTTTGATTTGAAGATGTGGATGTATCGCTGCTATTTCTTTCTGTAAGTCGTTTAATCGGTTGATTACGACCTGTTGATTGAAGGTAGCTAATGAGCCTTTTATTCTGGAGGCATGTAGGGTTAGAGTAGGCAGTTGTGTATTTGTTTTGTCGCAGTAAATGACGAGGTTGTTGATGTTTTTGATTATGTCATCGGCTGCCTGGTTACCGATAGATAATCGGGTTGTTGTGGCATTGCGGTAGTGAATCGTTTGGGCCTCAATTTTTTTAACGATAGCGAGGTATACGATATTTTGGTCTTCTTGGAACGAAGTCAGATCAAATACGTGGCCTTCAATCAGAGTGGGGGACGATATGATTTGTTCGTATATTTTTTTAGGGGCGCTTCCTACGAGTTTCCACCTATTGCTTTGTATGTGCTGTAGTGATGTTGTTTTTGATATTGGGTACTTTTCGTAGAATAGCGCTTTTAGTAAGGGGGCTATTTCGCTTCGTGATGGGGTTTTCAGAATAGCTTCTCGAGTGTTAGTTGTTTTTGCTGTCTCTTCGAAAAGAGTTTTTTGGAGTTCGGTGAAGTTTTTCTGAGTTTTGGCTAGTTCGACTTTTTGATCGCCGATAATTTTTGTTAAATTGGTTATTGTTTGCTGGCTTTTTAACTGTGTTTTTAAATTTTCTTCCTCTCGTTTTGTTTGAAATATAGGGTCGAGGGATAAGTATGGTATTTCCGAAGTTGATTGCCAGTCAAGGTGTACGCTAGCTTGGCTGTAGATGGTTTCTATCGATGTTGCGGCAGGGTCTCTTAGTATCTTGATTTCTCCGTTTCCGAAAAGCCGTGGCTGAATCGACACTAATTCGATTCCCGGTTCGGCGGAGATTTGTTGTTTTAATTTGTATGTCCAGATTTTATTTCTGACTGATATTGTTGCTAATGTTAGTGTAGCGATTCCTAGTAGTCCTAAGATCAGGAACCCCGGCCATTTGGGTGCTTGTTTTATAGGTGAGTGTTCACCTCGCTCCTTTCGAAGCAGAGGGCTGAGGTGTTGAGCGCATTGTTGTTTTAGAGCTTCTTGATCTCCTGAGAAGTTTCTTAATTCTTCTCCGGCTTCTGTGTGAAGTTGTTCGAGAGCGTCACTCATGGCTTCGCGATACTCCGCTGGAGGAATCCCTAGGGTGACCGCCGCTATTATGGCGTCTGGGCCATTTTCTAGTAGGATCTCTTTTTGGCCAAATGAGAAACGGCATAACTCTTCGCCATGTTCGTTGGTTGTGGAGAAGGAGTCTTTTACGAAGCTTCGAATGGCTATAAGCATTCCGGATACCATATCGGCATCCTGTTGGTCATCGTCTTTGTCGCTCAGATGTTGGAGTAGTATTCCTGAGTCTGGACTGATTAATAGTAGGTCTTCGACAGAGTATTGGAAGGTTTTGAGGATTATATATTCGGACACATCCTTGCCGGTGAGTTTGGCTTCGAGCCACCATTTGATTCGATTGAATGAAGTTGCTGTTCGTAGAGTTTCGTTCAGTTCATCGAACATGCCCGTAAAGGTATCTTTGACATAGAATCTTATAGCAGGACCTAGTATCGGAAATAGAGCTGCGGAAAGGGGCTTTTTATCTTTTTGAACGCTGAGCTGGAGGGCTTCAATTAATGGGTTTTGTAGCGATGTTGCTAATTTTTTATCTGGAGAATCGTGGTGTAAGGATATGGCTTCAGGGAGACTCGATCCTAGATGGGTAGGGTCACTGATACTTGCAAGCCTATCTTTTAATTGTAGGATTGCAGCAGATTCTTCTGCGAATAGTAATCGTCGCAGAGTCTCCATCTCATCCTCTGGATCGAGCTGGGATTCGCTGTTGTGCAGAGACTGCATGTCGCCTATCCTGTCAGCTCAGCCTCAGCCGTTTCGACTCGAGAATTATTTTCCGTTTTTTTGCCTTGCTGTAGACTAAGGCCCAAGTCGATCATGAGATCGCCCAGTAGGGCTCTATCCGTAGCGCGGTTACGAAGGTCTTCGATGCCAGTGTCGATGTATACCGTTAGCTCTTCGCGTAGATCGTTGAGAGCTTTATTGTATTGTTCTGATTTTTCGTGTAATTCCTTGGTTACACGTTTTTCAAAATTATTTAAGCGCTGCTCAAGTCGATTTAGCTGTTTTTTCTGTGAAGTCTCGAGCTGGTCAATAGTCCGCCGAATTTCCTCTCCCTGGGAGACTCTAGCGTTACTTTCTGCCTCGATGCGCTCTTCTAAGCTTTGCAACCTTTCCTCTGTGAATTGCTGCTGCTCCTGAGAGTGTTTTAGCGCATCTTCCAAACGATTGTCCGAATGCTTTTTGAGTTTTTCGATTGAATTGTTTAGTCTCGTTGTTGAAGACTCAATCTGATTGAAAATTTCGGTGGATTTTTTGCCAAAAAGCAAATCGCGGACAGCTTCTATACTGTTTCCATCTTCCTCGGTTGCAGGAGTGTTTTCGGGGTTCATGGTTTATATTTTACATAAAAACCATAATTACTCAAGCTTGAGTGTTCTTTTTTTGGGGCGGAAATGGTTGAAAATTAATTCGTTATATCTGTTCCAGAGCGATGATATCCTCGATGGTCTCGCGGCGGGTGATGGCTGTCACGGTGCCATCTGCCTCCCACCATAGCTGGGGAGCGCGGCCGACGGAGTTGTAGTTCGATGCCATGGCATAGCCGTAGGCACCGCCATCGTGCAGGACCATCAGGTCGCCGGTCTCGGGAGTGGGTAGCTCTCTGGGATCGAGCATCTCCGAGCCATCGCGGGTGAAGACATCGCCACTCTCGCAGAGAGGGCCTGCGACGACTACGGGGGAGCTATCGCGCCCCTCGGCTGCCGGTAGAGTGATGCGGTGGTAGGAGCCATACATCGCTGGACGCACCAGATCGACAAAGCCAGCATCGACCATCGCGAATGTCACGCCCTCTCCCTTAGCATTCGTTTGAGTGTCTTTCACATCGGTGATTCTTGTCACTAGGCAGGCTGCTGGAGCAGCGTAGAATCGGCCGGGCTCGATCTCGAGTCGCAGCTCGCGGCCAGCGACTTGGCTGAGCTTTTTCTGAGCCGCTTCAAAGACCTCACGCAGCCGCTCGACTGGTATATCCGCATCGGCATCGCGATAGTCGTGTGGGATACCACCGCCCAGAGACACACCCTCTAGATCTTTGAAATCGGGGACGATCTCGGCAAATTCATCGGCTAGACGAGTTAGGTTTTCGTAAAGTTCTTCGAACTGGGGGCCGCTGCCGATATGGGCATGCAGCATGACGACCTGCATGCCTGCGGCCTCGGCTGCCTCGCGAACAGAGTGTGCATCGGTCACCCAGACGCCGTGCTTCGAGCTGGGGCCGCCAGTATCGCACTCGTTGACGTGGCCGTGGCCAAAGCCAGGATTCACCCGCAGTGAGATCGGGCCGGTGTAGCCTGCTTTTTGGAGATCGGCGACCATGCCGGGAGAGCCGACATTGGGCAGTACGCCTTCGTTCAGCACCACATCGAGAGCATTATCGCGAAAGACATCGGCCGTTAGGCAGATCTTTGGTGGCGTGTGACCACCCTCATAGCCTGCGTGTCTAGCGCGGAGCACCTCATTGCCCGAGACGGCATCGATCCACACGCCAGCTTGGTTCATCTCCTGCAGGATGCGAGTCGCAGGCGAGGCCTTCATGGCATAGCGCGCCTGCACGCCGGGAGCGTCGGTGGTCGATACCACGGCACCGATACGGGCCCGCAGTACCTCGGCATCCCAGATCCAGAATGGGGTTCCATATTTCTCGGCCAGTTCTTCGAGGAGAACTGGATCGGCTGCTGGTGTATGAGGCGGTGTTTTCACGGCTGCTTATTGCCGCAGAATTGGGAAAATCTCAACGCATAATTTAGTGGCTCTCAACTGTGGGTGCTTGTTAGTATGGTAAAACTGATGCGGATCGGATTTGTTGCTTTGACTGGGCTTAGGGTTTGGGATGCGGCCCTCTTAGAGCTGGGAATGAACTACCCTGCCTTGGCGAGTCGGGCTGGTGATATTGCCGCTTTACCGTCTCTTGGGCTGCTCACTTTGATGGCTCTGACACCTAATTCTGTGGCTACGGAGTGAATTGAGATTGGCAATGTCGATTTGGATCCAGTCTCGGCTGATTTCGATGCAGTGGCGATTACGGCGTTAGCAGCTACTGAGGATGAAGTAATACGGTTGGCGGCTAGGTACCGAGCATTTGGCACAAAAGTCTTGGTGGGCGGACTGGGTGCTACTTTGAATCCACAAGCCTTTTACGGCAAGGTAGATGTGGTGGTGCTGGGCGAAGGTGAGGTGGTCTGGCCTGCTATCGTAAGTGATCTGCAGGCAGGGGCTCTAAAGTGCGTCTACCGCGCTTCTGAGTACCCTCATTATGATTTGGCCCAGTCACCGATTCCTGCTTTCGACCGACTCGATCGCCTATCGGAACGGCGGTTTTCGGTTCAGACAGAAAGGGGCTGTCCATGGGCTTGTGATTTCTGTGCTGCATCTATGCGGTTGGGAAGTTTTCGGACTAAACCGATCGACCGAGTGATGGCGGAGCTAGAGCGAATCCACCATGTGTCAGGGCATACTTTTGTAGAATTCGCTGATGACAATACTTTTGCCGATAAGCAACATGGGCGTCGATTGCTCAAAGCTTTAGCGGATACGGATTTTACATTTTTCGCAGAGACTGATCTTGGTGTGGCAGATGATGCTGAACTACTACAGATGATGCGTGATGCTGGGTGCCGACAGGTGCTAATTGGGTTCGAAAGTCCTGATTATGCCGCTTTAGATGGTGTGGAGCAGCGGAGTAATTGGAAAGCGAAGCGACACTCAAGGGCTTTGGCGGCAGTAGAAAAAATCCAGAGTCATGGGATCGCAGTGGTGGGTTGTTTTGTACTGGGTCTTGATGGAGCAGGGCCTGATAGTTTTGATTCGGTGAAGAGATTCGTGGGTGAGAGTGGATTATTTGATGTTCAGATCACGTATCTCACGCCATTTCCAGGGACACCACTGTATCAAAGATTGAGCGATGATGGGCGCATGTTGATCGATACAGCGCCGGGCAAATACACCTTGTTTGATATAACTTTTCAGCCTGATAGCATGTCTATCAGTGATTTGGAGGCTGGTTACAGAGGGCTGATGACAAATCTCTACTCTGATGAGATGGTGGATTCCCGTCGTCAGAGATTTTACAGTCATTTGCGTAGCCGTGTGCTAGCTCGACGGCACACAGCGAATTAGTTTTGACCGAAGAATAGATAAACAACTTTATGAAAAAGATGAAGTCTGAATCAGAGGAATGTGCGTTGAAGCCATTTGATATCTTTACTTTTCAGTTGGGCAGAGCAACGGCGATTCGCCGGGTTGCGACTTGTCGGTGGGCGCTTTTGGTAGGCGTGTTTTTGGTGTGGACAGCGGGAATCGCTAGGCACTACGATTTTAGACAGCTGCATATTGAGCACCAATGGATATGGGCGCCGTTTCTAGTGGTTTTGTTTTCTTCGATTCTGATTTTTACGATATTTTGGCTAGTTGCGTTGTTGAAAGGGGGCGGAATGTTCCACAGCCAATATTTGAGCTTTTTGGCACTGTTCTTGTTCACTGCGCCAAGTGCATGGCTATATGCGATACCGGTGGAGCATCTATTCCCAGGCGATTCTTTGATTTGTGCAAAAATCAATATTGCTCTACTGGGAATTGTTTCGCTATGGCGGGTTTTGCTTATGGTCAGAGCATTGATCGTGCTTTCGGGGGTAGGCTGGCCGGGGGCGTTTGGTGCAGTGTTACTTGGGGCTTCGGTCGAGGCTTTCTTTGGGGCATTCTTTAAACAGCTCGATGTGGTTGGTTTGATGGGTGGTTTTGAGTTGTCACCGACTCAAGAGTTTATGTCTAGTGCTTATGGTTTTATATCGACTGGAGCTTTTATCTCCGGGATCGTTTCGATCTTCTTTTTGATAGCTCATGGGATGCTACGCAAGGGAGGGCTGTGTTTCCCTGAATGGAAGAAAGCTGCCGCTCCAAAGCCTGCAATAATGGCTGCAGTTGTGGTTTTGGCTATTTGGGCGGGCATGGCGATACCGTTTCAGATCAATGAATCCCTCAGAGAGCCGCGCGTAACATTTGAGGAGAAGGCGAGGGAGCTTAAACGGCCGGGGGCTAGAGAAACTCCTTAGTGCGCGATGGCGCTTTCGACAGGCTGGCTACTCGCGCTCATGCTAGGGGCCTATGAAAAGCATTTACACGACGTTGATCGCCGCTCTTTCTCTAGGATTCGCTTCTCTGGGGGCTGCAGAAGAGGGCTGGGTGAGCCTGTTTGATGGCAAGACTCTGGATGGCTGGAAAAAATCTACGGTGGGCTCAGCCGAGTACTCTGTGGTGGATGGCGCCATCAAAGGACTGACGGTGGAGGGGAGCCCGAATACTTTCCTGCTGTCTGAGAAGCAATACGGGGATTTTGAGCTGCAGTTCGAGGTGAAAGTGCACGACAAACTCAACTCAGGGGTGCAGATCCGCTCTCGTGAGAAGACTGAGGCCGATATCGAGCCGCCGAAAGATGGCAAAAAGAAGAAAAATAATCAGCTCGGACGCTTTTTTGGGCCTCAGGTGGAGATCGAGGCGAGTCCAGGGCAGTCAGGATTCGTCTATGGCGAGGCGACAGGCAGAGGCTGGATTTCTCCAGAGCCGGGCGAGGGGGCCAAGCATGATTACCTAAAAAATGGCGAATGGAACCAATATCGCATCGTAGCCAAGGGAGACACCATCGAGGTGTGGATCAATGGCAACCATGTGACCAAACTGACTGATGCTGAGATCTATAAGACTCATCCGAAGGGCCATATCGGGCTCCAAGTGCATGGAATCAAGAAAGAGACTGGCCCTTTTGATGTTTATTGGAAAAACCTTAAAATCAGGGAGTTATAAAAATCTCAAGGAGCGAAGGTGCCACTCTTTGATAAATGTCGGTTTTTTCTTGCAGTAAAGTGCCCTCTCTCCTTACAATCCACACAGTTGAAATCGGTAGTGACCTAACTAGGAGCTGCTGTTTGAACTAATAAGGAGGAGGGACCCGGTGCTGTGTATGCAGCACCGGGTTTTTTACTTTTATGAGAGAGAAGTAATCACCCGCTGGGTGGTACTCCTTTTTGTCATGGGATACCTCGGCGTGACAAAATAAATTTCTTGGAGCACATTGGCGGACTCTGCCCCTACCAAACCGGAGGGGCACCCCATGATGAGCGACATAGCCACCAACAAGAAAGCCAGACGCGATTACCACATCTCCGATACGCATGAGTGCGGCATCGTGCTGAAGGGCACCGAGGTAAAATCCATCCGCGCGGGAAAAGTGAACATGTCGGAGTCCTTCGCCAGGGTCGATAAAGGCGAACTGTGGCTGTACAACTGCGATATCCGTCCGTACGATCATACGGCGGGATTTTTTCAGCACGAGTCCACCTGCCCGCGCAAGCTATTGATGCACCGCCGCGAGATTGATCGACTCTTCGGTCAAGTCGAGCAGAAAGGCGTAACGCTAGTGCCGTTGAAGATGTACTGGAAAAATGGCCGGGTGAAAGTGCAGATCGGCATGGGTAAGGGTAAGACTCACCGAGATCAGCGGGAAGACATCAAAAAGCGGGATCAGGATCGTGAGATCTCGCGCGAGATTGCCAAATTTAACCGTTAGGCAGACCAACTAGGTTCTTTCATCGTCATGCTGGATATCCCTGCATTTAATCGCAACGCGTGGAACCTGCAGTCCCTGGAGGGCTGTCGCTGGAGCACGCCCTTTACTGAAGAGGTTTTTCAGGCTGCGCGGAGCGGGAGCTGGGAGGTGCGGCTCACGCCAAACCGCGCGGTGCCAGCGAGCTGGTTTCCTCAGCACCCGGATCTGAGTGGGCTGGATCTACTCGGTGTGGCGAGTGGTGGGGGGCAGCAGATGCCGATTTTCGCGGCTGCCGGGGCGAGGGTTACCTCATTTGATAACTCGGATATACAGCTGCAGAAAGATGAAGAGACTGCATCGGCGCATGGGCTTGAGATCCGCACGGAGCAGGGCGATATGCGGGATCTATCAGCCATTGGCGATGAGAGTGTGGATGTGATCTTTCATCCGGTCTCGAATGTGTTTTGCGAAGAGATCCTGCCGGTGTGGCGCGAGTGTTACCGAGTGTTGCGTCCCGGAGGTAGGCTGATCAGTGGGTTTATGAATCCGGCTTTCTTCCTCTTCGACCACTACGAGGCCGAGGAGACGGGCGAGATAAAAGTGCGCTATCCGCTACCCTATTCGGATCTGGATTCGCTGGATCCGGAAGTGCTCAGCGATCATCTGGAGGCTCAGGTGAGCCTGGAGTGGAGCCATAGCTGGGAGGAACAACTCGGTGGGCAATGCGATGTGGGGTTTTCGATCAGAGGCTTTTTCGAGGATAATTGGGATGATGAATCGACTATCCTGAATCGCTGGATGCCGATGTATGCGGCGACATTGGCGGTTAAGTGAGAGAAGAGGAGAAGAGGAGAAGAGGAGAAGAGGAGAAGAGGAGAAGAGGCTGCTGTGGTGCAGTATCAATTTTTTCCTGTGGTAGAGATTATATTTTGGAGGCTTTTATTATTAGCATGGGTGAAATGCCCTTGCGCTTATTGCTTAGGCCAAGCTGCATGGACGTGACCGGAATGACCGGATGTCCCTGGCCCAAAGGTTTCAGTAGCTCCTAGTTCACGGCACCTGGCCATGAATCTTTTGTAATAAGGGTGTCCATACGCGACTTTTACGCCATTGATCTGATCGACATCAAAGGCTAGGCCCTCGTAGTGAAGTGAGTTCCAGTTGTGTGAGGCTCCGGCTAGAGAGGTCACTCTGAAAGTGTAGCCTTCTTCTATTAAAATTTTCATGGCGCGCAGCATACGGAGATCTAGGCGTACGTAGCCCCCTGGAGCTTTGCCGTAGGAGCTCATTTTCACTGCATTGCCGGCAGCAGCCTGTCGGATGTTATCAAGGGCAGTGGCTCCATCGCATCGGCCGCTGACCTGTTTGGGCAGCCAGACCACGCTGGGTGAGTCTCTCAGCCATTGTGCTGTCTCTGTAGCTAGTTCGAGAGGGGTGGGCTGGTGGACGACTATGGGCGCCGGTATTTCGTGCCCCGTCGTTTGCTCGATGAAGGATGACTTCTCAGTCACACAACTGGTGAAGAGTACACTGCTGCAAGCAATGAGTAAGAGGTAGGGAAGGCAGGAGTGTTTCACGGGATCGACTTTTAGATCGGACATTCTGTGGGTGGAGGCTCAAATCGCAACTGATTAGTTACAACTGTCTGATTTAGAAGTAGCTTTTGCCTAGAGGTTACTGTCCTGCATTTTGGGGCGAAGGCGATTGTTTTTCGCGCTCTTACGAGGTCATACGCGTATGGAAAATAGCTTTGAGGTCGCATTTTGATACAACTTGTTGTGTCATATTTGTCGATGCTACGACCTCACTCGCTCCCTTGTAGTTAGGATAGATGAGGGATTTTGGCTATTTCACTACGACTTCTGCTTTGCGCAGGATCAGTTTTTGACCGCCGTCGCGAAACACGAAGCCTGATCGAATGGTCTGATAGACCGTGGTGCCTCTGCGGCTGGTCTGACCGGTTGCTTTCTTCTTTTTCTCGGAGCGCAAAAGCTTTGGGTCACCATATTGCTCTGGAGTGATTAGCAGGATTGCTTCGCGGTTGTGGGCTGTCAGTACCGTGTCTTCTGCCAGGCAGAAAGGAAAGATCGAGTGGTTTTCGAGAATGCCGATGAAGTTTTCGTTGAGCGTCCGCAACTGGCTGACGAAGCCTGCCATGTACCAGCGGTCATCATAGAGCTGGATGAGATCCTCGATTTGACCAATCTGATGGATCAGCTCGAGGAAGTAGTCGCGCTCGTTTTGCGGTAGGGCAGGAGCCATCATGCTATTTTTGTCGCCCTCGTGGTACATGCTTTTTCGGCTGAGCCCCGCCCGCTGGGAGCGCTTTACCGATGCCTCTAGCTCTGTCTCTAGCTGTTTGAGCTGCTCGACGCGGCGCTCTGCGGAGTCGAGTTTTTCCAGGGTGGGAAAGTAGAATCCTTTTTTGTCTTCTGGGCTGATACTGGCCTGTAGAGCTGCTAGGTCCGCCTGAGTATTGGCGGCGTCTGCCTTGGCTGATTTGAGCTGTTCGGTGAGTTCCTCGATGGTCTTTTGCTGGTTGATCAGCTCTTTACAAAATTGATCTCGCTCATTGGAGCGCTCTTCTTGCTCTCTTTTTAGCTCTCTTTTTAGCTCTTTGCGAATCAGTGCGACTTGGCGCTCCTGTTCTTTGGTGCGCTCGCAGGCCTCTGTTTTGAAGGCTTTGAACTGTTCGGCTAGTTTGAAAGCGTTTTGCTTGTAGGTCTCGATCTCGTCGACTGCGGCGTCGAGGAGGTCGTCGGCATCGGATCTAGCGGTTTCCAGCTGGAGAGAAAGCTCGTGATTCTGGTCCTTTAGCAGACCGAGTTCTTTGCGAGCTTTGTCGAGGTCGGTTGTGAGTTCCTCGACTCGGCCGGTGGCATCGCGCCGAGCTCTGGTTAGCTCTCGACGCAATTGGTCGGTGATTTCGGAGCCGGTTTTTCGTGTTTGTTGACCTTTCGTCAACGCATATTCGAAAAGCTCTCCTCGAATATTAATGGGTGCAGGTGGAGTCGACATCTGACAGAAATAAGAAAAAGGGTCTTTTCCTTTTATATAAGTTTTTGCCTATATGAAAGGAAAATCGTGCTGTTTAGTCGACTAATTTGCGAAAAACCTAAGAATTCCGAAAGATATTTGAGAATACAGGTCTTTGCCGCGATATGGGCGCTGTGGTGATAGGTGGCGCGAGGCCGATGAAGAGCTGGCATCAGCTCGATCGGAGCAGGGCATTGGCTACCAGCGATATAGATCGACTCGGCGGCTGGTAGAGATGAGTGTGCGGTAGTGAGACTGGCGGCCGCCACCGATGACTAGCCAGCCATCTGAGGTCCATGCCGAGGCGCTACCGTGCCTGGCGACGGGCAGTGGAGTGGCGGCGGACCATTTACCAGTCAGCAGATCATAGCGATCATGACTGGCGTAGGTTGCCTTGGTCTGCAGGTCTTCTCCGCCGGCGACGTAGATGCAGCCATTGTGGATGGCGGCTACCTGGCCGCCGCGCTCTGTGGGGAGCTGGGTGATGGTCTGCCAGTGGGATGTGCCGGGCCGCCATCGTAGGCAGGCCGAGATCTCGTGGGACTCGTCTCGGCGTCCACCGATGATGTAGATGGCGTGGGCATCCTGCAGTGGTGATAGGTGGTCGCGATGAGCGGGGAGTGGTGGGAGGTAGTCCTGCTGCCATCGGCCACTGGCGATGTGGTAGGACCAGATGGCTCGATGCTGGATACCACCGATCAGGTGTAGCCAGCCATCTCGCTCGATCATCGAGTGTTTGGCACGGGGAGCAGGCATCTGGCTGAGCACTCGCCAGCGATCGTCGCGGATATCGTAGGCGAGCAGCTGGTCAGACACGTGCTTTTGCCGCAGGTCCGCATAGCCGCCTGAGACGTAGATGGTATTGCCCTTGGCTGCGATACCGACGTGGTTTAGCCCGACAGGGAGTGGTGCCAGCCGTTGCCAGGTGTCGGTGCGGATGCAGTAGCACTCGAAGGCTGCTAGAGAGCCACGGAGTGATACCTCGCCTGCGACATAGACTAGGCCATCATGTAGTGCGGCAGCGATCTCGGATCGGCTGGTAGGCATCTTTGCCGCTCTCTGCCATTTGCCGGCTTGGCCGGATAGGATGGAGACAAGAATCAATAGGGGGATCATAAACGGCAAAGAAACCCGAAATATCATCGGGTTCAGATTTTTGCTATTTATGAAATATAAGCAACCCTAAAATTGGTGTGTTTGTGAGGTCGGTAAATTATAGAATGCCCCTTTTTACTGCAAGAGTGTCAGAGGGGCGCACGACCTTATGCAGACTCGAATAGCTCTCTGGCTTTGGCTTTGGCCATCTGCTTTTTGCATTCGGCAATCTCTGCGAAAATCGCATCTCGCTCTTGTTGTTTGAGCTGAAAGTGCTCGCGCGATACGACTCGCATCACCTCGAAGCCGGTGAGTAGGCCATACTGGTAGTCGCCATTGGGGTTTTTTACCCACTGCTGCAGCTGTCCTTTGTAGTCCTGACGCAGGCCGAAGCGGTGCAGAATAGGAGCCACGTGACTGATCAAGCCACGGAAAGTCTTTTCGAAGAAAGGTTCGTTCTTTTTGCCCTGGTACTCTGACTCGACGGTAGGGCGGTGGTGTGGCCAGTCGCTACGATTCCTTGTCTCATGCATGACCAGTCTGGGCATATCGCCAAATAGTCTGTTCAGGTCAGCTTTGAGACTCTGGATCCTTTCGGTTCCCAGCTCCTGGATGCGATCGGGATCATTTTCGACTGCTTCCAATACGAAGTTTTGAATCCAATTTTCTGCAAGCGGTTGTACCTCGACTCGAAATTCGTCGATGATGGCGTCTAAGGCCACTTCGTTCTCTTTGAGAGCGGCTTCTAACTCAGCTAGTTTGGTTTCTGTCTCTGTGCGCGTCATAATTGGGATCGACGGGAAATTGGTGTGTGTTGTCTCGAGAAAGCCTGATTTTCCCATTTCTAGTTGGAAACCAGTCTTTTACGAAAAGCTGCCAGTGGTCGAGATCACTCTCGATACTGGTGATGTCATTACATTTCAGCTAAGTAAGATAAAACATTTGCCGAACCTTTTCAATAATTTTTATAATTTCTATACGAGATTTCGTTTCACTGATCTGCTATCAGTCCTTTCTAGCAGAAGTCGTCTGGCTTCCGGCCTCGCATTACAGGTCTAGATATGAAGAGAAAACTCAGAATCTGAGAGTTTTGTGTTTAGGTTTTTGTCCAAACCTGTATAACCGAGCCATGAAAAGCTGTCTTCTGTTCGTGTTTGCCATTTCATTTTCATCAATGGTCGAAACAAGAGCAGCGACATCGAAAAGTGATTCTAAGATTCGAGAGTTTTATCAACGGTATCCCCGATCCGATACCAATCGGGATGGTGTATTGACCATCGCTGAAATGCGAAACTACATCAATAAATGGACTCCTGCAGGTATGACGTCTAAGTCATATCCACCACTTCGATTGGCTCTCAGTAAGTCGCCTGCGTCGGATTTGAATAAGGATGGGGTTTTGACTAAGAGTGAACTGCTCCGGTACTTGAAGTAGGTCACCACCTCTATATGATTGATAGTCAATTATATATTGGGGGATGATTTTTTTGCAAAGTTGGGTATCTTTATAAAACCCCTTCGCTCTCCCCCGAGTATGATTGTCCGACAATTGGTATATAGCAGCTTTGCGAGTCCTGAGCTCACACAGGATAACATAAGTGAAATCGTTAGTCATTCGCAAGAGAAGAACGACGCCCGCCAGATCACGGGGATGATGGTCTACAATGCCAGTCACAATCAGTTTGTACAAGTGTTGGAGGGGCCGTGTGAGCAGGTGATAGCATTATTTCGAAAGATAGAGGCAGATAGTCGGCACCATTCTGTAGCGATATTGGTGGAGCGAGATTTAGACTATCGCATGTTTCCCAATTGGAGCATGGGCTTCAAGAAACTGGATACCGAAGCGCTGGATACCACTCAGTCTTCGGCTGCGGTAGCGATGCTGAAGATGCTGGCTGTAGAAAATGGCACACACACCGAGAAGCCGTCTGTCTTGGTGGTGGATGATGACACTAGTAACGTAGATCTTTTGCTAGCTATACTAGAGCGTGACTATGAGGTGTGTTCGGCTACCAGTGGCAAAGAAGCGATTGAACTGGTGAGGGCATCGGATGTGGATGCCGTGTTGCTGGATATCAATATGCCGGATATGAGCGGATTTGAGGTATGTGCCGAGATCAAGTCGAATGACCGGTATACTGATGTACCGGTGATATTCATCAGTGGTCTGGTGGAGGCAGGTCACAAGGTGACGGGGCTGGGCGTAGGCGGCTGTGATTATATTTCCAAGCCGATAAACTCGGGCGAGGTATTAGCACGGTTGGCGCTGCAATTGGAGTTGGCGGAGTTGCGACTAGAGCTAAATCGCAATCTGATCGATCTGCAGGAGAAGAATCGTAGATTGGATATGTTCGCGCGGAGTTTGGCTCATGATCTGAGAAATCCGCTTGGGAACCTGCAGAGCTTCACTTCGATGGTGAAGGCTGGAATGATAGATGGGGCTGAGATCTCCGAGTGGGTAGATCTGGTGAAAGCGTCGAGCGATGATATGGCAGACATCATAAGTGGACTACTGCTGCTGGCGACTATCGATAGAGATGCGGTGGAGCTGGAGCCTACCGACGTGAATGACGTGGCTCACTCGTGTGTACAAGATCTGGAGTACATGCTGAACGAGTACGAAGGCGAGATCGTGGTGAGTGATGAGTTGCTACTATGTCAGGGCAGAAAATCCTGGCTGAAGCGGATCTTTAGCAACTTGTTCAGCAATGCGCTAAAATATGGAGGTATACCTCCTAAAGTTAGTCTTTCCGCGGAGGCTGTCGGAGAGAATACCGTACGCTATATCGTGAGCGACAATGGCCAAGGGCTGGAAGATGAGCAGAAGAATCTGCTTTTTAATGAATTTACTCGGCTGGCACCTGAAGATGCTCCGGGCTTGGGCCTGGGCTTAGTCCTGGTCAAAACCTTGGTTCAGCAGATGGGTGGCCGGATCTTTGTCGAAAGCCAACCTGGCGAGGGTAGCCAATTTATCGTGGAGCTAAAGGCAGCGAGCTTCGATAGGACCAATCGAATCGATGACTCTGCGGCAGATGATACTGATCTGCTATTGGCCCGGTAGTCCACCCCGAACTGGCGGAGTGGTATGGGCCGCTAGTTTTTTCCTAGGGCCCATCTGGGGTGGCGAGCTGTCTAGCCTAGTGGGCGATGAGAGAGCGTGCCTGCTCCACCCACTTTTCCCGAGCGATACGGCCTTTACACTTTAGCTTGCTCTCAAGCTGGGCAATATCATCGGGCTGTAGTGTCGCTAGTTGCTTAACATCGTGGATGCCAGCTGCGTTCAGCTTAGCGACGAATGACGGTCCGATGCCTTTGATTTGGTTCAATGTCGCCATAGGCGCGAGTCCTAGGGACATGCTGGCAAAGGGGCACTTCGAGCGAGCCTTTTCAGCTCGCTCGCGGAGACGGTCCTCTGCCTGATTCCAATCCGATTCAGGAGAGCCTGGAATGTTTTTCTCGATTCGGTCGAGGTAGATCAGAAAGGCGTCGTGGGCGACTTTTTCAGTGTATTCGGGGTGTGAACTGGATGTAGTCATAATTAATATTTCTTAAAATTACAGCAATATTTAAAAATAACAAGGCGCTGGGTTGCTGAATTTGAGCAAATTATGAAAAAATCCAGCTGAGATGGACGGTGATTGAAGATGAGGGGCTATGTTTATTATAAATTAAGGAAACTTCAAATATATTAGGTTGAAGATTATAAAGTTTTATGGAATAAATAGCCATGCTCCCCTGTATGCAGGTCCGTGGCCTATTACCTCTGTTTTTCTGTACGGCATCACTTTGGATTTTTTCCCCCTCTCACCTAGCGGCGGAAGATGATGCTCTCGCGTCAAAACCGCGATTTGGCATCGCGGCGAGCTACTACTGGAATGAGCAGCCTTATGATGTGACTTCATTCACGATAGCTGGGCTATCGCCTGCGGCGACTCTGATGAACGAGTCCACGACCTACTCGATACGTGTGGACACGTGGGTGCTGCCTTTTCTGAATGTGTATGGGACGATCGGCGAAGTGGAGGGAGAGGCTACGGTCGATGTGGATGTGCCATTCTCCACGCAGGCGACGGTGGGCTATGATGGCTTTCTCTACGGCGGGGGAGTGATCGTCGCCCAAAAGTGGGGTGACTACTTCGCCTTTAGTAATCTATCCTACGGCATCACTGATATGGATGATGGCACTGCGGTGGGAACGCTGAACTGGAGACCTAGGGTGGGGAAAAAGTTTGGCAATCTAATGCTGTGGACGGGTATGAACTATCAAGAGTCGGAGCGGTCGCAAAGCGGTACGATATCTGGCCTACCCTACCAGATCGACACTGAGATCCAAGAAAACTGGAACTATGCTGTGGGTGGGCGCTACTATTTTAACGAGAACTGGTCGCTACGTGTCGAAGGTGGGCTGGGCGATCGCGAGAGTCTGGTAGTCGCCTTTAAGCATCACTTCTAGAGTGTTATTCATTCGATTGCAGCAGTCGGTGGGAGAGCATCTACAAAGCCTGCCTCAGTCCTGCGTAGCTCTTTGACCGTCTCTCTGCGTAGGCGCTCGAGCACAGAGGTGTGCTCTGGGGAGGAGGCTAAATTGTTCAACTCTTGTGGGTCTTTTTGCAGGTCGTAGAGTTCTTCGATCTCGCCTTCGATCAGAGTGCGGATGTATTTGAACTTACCTTCCGCAAGCATGACGTACCAAGGGACGCCGGGGCCATGGTAAAGGCTGGGATCGTCCTTGCCTGGGATCACATCGGTAGCAGAGCCGTATTTTTTGGCTGTGTGTACGAGCATAGCCGGATGCTGCCAAGTAGCCTCACGACTGGTCAGCAGAGGGCTCAGATCGTAGCCATGCATTTCCCAGGGTAGCGGGAGCCCCGCCTGGGCAAAGAAGGTGGGGGCGATATCGACACCGCTCACTGGTTCGTCGACGACTTTGCCAGCGACTGGGTGCTCGCCAGCGGGGCGAATGATGAGAGGTGCTGCTACGGTGGAGTGGTAGGGAGCGACTTTGGATTTGAAGCCATGCTGTCCCCAGGCGAAGCCCTGATCCGAGGTAAATACAACCAAGGTATTTTCATCCTGACCGGTCTCGATGAGGGTTTCCATGAGTCTGCCGACGCCTTCATCGATAGCGAGTACACCCTGGTGATACTGGCGTACCCAGTCTTTTAGCGAGCGACCAGGGAAGTCTTTCATCCCTACCGGCACTTTGTCGCGAGTCTTTCGCTCGACTGCGATGCCTGCCTCATTGGGTTCCCAAAATTCCATTTTCGAGGTATACTCGGGCTTGCCCTCTCGTGGAGGATAGATATCGGCTGGGGAAGGCACCTCGATATCTGCGTAGCGCTCGAGATGGCGGTCTGCTGGAGTGAATGGCCCGTGGACTGCTCCATAGCAGAGCCAGAGGAACCATCGTTTTTCAGCATCGCGCCCCTCGCCCTGGATGTAGTCGACCGCCCAGTCTGTGTAGTTGTCAGTGGTGTAGCCTTTGACTAGCTGTGGCTCGCTGCCATTGGTATTGATCAACTGATCATAGAAGTAGTTTGGTGCATTGGCGGGGTAACGAGGGCGATTCCAGATGATCTGGTGGTCCCAGTCTCGGCCGTAGCCATCGTCGACACCGGTGTGCCATTTGCCGATGTGAGCTGTCTGATAGCCCGACTGTCGGAAAATACTGGGCCAAAATGGGCACTGCTCGGCATCATACGCGCTGCCTGGGTAGGTGCCCTCCATGCGCATCGATTCGATACCGTGCTGGTGATGGCCGGTCAGCATAGTGGCTCGCGATGGCATGCACCAGGAGCCGATATAGGCATGAGCGAAGCGTACGCCATCTGCAGCTAGGGCATCGATGTGAGGCGTCTCCACCCAGTCAAAGGCCTCTGGGTAGCAGCCTACCGTACGTGTGGACTGATCGTCTGTGTAGATGAATAGGATATTCGGCCGAGGCGAGTCTGCGGCAGAAAGCGATAGTATCGGACACAGCAGGAGTAAAAGGGCTATCAATCTCATAAGATGCAGTCTAGGCAAGACCTAGGTTCCCTACCGTTATAAGCGGCATCGCTCGGCAGTGCCAAGGCCGTTCTGAAGAAAACTGCGCGAGTGGCGAGCGAGCTAAGCTGGATACCGATGCCTGGACGGCTACTTTCGAGGTGCCACAGTGGG
>JAHDID010000143.1 GCA_020630975.1 Verrucomicrobiota bacterium
GTTCTCGGGTTGCCGGGCGACGAGACGTGCGCCCCTCCTTGAGCTCGAAGGGCGGGTTGAGTGCGGAGACTCTCGCTCAAGGAGCGGCGACGTCTCGTCGCCGGGCAACCTGAGCCATCTTCCCAAGCTCCCACTTCTATAAACTAATAGCATCTCTACACTATCCCATCAATCACGCCTCCCGATTTGCGAAAATCACACCATTAATTGACCTGATCTGACTGGAGTGCATTCCTTCTTACCTCTAAGCTTTGTCTATGCGTTCGTTCTTCTTTGCTCTGATTTTGACCTTCCAGTCCGTAGCTATTTATTCTCAAGACACCGGTACCTTCGGTGAGCAGAAAAGCGAATCGGGCATCCAGCATTCCTTCCTCATCGCGGGGCGGACGACTGCTTTGGTCGGCGAAGATGGCAAGGTGCTCTGGAAGACTAAGGGCTACGCTCGCGATGCGTTCGTCCTCGAGAATGGTAACATCCTCGCCTCGATCGGTGGCCAGGCCAAAGAGATGACGCGCGATGGCGAGGTGGTGTGGAGCTACAAACTATCCGCTGGTAATAAAGAGCTGGGCACGGCTGTGCGGCTGGACAATGGCAACACGCTAGTCGTGGAGCGAGGGGTGAAACCACAGCTGCTCGAGGTCGCACCAGACGGAACGATCGCGGTGACAGTGCCTCTACAGCCAGAGACTGACAATGCTCATATGCAGACCCGCATGGCGCGCAAGCTGCCGAACGGCAATTACCTGGTACCTCACCTGCTAGCATTCGCGGTGAAGGAGTATCAAGCCGATGGCACAGTGGTAAATACCATCAAGACCGATCTGGAGGAGCTAGGTGGTAGGGCGAAACGCAATTGGCCATTTACCGCTATCCGATTGGAGAATGGCAACACTCTGGTCAACCTCACCAACGGTAACAAGACGGTAGAATTCGATGCCGAGGGAAAAGTCGCGTGGAAGGTAACCAACGAAGATGTAGGTGGTGATCGATTCGCCGATCCCTGTGGAGGACAGCGTCTAGCTAATGGCAACACCATCATCTGTAGCTATGGGCAGAGAAATCCAAAGAAACCCAAGCTGTTCGAGATCACTCCGGATAAGAAAGTGGTTTGGGAATTTTTCCACCCCACGGCGAGGGCTCACGAGGTGCATGTGATCTCGACTAATGGCAATCCAGAAGGAGCACTGAAATGATTCGATATATTAGCATAGTATCTACGATGACTACACGATCTCTTTGCTGTCTACTGCTCTGTGGGCTGGTGACACTGCTGCAGGCCGATGATAGGCCAAACATCATCTTCATGCTCACCGATGATCTCGGCTACTCCGATGTCAGCTGCTATGGGGCGGAGCTGGTGGAGACGCCTCATATCGATCAATTAGCGGCAGCGGGCTATCGCTTCACCGATTTTCACACAGCAGCATCGATTTGCTCGCCATCGCGTGCGGCTTTTCTCTGTGGGGCTTATCCGCAGCGGACGGGTTTGTATATGGGGATCAATCCGATTCGAGATCCGCACTGGTTTTTGGGTCTTCATCCAGATGAGATCACTCTAGCTGAGCAGTGCAAGTCGCAGGGCTACGATACCTATATGGTAGGCAAGTGGCATCTCGGCACGGAGCCCGAGTTTCATCCCAAGAAGCAGGGCTTCGATTCCTACTATGGTATGCCGTGTAATTTCTCGCACTCGGCTAATTTTTTCGACGAGGAAGAGCTGGTGTACAAGAAGACGCCTCTAGATAAGCTGACCCAGCTGTATACCGGTCGCGTCACGGATATCATCGAGGATCGAGCGAATCACTCGGAGCCGTTCTTTCTCTACTATTCGCATAACTACCCGCACACACCCTATCAAGCGAGTGCTAGGTTCAAAGGGACGTCGAAGGATGGCGTACGTGGCGACATGATGCAGGAGCTGGACTGGAGTGTCGGCGAGATGATGGCGGCACTGGAGGATGCAGGCATCGCTGACAACACGATTGTCATATTCACCTCGGATAATGGCCCCACCCACAATCGCTATGCACAGCCCTATGCGGGTATGAAGTATATCACCCAGGAGGGCGGGCATCGCGTGCCGTTTATCGTTCATTGGCCGAGTCATATCAAGGGTGCCGCAGTCAGCGAGGCGAATATCAATGCGATGGATCTATTTCCGACCATCTGCGAGATCATCGGAGCGCCAATGCCTACGGACCGAGTGTATGATGGCGAGAGCTTGATGCCGGTACTGTCGGGCGGACAGCTATCTCGTGCTGACGACGCTCCATTCTTTTACTACAACTGCGAAAACCTACAGGCGATTCGCAAGGGCGATTGGAAAATGCATCTGCCGCGTACGCCTAATCAAGTTCCGTTTTGGCAGAACAAAAGGGGAATCTCTAATTTGGCTGAACCGCTACTGTACAATTTGAAAGATGATGTGGCTGAGTCGAAAGATGTCTCTGCCGACAATACTGCGGTGGTCGCTGAGCTGACTGAGCTGGCCGAATCGACCCGTCTACTATTAGGGGAGTATGGTCAGCGAGGATCGGCTCAGCGCGCGACTGGATCGATCTATCCAGATAGCCCGGTGATCAGTCATAGTAGAGACTGGGCGAGTGTGCCCGACTCGATAAAGTCTGCGCTGAAGCAGGAGAAAGCCCAGAGGAGCTCTAAGAAGGTGGGCGAGGTGAAGCCAAAGAAAAAAGCTGCGCAGCTGAAGCCTGGGAAAGCGGGGCCAAACATCGTGGTGATCTTTGCCGATGATCTGGGGTATGGCGATGTCGGCTGCTATGGCGCGACCAAAGTGCAGACGCCCAATATCGATAAACTCGCTGAGCAGGGGCGTCGCTTTACCGATGCTCACTCTGCCTCGGCGGTCTGTACACCATCTCGGTATGCCTTGGTGACTGGTGAGTACCCATTTCGAGCAGGTTTGAGTAGGCCTGTTTTCTTAAAGACCGGTCTGGTCATCGATACTGAGAAACTCACCACAGCTGATGTATTAAAAAACGCTGGATACAAAACGGCTTGTATCGGTAAGTGGCATCTAGGCTTTGGTAAGGATCGTCCGGATTGGAATGGCGAGCTGAAGCCAGGCCCTCTTGAGCTGGGTTTCGACTACTACTTTGGAGTGCCGGTGGTCAATAGTCATCCGCCATTTGTGTATGTGGAGAATTACGAGGTAGTGGGTAAAGTCCCTGACGATCCTTTTGAATACAATAAAAAGGCGAAAACCCGAGAGTTCTTCGAGAAGATGGGGTATACCCAGATCGGAGGGGCCGACAAGGCGCATTCGCTGTATGATGATGAGCTGGTCGGGACGGAGCTAACGAAAAAGTCGGTGGAGTGGATCAAGGCGCGAGGTAACGATCCGTTCTTTCTCTACTTATCGACGACCAATATTCATCACCCTTTTACCCCGCACCCTCGGTTCAAAGGCACAAGTCAGTGTGGGCCGTATGGGGACTACATCCATGAGTTGGACTGGATGGTGGGTGAGGTCATGAAAACCCTGGAGGAGCAGGGTGTCGCGGATAATACTTTGGTTATTTTTACTAGTGATAATGGCGGTATGTTTAACGTAGGTGGTCAGAATGCCTACGATGCCGGGCACAAGCTGAATGGGGATCTGTTGGGATTTAAATTTGGAGCTTGGGAGGGCGGACATCGAGTGCCGTTTATCGCTCGCTGGCCTGGTGAGATCGAAGCGGGGAGCACTTCTGCGGAATTGGTATCGAATATCGATCTGCTGGCGACCTTTGCTGCTATCACGGAGACGAAGCTGCCAGAGGGGGCTGGGCGCGATAGTGCGGATATCTTGCCGGCGCTGATATCTGAGCCTGAGAAACCGATCCGAGATCACATCATACTCGCTCCGTCGAAAGCGGCAAACATCTCAGTGCGTAAGGGCAAGTGGATGTATATCGCTTCGCAGGGGAGTGGCGGGTTTACTGCCGCCAAGCGTGGTGCGCATGCCTTCGGTGGCCCCGCAGCGATTACTTATGCGGGCTATGAGAATAGCGATATCAAAGATGGCAAGATTTTGCCCGACGCCCCGCCTGCACAGCTTTATGATTTAGAGGCTGATTTGCAGCAGACTACCAATTTGTACCAGCAGCATCCAGAGGTGGTCGCGGAGATGCAGGCGATTTTAGAGGGGTATGGGTTACCGGGAGTAGCGGCTTCGAGAAAGGGTAAGAAGTA
>JAHDID010000082.1 GCA_020630975.1 Verrucomicrobiota bacterium
TCGATGCTGTGGCTGTCAGTATCCACGATCCAATACTCTGCCACTCCGTGGAGGGCGTAATCCTCAAATTTGATGCCTCTGTCGACATGTTCAGTGGACTCACTCAGGACCTCCACGGCAAAGTCTGGGGCAGGGAAGCGCATTTGATCTGGCTCGAAGGCCTTTGCCTTTTCTTGAGAGTACCAGACGATATCGGGCTCGAAATCATTTCGAGTCAGTGAGACTAGGCATTTTTCGGAAAACACACGGCCATTTTTAGTCGCCTTTGTATGCATGAGGAGGCTGGACGCGAGATTGAGAGTCGCCACCAAGTGTTTGGCCCTGGCGGGTGAGTGCATGCACACCTCGCCTAGGATGAACTCTGCTTTCATCTCAGGCGTGAGTTCTTCGAGAAATTTTGCCCGGGCTTCAGCCTCTTTCTCAACCACTTCCGCCAGCTGCTTCACCAAGTCGGGTAGCAGAGGCGACTGCATGATGGGCTCTAAAAGCTGCTGAGACATGGTTTCAAGGTATCACATCCCGTGCAGTGAATCCGCCAAAAAAACTGACTGACAGATCGTAGTAGAGTCATCAGATTCTCTGTTAACTATCGAATGAAACTCACTACTCACATTTCCATTCTGACTTGTCTGGCTCTAGCACTGGGCTCGGTATCGCTTGTCGCTCAGGACAAGGGCAAGGCTAAGAAAAAGAAGCAACCTAGGAAGCCGCTTCTCGTCATCCCTGAGGTGGAGAAAAAAGACATCATCTGTTTTGCCCTCTACACTGTGCACGATGGCACGCTCAAGCTGACAGCACAGCTCTATCCGCTGGCCGAGGATGATCCTACGACCGTCCGACTGGAAATCGAGAAAGATGGCGAGTGGCAAGAAGTGGCCAAGACCGAGGTGGTCAACCCAGGGTACACCGCGCCTTTTCGTGTTGAGAATTGGGATGATACTCAGACTGCTAAGTATCGCGTAGCGCATGGCACCGAGGCTTTTTACGAGGGGGTAATCCGCAAAAACCCTGTCGACAAGGAAGAGATCGTGGTGGCTGGATTTACTGGAAACTCGATCAATCCCAACCACGCTGGCGATGTATCGCGTCAGGACATCATCGACAATGTGAAGGCGGTCGATGCCGATGTGCTGTTTTTCTCAGGTGACCAGGTCTACGACCACTTCAAACACTATGCCGGATGGCTGAAGTTTGGGCGTGATTTTGGTGAGATCATCAAAGATCGCCCGACGCTGTGTCTACCTGACGATCACGATGCGGGTCAGCCCAATCTCTGGGGCGAAAGCGGCAAGATCTCCACACTGGGCGGTGCCTCCGATGGTGGCTACTCCCGCCCGGGCGAGTATGTGCAGGAGGTCGAGCGTGCGCAGACTAGTCACTTCCCCGATCCGGTCGATCCAGGCAACATTGGTCAAGGTATCGGCGTGTGGTTTACCAATCTGAACTGGGGCAATGTCGACTTTGCCATCCTCGAGGACCGCAAGTTCAAGACGGGACCTGCCGGTCGTGTGCCTAAGCAGGGGCCGCGTCCCGACCATATCCGCAATCCGGAGTACGATCCTGCTAGTGTCGACGTAGAGGGGGCCGTGCTGCTCGGTGAGCGGCAGCTGAATTTCCTCGATAACTGGACTCAGGACTGGACCGATGCCGATATGAAGGTGGCTCTCTCGGCCACGATCTTCTGCGGCGGGGCTCACATCCACGGCAATGCCAATGGCCGTCTCCATGCCGACATGGACTCCAATGGCTGGCCACAGTCGGGCCGAAATAGAGCGGTAGCCGCTCTGCGCAAAGGCTTCGCCTTTCACTATGCGGGCGACCAGCACCTGGCGACGATCTTTCAGCACGGTATCGATGAGCATCGCGATGCGATCTGGTCATTCTGCGTGCCATCTATCGCGAATCTCTACCTACGCTGGTGGGAGCCACTGGAGCCGGGTGAAAATCGCGAGCCAGGAGCGCCTGAGTACACTGGCGATGGCTACGATGGCTTTATGAACCGCGTGACCAACTTCGCCGCGGCTAATCCTGAGAAAAAGCCCGCAGGTAATCTACTGAATACCCGCTCTGCTGGCTATGGCATCGTCCGGCTGAATACCGATACACGCGACATCACGATGGAGTGCTGGCCGCGCAATGTCGATATCACCGATCCTGCTACGCAGCAGTATCCCGGCTGGCCGCGCACGATTTCTCAGTTCGATAATTACAACCCACCATCATGGGGGCAGCTAGGTGAGTTGACCTTTGATATCGAGGACCCCGTGGTGCAGCTAATCGATGCCGAGAGCAAAGAGATCCTCTACACTGTCCGTGCCAATGGCAAGACTTTCACCCCCGGTGCGCCAAAGGGTAAAACCTATATCGTGAAGGCTGGCAAAGATGCCGCTGACACCGTGGTGACCGAGGAAGGTAAGGTAGGTAGTGCTGCACAGGCTGTGAAGCTACAGTAGGTGGGAGCGCCGGTTTGTAGCAAAAGGCCAATCAGGCTCGGCCTGATTGGTTTACGCTACAGGTGGAGGCGAGCATCAGCGAGTGTCTTCGCATTGCTGGGGCTGCGGCGGGTGGACTTTGCTGTCCTCTCGTTGGCACTCGCCGCCACATTTTTTTCGTGCCTGCTGGGATGGCTTTGGTGGGCGAAAAAGACCGATTCAATAGGGTACAATTTTTACTCAATAGGGTACAGTCCTGTGGTTATGCCCAAGCCACCGGTAGATCCCAATAAAGTAGTTGTATTTTCAGGTGCTGGTATCAGTGCTGAGAGTGGCATTGATACCTACCGAGATCAGGACGGGGCTTGGAATAAAGTAAATCCTGAGCTAGTGGCTTCGAAGCGGGCTTGGGAAAAGCATCCGGGTAATGTGCTTTCTTTTTTCAATGAGAGACAAAAGGCGGTGATCGCAGCGCAGCCCAATGCGGCGCATTACGCGGTGCAAAAATTGGAGGAGAAGTTTGAAGTCGTGGTGATCACGCAAAATGTCGATGATCTGCATGAGCGAGCTGGGTCGAGTGATATTCTGCACCTCCATGGTTCGCTATCCCAGGCTAGAGGGGATAGCCCTGAGGCTGTTCCATTTGAGCGCGGCATCGCTCCGATCGAGTTGGGTGATCGCGATGATGATGGGTATCAATTACGTCCACATATTGTTTTGTTTGGTGAAGATATGCTACATGCGGAGGAGGCTCGGCAGCATTTCTTGACTGCTGGAAAGATACTCGTCGTCGGCACCTCTTTGAGTGTCTATTCGGCAGCCGGCCTGCTGAAAAAAGGTCGCTTTGAGGCGGATAAAGTCATCGTTTCATTTGATGTGCAAAAGGTGCCCTTTGGGTATCATTTGGTCCGAGGTAAAGCGACAGAGATGGTGCCTGTCGTTGTCGATGATTGGCTGGCTAGGGCTGATGCGTGAATGTTTTAGCGACTCAAGATGATGAAGATGCGCATGTGGGGATTTTCAAAGATCGGTCTGATTTCGATCTTTGTTTTCGTTGTGATGATCGCTGCTCATGAGTTCCTATTCGTACCCAACTATGTCTGTCCTGAGCCTATCAGTCCTTTGCTGACTTTCTTTGAGGCAATTTTGGAGATTCCTTTTGATGATCCTCCGCCTGATTCGACTTCGAGTTACAACTGGTGTTGGGGAGTGACTTTTGTTTTCTACCTCGGTCTAGCTGTGTTGAGCTTTGTGTTGGTTCGCGCTGTAGCGGCTGCCATCCCTTCAAAGAGAAAAGATTTGTCGTGAGTGGTGGCGAAATATTCGAGGGCGGGTAATAATCAGGTGGTTACAATACTATGGAAGAAAAATTCATCGGTCAGATGCTGCTCACTGGCGTGCCAGGGACTGAGCTTTCGCCAGAGTCGGCGGCTACGTTTAAGAGGTTGCAACCTGGGGGCTACATCCTGTTTGGCAGGAATATCAAGTCGCCGGAGCAGTTGCGTAAGTTGATCGATGATCTGCGTGACCTATCGGATATCGAGCCGATCATCACCATCGATCAGGAAGGTGGGCGAGTGTCGCGTCTGCGCCTGATCGGCAGTGAGCCGCCCAATGCTCAGGAGCTGCGCAAGAAAGGTGATCTGAGCCTGATCAAGCGCCACGGCCAGCTGACGGGTGAGGTACTCCGCATCTTCGGTTTTAATCTCGATCTCTGCCCAGTATTGGACATCTCCTACGATGATGAGGCGGACAATTCGCTAAAAGGCCGCTGCTACGGCACCACGCCTGAGGAAGTCATCGAAAAGGCGACTCTATTCAACCGCTACCTGCGCAAAGGTGGCATCCTGACCTGTGGCAAGCATTTCCCTGGCTACGCCTCGGCCGAGTGCGATCCTCACCACGAGCTGCCAGTGATCCATAAGACGCTCGAGGAGATGGAGGAGAGCGAGCTGCGCCCATTCCGCGCACTGCTGCCGGAGCTAGACAGTATCATGACCTGTCACTCGCACTACCCGTGCTGGGATGCGGATAAGCCACGCTGGCCAGCCTCGTTATCGGACAATATCGTCGGTCAGTTTTTGCGTAATCAACTCGCCTTCGACGGCCTAGTGATGAGTGATGATCTCGACATGGGCGCTATCCTGAATGAGGTGTCCTTTGAGGAGACTATCAAAGCCTGCATCACCTGCGGAAATGATCTGGCCATGATCTGCCATCGCGTCGAGCTAGTCGAGGCAGCCCACGAGGTGCTCAAGACGCTGCCGCACCACGTGCTGGAGGATGCCCTGCTGCGCATCGAAAAGACCAAAAAGCGTCTAGCGCCGCCTGAGCGCTGGTCGATCGAGCGCTTCGAAGAGATCGATGGCCGGATCTGGGATCTGCGTGTCGATACCCTAGGTGAAGAAAGAGCAAAAATCCTGTCTGTGGAGGACGGTAAGCGTTCGCCTGTGGAGTTGTATTAAAAGGGCGCTGATAGTGGGGCTATAGTTCTTATGGGGCCTATAGGTCCTATTTTGAAGTTTTGACAGCTCTCGAAGTTGCCCGTTAAAATCCGCCCTTAGCCTGTACAGCTGCCTGCAGTTCGCGCTGGAAAGACATCATCTGCTCTGGGCTGGGCTGGAAATCATCACCTTTGGGGTTCATACCGAGTTGTCCCATCTGGTCGAGCCACCATTCGGCGGAGTTGCCTCCGGCAAAGGTCACAGTGCCACTGATGAGGGCACCGGGTCGCTGTAGGGCAGAGATAGAGACCTGTGCCTCATCGCCTACTGGGCCTTCCCCATCAGGGATGCTAGTATCGTCGTCGAGTCCTTCGGGTAGATCGTCATCGGCGCTTTCCTTCGTCTCTGGCTCTGCAGGTGCCTCAGGCTCAGGGAGTTTCACCCCTAGGTCGTCGATGAGGAAGCGTAGCTCCATATAAGTCACACGCACATCCATCTCGTCGGCCAGTTTGCGCTGGATATCCGATAGGCCGTCTCCGCTGTCGGCCCAGCTTTGCACGGTGGCTTTCTGTTCGTCGGTGAAGTTTTTGGCGAGACTCATGTTTTGGGATCCTTCTGTGGTAAGAAATGGCCCTCAAGATGGCCGTGATAGACCCTCCGTCCAGCCTTTTTGGGAAAGAGTTCACAAAACCTGTCACACTTTTCCCCTCGGGGGAAATACGGGTGTCAGCCGGGCGGTTATCGGGACTGGGATTAGATGAAATTCCACTTTCTTTTCACTCGCCTTGCTGCCATGGATACCTTGCCCTCGTAGAGTTCTGCGAACACACACGAACACCACTCTTTATTAACTTACCCGATTTCATTAAAATGAGAATGACAGCCTCATGCCTGCCTGCGTGGAGAAAGCGAACTCTACTGCTGAAGTTGCTGACTCTTATCCTAATCCCTGGCATGGTGACACTACCCGTGGTGGTGGTGGCCAATCCGAGTGGAGCCAATGTGGTCCATGGCGCTGCTAGCTTTGATGGCCTCGGCACAGGGGGGCTGACGATCAATCAGACAAGCTCCACAGCGATCATCAATTGGCAGAACTTCTCGATCGGAGAAGGGGAATGGACCCAGTTTGTGCAGCCTGGTAGTAGTGCGACAGCGATCAACCGAGTGGTCAGTGGTAATCCCTCAGCGATCTACGGCAGCCTGAGTGGAAATGGCAATGTGATGGTGATCAATCCCAATGGTATCGTAGTGGGAGCCAGCGGTGTGATCGACGTGGCCGGAGCGATGACACTTTCGACTCTGGATGCGAGTAATTCTGACCTGCTCAATGGCGGCTCGACACGCTTCCTCGGGACCGGTAGCGCTGGAGTCACCAACTATGGCGCTATCTCTGCTGGAGACGTGATCATTCTCGGCGATTTCATCAGTAATCCTGGCCGCATCGCAGCTGATCGCTCTGTGGCGATCGGAGCGGGTGGGGATATCCTCGTCAACCAGACTGCCGATGGCGCAACCATCTCGGTCCGCAGTGGCTCGTCCAGTATCACCAACTCAGGCGATATCTCGGGAGGTTCTGTCGATATGAGGGCTCACGGCAACTCGTATGCTATGGCGATCAATAATAGCGGAGCGATTCGTGCCAAAGGTTACAATTTCAAAGGAGGGGTGTTGACTCTTCGTGCTGGTAATAATAGTGGTGTGGTGAACACTGGCAGTCTCTATGCTCGCCAAGAGCAGACTGGGCAGGGTGGCCAGATCAATATCAGCGGTGGCGATGTGGACCTGCAGTCTGGTCGTATCGATGCATCAGGATTCGTCACTGAGAATGGCGGCCAGATCAATGTACAGGCGGATAGGGATCTAAATGTCGGTGCCAATGCTTTGCTGCTGACAGATGGTCAGGATGGTGGCGCTATGAAGCTAGAGGGCGGCGATTCAGCGACTTTGGCAGGGCGTGTGTCTGCGAAAAGCTACATCGGCAGTGGTGGTTCTGTGGATTTCACCTCGGCAGGTACGGTGGCTGTGGAGGACACAGCTAAGGTCGACGTCAGTGGTCTCACTGGAGGAGATGTTCGTATTGGCGGAGGATTCCAGGGAGGTGAGAGTGATATCACCAATGCTACGGATGTAACTGTGGAGTCAGGTGCTCTGGTGATTGCTGATGGTATGGCCGGGGATGGTGGTGAGGTGATCGTATGGGCAGATGAGGATACGATGTTCCAGGGCACGATTTCAGCCCAAGCGACCGGAGCGAGTGGTAATGGAGGGTTTGTCGAGGTCAGCGGTAAACAGAATCTGACTTTTGATGGCGATGTATCGACTCTCGCTGCTAATGGGCAAAATGGAACGCTGCTGCTCGATCCTGCAGATGTGTATATCGGCGGTGCGACACCTACGATCACGGCTGCGGGCTTGGTCTCTGCAGTGGGCTCCAATAATGTGATCATTCATACCAGCGGCACTGGTGGAGCTGGTGATATTTTTGTCCAAGATCACATCGATTATACAAGTGCTAACTCTCTTACCTTTTTGGCACACAATGATATCACCGTCGGGCATGACATCTTAAACCATGGCTCGGGAAATATTAATCTGTTCGCTGGGTGGGATGGCACGACTGGTAGTGCATTTATCTCTGATCCGGCTTCTGCTACCACTCCATTGGGCTTTGCGGAGTTGGCTCAGGTGGGAGACGTGAGTGGCGCTGGTATTGCTGGGACTGGTGCGTTTGGCGCCTATGGCATTAATAGTGCCAGGATCACGGTGCAGCCGGGCATGGCTGGTGGTGTGATGCGCGGTATCAGCGTCGGTAGTCGCGATGGTCAGACGAATCTATTTGCTCACGATGTGTTGGTCATGGAGGGTGGTGATGAGTCCAATGGTGCGGGTAACTCTGCGCAGGTGGGTTACCGGCTGGCGGTGAATAATCCAACTGGCGATATCAATGTAATGGCCAATGGCTCTGTGCTGGTAGATGGCTCAACCAATAATCCTAATGGAGGTAGTGGTCTCAGTCGGGGGAGGCATGCGATGATTGGTCATGGAGGGAATGGTAGTCATTGGACGCACGATGCTTCCGGTGGTGCGGATTCGACAGTGTCTGGGAATGGGAATCTCTCTGGGGACATCAAAGTGGTGGCAAAGACAGGTGTGCTCTTTGTTCGTAGCGGTGGGCGTTTCAATTTTGCTCAGATCGGTCATGGTGGCTGGGATGTTGATGGGTCGAAGGCAGGTGACGTCAGCGTGGAGGGGGGTAGCATCGTGATTCAGTCCGGTCAGTATTTTAGTAATGATAACGATAGCTACAATGCGGCTGCTCAAATAGGTCATGGAGGCTATTCGTCTAGTGGTATTGCTACGGGGGATATTTCAGTTATCTCAAAGAGTGGTATTTTGGGGCAATCAGGCGGTAGTCAAGCTTACGCCAGTGCTAGAAATACCAGTCAATCTCCGATCCAGATTGGTCATGGGGGGATTGGTGCGGGAGCGACTGGTACTTTGAACGCTAATAATGGTGATGGCAATACTTATGCGATCGACCAAAATCTAGGTGGACACACCGGGGCTATATTTGTGGAAGCCCAGGGTGGAGATATAGAGCTGCTCGCCGGAATATGGGAAGACTCGTATGTTCAGGTCGGTCACGGAGGGGATGGTGCGCATGGTAATCACACCAACACCATGCTCAGTGATGGCCGTCAGCAGAGTGGCGCGATGAAGGATGGTATTACTATATCTGCCTCACGAGACATAATATTTGATCGAGTGGAAGATCTGCGAGGATCTGGAGGTGCTACGGATGAGGGGACTCGGTCGGATGATTCGTATGTTCAAATCGGTAATGGAGGAGTTCGATCGGCAGGACGTTTTTCAGGTGATATCGATGTGGACGCGGGAAGGGACTTTCAGATGCATGGAGGTAATGAGAACTCTTATGCCCAATTGGGGCATGGAGGTCGAGGGCAGGATGCTTATAGCGGGACGCCAGGTGGTAACTTCGGTCATGCTACACTGACGGGAAATATCGATCTAGATGTTGGCCGGAATTTACTGATGCGTAGCGGTTGGAATGATAATAATGGCTACTCGATGATCGGTCATGGAGGTTTGTTTCGTGTAGCCGACAAGAATAGTGGTCATAATGGATTGATCGATATCGATGTGGGTGGAAACATCGATATGATGGCGGGCGCGCTCGATCGGGGGACGACCCAATCGGGGGCTGCATCTCGAAATGCATTTACTATGATTGGCCATGGCGGTTGGCGATCAAATGGAGACCATTGGGGGGACATAACGGTAGACGGAGGAGGCTCACTTAAGATTGAGACTTTTCGGGGTTACCGAGTGTATAATGTTGGTGCAGATCAATACAGTGGAGACATCAATGCGGAGCGTTCATTCGGTAAAATAGGTCATGGCGGCTACAATTCTGAAGTGTTTCACGATGCGAATGGCAGTAACGCCATAAATGATAATAATGGTGCCGTAGGTGGTGGAGCATTGGTGAGTAGTGATCTAGATGCTGTGGGGCTGGGGATTGGCTCTCGTGGTAGTGCTGATATTACGGTGAATATCGATGGCGATGTATCTTTGGTTGCGGCTGAGCGGATAGGTGAGCAGAAGCTGGGCATGGCCGATCAGGTCGATTCCGATGGTTCGACTCCGCGTCCGGTAATCGAGTGGGTGCGAGATAATTTTGTGCAAATCGGTCACGGCGGTAGAGGTGATGGTAATACCGAGAGAAACTACTCGAGTGTAGCGGTACACAGAGGCGATATTTCGGTCAACTCCGGCGGCACACTTACATTGAAAGGTGGTGCTACCGATCCGTTATCAGTGCAAACAGCAGCAGGAGCGGATGAGTTCAACAGCGCGTCATACTCGCTGGATAATTATGCCCGAATTGGTCACGGAGGCATGGAGGTAAAGGTGAGCACGGAAGGTGATATCGACGTAGCGGCAGCAGGAGATGTGGTGTTGACGGCTGGCTTGAACGGTCGTTCGCCGGCGGTGATCGGTCATGGTGGTCAGGAATCAGGGCACTCGGATAACGATGTGGATGCAACGTTTCGGAATGGCAATATCACAGTGTTGTCTGGTGGTTCGATTACTGCGATAGGCTCCAATGCCAGTGCGGGTGTTTCGTGGGCAGGTGAGTTTTCCTATGCCAAGATAGGAATGGATGGTGTGCGTGATGCAATTGACTCTACGGGCGATATTACGGTGGCTGCTTTGAATGACGTAACGCTAATCGCAGGTACGCATGATCGAGATGCGCATGCGACGATTGGTCATGGAGGAGGAGATCGTGTGCGTGGTAATCAGAAGGGAGATATCGATGTGACGGCAGGAGGTAATGTGGTGATGATAGGGGATGCTGGTACTGCAAATGAGAACCGCTCGACTTATGTGAAAATAGGTCATGGCACGCGAGAGCAGAACTCTCAAGGAGGGCAAGGCCGCGATACGAATTTGAATGGTGGAACTTGGGAAGGGAATATTTATGTTAAAGCTGGGGAGGATATTCAGCTTACGGATGCTTTCATAGGTCATATAGATGACGACAGCCGAGAGACAAATGTGACTAGTCCTTCTGGGGATACCTTGATAGCGGCTAGTCGTCTTAATCCAGATTATCTCGCTGGTGGTTCTGGTAATATTATAGCAGATGGGAATTCGGGATTTTCTAGTGCTGAGCAGGGACTTAATGGTGATTTGCGCCTATATATGCCTAACCGTGCTGATAACCAGCTTCTGACTGGGGGCGCGACTCTAAATGGGCGGGTTTACCTAGGAAATCCTTCTACACCTGAGGCTATTCTAGGCGTGGATCAGCGCGGAGATGAGAATTTGGACTTTTTCGGGCCGCTGAGACAGGTGATGAATCATACTGTGACTAGTGGCGCTGTGGAGTTGACTAATAATGGTAGCCCTACCACAAGCGGTTCTTTAGCGACTATTGACTTCAATTACGAAGCAGGGGCTTTTGATAACGATCTTTATGCGTTGGTGAATGGCTTGGGTGAGTTTTACCAACTTTACTACAATAATGTGATACCACCAGTGACTCCACCAGAGGTTCCTGGCGTCACTCCTACTACTCCTGGAAGGGAGGCTGTGGCGCCACCACCTCCAGTTGGTTTTGATTACGCACAGTTTGTCGGAGCGGATAAGTGGGAGCGTACGGAATGGCCGTTTGGGCTGTTGGATTTCGATGGTTATGAGACATTTCTGACCAGTTTTAGCGCCAGTGATATGGTGGATTCGCCAGATAACTATGTGCCTCGTTCCGGCTTAGAGGAGGCTCTTGATAATGCTTTTGGTCGCCGTCGTTGGACTTGGCGCCCTGGAGTGAATACCTATCTATTGTCTACTGATGGGGTAGTGAGTGTGACGTCTGACTTGGCTCAAGAGCAGGCTGAGAATAGGGATCGCATGCGGGATCGAGCACGACGTGGGGCAGGAAAAGGCGAAATGAACTTCTTTCTTTACGAGCCCGGAACCAATCGCTACTCCAGTTTGCGTCTGTTTGGATATCCTGTCTCTGATGTGCCTGCTTTCCAATCTGAGCAGTAATTCAGGCGTTAAGAAGTAGGCGGGATCTAGTCTTTTTTTTGGATTTTTATAGCAGCGTTCATGCAGGATAATCGGGGACGTTTTCCCTCGTTTGATGGCTTGAGAGCAAAACACGAAACACAATACTAAAATTTTTTTGAGATGATAAATTCACACTTACAGAATTTACGAAAGCATAGGCTTTTACTCAGAGTGTTAGGTTTGGTTCTGCTTCCCGGTATGGTGACTCTGCCGGTAGCCGTGACGGCCAATCCGAGTGGCGCTAATGTGGTCCATGGTGCGGTCAGTTTCGATGGTTTGGGCACAGGCGGACTTACGATCAACCAGGCAAGCTCTACTGCGATCATTGATTGGCAGAATTTCTCAATCGGGACAGGAGAATGGACCCAGTTTGTGCAGCCAGGCAGCGATGCGACAGCGATCAACCGAGTGGTGAGTGGTAACCCTTCAGAGATCTACGGGAGACTGAGCGGCAATGGCAATGTTATGGTGATCAATCCTAATGGTATCGTAGTCGGAGCCAGTGGTGTGATCGATGTGGCTGGAGCGATGACACTATCGACTCTGGATGCCACCAATGCAGATCTACTCGATGGTGGTTCGACCCGTTTCTTTGGCCTGACCAAGAAGAGCATCACTAACTTGGGTTCGATAGCGGCTGGAGATGTGGCTCTGTTGGGAGAGTATATCAACAATGTGGGGACTGTTAATGCGGAGCGCTCTGTGGTTTTTGGTGCTGGAGGAGACATTTTGCTGAGCCAAACAGCGGACGGGGCTACGATCTCGGTGGAGGGTGGAAGTGGCTCCAGTATTACTAACTCTGGTGAAATAACGGGGGGGAATGTAGGCCTAAAGGTTCATGGCAACTCATACTCCATGGCGATCAATAACAGCGGTGTGATCCGTGCTAGAGGCTTTAGCACCGAAGGTGGAAAGTTGACGCTCCGTGCCGGTAACAGTGGTAATGTGGTAAACACCGGCAGCCTTTACGCTCGCCAGGGGCAAATGGGCGAGGGTGGCCAGATTAATATCAGCGGTGGCGATGTGGATCTGCAGTCGGGGCGTATCGATGCCTCAGGATTCGTCACAGAGGATGGTGGCCAGATCAATGTGCAGGCAGATAGAGATCTAAACGTCGGTGCCAATGCACTGCTAGTGACAGATGGTCTGGATGGTGGCGCTATGAAGCTGGAGGGTGGCGATTCAGCGACTTTAGCAGGGCGCCTATCAGCGAAAAGCTTTCTCGGTAGTGGTGGTGCGGTGGATTTCACTTCGGCAGGCACGGTGGCAGTGGAGAGCAGTGCTATGGTGGATGCCAGTGGTCTCACTGGAGGAGATGTGCGCATTGGTGGAGGATTTCAGGGGGAGGAAAGTGATATCACAAACGCGGCGGATGTGACTGTCGATTCTGGGGCTCTGGTGATTGCCGATGGTTTGGCTGGAGATGGAGGAGAAGTGATCGTCTGGGCAGATGAAGACACAATGTTTCGAGGCACGATTTCCGCTCAAGCAACTGGAGCGGTTGGCAATGGTGGCTTTGTCGAGGTCAGTGGTAAGCAGAATCTGAACTTTGATGGTGAGGTGTCGACTCTGGCTGCCAATGGCCTTAATGGAACGCTGCTGCTGGATCCAGCGAATGTTTATATTGGAGGAACGAGTTCGACAATTTCAGCGGCGGCCCTGGTTTTTTCTTTGGGGTCGAATAATGTGATTATTCACACGAGTGGCACTGGTGGTAACGGTGACATCTTCATTGAAGAGCATGTGGACTATACCAGTGCCAATTCACTGACTTTTCTTGCCAATCGTCACATCACTGTCGGTCACGATATATTGAATCACGGCGCTGGTAACATCAATCTATTCGCAGGCTGGGATGGTACGACCGGTAGCGACTTTATCTCGGACCCGGCTTCTACTACGACACCATTAGGCTTTGCCGAGTTGGCGCAGGTAGGAGATATAAGCGGAGCTGGCATTGCTGGCACGGGAGCGTTTGGGCAATATGGTATGAATGACGCGCGGATTACCGTTCGCCCGGGTATGGCGACAGGGACGATGCGAGGAATCAGTGTTGGCAGTCGCGATGGTCAGACGAATCTATTCGCACAGGATGTTTTGGTGCTGGAGGCCGGAGCTGAGCATAACGCTGCTGGAAACTCCGCACAGGTAGGCTACCGCTTGGCTTCGAATAATCCGACTGGGGATATCAATGTGATCGCCAATGGTTCCGTGCTGGTAGATGGCGCTACGTTTAACCCAAATGGTGGAGGTGGATTGAGCCGTGGGCAGCATGCCATGATCGGACACGGAGGTAACGGCAGTCACTGGACTCACAATGACTCAAATGGTGCGGGATCGACTGTATCTGGGAACGGAAACCTCTCGGGCGACATCAAAGTGGTGGCGAAGACAGGGATACTTTTCCTGCGCAGTGGTGGCCGATTCACGTTTGGTCAGATCGGCCACGGGGGCTGGGATGTGGATGGTCTGAAGTCTGGGGATGTCACTGTAGAAGGGGCAAGTATCGTGATTCAGGCGGGGCAGTATTTCAGTAATAATCAGGACAATTATCAGGCGCATGCGCAGATTGGGCATGGAGGTTACAGTTCTACCGGAGCGGCTACTGGAGATATATCTGTTATCTCCAAGAGCAGTATTGTTGGGCAATCCGGAGGAGGGCAGGCGTATGCTAATGCCCGGCATACCAATCAGTCTCCAATCCAGATCGGTCATGGCGGCATTGGCTCGGGTGTCACAGGGACTCTGATCGCTGATAATGGGGATGGGAACAGTTATGCGATGAATGAGAATTTAGGCGGTCATACTGGAGCGATATTCGTTGAGGCTCAAGCGGGTGATATTGATCTTAAAGCAGGGATTTGGGATACTAGTTATGCGCAAATTGGTCATGGCGGCCATACATCAGCAGGTAACCACAGCAATACGATGGTGAGTGATGGTAGCCAACAGAGTGGCGGGTTGAAGGATGGTATCACTGTTAGTGCTAGTCGAGATATCATCTTTGATCGAGTCGAGGATCAGCGGGGGGCCGGAGGGGCTACGGATGAAGGTATTCGTTCGGATAATTCTTATGTTCAGATTGGTAACGGAGGCACGTACACTCCTGGAAGATTCACTGGGAACATAGACGTAGATGCCGGTCGCGATTTTCAGATGCATGCTGGAAATGAGAGTTCCTATGCCCAGCTTGGGCATGGTGGGCGTGGTCAGAATGCAGAGGATGGTACGCCAGGTGGTAACTTTGGACATGCCTCTCTCTCAGGGAATATCGATCTCGATGTGGGAAGAGACGTACTGATGAGGAGTGGCTGGCATGATAACAATGGCTACTCAATGATCGGACATGGAGGCCTATTTCGAGTGGCGGATAAGAATAGTGGTCACCACGGCTGGATCGATATCGATGCCGGAGGAAATATCGATATGATCGCAGGTGCTATCGATCGAGGCACCACCTTGTCCGATGTGGCATCCAGAAATGCTTTTACCATGATTGGTCATGGTGGATGGCGCTCCAATGGTGATCACTGGGGGGATATTTTTGTAGACGGTGCTGGGCACTTAAAGATCGAGACGTTCAAAGGTTATCGAGCGTTCAGTACAGCTAGTAATCAGTATCATGGTGATTTAAATGCCGAGCGTTCATTCGGTAAGATCGGTCACGGCGGTTACAATAGTGAAGTTTTCCATGATGCTAATGGTAATGGAGTTCTGAACGATAATAATGGCAACGCAACACATGGAGCTCTAGTCAGTAGTGATTTAGCAGCCGTTGGCTTAGGTATTGGTTCTCGGGGGAGTGCGAATATCACAGTCAATGTGGATGGAGATATCTCTCTGATATCCGCTGAAAGGATAGGCTCACAAAAGACAGGTATGGCTGATCAGGTGGAGGGTACCACGCCTCGGCCTGTGATCGAGTGGGTGAGGGAAAATTTTGTACAAATTGGCCATGGGGGGACAGGTGATGGTAATTCGGAATTAAATTATGCCAGCACGGCAGTGAATAGGGGGGATATCACAGTAAACTCAGGTGGTGCACTCGTGATGAAGGGGGGAGGGATTGATCCTGCCTCCCAACAGGCCCTTGCAGGAGATAAGTATAATCATAATACCTATTCGCTCGATAATTTCACAAGGATTGGGCATGGTGGTTTCCAAACCAAGGTTAGCACGGAAGGTGACATCAATGTAGCTGCTGCTGGTAATGTGACGATGACTGCCGGTCTAACAGGTCGCTCACCTGTAGTCATCGGGCACGGTGGTCAGGAGACGGGGCATACAGATAATGATACCGATGCGACTTTCAGGAATGGCGATATCACCGTCCTGTCTGGTGGAACGATCACAGCCATCGGCTCGAATGCTAGTGCTGGAGTATCCTGGGCAGGTGAGTTTTCCTATGCCCAGATTGGCATGGATGGCGTGAGAGATGCGATTGATTCTACAGGAAATATTACCGTGGCAGCTTTGAATGATGTTGCTTTGATCACGGGAACTCATGATCGCGATGCCTATTCGCAGATAGGCCATGGTGGTAATGATCGGGTTAGGGGAAACCAGTCAGGGACGATCGATGTGACTGCTGGTGGAAACGTGATCCTGAGAGGAGATGAGGGCACGGCTAACGAGAATCGCTCCACCTACGCGAAGATCGGTCATGGTGCTAGACAGCAGGCTTCTCAAGCAGGCACTACTAGGGATAATAATATCAATGGCGGATCATGGGAGGGGGATATCTATGTGAAAGCAGGCGATGATGTGCAACTCACAGATGGATTTATCGGGCATATTGATGATGCGAGCCAGCAGAGTAATGTGAATAGTTTTACCGGAGACACACTTGTTGCGGCGAGCCGTGCTAATCCAGTTTATGTGAACGGAGGCTCTGGTAACATCATTGCTGATGGAAATTCGGGTTTTTCGAGTGCCAATCAGGGCTTGGGTGGTGATTTGCGTTTGTACATGCCCAATCGTGCTGACAATCAGCTCCTAGCCGGTGGTGCGACGTTAAACGGGCGTGCTTACACAGGGAATCCTGCTACAGCAGAAGCGATTTTGGGAGTCGATCAGAGACCTGATGAGAGTCTCGATTACTTTGGGCCGTTGCGCCAAGTGATGAATCATACTGTGACAAGTGGAGCAGTGGAACTGACCAATAATGGCACGACAACGACTAGTGGTTCCTTGGCGACGATTGATTTCAACTATGAAGCCGGAGCCTTCGATGATGATCCTTATACGTTGGTGAATGGTTTAGGCGAATTTTATCAGCTTTATTACAATAATGTAATTCCCCCAGTGGTGCCTCCAGTCGTGCCACCTGGCGACACGACTAATCCAGGAGGGGGAGTTGCTCTGCCGCCGCCACCAGTTGCTTTTGATTACACACAGTTCATAGGGGAGGATAAGTGGGAGAGTAGCGAGTGGCCGTTTGGTCTGTTGGATTTTGACGGGTATGGATCCTTCTTGACCAGTCTTAGTGCGAGTGAAATGGTCGACTCGCCAGAAAACTATGTGCCGCGTTCTGGCTTGGAGGAGGCGCTAGATAACGCGTTTGGCCGTCGTCGATGGACTTGGCGTCCGGGAATGGATAGTTATCTATTATCCACAGATGGTGTGGTCAGTTTTACATCAGACTTGGCAAGAGAGCAGGCTGAGGATCGAGATCGGATACGCGAGCGAGCCCGACGCGGTGCCGGAAAGGGTGAGATGAACTTCTTCCTCTACGAGCCAGGGACTAATCGCTACTCGAGTTTACGTCTGTTTGGGTATCCTGTTTCGGATGTACCTGCGTTTGAGGCTGAGCAGTAGACGTACTTCGAGATGTGAAAGATTGGACGTGATTCGCTCCGGTCTTAGGAAAACGGCTTTCTATTCAAATGGCGCTTCTTTGAAGCGCCGTTTTTTGTTTTTAGGGCTGGCCGCTTTGGGGACTTCTCGGGAAATCCAAGGTTAGCTGGCCTGATGCCATTCAACATGTGGCAATTCTGAACTCTCGTGACAAAAATGCGTCACATTTGATTTTTGAGAGACAAAGTCCAGTGAAGTGAGAAGAAAACTAGGCGAGATTTAGCCGATTTTACTCTTTCCTTTCCAGCGGCAAACTGGCAAAACTAGGTTGTTGCTTTTCGTCTCATTTTCAAGCCACGACACACCACCATTATCACAATTATGAGAAAGGACACCCCATACCTGCATTCGCTTCGGAGGAGGTCTTTATTTTTAAGACTTCTTTCGTTTCTACTAATCCCAGCGTTTGCGACTCTGCCTATGGCAGTTACAGCGAATCCTAGCGGCGCAAACGTGGTGCATGGTGCAGCTACCTTCAATGGGTTGGGCACTGCTGGGCTTACGATTAATCAGACGAGCAATGCGGCGATCATCAACTGGCAGAACTTTTCTATTGGGGCAGGAGAGTGGACACAGTTTGTTCAGCCTGGTAGCGGTGCGACGGCGATCAACCGAGTGGTGAGCGGTAATCCTTCTGAGATTTATGGAAGTTTGAGCGCAAATGGAAATGTGATGGTGATCAACCCGAACGGCATCGTGGTAGGGGCTAGCGGTGTGATCGATGTGGCCGGGGCGATGACGCTTTCTACATTGGATGCGAGCAACTCTGACCTGTTGAATGGTGGTAGCAATCGATTTTACGGGAGTGGCAGTGCAGGGGTGACCAATTATGGTGCGGTTTCAGCCGGAGACGTCATCGTTCTGGGTAATTTTGTGAGTAATTCAGGATCTATTGTTGCTGATCGTTCGATCGCAATCGGTGCTGGCGGTGATATTTTGGTCAATCAAACGCTCGATGGCGCTACGATCTCAGTTCGTGGTGGCGCAGCAGGGGGCGCGGAGGGGATTTCGAATTCGGGAGGCATCACCGGCGGTAGCGTCGACATGAAGGCGCATGGAAACTCCTACGCTTTAGCCATCAATAACACGGGGACTGGTAATATCCGCGCGAAGGGATACAGTTACCGTGGGGGTATCCTGTCGCTCAATGCGGGGAATAGCGGCCGAGTGGTCAATACGGGGAATCTCTATGCTCGCCAGCAGCAGACAGGGCGTGGTGGCCAGATCAATGTGACTGGCGGGAATGTTGATCTGCAGTCTGGCAGAATCGATGCCTCTGGATTTGTGACGGAAAGCGGCGGTCAGATCAGTGTTCAAGCTCAGGATCTGAACATCGGAGCCAATGCACTCTTGATTTCTGATGGTGCAGATGGTGGCTCGATGAAGCTGGAGGGAGCTAATTCCGCCACATTGGCCGGTCGCCTATCATCGAAGAGCTTTATCGGGAACGGCGGTTCGATCGATCTGACTTCGGCTGAGACTGTCGAAGTGGAAAGTTCTGCCAGGGTCGACGTCAGCGGAATGGCTGGTGGCTCTGTGCGAATCGGTGGTGGCCTGAGAGGCGAGGCTACGGATATCGCTAATGCTACTCAAACTACCGTGCGAGATGGAGCCCTGATCATCGCTGATGGTTGGAATGGCGATGGAGGTGATGTGGTGGTCTGGGCTGATGGCGACACCATGTATAGCGGCGATATTTCAGCGCAAGCTCTAGGAGCTACTGGAAATGGCGGCTTTGTCGAAGTCAGCGGTAAGAGAAATCTGCATTTTGATGGGTTCGCCTCGACTCTGGCTAACAATGGTCAGGTTGGCACGCTGTTGCTAGATCCGATGGATGTGATCGTAGCTGATACAGGTGGGACCATATCAGGTGATACTTTGGTGGGAAATAATGGTGGCTCGCTTGCTACGCCGTCGACCTCTGGAGGTCTGATCCACGCCAATAATGTAATTATTCATACCACTGGATCTGGTGGGGTAGGAGATATCACGATCGGACTAGTGGGTGGTAATGCGGATGATTTGCACTACTCAAGTAGCAACAGTCTGACTTTCCTTGCCCACAGTCGAATTAATGTGAATTCCAATGTTTTGAATCACCAAGCAGCTGGTGCTGGGAATATAAACCTCGTGGCCGGTTGGGATGGTAATCTACCAGCTGATCCGAGCGCTACTGTGGATTTTGCTGCTGCATCAGCCCTCGGATGGGGCGCTAGTGGAGGCGATATTTTTATTAATCGGGAGGCGCTACAGGAAGTGAGTGTAGGTAGCCGGTCGGGTGAGACAAATCTGTTGGGTGCATCGATTTTAGCGATTGCGGGAGATGGAGATCGTGAGTTCGCTCACATCGGATATCGGAACTCATATCTAGTGGATCGCGCAGGATTTCATTCTTCTGGTGATATCAATGTATATGCAAAGGGGTCGGTAGGCTTACTTACCAATTCTCGTTCTGATGGGGTTGATAACTTTGCTATGATCGGTCATGGGGGGTCTAATCATAGTAGTTTCAACGCGGCAGGCAGATATGAAAAGGCTGCTGGTCGTGGATCTATGGGAGGGAATATCACCGTCAATACTACAGCGGGGCTGATTATGCGCGGTGGAGATGATCGTTCGTTCACTCAGATTGGTCATGGTGGTTTAGGGGTGAATCTGAACAATGGTGTGACTGATGGTGCAGGAAATGGTGCTGCCAATGGTAGTATGGAGGGGATCAAGACCGGAGATATCACAGTCTTAGCCAATACCATTTTGATGAAGGCTAACGATCGTTCTAGTGAAGGGGCAAATTTGGGGCGCGATGCTTCAACCCGAGCTGGTGCACGTATCGGGCACGGGGGATTTGATTACGCCAGCGGGGCTGCGACAGGCAATATCACCGTGGTCTCGCAGACCGGTATCCGGGCGGAGGGCTCTCATAATACCGATGGTAGTAGCCACAGTGTTATTCAAATTGGACACGGGGGGATGCGATCCAGTTCCGCGTTTGGTATCGGGGATAACGCCCCTGAGGCAACCATAGGTCCGGATACTCAGGCATTTGATCCAGCAGCTGGTGGTCATACTGGTAATATTTCTGTGACTGCTCTTAATGGGGATGTTGAGTTTTTTGCAGGAGACCGTGATTGGTCTCCTGCTCAGATTGGGCATGGAGGGACTCGCTCCCATGGTAGTCATGTAGGGGATGTCACTGTAGCTGCGACTGGGAATGTCATAATGAGCCGCTTTTATCACGATGGAATTCGCAACAATGGCACTCAGGATATACGTCGAGCAGGTGATAGAAGCCAAGTTCAAATTGGTCATGGAGGATTTGAGTCTGTGGGGCGCATGGATGGTGATATCTTGGTGAATTCTGGGGGCAACTTCGAGATGTATGGCGGTAATGGGCAGTCACATGCGATGGTTGGTCATGGTGGAAATTTGCAGACCGGTTGGGTTAATAATCAAGGCAGGAATGCTCATGCGAATCTCAATGGTAATATCACCATGAATGTCGGTGGTGATATGATTATGAAGGGTGGTATGGATGATAATGATGCCTTCACGATGGTCGGCCATGGTGGTCGGGAGTGGATTGCTGATCATCAAGGTGGATTTACGGGGAATATTGACGTCAACGTCACGGGCTCACTAGAGATGGCGAGCGGGAATGAAGATTTTGATGATTGGGAAGGTAAGACAGTCTACGGAAGTAACAATTTTGCTCTCATTGGGCACGGCGGGATCTACGCAAAGGGTAACCACTCTGGTAGTGTCGATGTGTCTACAGGTGGAAATCTTGAGATGACGTCATTTGGCGGTTGGGAAGGAGCTCGTGATAATGGCGGGACTACCAGATATGATCAGCAGGATACTGGAGGGCTGAATTTTGTGAAAATCGGTCATGGTGGATACCGTACAGCTTTTATGGATGGCCCCCCGCAGAATGGCGATATTCATTTTCACATGTGGACTGGAGCAGAGCCATCTGCACCTCAGGGTATAGATGCGCCAGTGACGGTGTCGGTAGGCGGCGACATCGCTATGACCGCGATAAAAGATCTGGGTGATCAGAGAACGGGCATACCGACAATTGCTTCAGGTGCACCCGCTGACCCGGAGAGGCGTGGTTTCGAAGGTTTTGTTGTGATAGGCAATGGATCTGATGAGCGAGAAGGTAATAGTTCCAGACGTTCGGATGAGTTTCAATTTTATCGTGGTGATGTGAACGTATCTGCGGGAGGAAAGATAGATTTGTTAGGCGCTAGAGTGGATAATCTCAATGACTTGGCTGTCCAGGTGGGGACGCAAGCCTACGATGGTATCCGAGATAGCTACGCGCAGATCGGGCACCATGCTGGCTATGTTAATCGTACGGGCTATTGGGAGGGCAATATTGTAGTGGATGCAGGCTCTGATATACGAATTGAGTCCGGAAGTGCTGGTGCATCATATGCTATGGTTGGTCATGGAGGTATCGATGTGGGAACGGGCGGAAGAGGCACTGCTGATATAGGACGCACTCAGATGAACGGTGATATTGATGTCTGGTCTGGCGGCAATATTACTATCGAAGGTGGAGAGTTGTCTGCGGATCCGACGATTAATGAGCAGTATGCCTGGCATCAGTTTGCGGGTATCGGCCATTACAATGCCAGGAATCGTTCGATGCAATCTGGTGTCACTTCGAGCAGCGACATCACAGTGGTTGCGAATGGGAATCTAACAATGTTGGGCCACGATAACACAGCACCTGTGGGAGGTACAGATATGATGTCGCAAGCGCACATCGGTCATGGTTCTGGAGACTATCTGCGCTTGGACATTGAATCAGATATCGATGTCACCGTAGGAGGAGATTTTACTCTGACTGCGGGTACTCATCCAGAGGCTGATATTGTCAACTTTGCCAAAGTGGGGCACGGAAACCGATACGCACATGGTGGCGGTGGGCAATACTGGCGTAGGAATGTCGGTGAGCTTGATGGTGATATCGCAGTGAAAGTTGGGCAGAATATCACCTCGATTGGCGGTTTGATCGGGCATGTGGATACCTCTGAGAATGATGATAATGGAATTATCTATAGTGGGGATACTTTCATTGCATCGAGTATGTCCAGCTCTGACTTTAACCAAGGTTCGAATTACGGAATATTCGCATCGACGAAAACAGGAGGCGGGTTTGAGTTCGCCTCAGTTTTCTCCAGCGGTGATGAGGGTTTGAATGGTGGGTTACGTCTTTATATGCCTAACCGGCCTCAGAATAACATTGATACTACGACCTATTTCAATGCATCGACTTATTCGGGTGATCCAGGTGGCATAGCTGATCATCTGAGCTATACAGGTGAGGTGGCTCAGGTTAATACCAATCCGGATGAAAATTTGGATTTCTACACATCAATGGCGAGTCAGAATTCGCCATTACTCAATCAGGCTCGTGTGCAGGGTGTTTTTAATGGCTCAGATCCCTATGGTGTGGTGAATGGATTGGGTGAGTTTTACCAAATTTATTATAACAATCTAACGCCACAAACGGTTGTGGTGCCACCCACTGGAGGTGGAGGAGGAACAGCGACGCCAGGGACACCCACTGTGGTTGTCCCGCCTCCTCCTGTTCCATTCGATTACACGGCCTTTGTTGGCGAGACCCAGTGGGAAGCATATGATTTCCCTTATGGTCTCTTGGCCTTCGATGGTTATGATTCTTATTTAGGTAATTTCAGCCCTGCTGACATGGTGGTGTCGGAGGAGAATTACATTCCAAGATCTGGTCTGGAAGAGGCGCTCGATGCAGCATTTGGTCGTCGTAGGTGGACGTGGCGGCCGGGTGTTGAGGATTACATTTTGTCTGGAGATGGTGGGATTGTTGGAGGTTCTGACTACTCACTGGAGCAGGCTGAGGATTTAGACAGAGTTGAGGAGCGTGCAATGCGTGGTGCGGGTAAGGGTAAGATGACTTTCTATCTGTATGATCCGAGTACCAGTCGCTACTCGAGTCTTCGTCTCTTTGGCTATCCGACAGCAGACGTTCTCGTTTTTGAAGCTGGGCAGTAACCGTTAATCCCTCTACCAAACCTTGATCAGTAATTTAGCTATGAAACAGTCACTCTCTACTCGCATGAGGAAGAAAGTATTCCAAGTTTGGACGCTTTCCTTGTTGGTGCCGGTCTTCGGATTGACACCGAGTTTGTCACTGGCGAATCCCAGCGGGGCTAATGTTGTCCACGGCGGGATTAGCTTTAATGGGCTAGGGACATCCAATCTGACCATTAACCAGTCGACTGGAGCCGCTATTATCAATTGGCAGAACTTCTCGATTGATAACAATGAGATCACTCAATTTGTCCAACCCGGAGTTGATTCGGTAGCGATCAACCGGGTGGTAAGTGGTAATCCAACCGCGATTTATGGGCAGTTGAGTGCCAACGGCGGGGTGATTGTGATTAACCCCAATGGAATCGTTGTTGGATCGACTGGTGTTATTGATGTGGCGGGATCACTTACGCTTTCGACGCTGGATGCATCTGATAGTTCTCTACTTAGTGGGCAGCAGATCGGTGGATCGACTCGATATCAGGGTTTGACTCGCAAGTCGATTCGCAACTTAGGGTCGATCGCTGCTGGGGATGTGACACTGCTGACTAATTATTTGCAAAACCAAGGGACTATTTTGGGCGCTGGTGGTGTCAATATCGGAGCCGGCGGTGATATCTTAGTGCAGCGCACCACGGATGGGGCAAATATCACCATCCAAGGCGGCGTGCCTGGTGGGGGAACTGGTGTGGAGAACTCTGGGGTGATTTCTGGAGCCAATACATCGATCAAAGCTCATGGGAATTCATACTCGATGGCGATCAACAACTCAGGGGCGATTCGTGCTAGAGGTTGGGCTGTCCAAGGCGGTCGTTTGAAGTTAAGTGCTGGATCTACTGGTCGTATCAACAACACAGGTCTCATTTCCGCATCTCGCCAAGGCAGCGCAGGAGGGCAGGTGCAGATCGAAGGACGCGAGGTAAACGTGATGTCTGGTCGCGTTGAGTCTTCTGGCCTGACAAATGGTGGTTCGATCGAGATTGTGGCCGATGATATCACGATAGGATCTGACGCGGTGGTGATAGCCGATGGTGTACTGGATGGAGGTTCTATATCGCTGCAGGGCTCTCAATCAACCTTGGTGGCAGGCAAGTTGTCTTCCACCAGTGTGATTGGTAATGGCGGTTCAATCGATGTGACGGCCGATCAAGTAGCAGTGGATGCGACTGCTGTAGTCGATGCATCTGGTGGTATGGGCGGCAGCATTCGAATCGGTGGAGGTTATCAGGGTAACGATGCTGATATCAGTAATGCTAATTTCACTTCTGTTTCCGATGGTGCGCTAATCTTAGCGGACGGAATCATTGGCGATGGTGGTCAAGTGGTGATCTGGGCAGATCAGGATACGATGTTTTCCGGAGATATTTCAGCTCAGGCAGTCGGGGCTACTGGCAATGGTGGTTTCGTGGAAGTGAGTGGCAAGCGTAATCTGACGTTTGATGGTTTTGCTTCGACTTTGGCAAATAATGGGCAGAACGGTACGTTGTTATTGGA
>JAHDID010000083.1 GCA_020630975.1 Verrucomicrobiota bacterium
CTCGCCTCCACATTTATCTTTTCCCGTCTCCTTATTACTCCGCACTACCCTATTGAATTTTTTCTGTACCCTATTCAATTGAGGCGTTCGTTTCTTCACGTATGGCCTCACACATCCCAGACCTCGACCTGACTACACTGCTGGTCGATATACCCGGCACTCGTCTCGATTCCAAGGCCAAGGCGGCATTGGAAAAGTTGGGACTGATCAATGTGGAGGATCTGCTCGGGCACTTCGCACATCGGCACGAGGATCGGCAGCATTTCGATAGTTTTCCCAATGGGCCTACGGAGGCCTCAGTGTGCATCCATGGTGAGGTGGACGACTGTCAGACGAAGTTCGCGGGTCGAGGGCGACGCTATTTTGAGGCGATAGTGAAGCCGATGGAGGACTCGGTATTCGGTGAGCCACTGGTCTGTCGCTGGTTCAATATGCCTTACATGAGCAAAGTCATCATGGCTGGTCAGCAGCTGGTGCTCTATGGACGTCCAAAGATGAGTGGCCGCAGGCTGGTGATGGATCACCCCGAGCACGAGGTGGTCGATCCCGATCGCGACGAGGACGGCATGCTGGAGGCGCATATGGGGCGCCTGATCCCGATTTATCGCCTGACCTCAGGGATCAATCAGAAGAAGCTGCGCAGTCTGCTCTATCGCGTGCTCGAGTCGATCACCGATGAGCAGATCCCCGATACTTTGCCCCCGCATGAGGCTATACCCGCCGGTATGTCGCGAGCCCGAGCGATCCGCACACTTCACTACCCGGAGACTATCGAGGCGATCGAGCCTGCCAAACGCTACCTAGCGCTGGAAGAGTTTACCTGGATGCAGCTGGAGCTGCTGAAAAAGCGTGAGAAGGCTCAGGCCAGTGGTGGTGTGGTCCACAGTGGACCCGGCGAGCTGCTGAAGCAGTTTCTCGATAGCTTACCCTTCGAGCCGACAGGGGCTCAGGCGCGTGTGATCGAGGAAATCCATGCCGACCTGGATAGTGAGCGCAGTATGTCGCGTCTGCTACAGGGTGATGTGGGGGCAGGAAAGACGCTGGTCGCTGCTGGTGCGGCGCTGTATGCGATCGAGGCGGGATTCGATGTGGCGCTCATGGTACCCACTCAGATCCTAGCCGAGCAGCATTTCCTCACTTTTCAGAGTTGGTTCGAGCCGCTGGGTATAGAGGTGCGTCTGCAGACAGGGACTCGAGACGAGGGGGGAGCGCTACCGCTTTTTGACATGGCCGCAGGCAGTGATAACCAGCTCGGCACGATGACGATTGGTACCCACGCGCTTATCCATCGAGATGAGGGCTTCGAGAATGGGCTAGGTCTGGCGATCATCGATGAGCAGCACAAATTCGGCGTCGGCCAGCGCCAGGCACTGATCAATCGGGGGGATCGGCCCGATGTGCTGGTGATGACGGCTACGCCGATCCCGCGCACGCTGACGCTGTCTTTCTATGGCGATCTCGATGTGTCGATACTCGACGAGCTGCCCAAGGGTCGTGGCAAGATCATCACTGGTATCCGAACCACGGATAAGACAGAGCCGGCGGCGGGTTTTCTGCGCGATCAGTTGGCCGAGGGGCGCCAGGCGTATATCGTCTATCCGCTGATCGAAGAGTCCGAGACCTCCAAGTCTGGAGCGGTGAAGAAGGAATACGATGCCTGGGTGAAGCGGCTAGATGGGCATCGCTGTGCGCTACTGCACGGCAAGATGTCGGCCGAGGAGAAAGACGAAGTCATGGAGGCTTTTCGTGCTGGTCACACCGATGTACTCATCGCGACCACAGTGATCGAGGTGGGCGTAGATGTGCCCAACTCGAATGTGATGATCATCTACAATGCCGAGCGATTTGGGCTGGCCCAGCTGCATCAGCTGCGTGGCCGGATCGGCCGTGGCGAGCACAAAAGCTACTGTGTACTCATGTGCGATCCCGAGGCCGTCGAGGCGATCGATCGGCTACGCATCATGGAGCAGACACGCGATGGCTTTGTGATCGCCGAGGAGGATCTGCGTCAGCGTGGGCCCGGAGAGGTCCTGGGTACCCAGCAAAGCGGTCTGCCGAGCATGAAATTCCCTGAATATTTGAGCGATGATCAATTAATTGAGGATGCTAAAATTATAGCTAGTGTTATAATTATGGAGAATACATGATTAGGCACGCTCCCCCATCCATATTGCTTAGCTTTGTCCAAGCCTTTGGTTTCATAGCTTTGCTGGCTACTTTGTTTAGCCTTTTGGGCCGGTACCACTTTCTGCCGGACATTTTGACGCATTTTCGTATGCAGTCGATGGTGGGGACTTTGCTCCCAGGGATCATCCTGCTGATCTTTGCCAAGCAACGGTCTAGATGGCTGGGTGGTGTGCTGACTGTCGCTGGCTTGGCGATCTTGATCCAGCTGTCGCCTTATTTTATCCCCAAGTCCGATAAGCCCGAGGGAGCGACTCAGACTTTGCTGGTTCACAATGTATTGACCAGCAATGAACAACATCAGGAGGTGATCGATCATATTCTGGAGGTCAATCCCGACTTCTTGGTACTGATCGAGATCGATCAGATCTGGAGGATCAAGATCGAAGAGGCGCTGTCGGATGTCTATCCCCATGGCAAATACATGACCCGGGATGATTACTTTGGCATCGCTGCCTACAGCAAGGTGCCGTTTATCTCGGCGGAGATCGAGTACTGGGGGGAGCTGAAGGTGCCCTCACTCGACTTGGTAGTGCCGGGGCCGGATGGTGAGCCGCTGCGCATCGTCGGGACTCATCCAAAGCCACCGATGAATGCTCATGATAGACGACTGCATAAGAGTCACATGGAGGAGACGGCAGCAGCGATCGTATCGGCTCCTCCGATGCCGACGATAGTCTGTGGCGACTTCAATACGGCTCCATGGTGTTCGACTTACTCCGATTTTCTGGCTACGACAGGGCTGCAGGATGGGGCCATCGGGAAGGGGATCTTCCCTACGTGGAATCGCCACACCTCACTGCTGGGGCTGCCTATCGATCACGTGGTGGTCTCGCCAGATATTGGGGTGAGCCGGAGATGGATCGGGCCCAACTGTGGCTCGGATCACCGGCCGGTTATTGTCGATTATTTTCGGCGGCGCACGGGTGGTAAGGCGATGCCGGGGTTGGATGAATCGGATACCTAAGGGGGGGATTGGCAATGGGTTGAGGGAAGTGAGCCGACGAGGACTTCGGCGGTCCCAGTTGTCCCGGATATTTCTGCCTACGCGGTGTGAGAGGTGGGGTATAGTGAGGTAGAAAACTAAAGTTCGCCTTATGCCACCCATACCGCTTTTTGCTGAACCTGATAAAGCACACACCAAGATCTGTGGGATCCGATCACTGGAGCAGGCGGAGGCGATAGCTGATTTGGGTGTCGATGCCTTGGGGTTTAACTTTTATCCCAAATCGAAGCGCTACCTCGATCCTGAGGCAGCTGACTGGTTATCACAGCTAGCTGGGAAGGTGTGTCGAGTTGGTGTGTTTGTGAATGCAGATCCTGATCTGATCTGTCAGCTACTAGATCTCGATCTGATTGATTGGGCTCAGCTCCATGGCGACGAGTCGCCTCAGGATCTGCACAATTTGCAGGTCGAGGGTTGGAATGCTTTCAAAGCTCTGGGCGTGAAGGATGAGTCCAGCCTAGAGGCGGTAGCAAACTACGCGGGCCCGCTGCTGCTAGATGCCTACGCTCCGACTGACTATGGTGGCAGCGGTGAGACTATGGACTGGGCTCTGGGCGCGGAGGCGGTGCGCCGCTACGCCGACCAGCCTATCGCCCTAGCGGGTGGGCTGACGCCAGATAATGTCGCAGCTGCTATCGCGCAGGTAAGCCCAGCTGCTGTCGATGTGGCCAGTGGCGTGGAGTCGGAGCCAGGTGTGAAGGATCTGGAGCTGTGCCGTCGATTTATCGAGGCGGCTCGTGGCTAGAAAAAACTGATGAAGTGGCGTGTGCTGTGGTCCTGACACCGTTTTTACATTTAATTTAAAGCTTTTTGAGGGCGCTGCTGTCTACACTTCATCTATGAAGTCGATCAGCCGATACCCTTGTTTTATTCTTTCTCTGATTCTGTTGCCTTGGTTTGTCTTCGCAGAAGAGCCGAGTGAAGACGCTATCGTCAGTGATGGGCTTTCGGACATTGAGGTAGGTAGCTTTGTATTTGGGGATATCGTTATCCATCAGTACTCTGACGATCTGTATCTGGCTGCCAATGACTATGTGCTCAGTATCTACAAAAACGGTGAGCTGGTTCCCGATAGCTTTAGGGAATTGATCTCCGAGCCGGATGAGGCAGCTGTCGAGAAAGTGAGTGTATCGCTTAAGCAGGGGGATTGGTTGGTGTTTCAGGTGAGTCACAATCGCCTGGCTCCAGACTCGTCCAGACACCTAGCTGTAGCGGGGAGAAACAAAGAGGGGGAGCTGGTCTTTGTTAGCGATTCGGATTCGGGAGATTGGAGCAGTTGTGATTACCCTTCCTTAGCGGCTGAGTTTATCTCGAACAAAGCATTTGGCCGCCAGGCCCAAGTGGTAGCAGCTGACGATGGTTGGCAGGAGGGGAAGAAGCTGCTGGAAAAGTACAGCGAGCTAGGATTTTCCGGTGATTCCGTGTGGGGCACGTCGTCCCTATCGTGGATCAAATATGTCGTGCCCAGTGACGTGAAACCATTGGAGCAGGTCGAGATAACTGCCGACGAGGCAGAGGATGAAAAACAGGCAGAGGCTGAAGATGAAGTCGCTGTAGCAGCAGCGCCAGCGCTGATCATGCCGACGACCATGAAGGCGACTCGTCAGAGCCTACCGGACAATCATCTCGATGCTATCAAACCGGACAAGTGGTCGGTTCAGATCATATCGGCAATCTACGGTACCGGCGGCAAGGATGCGGATGTGACCGCTAGGGTCAAGGAGCTGGTCGAGGACCAGAGAGTTTTCTTCAAAGCTAACCCTGGCTATTTGAAAGCTGACCCCAATCCCTATTGGAATAAGGGGCTGCGCATCACTTACATGAAGGATGGGGTGCGTCGTCATCTCAGTCGCGGCGAGAATGGGCATGTGCATCCCGAGACCTTTTATGGTCCGCAGGACGCAGGTGAGCTGGACCGATGGCTGCTAGGGACCCGCTGGACGGGGCCGAATGGCGAGGTGCAGTTTCACCCCAATGGAGTGATAGCGGGCCCCGAGGTGAAAGGCGATGGCACCTGGCGTGCCACGGCATGGAATAAGGTAGAGATCACCTGGCCAAAAGCAGCCAGTGCCACGGCCTTTACCTTCGACGCGAAGTGGACCGAGTTTAGCGTGCCGGATGACAAGCAGAACAACTATCGGGTCCTGAAGAAGGCTGGATCTCCTGAGTCGTTCTTGCTCGAACCCATGGGAGGCGCTGTTTCAGTCGATTTTTAGCTCAAGCTACTTCAGCACGATCTCCACGGGGCAGTGATCGCTGCCCATCACCTCTGGTAAAATACTGGCGGACTTCACTTTGTCGATGAAGCTGGCAGTCACGCCAAAGTAGTCGATGCGCCAGCCGATGTTTTTGCCCCGCGCGCCTGCTCGGTAGCTCCACCAGCTGTATTGGTCGGGCTCGTCAGGGTGGAAGTGGCGAAAGGTGTCGATGAAACCGGCGTCGAGCAGTTGGGTGAAGCTTTCGCGCTCTTGGTCGGAAAAGCCCGCATTCTTGCGATTCGCCTTGGGGCGCGCTAGGTCGATCTCCTCGTGAGCGACATTCAGATCACCGCAAAAGATCACTGGCTTGTGGCCCTGTAGCCCAAGCAAGTGCTCGCGAAAGGCCTGATCCCACTCCATGCGGTAATCGATGCGGGCTAGGCCATTCTGAGCATTGGGCGTGTAGACATTCACCAGGTAGTAGTCAGCATACTCCAGAGTCAGTACCCGGCCCTCTTGGTCGTGCTCTTCGATGCCCATGCCTTTGGCTACGCTCAGGGGCTCTGTCTTGGAAAAGGCGGCGACACCGGAGTAGCCTTTCTTCACAGCTGGATTCCACGAGATGTGGTAGCCGAGATCCTCGGGCCACTCCACTTGGTCTTCCATGGCTTTTACCTCCTGCAGTAGAAGCACATCGGGGTCGTAGCTGCCGACAAAGTCGAAGAACCCTTTCCCGATGGCCGCGCGTATGCCATTCACATTCCAGCTGATCAGTTTCATAAGCGCTTAACTCAGCTCGAATGTGCTAGTTTGACAATGTAAATTTCTCTTGCCAAAGGGATAAATCTGCAAAAAAGTCCCTCCCGTTTTTGAAGTCTTTCAGTTGGTAGTCATATGGCTCTCAGGAGTTTTGATCGAAAGCTGAAAATCTCATACGGAACCCATTACAATATCTCTTGGAGTTATGATAAAAGTTAGAGGTCTACGCAAAAACTTCGGTCCAAAAGTGGCCGTAGCAGGTGTGTCATTCGAGGTCAAAAAAGGCGAAGTGCTCGGCTTCCTCGGGCCCAACGGCGCAGGAAAGTCGACGACGATGCGCATGGTGACGGGATACATCCCGCCGACAGATGGCACAGTGACCATCGATGGTAAGGACATCGCTAGCGATGAGATCGCAGCGAAGTCAAAAATCGGCTATTTGCCCGAGGCAGCTCCTCTTTATGAGGACATGACAGTCGAGGGCTTTCTCCACTTCTGCGCTGAGATGCGTGGCGTGGCTGCTTCTGAGATCGACGAGGCTGTCGATAAGGCGATTAAGACATGCTTTCTCGAGAAAGTCCGCCAACAGAGTGTCGACACGCTCTCAAAGGGTTTCCGCCATCGTACCTGTCTCGCACAGGCGATCATCCACGATCCCGAGGTGCTCATCCTCGATGAGCCGACTGATGGTCTCGATCCCAACCAAAAGCACGAGGTGCGTAGCCTGATCAAGCGTATGGGCAAGGAGAAGGCGATTATCTTTTCCACGCACATCTTGGAGGAGGTGGAGGCGGTCTGCTCACGGGCGATCATCATCGATCGTGGCAAAGTCATCGCAGACGGAACTCCTGACGAGCTGAAAGCCAAGTCGTCCAATGCGGGATCGGTCACTCTGAAGGCATCTGGACTCGAGGGCAAAACTATCCGCAAAGAGCTAGAGAAGCTGTCTGAGGTGAAGAATGTCGAAACCATCGATAGCGATGGCGACAGCATCCACTGCAAGATCAGCGCGGCGAAGGGCAAGACGGATAAACTGAGCGGTGCAGTATTTCGCCTCTGTAAAGAGAAGGCTCTGAATGTAGCTGAACTCAGCTCCGATCCAGGGCGTCTGGATGAGCTATTCCGCGAAATCACTAAGAGTGACCGCGAAGACTAATTTGATTTTTAATTTCCTAAATACACAACCAATACACCACATCATATTATGAAAGCGTTTGGAGACGTATTCCTAAACTTCTTACTGCCTGCTATTTTGATCGCAGCAGTCTTTTGGGCGATCATGAAATTCGTGCTGCCCAGAGAAATTCGTACGATCTATAAGCGTGAGTTCAAAGGTTACTTTAGCTCACCTATAGCCTACGTGCTGTTTATCGTATTCCTGAGCCTGTCGAATGGCTTGGCATTCTTCTTTTTCGGTATCTTAGAGGGCCGAGAAGCGAGTCTTACCTTTCCCTACTTTCAGTGGATGCCGCTCTATCTGGCTCTGATCGTGCCGGCTGTCGGTATGCGCATCTGGTCCGAGGAGCAGCGTCAGGGGACAATGGAGCTGATGCTCACCATGCCGGTCACACCCTGGCATGCGATTGTCGGCAAATACCTAGCAGCAGCTGCAGTCATCTTCCTGATGCTGGTGGTTTCCTTCCCGATCGTGTGGACGATCAACTACTTGGGTAATCCTGATAATGGTGTGGTCTTCACTGGCTTCATTGCGATCTTCCTAGTAGCACTTTGCTATCTGGCAGTGACATCAGTCATGTCGGCTCTTTCGCGCAGTCAGTTAGTCGCTTTCCTGGTTTCGTTTGCGCTATGTATCATCATCTATCTTGCAGGCTTCCCTCAGGTGGCGAATCTGCTGATGGATCTCGATGGGCCTGGTCTGTTGGCCTGGCCGTTCCTAAAACTCTTCCACTCTGTGGGTGTCATGCCACACTTCACTGAGCTAGCTAGAGGTGTGCTGGGACTCCGCAATATTGTCTTCTTTGCGAGTTTTGTTCTGTTCTGTCTGTTCGCGACTTCGATCGTTATCCGTCTGCGTCGTGCTTAAGCTTTTCTGAATCTACTAACCAATTCATTAATTTAGATTTTCTACACTATGAATGATTTCAAACTAGGACGCACACTTACTGCGATAGTAGGTTTGGTTGTCGCTTTCCTGATCGCTCTTTTTGCGAATGGCGTGGCGGGCCTGTTTAGCGGAGCTCGTCTCGATCTGACCGAGAACAAGGTTCATACCCTGTCTGAGGGAACCAAGAACATCCTCGACCGACTGGAGACTCCTGTCAGTCTGCGCTACTACTCCACCGATGGTCTGATGAGCCCAGGTGAGAAAGCCCGAGCTCGCCGCGTGAAGGAGAAGCTCGACGAGTTTGTCCGTGCGGCTCCCGTCAAGGAGATCGAGATCTCTGATCCCGAGACTGGTGAGTTCGTCACCAAGAAGATGCGCATGCTGCAGATCGAAAAGCTCAATCCTGAGCCCAATACCGATGCGGAAGATTCAGCTAAAGTCGACGGTATTCGTCCGGCTTTCTCAGGCGAGACCAACAATCAGATCTTCATGGGTATCGCCATCAAGTGTATCGACTCCGAGGAGACACTGCCATGGATCGATAACCGTGGAGAAGAGACTCTCGAGTACGATTTGATCCGTGCGATCTCCTCTGTGCATGGGGGTAAAGAAAAGACCGTGCGCGTGATGACTAGTCTGCCGATCAGCGGAGGAATGGGAGCCAACTTCCAGGCTCCACCACAGCCGCAGTGGATCTTTTACCAGCAGATCGGTCAGGAGTACACCGTCGAGACGATCGCTCCGACGGCTAGTGAGATCCCGGCTGATACCGCCTGTCTCATCGTGCTTCACCCATTCGACATCACGGATGCAGGGCAGTTCGCTATCGATCAGTTTCTACTAGGTGGCGGCAATGTCGTCGTCATGGTCGACCCGAATTTCTTCTACGCCCGTTCACTCGGTCAAGGTCAGCCACAGATGCCAGGTATGCCTCCACAGGGTGGACCATCGCCGACTTCAGATCTCAGCAAGTTGTTCAAAACTTGGGGTGTCACTTACGACTCCACTCAGTGTATCGCGGACCTGTCGTTTGGTTCAGAGATCCTGCGTCCGGGTAATTTCTCTCCGACCTTCCTGACTCTTACCGGTCAGGCGGTTACGAGCGAGGACTCAGTAGTCGATATGCTGAATAACCTAAACATGCTGACTCCGGGTGCTTTTGATATCACGGGTCAGCCTGGTATCACGATCGAAAACCTCATCGAGACATCCGAGGCGAATAAGTTTGTGAGCACTTTCGATGCTGATCCGACTCAGGAGGGTGGTACTCAGAGAATTCGCCAGGGATTCGTGCCATCGGGTATTCGTCGTCCATTGGTGGCTCGTCTCACCGGTAATTTCAAAACCGCATTCCCAGATGGCGATCCTAGCGCTGAGCCTGCGGCCGAGGAAGAGACAGAGGATGCTGAGGATGCTGAGGATGCTGAGGAGAAAACGGAAGAGACTGATGACTCTCTCAAGGAATCAACTAACCCAGGTCAGGTGCTGCTGATCGCGGATGTGGATTTCATCTTCGATCCTATCTGTGTCGATCGTCAGACCATCCCTGGTCTCGGCGTCGAGATGGTGCAGCCGCGCAACCAGAACCTAACTCTCGTGCAGAATGCTATCGAGCAGCTATCAGGCGATCCTGATCTGATCAATGTCCGAAGCCGTAACACAGGCCGTCGCCCTTTCTCTCGAATCAATGACTGGATGGCTGCTGCTGAGCAGAAGTTCGCCGATCAGAGGGATGAATTCCAGCAGAAGCAGGAAGATGCCGCTCGTCGTCTAGGTGTACTGATCAGCCAAAGTGCTCAGGGTGGGGATCAAGAGAACTTGAGTCTGCAGGCTCAGGAAGAGATCCGTAAGCTGGAGGTCGAGGAGGCAGAGTACTCACAGATCGTGCGTCAGCTCGAGAAGGATGTGACCAAGGAGTTTCGCAGTAAGCTAGGTTTCATCAAAACCATTAACACGATCGCGATGCCATTTGTCATCCTGATCGCTGGTATCGCAGTGGCTATCTTCCGCAAGACTCGCACAGCTGCTCGCTAAATTTACGAAATCATTAATTCCAACTGACTAAACAACTAGCAAATCATGGGATTCAAAACACTAATCAAGCTTTTGGTAGCACTCGTCATCTGTGCGGTAGCCTTCGGCATCGTCAAATGCTCTAGCGACACTCAGGGTGTGACCACCGTGGAGTCGACCTCGACTAAGAAAAAGGTATTCCCGAGCTTTCCGATAAACGAGGTGGCTCAGGTAAAGATTATTGAGAAGGGCGAGACTCTGACTCTGAATAAAAAAGGTGCCGACTGGCAGGTGGCTGAGCGTGCTGACTATCCAGCAGAGACTAGCAAGGTGATCGAGCTGATCCGCAATATCTGGGATCTCGATATCGCTCAGCCTGTCGCTCTTCAGCGCAATCAGTTCGGGCGTCTACAGCTACTCGATCCGACTGCTGAGGAGACGTCTGATGATGAGGCTGCAGCTATCGTGTCTCTGAGCGATGCCAGTGGTAAAGAACTGGGATCGATGTGGCTCGGAAAGACTCACGAGACTTCGGATGGACGCCCTAGCCCATTTGGGGGTATGTCTTCTTCAGACTCCGGCCGGTATGTGAAGCGTGGCGGTAGCAATGCTGTGTTCATCGTAGAGGAGACTTTTAATACAGCTGAGGCCAAGCCAAAAGACTGGCTCGATGACAGTTTCTTTGCCGTAGCAAAGATCAAGTCGATCGGTCGAAATACAGGTAAGCCTGAGCAGGACTGGACTTTGTCTCGCGAGGATGTCACCGAGGACTTCGTCTTGGAGGATGCCAAAGAAGGTGAGGAACTCGACGTGACAAAAACCACTGCGCTGAAGACAGCGTTCACTAGCCCTCGTTTTGATGATGTTTTCTCTGGCGACGGGGCTGAGGTACCTGACAACAATACATTCACTGTGAGCACTTTTGATGGTTTCACCTATACCATCAAAGCTGGTGAGAAGAATGATGTCAGCGAGCTGCCGCTTTCAGTAGCTGTCACAGCCACCTTCCCTGAGAAGCGCGAGGAAGGCGAAGAAGAGAGCGATGAGGAGAAGAAGAGCAAAGACGAGGCTTTTGCTAAAGAACTCGAGACCCTCAAAGAGAAACTGGCAAATGAGCAGAAGCTGGCTGGTAGAGTCTTTAAGGTGCGCAGCTTTGTCATCGATCCGGTTACCAAAGTGAGAGCGGATTTTCTGAAAGAGCCGGAAGAAGAGCCTGCTGAGGAAGAAGCCGCAGCGCCAGCTGTCCCAACGACGCCTCCGGCTGCTCCAGAAGGTGAAGGCGAGTAAGTTCACCTTCCACAAAACTTTAGAAAAGCCTGTCAGTTAGCTCTGACAGGCTTTTTTTTGCGTTCTGAGGGGAGTACTGGATGTGTTTTTTATTTGACGTGTAACTTGTTTGTTTTTAGAAGGTTGAAGAATGTTCTGATGAGCTATTGACGTGAAAACGTCGTTTTGGTCTTGCATTGAGAGCCCTTTTCTGGGCACAATACAGAGCAATTACTAACTGAGAGATCCCGTCCGGTAGTCGTTGCTCCTCAATAAAATCCCTAATCGGTACGGTCTTGGAAGAACCACGTACCTATGAAGAACCGCTCATTCTTCGGGATTGCCCGTCCCGATAAGCAAACCACTGAATCAACCGAAGACAGAGAATTTGTCGCCGAACAGCTAGAGGCTAGGGTGCTCTACTCTGCTGCACCCTTAGATGTCGAAGGTGCTACTGCAGCGACAGAGCTGGTCGAAGTGGATCAGACTCAATCGTCCACGTTTTCTTCTTTGGACGAAATGGTGGAGGAGCAGGTTGCCGCACCTGCTGGTGAGTCGCAGATCAATGAGGTGGTGCATCTGACGAGTTTTGAGAATCTTTCTCAGACTGAGATCGAGACCATTACGGCTGCAGCGATAGAGCGATGGAAGTCCACTGATCTGAATGAAGCTCAGCTGGAGGCTTTAGAGGCGATTGAGATCTCCATCATTGATATCGAGGGGCTTGCGTTGGCTGAGACTAATGGCTACCAGATCGATGTCGATATCGATGCTGCGGGCCAGGGTTGGTTTATCGATGAGACTCCATTCACAGATGACGAGTTCGACTATGGGGTGAGCACCACTATCCTGCGTGATACGGATGGCGATGCCCAGTATGGCATGGATCTACTTTCAGTGATGATGCATGAGGTAGGGCACGTGCTCGGTATGGAGGACGTCTATGCCGCTGCCGAGCGAGGATCGATCATGTATGGTGGATTTACCGAAGGCGAGCGCAGAGTGCTGGTGAGTGGCCAGGCGGATGGCGCAGAGGCTGGCACCGTATTTGGAGCGAATGCGACGATCGTAGTCGATCAGGCGGGTGACGATGCCGCTGCAGAGGCGGCTGGTACCACGCTGCGAGAGGCGATCATAGCAGCTGTAGCTGGAGATACGATTGTGTTATCTGCTAACACCACCTATACCCTATCTCAGGGTGAGTTGGCTGTGGATAAGGATCTGATCTTCCAAGGAGCGGATAAAAACACCACTATCATCGATGCGAATGCTAGTGCATCTGACCTGCGCCGGGTGATGAATATCACTGGAACGGCAAATGTCACACTGCAGAATCTGACTATCACCGGCGGTTACATCCAGGATGCGCGCGGAGGTGGTATCTCTCACAGTGGTGGCACGCTGACTCTGACGAGTGTCCTTGTGACAGGTAATACGGTCGATGATTTTAGTACGGCGGATCATGCTCTAGGAGGTGGTATCTACAATAATAACCGCACGATCGTCGCGACTGACTCTGATCTCACTGGGAACCAGGCGATTCGTACCTCAGGAGATGATACGGCTGCTGGTGGTGGTATCTTTTCAAACGGCTCAGCTGCCAGCACCACTTGGACCGGCGGGACAATCGCCAACAATGTGTCGCGTGAGGGTGGTGGTGCCTATATCTGGAGTGCTGGTGGAGAGATGGATTTTGCCGGAGTGACATTCGATAGCAACCAAGCCACTGCCGGCCAAGGTGGAGGTATTCGCACTGCGGTTGGAGTGAGTGTCGATATCACCGCCAATGGAGCAACTAATTCTGCTTTTACCAACAATACCGGATCTGGTGGTGGTGGGGCTATCGCTAATGACGGGGCGCTCACAGTCATAGGGGCGGGTGCAGGGTCTGAGATTATTTTGGAAAACAACTCTTCGGGCACATCCGACGGAGGGGCAATCCGCAACCGGCTAGAAGCGAGCTTGACCATAACAGATGCCATCCTCCGAAATAACACGGCGGACGATGGAGCCGGTATTTTTAGTGAGAGTGGAGGCACTACGATCACTGGAACGCGAGTGACAATTGAGGATAATGTGGCAACTCGAGGCGGCGGTGGAATCTACAACGCGAATGAGGGAGTGATCATGAATCTCACCGATTCTGTGATTCAGCGAAATACGGCGAATAACTTCTACGGTGGTGGTGTCTACAACCAAGGAACCTTGTCGCTAGTAAATACGGACATCGAAGATAACCAAGCGCTGGATCTCGACAATACCAATCGACGCGATGGTCACGGTGGCGGCTTTTTCAATGGCGAGGGTGGAATCCTAAACATGGATGCCAATAGCGATGTGCGAGGCAATTCTAACTATGGTCAGGGTGCTGGTGGCTTCAACCAGGGCGGTACCATCAATGCTAATGGTAATACCTGGGAAAATAATTTTACCATTTACAACAACTCGGATCGACATGGTGGCGGACTGTGGAACTACCTGGCTGGTGTCGCCAATCTCGATGGCGTCACATTCCAAAATAATGAGGTCAGTCGCCAAGGTGGTACCTTTGCTGATGGCACAGGGACATTGCAGGGGCATGGTGGTGCTATCTTTAATAGTACGCAGGCGATTCTGAATATTACCGGGGCTTCTACATTCACGAACAATAGAGCGGAAACGGGAGGAGCAATCAGTACTAGTGATAATGGAACGGTCACAAATATCACCGGCACGGCGGGGCAGGCAGTGGTGATTAATGGGAATTTTGCGCGAGACGGTGGCGGTGGTATCAATAATAACAGCGAGACATCGCGCTACAATCTCAGCTATGTCACGATATCCAACAATATCGCCCTTGATGGCGATGGTGGGGGATATAGAGGTGGCAGTGGTATTCTGCGCGGCGACCATGTCACGATCACTAATAACGCCGCGGGTAGTGGTGACGATGATGACGGTGGTGGTATGTTTGTTTCCGGGCGATCGGATATACTACTGACTGATTCGGTGGTAAGTGACAACACCGCATTTGATCGTGGTGGTGGTGTGTTTATCCAAAGCGAATCGATTCAAGTGAGGTTTGAAAATTCGGTAATCTCTGGAAATAAGTCGGGAATTGATAAGACCACCGCGACTGGGTATGCTGTCGACCAGACGACGGGCACCTACACAGTGGGTGATCTGACTACAGCTACCACCAATGCCAATGGCGGGGCGGAGGGCGGTGGGTTTTATCTCCGCGAGCGAGCTCAACTGGATCTGATTAATAGCTCAGTAATTAATAATGTCTCAAGAGATGATGGTGGGGCAATTCGCTCTAATGATGATTCACGGATCAATATCGTGGGCTCATTCATTGATGGAAATCTGGCTGGCTATAACGCTGATGGGTCTGCAGCGACAGTTAATTCCCATGGTGGAGCGATCAATGCGTTAGGGCGTACTCAGCTCACAATTAAGGACTCGGTGATCAGTAATAATGAAGCAAGGCAATATGGAGGGGCGCTCATGCTTCAGGGTGAGACGGTGCTACGGATGTCCGGCACCACAGTGGCCAATAATGTCGCCCTCGATCATGGAGGGGGTGTGAATAGCTGGGATACCAATGTTCGCTCCTACGTGACTAACAGTACCTTTGCTGGAAACTACACAGGTTACACTCGTGTTCTGGGAGGGGATGCCACTCCCGACTATGTCCAGACCCGAAATGGAGGAGGTTGGTATAATCGCCGTGGTATTTCTGAGCTGACACACGTCACTCTATCCGAGAATGTAGCAAACAATGGAGGGGGACTTCGAGTCGATAATAATGGAAATTCTCATGTGGTAGTGACGAATACTGTCGCTGTGGGCAATTTGCGTGGTAATACTCAAACACCGACTGCAGCAAGAAATACCAGTATCGCAGCAGCAGATGATCTGACTAATATCGATTCGATCATTCCTGGGAACTCTGACCCTGCCAATACAGCGTTGTTGCCGCTAAGCAACGCGTTTCAGGTGGGTGCCTCCAATGCGGGTAGTGGAGGAGCGATCACTTCGACTGCTTTTGCTCAAGTTTACATCCCTGATGCGGCCTCAACAGCACTGATCGATGCGGCCACTACCACCCCACTCGCATCTGACCAAACAGGTGGCGGGCGTGCTGCTGGAGCTGCGGCAGATATCGGAGCTGTCGAGACAAACGCTCTAACGACTAGCCTAGTACTGGATGCGCTAAACGTGCCAACTGTGGCAGTGAGCGGCGTGGCGATCGACCTTGATGCGATAGCCAATAGCACCGGCGCAGGGCCAGTTAATTTCTCTTGGACAGTGAATGATGGAACGACAGACATTTTCACAGCCACCAATCCCGTAGGGGTAAGTCTGACCGAGGACGAGATTAATGCTGTTCAGTTCAGTCATCTTCTGACGGATGTCGAGACCGCCTCGCAGACATTGACGGTGACGCTCACTGTCACCGATACGACGACGGGGCAGGCGGTCACTGAAACGGCAACGATCACGCTCTACAATCCCGATGCCTGCCCGACTACGCCCTCGGCAGCGTTCACAGTAACCAATACCAATGACGGAGGCGCGGGTTCGCTGCGCCAGGCAATCGACGATGCCAATGCCTCTGGGGCTGGGGATGTGGTGATCACCTTTGATGCTTCGATCAATGGTAGTCAGATCCTCACCGCTCTGGCAGGGAACAACGAGCACGCAAATGCCAATGGCGACTATGATATTACCAAGACGAATGGTGCTGTGTTCTTTGTCGGAAATGGTGCGGCCAACACCATCATCAATGGAGGTGGTATCGACCGTGTGTTTGAGGTCCGACCTAATGCAACCGTCTACTTCAAAGATCTGACTATCACAGGTGGTGCGACGACTAGCACGGCGGACGACCATGGCGGTGGCATTAAAATACAGGGCGGTCGCGCCTTCTTCCATAACACTGAGATCGTCGGTAACGTCGCCAATGCTGAAACTGGGCATGTCGGTGGTGGTATCTACGCGACTAGCAATGGTCTGAATGGCGCTGTCGTATCGATCACCGGGGATAGTTTGGTAAGTGGAAACTCTGCAGCCAGCCATGGTGGAGGAATTTATTTCTCTGGAACGCTCGCCTCCTCATCGATCCTGAATATCGATGGCACGGCGGCTACCGGTAGTTTGGATGTGTCGGGTAATCGTGCTAGTCAGTCGCTAAATGATCGCGATGGCGGAGGTATCTACATCACCGGGCAAAGCAATGTCGCCCTGATAAAAAATACCAACATCACCGATAACTGGGCGAAGGACGATGGGGGAGGCTTCTTTATCGCCGGATCCTATAATGATGTGACTTTCGATAACGTGACGGTCAGTAGAAACGTGGTGGATAATCACGAGGGGGCAAATAACGGCGGCAGTGCTCCGGCTTTGGATAGCACCACTCTTTCTAGTGCAGGTATCGCCATACTGCCGAGTAATAACTTTGCCAATGTCAGCTTTAATAGCGGTGCGACGGATAGCGATGGTGGCGGCGGGTTGATTATCGGTACCGATAATACCGTCAATTTTATCGGCGGGACGTTCGGCGGCGATCGAGCTTCTGGTACCGATGAGATCCAAGATGGTAACTACGCGGAAGGCGACGGTGGAGCTCTGTCGATACAAGGAGACGTGACGGTTACTTTCGACGGGACTACGATCAGGGGTAATGTGACCACTGATTCAGGAGCTGGTCTAGATGTGGTCGGTGCTGCGGTCGTGACTTTTGATAATGGCTCGATGACCGAAAACTACACCGTCGGTGAGCACGGTGGTGCTGTGCGGGTCGATGCTGGAACGTTCCATTCTACGAATTCGACATTCAGCAATAATCGGGCTGGAGATCGTGTGTATGCCAGCGATCCGAACAATACCGTCGGTGGCGGTTTTTATGTGACGAGTGGAGGTTCGGCCAATTTAGTCGATACCACGATCACCAATAATCAGGCTGAAGGCCGAGGCGGTGGTATTTTTGTGAATCGCGGTGAAGTCAACATAAGCTCGAGCACGGAAGGCACGAAGACATCATCCGTGTCGAGTAATGTTACGATCGAGACCAATGATGATAACCGAGGTGGAGCTGCGATCTACATGACCGGTGCTGGTAGTGTACTCAATGCCACAGACACAATTTTTTCCGATAATCGTTCAGCGCGATCTGGTGGTGCGATTTTTCTTCAAAGTGCGGCCATAGCGAGCCTCGAGCGAGTGGATGTGTCGGCTAATGAAGCAGCGAACGAAGGTGGCGGTATCTATGTGCAGGGTGATCAGTCGCGTTTGAATCTGCAGGATGTCAACATCACTGGGAATGCATCGCGCAATGCACAAGGTGGTGGTCTGCGGACAAACGGGGTAGTCACGGGAGATAGTGTCGTATTTAGCGGTAACCGCACGAATTACGATCTCGATACGGCAGCTCCTGTGAATAACACCTCCCAGGACCGCCAGGGTGGTGCGATATACATCGGTGGAGCAGAGGCTTCAGTCACATTGAGTAATGCGATTCTGTATGACAACCATACCTATGGTTCGGGTGGTGGTGTGCGCGTTAACGATGGAGCGCTAACACTGACGAATTTCATCATCCGTGGGAATACCACTGATTCGAATAATAACGAAGGTCGTGGCCGCGGTGGCGGTATTTATGGCTCAGATCGTGCCACCATCAATCTAACCAATGGCGAAATATCGGATAACACAGCTGAAGGCCACGGTGGTGGTGTCCATATCCGTTCAGATCTGTCGGTTTTCAATGCCACTAACGTCACCTTTAGTGGAAATAAGGCCGGTATCGATGGGGCTACGGGGACTTACACAGGCGTCGGCGATCGAGTCGGCGGCGGGTTTTATCAAACTAATATCGTCACCTCGGTTATGGATCACGTTACCGTAGCGAATAATGAGGTGAATGAGGATGCTAATAGTGCCGGTGCCGGTGTGCGCCGCGATGGAGGCACATTGACGCTAAGAAACTCGATCGTGATGGGCAATAACCGTGATGTCGATGCGACCTCGTCTCGTCGAGATGTCCATGGATTTACGGAGGTAGAGGGGCAGACTATTATAGATGTGACGAATACCACTCCCACAGCTACAAATGGGTTTAGAGTCAATCCCGATGATCCCAGTGTGATTGGTGACCCGCAGTCAGTCTTTGTCGAAGACACGGCTACCGGTCTAAAGGCTAACGGAGGCCCTGTCGCGCTGGATGCGCTGGCTGCAACACTGGGTATCGACGGTATGCGGACTCACGCTATTGATGCGGCGGGATTGGCTGCTGATGCGGCTATCGGATCAAGCCTCACTACCGATCAGCGAGGTGTGGCTCGCCAGGCTCAGGATATCGGCGCCTACGAGGTCGGGGTAGAGGCGACAGGCTACGTGACCGATGATGATACCTTTACCGTTCATGAGAACTGTGATCTCACCGTGACAGCTGGTGAAGGTGTGCTATCCAATGATCTCGAAGAGCAACTGCCTGCTGCGGTGGTGAATTACGACGCATCTGGCGCAGGCGCATCCACCTCGAGTTGGGTGCCTCAAAACCCCGATGGCAGCTTAAATTCTGCAGACACCGACCAAACCTTCGTGGTAGGAGGAGGCGTCTCTTTAGTTGGTGAGGTGAACTCTGCCTTGCCTGGTATTACAGCGGCGTATCGATTTGATGGCAGTGCTGGTATCAATAATGGAGGTCTGGATGGGCTAGATACAGGAAATCCTAGTGCAGTCGACTCGACGATTGAATTGTGGATACGCCCTGACTCAAATACCACTGCCTATCGAGTCTATGAGACTGGTGGTAGTGGCACGGGTGCCGTGGTCTGGCTCGATGCGACTGGAAAGGTGAACTTTACGGTAGATAATGGTACCACTCCTGCCAATGCAGTGACGATCACCAGTACTAGCACGATCAGCACCACAGAGTTCACCCAAATCGTGGCCGTCTATAACGTCAATGCCACCAACAATAATGTCGATATTTTTGAGCTCTACATCAATGGTGTGCTAGAGGCTAGCGATAGCTCAAACACAGGAATCAATCAGTGGATAGGTACCGATGGAGGCAGTATCGGTGGTGTCAGTGGCTCTACTGGTGAAGATCCCAATACTTCTGCACAGGTAGGTGCTGCGACCGTCAATTTTTCCGGCGACGTAGCGGCGTTTCGCTTCTACGAGCGGGCGCTCTCTCAAGGGGCTGTGACCCAGGCGTACGATGTGATTACCAAAGGGGAGACTGCCGAAGGTAATGCGCCAGAGATCGTCGTCGATGATGATAATCTGAACGGCACGGTGAGTGTGAATGCTGACGGTAGCTTTACTTATACAGCAGCTGCGGGCAACGATCCTCTCGCTACGGGTGAAACGGCTGTTGATAGCTTTGTTTATTACGTCGACGATGGGCGTGGCTCGGTACTTGAGGCCGAGGGTGGTCATATTCTCTCACGGCCTGATACGCTGACAGCGAATTTTGGTGTGGGGCAGACAGAGTCGGACTCTACTGTGACAGTAGCGACTGAGCAGTTTGCCGTGAAGTTAGGTGCGGCACTGAATGTCGACGTCGCCAGTCCGACTGCTGTGACGATCGATGCTTCTAGTACCATTACTGCGGGAACGATCGCGGCCAATACGGTGGTAAACAGCCACCTGATCCATTTCGATCAAGCTTCGACTTCTGAGGAGGTGAATACATTGGTGGCTACTATTCGATTCGATTCACCGATCCTCGGTCTCATATGGACCGATGCTAATCTCGATGCCTCTGATACCGTGGTAGGTAATGCCGCTGGTTATGCCACCGGAGTCGTGGGCCGTGGTAGTCTCGATGCAGGAGAGAACGAACAGTTCACCATATCGGCAGATGGTATGACCCTGACAGTTAGGCTCGATCAATCCACAACGGATATCGATCAGCTACGAGTCATTACGGCACCTCTCTCTGGAGAAAGTGCGACTGCGACCATTACGATCGTAGGGACAAATGATGAGGTCGCTGCTGCGGACGATGCCTACAGTATGAACGCTACAGATACCTCGTTAGCTGGTTCGAATAATGTGATTACTACGGGGGGCGGTATCGATACGGATACGGACATCAACGGATCTGGTGCCGACGACACGTTAATCGTGGTAGCGGTCAATGATAACACCGCGAATGTCGGTATCGCTACTGGTACGACTGGCGGCACCGGAGCAGGAGTGGCTCAGGTGACGATTGATTCCACCGGAGCGATTGCTGCAGACGCGAATAGTGACTTCAGTTACCTGACTAGTGGGCAGTCCTCGGCTGAGACGGTGACCTATACCGTCGCTGATCAGAATGCACTGACGGTAGGTCTAGAGACTCACCTCGCTTTCGGGGAGGCCTCGACTGCCCTGAGTCAGACGGCTAATGATCTGAGTGGTAATGGGCGTTCAGGAACACTAAATGGCGATGCCGCAGTGGTCGCCAGTGATTCGCCTGTAGGCGGGGAGATGCTGAGTCTGGATGGGGCTGGAGACTTTGTCAGGATTCAGGGGTATCAGGGAGTCACAGGCTCCGATGCTCGCACGGTGTCAGCGTGGATCAAAACGACCGGAACCAACGAGACGATTGTGAGTTGGGGGAATAATAATGTGAATGAGAAAATTGTTTTTCGCGTGCAGGAGGAGGGAGCCCCTCGTGTGCCTGGTGCGATCCGTATCGAGACCAATGGTGGCAACATCGTGGGAACGACAGTAGTGAATGATGGTAATTGGCACCATGTCGCTTTCACTTTCGATGGGGCAAATCTCGGTGATGTGAGTCTTTATGTAGACGGCCAGCTAGAGACATTGTCTGCTACCTCCACTGGTGCGATTACCACTGCTGCGGATCAAGATGTGTTTATCGGTAGAGATTTTGGTAATGCATCCGCTGTGCGGGACTTTACAGGCAATATCGATGACTTTGGTATGTGGTCTCGAGCGCTGTCTGCCGAAGAGATCGCCCAGATATACAATGCCGCCGATTGTGATGGTCACAGCTTCCAGGAGCACGATCATGCGACGGTGACTGTGACGATTCAGGGTGAAGACCCTGTGAATGTCGCACCCACTGCCACGACAGTGATATTGGACAGCGCAGATGGCTCAGGTATGAATCCCCGGTTCGGATTGACTGAGGCTGTGGTGACCAATCCTTTGCCAGGCGAGACAGATAGCGTCACCCAGATCGGTGGCGATGCGACGGCTAGCTTTTCAGACCTGTACGGCTCTAGCTTTAATTCTCTAGCTTCATTGAATCTGGCACCTGGCGATGATATTTCTTTCTCAGCGGAGTTGTTGTCATCGCTCAATCCGGGAGCGACTGGTGCGAATCTATTGATCCGCTTCTACTCGGATGTTGACGACAGTGGGACCTTGGAGTTCGGCGCTGGTAGCGAGTTTGCCAATCGTGTCGAGGTGACTAGTAGTGGGGCAGATCTGAGCAATACAACCAGCTTTCAGTTGCTATCGCTGAACACGACGATCCCGACAGTGGATGGAGCAGGTAATCCAATCACTCATTTTGAGTATGCCATATCCCTTCCTCAGTCGGGTGAAGATGCGGATCAAGCAGTGAATAGCGTGGTCGCTCCTTATGAGTTGTATGTCAGGAATATATCTCTGGGTGGCATCGATCAGACTGTCACTTACACCGAGGATGATGCCTCAGTCGCGATCGAGGACTATGTGATCAGGGATGCGGATGGACCTACGGAAATTGTGACGGCGACGTTGACCTTGGCGGATACGAGCACAGGATCATTGACTACGGGGACTTTCGGTGGTGTGACGAGCACTTATGACTCTGGGACTGGGATATGGACCGCCACAGGACTGGTGGCAGACGTGAATGCCGCGCTAGCTGATGTCGCATTTATACCGACAGCGAACAACGACGTCGATACCACGGTTTCACTAGTGGTCGAAGACGGCGATGAAGAGTCCAGTACTCCGATCACACAGACGATCACGCTGGACGTGACAGCGATCAATGATGACCCAGTCAATGATGGCACCTTGCCAGGCACCGTGTCAGCTGATGAGAACGTGGCTGAGGCGATTAGCTTTGCCGCAATCGATCTTTCCGATATTGATGCTGGCACTGGCGATCTGGATCTGAAGTTTACAGTATCGGGCGGAGTGCTGAGTGCCACAGCAGCGAATGGAGTGACCGTAGCTGGTGATGGCACTGCAGCCTTGACGCTAACTGGAACATTGGCGGAGTTGAATGCATTCCTCGATGCTAACAACATCACCTACACCGGTAATGTGGGTGTGAGTGGGACTGCAGCCGATTCGATCGTCGTTGCGGTAAACGATAAGGGTAACACGGGTGATGGCGGAGGATTGGACGTTGCCCTAGGCAGTGTGCAGATCGATATCGATGCTGCCTTCGCTGCTAATGCGTCTCTGAGTGTGACGACGCAAGGTGTAGAAGGCAGCACGAATATCGTGTACACAGTGACGCTCGATGCGATAAACGACACGGGTGCTGCTATCACCTTCGATCTGAGCGATGATGGCACCGGCACCGCTTTGAGTGGTTCCGATTACGCAGCTATTGTCGGTGCTCAGATTAGTGTGGCGAATGGTCAGACCACTGGCACCTATACTGTCACCGTTACTGATGATTCTCTGGTCGAGGCAACAGAGACAGTTGCTGCTTCTATCAGTAATCCAAGCGATGCTAACGTAACGATCACAACTGCCTCTGCGACCGCTAATATTACAGACAATGATCAGCCAGCGATATCTATCAATGATGTGACTGTCAATGAAGGGGCTGGAACGATGACTTTTCAGGTCACTTTAGACCAAGCTCCTGCTACCGGGCAAAGCGTAACTGTGAACTATGCTGCGGCATCTGGCACAGCGACACTGGGTACCGATTTTACTTTGGCTGATGGGACGGTAACCTTTGCTGCCGGAGAAACTAGCAAAGATGTGGTGGTAACGGTGACCAATGATACCGTTTACGAAGGTAGTGAAACCTTTACTGTAGGTCTAAGCGGTGCGACGGGTGCAACGATCGCCGATGCGAGTGGCATAGGTACTATTCTAGACGACGGTACCGGCACGGGCGGGACTGACGATGATACGCCGACGTTGAGCATAGCAGATGTATCTGTGACTGAGGGTGCCGATACCCATGCGGTATTTACTCTGACTCTGAGCAATGCCAGTAACGAGGCCGTGGTAGTGACACCGTCGTTGGCAGGAGTCACAGCCACTCTCGGCTCAGACTTTGGTAGTACTCTAGAGTATTTCGATGGCTCTGCGTGGCAGCCTGTCACTGGCAATGTGACCATAGCTGCAGGTGAGACAAGCCTGCAGGTGAGGACGGCAGTGGTCGATGATTTCCTCGCTGACGATGGTGAGACATTTACCCTCACGGCTACGCATGTCAGCGGAGCGCTAGCTGGAAGCCCTGTCGCTATCACGAATGCATCTTTTGAAACACCGTTAGTGAACAATGCCAATGGATTCACTGTAGCGAGCACTGGCTCGACCAGCCTTACAGGATGGAACGTAAGTGGCACGTCTGCTTTCGTGATGGATGATACATTCGATAATTTTGACAATTTTTCGAACACTTCAGCAGCTTCCGATGGAGAACAATTTGTTCAGTTACAAAACGGCACCAATGATACCACCATTAGTCAAAATATCACGACAGTCCCTGGCCAAATTTACGAACTTGCTTTTGATTACGGTGGTCTTGGATTTGATAATAGACAGGTCACTTTGACGTATGCTGTAGGTGGAGTGTCTCAGACTATTGACTATAATTTAGATAATCTAAGCGCGCAGACAAATACCTGGGCAACACAAACCTACCGATTCACCGCTACTGGTACCTCGACAGAAATTTCTTTCACTGGCGACGGGTTTGCTGGGCTATGGGGTGTAGGCGTAGATAATGTCAGAGTATCTCAAGTATCGGTCCATAGCACCGCTACCATCAGTGATGATACAGATACTGCTCTGGTCTCGATCGCGGGGCCTGGTAGTGTGGCTGAAGGGGCCAACACGGGGAATTACACCGTAACAGTCGACCAGACACCAGTTGCCGATATCACGGTCAATCTGACCTACACTGGCACCGCTACAGATGGCAGTGACTT
>JAHDID010000019.1 GCA_020630975.1 Verrucomicrobiota bacterium
CACCGCAAACATAAGGTGCCTATCCAGATACCTCCAGTTTTGATGGAGGGAGTCTTTGGTGGCCGTTTTCGGACAACGCAACAAGCGGAACCTTTTCGACGTCCAACTACTATTCCGCTTGTTCCATCGCCCAGAACAACGGCTGAGGGCACTCAGCGGGATCGGTCTGCATTATGAACCCACAAATTTAGCGGAAGAGGCGCTTAAGTAAGTAGGGCATGCGGGATTTTTTGTACATACAAGTAAGCTGGTCGTCGAATTCCGGGCAGGTAGAATGTCTTTAATGACTTATCGGGATGGTGGTTTATTGCTCGGCCGTGAAGAGGTTAGGATTGTTGGTGTCCATACAACTTGGAGCTGGTCTAAAGTTCGAAGTGCTTGCTCATTGAATGGCACTAGCGATCAGGTTCTAGCATAAGTCACTGATGAGTGCAGGGGCTGCTTTGGACAGAGCTGGCTAAGCTTCAATCTAGAATAGCAAAAATCCTCGATTGGAGTCATCTTATCAAAATTGGAAAAAAATATCAAAAATTACAATTAATTATGATAAATCTGTTGATTGTTGTTCCGGAGGGAGTAAAGTCGAATCACAGCCTCACACGGGGTTGTTTAACAATAGAAATAGTAATAAACGGAAATAATTAAGATGAATATTGAAGCATTTGCAGACGAGGCGATCGACATGAGTGAGAAGGTTATCGGTGGTTCGGTGCGTCAGTTCTATAAAGACAACTACAAAGAGTGCTATGACGGAGCTAGATGGAAAGAGCTCGATAAAGCCACTCGCAAGTGTATCCGCGAGGCATACAATGCCTCTATGGAGAGCTAAAGCTTAAGTAACTTATAACGGCGAGGCAGCCATGGCGATGGCTGCTGGTTAGCCGTGCCTGAGGCGGTTAGTTGGTTGTACGGTTTGACCAATGGTAAGTACACTCGCTCAACTAGTCGCCTGCTAGGCCGTAATGGGATTCAAGTTTCGGGAAAAGTAGCTCAAATTTCTTTACCTGAATTTTCTACGGAGAGCTATCAGCTAGATCGTTTTGATTTTTGGCCTAGGTCGGCAGATCTCTATCTTTACTTCTGAGGTGCTTGGTATCACAAAACTGGAGCGAATAGTTCGCTCAATGCCTCAGGTGTTAGACTGATGCCGGTGGAGGCTCCAGATAGGAGCCCTTCTGCGATGTCGCTTTTCTTGTCCTGCATCTTTTGGATGCGGTCTTCGACTGTGCCTGCACAGATCAGCTTATGTACGAATACGGGCTTATCCTGACCGATTCGGTAGGCTCGGTCGGTGGCCTGATTTTCGACAGCAGGATTCCACCACGGGTCGTAGTGAATGACGATGTCTGCCCCGGTGAGCGTGAGCCCTGTACCGCCAGCTTTTAGGGAGATCAAAAAGACTTCTCCTTCGCCGCCCTGAAAACGCTCTACCAGGCTCTGGCGATCTTTTGTCTCTCCCGTGAGCCTCAGGTAGGTGCAGTCGACTGCATTGAGATGCTCCTCGATCAGCGTGAGCATCGAGGTGAATTGGGAAAAGATTAGAATACGATGGCCTTCGAGCCGGAGCGTTTGGATAAGATCTGTGAGGTACTCAAATTTTGCCGAAGTCTCGTTTTTATGATTTGGCAGGAGTCGTGGGTGGCAGCAGATCTGACGGAGTTTCAGTAGGGCTTCGAGGAATACCAACTGATTCTCTTGCCCCGCAGCTTTGAGCGCCTCACGTACTCTTTTGTCCATGGTCGAACGTACCGTTTCGTATAGGTCTTTTTGCTCGGCGTTGAGCTCGATATGGTGAGGGATCTCGGTTTTGGGTGGGAGTTCTTTAGCGACATCATTCTTGGTGCGTCTCAGGATGAGGGGGCCGACCCGCTTGGCTAACAGATCACTACGGCTTTGGTTTTTGTCTTTCTCGATAGGGGTGCGATAGCAACTCTGGAATAGATCGCGACTACCGAGTAGGCCGGGCATGAGGAAATTCATCAAACTCCAAAGCTCGCCGAGGTTATTTTCCACAGGCGTTCCCGATAGACAGATGCGGTAGGCTGTATCTAGCTGGTGCACAGCTCTGGTGGTCTGGGCCTGTGGGTTTTTGATGTGTTGAGCCTCGTCGAGGACGAGTAGGTGAAATGCGTGCTTTTGAAGCTCCTCTAGATCGCGATAGACTAAGGCGTAGCTAGTCAATACCATGTCGTAATCTGGTATATCGCGAAATCTCTTCTTCCGATCGGCTCCCTGTAGGATGAGTACGGAAAGACTAGGGGCGAATTTTTCCACCTCTCGGTGCCAGTTTACGACTACGCTAGTAGGGGCGAGAATCAAACAAGGTAGTCCTTGGTTTCGCCCGGTTTCTTTTTCAGCCAATACGTGAGTGATCGTTTGGAGGGTTTTGCCTAGTCCCATATCATCCGCTAGGATACCATTTAGGCCGTGCGATATGAGAAACTGCATCCACTGGTAGCCATCCATCTGATACTCCCGGAGAGTGGCTTGGAGGGCATCTGGGGTGGGCACTTTTTCGATGCCTCGGAAATCAGCTAATTGCTCCGCTAAATCGGATATCTCCTTCGGTACAGTGATGGGCAAGTCGGTCTCTTCATCGCCCTCCTGCACAGCACTCACCACTTGAGCCGCGTCGAGTTTACTGACTTTGATCGGGCCATCTGTGAAACGGTAGTCGAAGAGCTCGCCGAGAGTGGTCAGGATCTTTCGAAATCGACCGATCGGTACCGTGATGCCTCTGCCATCGGGTAGAAAGACTAGGAATTCCTGGCCCGGTGGTTTCTTAGCTGTGGCTTCGAGGAAGTTATTCTTTACCAAAGCTGCTAGAATGGGTTGTAGCTCGAAAGATTCCCCATCTACCTCGAAGCCTGCAGATAGGTGAAACCAGCCCGCGCCTTCTTCGACGATTTGGGCACTCCAGTCTTCGGTTTTAAAAACGATGGGTTTGATCTGGATATTGGAGGCATATCGCAGCTCCCAGCCTGCGTTTTCCAATTGTGGTCCCCACTCCACCCAGAACTTCTGCCAGAATAGTTTGGGATGGGGGAATTTTTGCTTGGAAGGCGCCCAAAGCGTGGAGTCGAACTGGGGGATCTCCAGTTTCTTGAGCGAATTTGGTGGGGTTTCAGCTCCGGGTAGCAAGCCCAAGCTATCGAGCTGACCCACGGCCTGAGACTCCAGAGTGTAGTTTCGTCCTTTGCCTAACTGATTGCCGCCCGTCAGAGGGTAGCGCTCATCACCATATTCCACGAAGGCCATGGCATAGACTTCTGGCAACCAAGCGAGCTTCTCTGCCTCGGCTCGGCGCTCGACTCGGATGATGAATTTAGCTGCCACATCTGGTTGGGGTGGTGAATTCAATAGGGTGCAGTCCGGACTGAATAGGGTACAATCGTCCGATGGGGGGGCATGACTCGTGTCTCGGTTGTTCTCGACAGATTGGATGGTTTTTTCTACTTCTGGGGTGCCTCCGAAAGCGGCTTCGACGCGGGCGCCTTTCCCCTTGAGCAAGTAGTCGAAAATAGCGGCTGAGTGAGGGCAGCCTACTTTTTGAGCGCAGTCACAGTCGGTATCCAATTGTACGCCGCTGTCTTCCATCCAGAGCACCACGACGGGGCTTGCTTGGGTTCCGTCTTTTTCGATGACAGTGGCGGTCAGCTCGGCATCACCAGTCTCGAGATACTCGCCAGCGACTTGCTGGATCTGTTTAGCACGGGCTAGTTTCGAGCCGGCGGCAATGGCTGAGCCATCGAAGCTGTGCTGCCATTGTTTGCCTTCGATATAGGCTATGATCTCGTCGTTGGTCAGATCCATCGCCGGAGCTTAGCGGGGATTTTCGATGTGGCCAGAAGGATCTGACGGGGATGCGTTTATGTATTTTATTTTAGTAGTGAGCCCCATCCTGATTACGACCTTAAGTCTGCATTTTATGTAGCCATTAGTATTCCAGATGCCTCTTCCCTGCCTGTTTGAAGGCAAGCTTGAACCAAATTTGAAGTCGCTAAGACCAGATGAGTTGGGCTAAAAATCTACGGATGAACAGCAGCATAGAAAGTTGCAAAAATCACTGCTTAAGTATTTTTTTTCTTAAAAATGATAAAAATATCATTTTTCGATATTAAATATGATATTTTTATTGATTCTGATGTTTTGGGTGTTAGGATCTGTCGGCGGCCTCAAGACGGGGTTGCTTTTATAACAACAAAAATAACAACAAAAATAACAACGTATGAGCATTGAAGCATTCGCTGACGAGGCGATCGACAAGAGTGACAAGGTTATCGGTGGTTCTGCACGTCAGTACTACAAAGATAACTACAAGGAGTGCTTTGACGGAGCTAAGTGGAAAGAGCTCGACAAAGACACGCGAAAGTATATCCGCGGGGAATACAAAGCCTCTATGGATAGTTATTAAAAAATACTAACGGCGACGTGACCATGGCGATGGTTTCTGTTTAGCCGTGCCTTAGGCGGTTAGTTGGTTGTGCGGTCAAAGGCCATGGCTTGCACACTCGCCCAACTAGTCGCCTTCTAGGCTTTAACGAGTTTTATCCATTCCTTACCTCATTTGTGGCAAAATCATCAGGTGGATGGTTAGTCTGAAGACTAGTGATGATTAGTTCGTTCTCCTGCCTACCTAGGCTTTGTTCGATTCGAAGGCATTCGTGAACTGCTCAAAAATTCGACCCAATATACTGCGTTTTTTGGTGATAATTGTTGCATCCCCTTGCATCTCTTGTTTGAACGGGATGGTTTTTTTGAGATGTGTGGTAATGGTTCCCTCAAAGCTGATTGTGGCTAGGTGTGTGCCGCCTCGTGGAGCCAGAGATACGGCTTCGATCTCTGACCAGATGATTCCGAATTCCTTGGAGGGAAAGTCGGTTAGTTCTACTTTTACTCGTTGGCCGACCTCGACTTTACCTGCGCCGACTCCTTTGATTGCGATTCTACCCTGACTATCCTGGATCTTTGGGAGCAGAACGAAAACTTCGGTGCCTGCTTTTACAAACTGATTGTCACTCCAGTAATCGAAGAAAGATACGACACCATCGCTTTCGGCACGGAGGATGTACTCGCCCTCCCAGACATCGATGCTGGAGTATAGGGTTTTCAGTGCTTCCTGAAGCTGAAACGTGACTTGTCTGAGTTGTTCACGTCGGTCGTGCTGCAGGGTATCGATCCTTTGTTGGTAGGTGCTGATAGCGATGTTGCTGTTGCTGAGTTCGCTTGCGATATTGGTGGCGAGTCGTTGTTTGGAGAGAAAGGCTTCTTGTTCTTTGCGAAAGATACCAGGGCTGAGGACGCCATTCCTCCTTAGCGTTTCGAGTCGCGCTATACTTTCCTGGGCGATCGAAAGCTCTTCATTGTAAATGGTGATCTGCTCATTGTTTCTGTTCACCATCTCCTGTTGAAGAGCCATTTGTGCTTTGATATGCTTGACCGATTTTTCGGAGAAATCGTCTTGTAGAATATCACGGTAGTTGGTGTAGGTGGTTTGGAGTTGAGTGTATTGCCCTTGAAGAGAGCCTAGGTGGGGAATGATGGGGAGTTCGAGTTCAACGAAATTTTCGCGTGATGTGAGAAATCCTCTTAGCATCTCAGCTAGTTTCTTTGCTTGAGCTACGGATTCTGGATCAGAGGGACTCTTGATCACTGCTAGGATTTGCCCCTGAGAGACGGTATCTCCATTCTTGATTTGGTTGATTTCTATATGACCATCTCGGCGGGCGATGAGCGGAACGACTGGGCGTGATCCTACGATGGTAATAGGGGCTTTGATCACATCTGGATAGTTGATGTAGTAGGCGGCCCATAACAGGATAAGCAGAAATAAGGCTAGCCACGTATTACCGGTCCGCACCAGCCAATTAGGAGTCCTAGAGATTAGCTCTTGTGTGTTTTCGTTTATTTCATCTTCGTCGAGGGCATTTTGTGGTCTCCGACAAGGCTCTGAAAAAGTGCCAGCGGGCTGACTAGGTTGAGTGGATGGGGGTGCTCCTGGCGGAGTCGCAGGCCCCAGTCCGGGAGGAGGTTCATGAAAGTTTGAGTGATTATGGTCTTCCATTATTGCAGTCAGTTTTAGCCATCCAGATCGAGCTGGTTTTTGACAAGGTTGAAATAATGGCCTCGATGATTGACTAGACCGACATGGTCGCCACGCTCGGCTACTCGGCCTTGGTCGAGTACGATGATTTGGTCTGCATTTTTAACCGTACTGAGTCGGTGGGCGATGATAACTACAGTTCTGCCTTGTGTGAACTCTTCCAGATTGGCCATGATTTTCGATTCATTAGTCGCATCGAGGGCACTGGTCGCCTCATCTAGCAGAAGAAATTCTGGGCTCTTGTAGAAGGCTCGGGCTAACAATATACGTTGTTTTTGACCGCCACTTAACTCTTGGCCATCGTCACCTATTTTGGTCTCTAGGCCATCAGGTAGATGATCAACGAAATCCGTAAGGCAGGCGAACTCTAATGCACGGTGTAAAAACTCTTCGTCTATCTTTGAGCCGTCGCAGACGATATTTCGTGCTAGGGTGTCGGAGAAGAGGTAGCCATCCTGCATGACGGTGCCGCAGCGCTGTCGCCAGTGTCGACTATCGAAACTGGTGAGCTTGTGGCCTCCTAGGTAGATGCCACCCGATTGTGGTTGGTAGAGATTTAGCAGTAGTTTTAGTAGGGTAGTCTTGCCACTACCGCTGCCACCTACGATAGCGGTGACGGAGCCCTCCGGTATAGGAAAGGAAACATCTTTGAGAACATCATCGTGCCCAGCACCTTGGTAACGGAAGTTAATATTGCGGATCTCAAGTGAGCGATTATTGGGAAAGGTCTGTACCTTGTCTTCTTGGTAATCGGCATCTTCCGTGTGCTGATAGATGTCAGCCATACGCTCGAGGGAGATTTTGGCGTCTTGAGCCCCCTGGATAAATCCTAACAACTGGCTAAAGGGGGCGGCGAGTTGCCCGACCATATATTGAGTGGAAAGCATCATGCCTAGGCTCATCTCTCCGGTGATCACGAGCCGAGCTGCCATGTATGAGACTAGGACGCTGCGCATGGTTCCGATCAGTAGGCCGCCGACACTTTGGATCTGTGTAACGACTTCTTCTCGGATTGCCAGGCGAAACTCCTGTGCGGCTATGTCTTCCCATGCCCATCGACGCTGTCTTTCGATGCCTTGGATCTTGATCTCTCGAGCAGCTTGGATCATCTGAACGAGAGTATTTTCTTCCTTTGCCGATATCTCAAACTGCTCGTTGTCTAGCTTCCGTCTGGCTTTCATGAATATCAGCAACCAAGCCACGTTTAGGATACTCAGAAATACGAACACCAATAGGATCGAAACATTGTAGAAGCAGAGGATCGCCGAAAAGACAAAGAAGGTAAGAATAGAGAAGACAAAGCTCAACGATTCTGATGTGAGGAAGCCTTGGACGCGCTCGTGGTCACCGATTCGCTGAATGATGTCGCCTACTGTCCGCGTCTCAAAGAAAGCGATTGGTAGTTTGAAGATTTTGGCCAAGAAATCCGAGACTAGAGAGATACTGATCCTCGAGCCCATATTCAAGCCGATCCAGGCTAGGATAAAGGAGCCGAAAGCGCCGGCGATGCCCATGACGACCTGAGCCACTAACATCACCGTGACGAAGCTGAGGTCCATATTGCCGATCCCGAAGTCGACGGTCGCTTGTGTGAGGAAAGGTGTAATCAGAGAGATCACCAAACCGACTGCCATTCCCAAGAACAGCTGGGCGAAAAGTTTCTTATGAGGTTTCAGGTAGGAGGCAAAGTACTTCAGACTGCCGCCACTTTTTTGGCTCTCGGATGTGTTTTTGGTACTAAATTCGGGAGTTTCTTCTAGTAGGAGGACGTAGCCTTTGTCGCCGCCGCCAGAGAGCCAGCCTTTGACGAACTCCGACTCTTTCATGACGATCCTGCCTACGCCGGGATCCGCCACGTGAAACTTCCCCCGGCTCACCTTATACAGCACGACGAAGTGATTTTGCTCCCAGTGGATAATGGCGGGCAGGGGGGCTTTATCCCTCAGGCGATCGAGTGGGATCTTTACCGCTAGGCTGCGCAGGCCAATGGTTTCAGCAGCTTGAGAGATGCCCATCAGGGACACGCCCTGACGGCCTATCGAGCACATATCGCGAAGATAATGTGTCTGATAGCTACGTCCGTAGTGATGGGCGATCATACGCAGGCACGTAGGACCGCAGTCCATCGCATCGTGCTGCTTGTAGATTTTCTTCATGCAAGATCCGACGGTAAAAAGATAAGCTTCTCTAAAAGATTTTAAATTATTAAATTTACTGAAAATGAAATAAAATCCATAACGTATGCCTTAAGTGTTCTTTTGAACGCAAGATATTGGGTTTTATCCCACTTCTGCGTGCTGTCAGGCTTTGGGGAGTGGATCTCTGGCATGAGGAAGTTTTTAAAGAATTAATAGTTTAGTTTGCTTAAATTTTAAAAAGTTTTAAATTATTAGCTCACGCGCACACATTCCGACAGTTACTCATGGCGAGGTACTATCCATTCCTCATCACCCCTTTATTGTGGGTGGCATCCATAGTGGATGCTGGAGCGCCTGCTACACTGGAGCAGGCGGCCGCGGCTATGCTGTCTCACGATGCGTCACTAAAAGCTGGGCGGTTGCGTGCTCAAGGCTCGGCAGAGGATGTGTGGCAGGCTCGTTCAGCGGCATTACCTCAAGTGTCTGTGGGCACCAATCTGGCTGCGAACCGTCTGTTCAACCAACGTGCGTCATCGCGGCAAGCGGACCTGAGTCTGTCGCTACGCCAGTTGGTCTATGATGGCGGAGAGGCTCTGTCTCAGACATCTGCCGCCCGGAGTTCGTTTCATTCTGCGCGATTCACCGAAAGAGAGAATATCGAAGCCCGGATGACGGATTTGGTGGCTGTCTATCTGGATATCTTGCGTACGCAGCAGCAGGTAGCTCTGGCTCGGAGCAATGTCGAGGCGCAGATCAAAATGCGGAAGCTTCTCGAGTCACGCCAGGCTTTGGATGAAAATCGCTCTAGCATCGCTCTGGTGAAAGGGAGGCTGGAGCAGGCTGTGGATCTGCTTTCTAGGCAAAGGCTGGAGAACGATCTGGCTGTATCGAGATTCGAGAGGTACGTGGGGGAGCCACCGGGTGGGCTAAAGTTTCCCGATATCCCGAGCATACCGTCTTCGGCCGATGGTGTGGATTTTTCTAAAAACTACCAAGTGAAAGCGGCTAAGCACGCTCTGGATAGCGCTCGTCATACCTATCAGACCGTGCAGACTTTGAGGAAGCCACGTTTTTACCTGGATGCCTCCGTACAAGGCAATTCTTCGCACACTTCTGGATTCTCTCAGAATCAAACGAGTGGAGGATTGGCTATCGTCGGTAATTGGACGATGAAGGATGGTGGTAGTCGAGAGTCGCAGATTCGCCAGGAGCAATTGCGGGTCGAGGAGTACCAGGCATTGCTTGAAGAAATCAATCAGGAAAACCGACTGAGGGCTGATCTGATCATCAAACAAAGAAAATCGCTGGCAAACTCGGTGAATACGCTCAGTAGCTACGCGAAAGAGTTAGCTATCGTCAGGGATGACTATGAGCAATTGTTTGAAGTGGGTTACCAGGATCTGATGAGTATTTTGGATACTCAATTGGAATACAATCAGGTCATCAGCCAAAGGATCGACACCTCATTTCAGAGGCATTCTTTGTCGTTTGAGATGTTGGCTTTGCAGGGTTTACTCGCTGAGTATTTGGTGGGGGATCGAGCTTGTGATTTAGATGATGTCGACTTGCAGGGGAGTGAGCTACCTAGGTTTTTGACCAAGCATTATCCTGGATCTCAAATCGATCGTACACCTCCCACGATCGTGAACCAGGGGCAACCGACCTCTCGCCCCAAGGTAAAGAAACCCTTCTTGTTTAAGAAGAAGCTAAAGAAAGGAGGCGCATGAAGCTCCCCCGATTGAAGGTTGTTTTTGGCTTGGTGCTATGGGGATGGTTAGGGGTATCAAATGCAGCCGAGCATAGCCGGTTGCTTGATGAGTTTCGTGCGGAGCTACAGCAGAAGCCGGACAAATTAACCTATGTGCTCGAAGATGCCTTGTATTTGAATCCCTCTCTGGCAGTACAGCTAATTTCAGTCGCTGGCGAGGTGGCTGCTAAGAATAATCTGCCTGTTTCCCAAGTGCTGCAGACCGGCTTGAGGATATATCCTGAGGATAGTGAGACTTACGTGAATGTATTGGGAGAGAAATTCCCCAAGTCGAGAGAGTATTATCGGACACTGGCCGCAAGCTGGAAAAAGAAACAGCAGAAAGGCGAAGTTGGTGCTCAGGATTCGCCGTTGGAGAATTTTCTAGCTCTAGTCGAGACGATGGAAGCACCGGCACCTGATGGTGTCGAGGCAGAGCCACTAGAGGTAGCTGAAACGAATCCCTATGAGAATGCACTACGAGTCCTAGACGCGGTCTATCCCACTACAGTTGGAACTGAGAGTGAATCGAATGATGCTGAGCAGCAGTCATTGAGGTCGTATCGGTTTCACCGTAGGGATGATAGGCAGCCTCTCCATCTGAGTGTGAACTCTGACGCTGAGTCGGGTATAGGTAGCGAGGAGAAGCCGCAAACGGCCTACCGTTTGCATAGGGGCAGCCCCAGCCGGGAGTGGGGGACAGGTCAGGATGGCTTTTTACAGCAGGGGGCTCCTAGTCCGAAGAATGCCTCGTCTGGCGGGGATCATTTCTCGATGCCTATCGGCAAACGCGCGTACCGTATGTACAGGACCGAATCTACCTCTAACTGGAGTCTGTCCAAGAGGTGAAGTAAATAGTCCACGTCAGCGGAAACCGTACTGGCTACGGCTCCCGCTCAAACCTGGTGGCAGGATTGGCATTAGAGTTGGTCTACCACTTGACCGACGATCTGCCCTGGGACCCGGCCTAGGAACAGTTTCTCAAAGTTGATGGGGTAGCGGGCTTGCTCAAGTAGGTCGATCTCATCAGGCCACTCTGTCTGTTGGATGCCTTCTATGGTGATTCGGACAGTGGTATTGAGTAGTCCCTCCTGCCACGGAATCATCACACCGCTGATACTACGTCCATTGGCGTCTCTCACCAGTTCTAGGATTTCACTTTCGACAAAGGTATAGAGCGGGTTGTTGTTATTGTCGTAGAGACTGATGTGGATCTCAGGGATGTCATTCCAGTCTCCAGCTATGACCACTCTAGGCTCGTAATCTTCGACCTCGCTCAAGCTAGTCTCTAATGGTTGGAAGATGCCGAAGAAAAGTCGCTTTTCGGTGATGTGGCCAAACAGGCTGCTAATTCCTGAAAAATCAGTAGGTGCCGTTGGTTCGCTGTCATCTGCACCGGTCACAGTGATGGTTAGTTTTGCTGTACCACTAGCAGAGCTGCCTAGGGATTGAATGACGTAGGTAAACTCTTCAGTCACGACGTCGCCACTACCCAGTGTGGCTGCGGCATCTCCATCGATAACGTAGGTGTAGGTACCGTCGGGATTGATCGTTAAAGTGCCATATTGGCCGTCCACTATGGTTGGGCCACTCACTGTGCCACCTGCATTACTACCCAGTGGTGTGCCTCCGCCGGTGTAGCTGATAGAGGCGACGACAGGTGTGTCATCAGCGTCGGGATCTGCTGCATTTGATAGGACATTGCCGGTAGCATCGGCCCCAGTTGTGCCTGCTCCGGCTTTCTGTGCGGTGCCAGTCGTGTCGGTGGCGATTGGCGCGTCGTCACTGCCTTGGATGTCGATACTGAGAGTCGCAGTGGTGGTGCTGCTGCCATCTGTCAGCGTGTAGGTAAATACCTCTGATACAGTATCAGTGGCATCGAGGCTGTCGCTTGCGGCATCGTCCAGAGTATAGGTGTAAGATCCATCAGCGGCTAGGTTTAGGGTTCCATAGAGCCCTGATAGGTTCACTCCTCCGACTGTAACAGCGACCGGGCTACCGCCTGCGAAGGCGACCTGTGTCACGCTCAAAAGATCACCCTCAGGATCGGTGTCAGTGGCGTCTCCGGCACTGCCCAATGTGGCATCCACGACGTTGCCGGTTGCGCTGGTCGCTGGTATCGCATTGGCGGCACCACCTGCCTCGGTGACGTTGTTGGTGTCATTGTTAGCTGTCGGAGCCTGATTCACGACTTCTCCGGTGATGGCGAAAGTGAAGCGGCCTTCATCGTCATCGTTGCTATCGATTACGATGGTTGCCGTCTGAGCGCCCAAAGTAGTGGGGGCAAAAGTCACTTGGAAAGTTGTAGAACCGCCGGGAGCTACTGTGCCACTGGGCTGAGTTGTGATCGTAAAGTCGCTCGAGGAACCTGTAGCAAGCGAGATTGCATTAGAGAAATCTAGCGTTGAGTCCCCTGTGTTATTAATGGTGAAGGTATGTGTCACATTGCTGCCCCCGACAGATACTGCGCCAAAGTCAGTATCATCTGAGGTAGTAGGGGAGGTGTCTCCGGCTGTGATAGATACCCCATTACCAGTCACTTGGATCTCGGGCTCATCGGCATCATTGTCTACGATCTTAGTGATGACTGTATCGCCGCCCTCGGCGATAGGCACAGCGTCAGCTACAAAGGTTAGTTCGCCAGTCGTTTCATCGAAATGAAACTGTCCAGCCGTGAGCGCGCCTGATGTGCCTGCAGTCAGGTTGACACCATCATTGATGACGGTGATAGACGAGAAAGAACCGCTGTAAGAACCGGCATCGATCAATGTGATCGGGGTGGAGCCATCGCTCGCAATGGCTGTGACATCGACGACTAGTGCGCCACCGAGGTTGGCCGAGTTGGCCACCTGCATGGTGGTAAAGCCGCCATTATCCGCTGTGTAGGCTAGTGTGCCAGTCGATGCGCCGCGGAACTGATCGCCCACCGTGATCGCATCGATCGAGGAGCCGATGATATTCAGCCTGCCATTGCCCGCGCCAAAGTAGAGATCCTGCGAGACATCGAGTGTGCCGCCCGATAGATTGTAGGTCGCATTGGTGCCTGCCTGGGTCGCTATTTGGAGCCCCGAGTTGACATTGGCACTACCATAGAGATCGACATCGAAGGTGCCGCCCGTCTGATTGACGATCACATCACCAGCATTAGCCTTCACCCCTAGTCGGGCACCGAAGAATGATGTGACGTGTAGACGACTCGCGTCGGCGATATTTATCGTGGTGGTATCGGGATCGCTGTCGCCATTATCCGCATCGACACCGATGTCGAAGTGCGAACCATTGAAGTTCGCCACACCTGTGCCGGAGACATCGATCGTCACCGAGCCGCCGCCCGAAGAGATGCGACCATGGCTAGTATAGGTGCCTGCTGTGACTACGATGGCATCCTCTCCACCATTACGATGGCCGAGGCGGTAGTTGGTACCATTGGTTGGATCGCCACTGCCATTGATGGTATTGGTCGCCGGATCGCCCATGATCACGCTGCCGCCGCTCACCCGTATGGTACCATTACCATCGCGATAGATATCTCCTACGCCAGTCGGAGTTTGTACATTTAGGGTTCCGCTCTGCACATCGACCTCGCCCGTCTCTGAGCCATTGCTCACACCCAGCTGAAGTCGCTCGATTGTCACATCACCATTCAGGGTCACCACATCGCCGTCGCGTATCGTCACTAGGCCAGTGGTATTGGTCGTATCGCCAGGCCAGCCACCGGAGAGCCCCCAGCGGTCGCTCTGCCAGTCTTCGGTAGTCGTGGCTGGAGATGCTGTCCCCTGTGTACCTGTGCCAATTGACACATTGGCTAGGGTGGTGGTTCCCGGATTGCTGATTTGAACGGTGAATGACTCGGTCTGCTCGTCTAATGTATCATCCACGGTCGAAAGGCTGATCACGAGATCTGTCATCTCAGTCCCGCCAGCACCTCCGGTGTAGGTGATGGTATCGGTGCCCGCATCGTAGCTGACGCTCCCCGGGCCTGTGTAGGCTGCTACGGCAGCAGCTACAGCGGCATCGAGGTCTCCATAGTCAGCAGCCACCGCAGTGCCGGGAGAGAGGCTGATCTGGACAGTCGCAGTTTGATTCTCCGAAAGTGTGCCACCTAGGCTCAATGTGTACTCTGCAGCAGTGCCCTCTACTACCGCGGTATCGCCGACCAGCCCCCAGATCACCGTATCTGGCACGAAGTTATCAAATCCCGCATCCAGCGCAGTCTCCGCAGTAGAGGTGAGGGTGACAGTAGCTCTGCCAGTCGTGGTATCAGCATCGCTATCACCTGCCACATTACTGAAGCTATTTGCTCCTGGTACAAATTCGACGATGTAGTCAATCGCGCCGGTAGCTCCGACCACGGCATTCTGTAGCTGAGCCGATGTGAGTAGACCATCAAAAGAATATACGCCGCCTCCAGCAGTCGTGGTCGATCTCAATACCGTACCGGGATCGGTAGAGAGGTAGAGATTCACAGTGATGCCATCGACTCCCTGTCCGGCTTCCTTCACGCCGTCGGAGTCATTCGAGTCGTCCCAGACCAGACCACTGATCGACGAGGTGCCGATCAGGCCGGCATCGATGCTATCGTGCGCCAATGTCGTAGCCGGGTTCAGCGTCAATACTGGTGTAATACCATTCGTCCCGCCGCCAGCATTGGATCCAGTGGCGCTAGGAGCACCTTCGTTCACGGTAAACTCGGTATCAGTCGGTGCGGTAAATACGAGGCGGTAACCTGTGCCGCCTACTGGATTGACCGGTAGATTATTGAAGGTGAAATCACCATTGGCATCAGTCGTGGCGGTATCGATGGTGGTGAAGCTGCCAGATAGATTATTCTGAACGGCGACATTCACACCTGCTGCACCCGCTTCATTGGCGTCTTGCACGCCATCGCCATCCACATCATACCACACATAATCCCCTAGAGAACCTGTCTTGGCGAGTAGGATGCGATCGTTGGCGGCATCGAAAAAGACTCCGTAGCCAGCCGGTACTGTGACAGAGCTGAATGCTGTCGGGTCCACGCCTGTGTAGTTCGCTATCTCATAGAAGTCTTGGTCTAGACCAGTGCCCGTTACATTGAGTGTTGCGTTCGATACATCTAGCGACCCGGTTACCGATAGGAGGTCGGTGTTAGCTGCACCAGCGCCGACTTCTATCGCTAGGGTGCCATTCACGACCACATTGGAATCAACTGTCAGCGTGCCGATGCCATTCTTTCCTGGAGCGAGGGTGCCGCCGCTATCGATAGTCACATCGCCACCCGCTGTGCCTGAGCCGCCCAGAGTCGCACCGCTAGCTACTGTGATAGCCCCGCTCGCGCTGGTCAGATCGCCGGTCACGAGTAATGTCCCAGCTGCTACAGATGTCGTACCCGTATAGTTTGCATTGGAGGTGATCTCCATGGTGCCTGCGCCGGTCTTACTGATTCCCTGGGTATTCGCCATACTGCTAGCTATGACCAGATCCACATCATCCGTACCATCGGCTACGTTGAAGATAGTTGGCCCATTGTTATCCATATTCAGCGAGCCACCAGTGATGGTATTTGTCGCGCCACCAGTAGTGGTAAAAGTGGTGCCTCGAATCACAAAGTTCGGGCTTCCCACCAATTCAAGAGTTCCGCCGCCTGCACTGCCAAAGATAATCTCATCATCAGCATGTAAAACGTGGCCGTTACCACCATTGCGGGTGAACTGAAGTGTCGACCCATTATTGATGGTAACATCATCTCCTGTGAAATTCACAAAACCTGCCAGCGATTGAAAATCCAGAGTTCCGCCATTGATATCAGTGGTGCCTCCATAGGTATTGGCTGCCGTTAATGTTAACTCGCCTGCGCCTTCTTTGATCAAATTGCCTGATCCAGAGATAATGCCCGACAATGTCTGGTCGGCATCGCTATCGTAAATCAAAGTCCCATTATTGATAATCGAGCCACTGTAGTTACCCCCTTGCCAGGTGTCCGATCCTGCTATCTCTACCGTGCCGTCGGAAATCACCAGATTAGTGGGTGTGCTATTCGCACCCGTTAGATTGTAACCTCCGGCAAAGGTGACAGTGCCGCCGCCTATCTTGGTCAATGTTCCTGGGCGATCGTCTCGCACATTGGAGGAAATCAACAGGTCCGTTCCAGATCCTGCCACCGTGTCTTCTACATTTATCGTCTTACTAAAGTTAAAGCTCACTCGATTGGCATCGATTTCGGCTAGGCCATTTCCTGTGACATTGATCTGACTATTGAATAGGAAGTTTCCAAAAGTGCCATTCCCAGGTGAGCCCGCTTCTGACGTTATTGTTCCACCATTAATGAAGTTAATCGTCGCACTAACAGTGTGCACATAGCTAGCGGAAGAGTTATCGCTCAGCGTTCCGCCGTTTTGCAGGTTGATGGTTGATAGCTGATCAATAGCATTATGTCCGCCAGCAGTCACTAATACCTTACCAGAGCCATCCACCGTTAGCGTGCCACGGATAATCTCTGCCCCCTGCAGGTCGAGCGTACCATTATTTACGGTCGTACCTCCAGTAAAGGTATTTGAAGTAGATAATACCAATGTTCCTGTGCCGTCCTTGACCAAGCTGCCAGTGCCAGAGATAGGGCTCGCTATCGTCTGCGCAGAGCTGTTATTCACAGTGAGAGTTGAACTTCCCTCTAGGACGATACTCGTACCGGCTGCACTAGAAAGCTCAGTAATCTCCACGGCCTGTGCTACATTCGGCCCAGTGATCTCGATGATCTTATTATCATTGAGCGCTACTGTCTCGGCATAGGTTCCACTATTCACAATAATGGTTCCTCCAGTATCCACTGCCGCAAGAGCTGCCGCTAGACTGCCAAAAGAGTCGTACCCGAATGTGCCTGTCTGTACTCCTGTGGTGCCATCGTCCGTATCACCATCGGCGTCGAATGCGGCCTGGTCGGTCCAGTTGTCATCGACGTAGACGATGGTAGGTGCACTACGAGTCAGCACCACATCATTACCATCGCCTCCTACGTAGGAGATATCATAAGACAAGCTCCCGACCATCACCGCGTCGCCCTCGGCTAAACCGGTGAAGGTACCGGACACCGCATCGGCTCCGTCATTATCGATGATGGTAATCGTAGAGGCGACAGGATCAGTCGCTACCGCAAAAGTCAGAGTGCCCGCTAGGGTCACCGCACCGTCCACATCGAGTAGGTCTGTATTTACTCCATCGATAGTGAAGTCGAAGTCGCCAGATACATTGGCATCGCCAGTGATCGTGAGAGTACCTTCATCGTCGCCTGAGGAACTGCCGGGCTGAAGATTTCCTCCTACACCGATAGTCAGGTCGCCATTCACCGTGCCAGTGCCGGTGAGGTCACCTGCATAGGCATAGCCACCACTAGTGCGCCCAGACACATCGAAAGTAGCGCCGCTCACGACTGCCACCTCAGGACTCTGATCGATGTCGCCTGAAGCTGTCAGCGCCAAGGTGCCTGCTGATATTGTCGTAATACCTGTGTAGGAATTATCTCCCGATAGCGTTTGTACACCAGCTCCAGACTTCGTTAATGTCAAAGCACCAGAGATGATCCCATTGTAGGTGTGGTCAGCAGCATTGCCGATAGTCAGTGTCGCAGCTGTGGCACTGGTCACTGTGCGATTGCCAGTGCCCTCGTCTATCAAGCCGCCGATAGTTTGGTCATTTCCGTTTAAATTCAGCGTACCTGCAAACGTACTGGTGCTTACATTCACAATAGCATCGGTCGTCAGTGCGCCGGCGACATCTGTGCGTAGTGTCGAGCTCCACCTAGTCCACACATCGCCAAACTCATTGCCTGCTACATTCAGAATCGTCGTCCCACCGCCGTGAGACTCGAAACGTCCATCTGCGATATCGATCGGATTGGTCTCGAACGTAACGGTGCCAGAGCTATTATTTACTACGAAACCCAAATTAGCACCACCATTGCTCACCACGCCGCCTGTGACAGTCAGCGCGCCACTGCCCTGCGAGATCCTCGACCAGTCGAGCAGGGTGATCTGTCCACTCCACTCATTGGTGCCACTACCATTCCTCAGTGGTCCTTCCCAGGTGCCGTTGCCGCGATTGTCCTGGCCTTGCACACTGATCGCTTCTCCTATATTTAGGCCGTTGCCATCGATCAATACCTGGCCTGTGGTTTCGACGATTGTATTGCCATCGGTCGTGCCTAGGGCGTTATTATGCTGCAGAGCCAGTATACCCGCATTGACATTAGTATTACCCGTGTAGGAGTTGTCGCCTGCTAAAGTTAGTCTACCTGTGCCATTCTTCGCCAGATTACCAGAGCCTGATATGGTGCCTGCGATGGTCTGGTCCGACGTGGTGTTGATTGTCAATGTCGAAGCCCCTTCGATATTGATTGTGGTGCCAGCGGCAGTCGATAAATCATCAATCGTGACTGCCTGCGCCGTATCAGGCCCTGTGATTTCCAGCGTTACATTGGCAGGGATGGAGATAGGTCCACCCTCTCGGGCTGCGTCGTAGGTGCCAGCGTTCACAATAATGGTGCCGCCAGTCGGTGGTAAAGCAGCAAGCGCATTGGTGATGCTGCCAAATGCAGTCAGCCCAAAGACGCCGTTAAGCTCAGTAGCACTTGTTCCGTCGTCCAAATCTTCCGCAGACAAGTCAGTGCTCGCCGTCCAGTCATCATCGACATACACTGTGCTCACGACGTCATTGTCAGTGATCGTCACGGTAGCCTCGTTTTTGGCAGGCACTTCAGTGACTTTGATGTCGGTAAAATAGGTGCCATTGAGATTGGTTGAATTACTTTTTTGGGCGAAGGAAATGAATCGGTAGGTTCTACTAGTATCAAAACTAAAGCTACCTGTTGTGGCGGCACCACCGTTTAGACTGTAGCTGTAGCCGTCGGCTGTAACTGTGATAGAAAGAGTCTGTAGGGTGTTTATGCCTATATTACCCTGAGCAGTACTAAGGACTGATGAGGTTGAGCCATTGTTAAACGCCAAGGCATCGCCACCCGCAGCCAGCTCGCCATCGGTAGAAAAACCAATCCCGTAGGCACCTGGTCTACTTGAGTTTAGCCAATCGCTACCACCCTCTATCGGGTCTGTCACATCTACGATGCCAAACGAGAATCGGGTGCCGACTGCTGTTTGATTGAATGTGACATCCAATGTGAAACCCTCGTCATTTTGCCAAGAGTCGGTCGAGAACAACGTGGCGCGGTCATTACCACCACCAAAGCTGACTTGAGCACGATCATCTGTGGTATTCAATATCCAATTCGAAGAGGCATCGAAACCTAGGAAATCTAGTCCAGCACTGGCTAAATCTGCTGCAGTCAAATCGATAGTCGATACCACAGTACCAGCGACACTCGAATTCGCGCTGGTATCGATCGACACATGGGGAGCGCCACTGGTGATGCTGTCTAGTCTCACCGTGACTGTCTCGTCGCCTTCGACGATCGCGTCATCGACGATGCCTGCCACGTCGATAGTAGCGGTGGTATCACCCGCTGCGATGGTAACCGTGCCGCTCAGAGTGGTGTAGTCGGTTCCCGCTGTAGCAGTGCTGGCTACATCGATACTGTAGGCGATCACGGTGTCCGTCGTACTTGTGCCGCTCTGGGTCACGGTAAACTGCCCTGCTACCGGACCTGTCTCAGACGCATCGGTAGTGGTCTCGATCGTTACTGTGACCGGAAGGGGTTCGATAAAGCTAATCGTACCGGTCTGAGCGCCGGAACCGTCCTCATCGCCATCGTCGATCGAAACTGCTATCGAATCGGCAGTGCTGGTGGTGGCCGTTGTGATTAGTTCTACGGCGGCTAGAGCAGTATTTACCTCGGCTAGAGAGCCGGTCACTGTCCAGACTCCAGTACCAGCGGTATAAGTTTCACCATTGCCGCTAGCTGCTGTCAGCGAGCCATTGGCGGGATTTGACATGGTCAGAGTGGCCGTGATCACTTCAAAAGGATCGATCTCGAAGTCTGTAGTGGCATTCCAGAAGTTGAAAGAGGTCAGTCCATTGCTGAGGCTAGTCAGGGTGGACGCCGCATAGGGCCCAGCATCTGGATTAGTCGCTGCGCCACTACCTGTAGTCGTCGATACCCCTAGGCTCACCGTCAGGTCGCCGTGCCAATTGGTATTCCCTCCCACAGTTAGAGCTTGGTTGGCGGGGTCGCTGCCGTTCACCGAATACTCCAGATTGTTGAGGGTGAAAAGACCTGCCAAGCTAGTTTCTACACCAGCTGTCAGTGCGGTGGTAGTCAGTGGTATCGAGACAGTGAAATCGCCATCGGTAAAATCGGTGTCAGTGAGCCCTGCAGGCTGGTTTGACGCAGCGCCACCCATCTTTGCGACAAAGTGGGGAATGCCATCGACCATATAGACACCCGAGCCATTACTAGTCCCGCCTATCTCCCAGAGCACTCGAGTCGTTCCAGGTGCGATATCAGCCGCATCTGGAGTGAAAGTCAGGTCAAAGGAATAACCATTGGCCTGGTTTTGAGTGCCTGCGGTGAAGGTCGTGCCATTGCTCAGATCAAAAGTTGGCGCTGCACCTCCATCAGCTAGGATTCGCGACTGTACACGTGTCGCATCGGCATCGCTGACCACGATATCGGCAATCGCGAGCGTCTCCACCACGCCTGGCTGTATGGTCACGTCTTGGTCTAGCGGACTCGCAGTAGTCGGCTGGTTCACGTAGGTGACATCGATGGTCACTGTCGCATGGTCGTGTTCTTGGAAGCTGTGTCCTTGGCCGATTGCTGTGTTGTAGATGTTAGCGATCTCATCCGCCGTCAACTCACGATTCCAGATGCCCAGATCATCGATACTACCATTAAAGTCTCGGTTGAAATCCTGAAAATCCCTACCGATATGGACTTCATTAGTTGTCGTCGTATTGAGAGGCGCTGTAGAGGTGGCTGAAAAGGTCTCGGCGACACCATCGACATAGAAAGTGATGTCATTTAGCCCATTCGATCCGCCGCTAGGCAAAGTCATTGCTACGTGGTGCCATTGGCCATCATTGACGATAGTCGATCCTTTGACGTTACCGCCATTGTGCTCCACACGCAGAACATTACCCTCGACCCGAAAGATAAATTTTTGACCAGCTGCCGTGCCTCCATAAGAGACGATCGCACCATCGGACGAGGTATTGATCCAGGCTGAAATCGTACGAGCTCCTGAACCAGTGATATCAGCTCCCTGATAGCCATCTAGCACCACGTAGTCTCCAGTACCATCGAGGCTGAGCATATCGCCGCTCACCGGCGAAGTGCCCGTTACGACACTAGCATCACCATGGATCGAGCCAGCGCGGCCACTGCCGCTGAGATCGATCACAGCCTGTGCTGTCCCCCCAGACGCTTCTCCAAAAGCAGTATGGAAAACCAAGCCGCTGGTGAGCGAATTTTGATCCGCCACCGTGTAGGTAAACTCCTGAGTCTGGTCAGCACGTAGGCCTGTGCCGGGATTATAAGTCAGAGTGCCGTCTGCAGCTACGCTAGCGGTAGCGAGATTCTCAGTATCTGACAGCGAGTTGGTATCATTCACACCCACTACGATCAGCGTGTCAGGGCTCGTGGTGATGTCGGTATCGCTATCGGCACCGCTGCCGTTATTGTCCGTAATGATATTGCCTAGGACTGCGCTAGCATCTGTCGAGTTGACGCCGGTAAAGTCATCATCCGTCGCTGTGACCGCATCGTTTTCTCCTTCGATCGTGATGGTCACAGTCTCGGTGAGGTTGCCACCACTTCCATCATCGATGGTGTAGGTAAAAGTATCGATTGCTGTCTCACCGAACGGCAAGGCATCGTAAAGGCCGACGGTGGGGGTGTAGTCGACTGAGCCGTTAGCATTTAAAGTAACGGTGGCACCATTGGCAGAGGTTGCGCTTACGCCCGTGATGATCGGTGTCGTGCTGGTCCCCAGGGCAGTGTAAGCGGCGCCAGCAGCTGTCGCATCTAGTGCAGATCCGATTACTCGGAGTAGACCCATCTGCCCGACGTATGCTCCATGTGTCTGGGCCAGCGCCATTGCACTAGCGAGTCTGCCTATACCGGCATCGTCTCCACCATCCCAATCGTTGACTGCATTAGTGGCCGCACCTGCTCCATCAGCACCAATTGTTGGGGTGGCATTGAAGCCACTCGTTTCCGTGCTTAGGTAAACTTCTAACGTATCGCTACCACCGTTATCACGATTGTATACGACAACTAAGTGATTAAACTCAGTAGTCGATACTGAACCAGCAGCAGTCGTAGCAATGAGATGAGTCGTCAGATCTGTATCGGTGCCTGCATCGATGGTTACGATGATCTGGCCGTTATCTGCATCGTAGACGATCGATGAGCCAGTACCCGCTCCACCGGCTTCCCACAGCACCTGAGTACCGGTCTGGCCGCTAGCAGGTTTAAAGACTAGCTCGAAGCTGGCGTCTTGATCGGTAGGGTCGCCGCTGATCGAACTAGTTGTCGGTATATTAGCGCCGCCTGTGCCTGAAAAGTCGTAGGCCTGAGTGATAGCTGTAAAATTCGAGCCTCCAGCTAAGCTAGTGGACGCTAAATTCACTCCTGATAGATTTGCATCGAACCTACTGCCTCCTGTACCTGCGTTATGCCAAGTATTATTGGTTTCTTGCGTAGCGTTGAACTCTAGCAGAGCGGTAGAACTAGCCGTGTACTCGTCATTCCCGATTAGTTCATATTGGCCAATGGTGAGGGTAGAGTCCTCGGGCGCAACAAATGCATCTGGACGAGTCTCAGTCTCTCCACGTATCGTCAGATGCGCGGTATTGGTGAAGGTGTTTACCCCATCTGTCACTTGATAGGTAAACGTATCTATCGCGGTCCAACCTGTGCGAAGATCATCGTAAGTCGTGGTAGCCGATGCATCATAGGTAAAGCTACCATCTGCAGCTACTGTGACGGCAGCCCCACCTGTGCTAGTGGTAGTTGCTACCACTGCGGTAAGGGGTGAGCCATCTATATCTGTGCCTGCATTGACTGCCTTGAAGTTCTGAGCGGCCTGCCCCTCATCAAAAGCCTGTGTGTAAATCCTGAAGATAGCGATCTCGCCGCTAAAAACTTCGTCGATACCAGCATTTCCGCCGCCAAAGCCACCTTGATTGGCCCCGCCACGGAAGCCCATGCCCATACCGTCGCCACCGTCCCAGTCGGTGAGATTCGCGTTGGCTGTGGCGACTTCTCGACCATTCACTGCCAGTCGCATTTGGCCATTGGTTATATCGTAAGAGGCTGCTACTTGGATAAAGTCGTCTGTGGCGAGTAGACCAAAGTCAGCATTGAAATTATTTAGGTCGTAATTGACCTCAGTCCCGGTAGCCGCATCGCGATATCGCAACAGATTGTTTGAAAGTACGATGCCAGCGCCTGTGCCTCCACCTGTTTCCCATAGGTTTTGATCGCCGCCACTCAGACTAGTTGGCTTGAACCAAATCTCGAACGTGGCATCGCCAAGATCATTGACACCGAATTCAGTCGGTGCATCGGCACCCGTATTGGTCGAACTAATCGCAAAAGCAGTCGCTGAACCATCGAAAGAGTAGGCATTGGTGATCCCCGCGTGACTAGTCGTCGTAGCACCATAGGTGATGCCAGCGCCCATATCCCAATCATCATTGTCACCATTATTGTTGTTGGTGCCTAGGTTTTCCCATACCGTGGCGATATCCGTATTATCGGATGTTGCATTTGCCTCGTAGTTGAGCGCAGCTCCTGGTACGATACCATCGTTAGCCAGCAGGTTGTCGGAGGCTACGTAAGTGTAGACTCCCTGCTCGATGATACCGGTATCGATGTAGTCATCGCTACTGGCGGGCGCATCGTCGACACCCGTGACTGTCACGGTGACAGTGGCTGTGTCTGTAGAGGCTCCTGGCGTGGTAAAAGCACTGTATTGATTGCTGATGGCTGCCGCATCGAATACCTCGCCATTGCCGTAGAATCGCAACTGGCTCACGGTGCCATCCAGAGCGCCGAACAGCCGCGAACTGCCATCGCCATCGAGATCGTGGTTGAAGCCGCCTGATATGGCTCCGCCGAGGTTTGATCCGGCCCCTTGGCCAAATCCACCAGCATCACCGCCGCCCCATCCGTTGAGTGCTGCGGTCGCTGTGTTAATGGCGCGAGTCGTGGAGATCAAATTACCGTTTATATACAGGGTGACCTGTGAGCCTACTGGGGCTGAAGTGTCATAGGTGTAAATCACATGAAGCGGCGTAGATAGGTCGCCCGGTCCAGGTAAGGCGCCGTCTGTATCGGTAGCCAGATCGTAGGCAAAACTATGGATACGAGTGGCCGAATTATTATTCATGGTGAAGATGAGATCTTCATCGTCGAGCACCACGCCAAATCCCGCTGTTCCGCCAGTCTCAAAGATCACCTCCTGACCGGTCAGATCATTGGGCTGAAAGCCTAGCTCGATGGTGAAGCCTTGAGAGGAATTAGCAACCGTAGCTAGGCTAGCAATGCTGCCTGCTGTCGTTCTCTCAAATTCTGCGCCCGCAGCCGGTATATCGCCATCTGCTATGGTATAGGTAAAGGTATCGACGAAACTGTCTGTCGGCCCTGTCAATGACTGAGCTAGAGCGGTACCTGTCGGATCATAGCTGAAACTTCCATCTTCATTCACTACGACAGGAATACCGTTGGCGCTGATGGCGTCGTATGCGACTACTTTCAGCGGATCACTCTCAGCATCGGTATCATTCGACAATAATCCAGCTGCGGCATCTACATTGAGGGCCGTGTCTTCATTCGTGGTAGCCAGATCATTGACAGCGTCTGGGGCCGAGTTTCCGGATATCACTAGTTCAATTGAATCATCCGTATCATTCCAGCGCAGCTCTCCAGTTAGACCTGAAGGCTCGTTGAGTACGCTTAACGTATACTGCCCACCCGCGGTGAAGGTCGCATTATCGAGACCAGTGGCATCACTGCCAAAATCCACCAGAGTAATCACCCCAGCACTACCGGTATAATTGCTCATATCGACCTGATAGGTGGTAGATACAGCTCCATTTGCTCTCAAGGCATTAGGCGTCAATGTCGTAAAGCCGCTAGCTCCTAGCTCAAAGCTAAAGACATTGGTTCCCTTTTGCTCCCACTCATCGAGGGTTACGATGGCTCCATCTTCGAAGTTGATATCGCCATTCGCTAGATCCCAAAAGCCATTGCCTGGCGCGATACTCGTCAGGGTAGAGCCTGATTCGACATTGATCGTCGCATTGTTTAGACGGAGCACGTTGGAGTTAGCGAGTGTCGAGTTCCCCGTCACGTTGATGGTGAGGCCGCTCGGAAGATTACCATTGGTATTCCACTCGACCGTTGATCCGCCAGAGATATTGACCGTATCTCCCGCTGCAGGCAGCTCATTCGGGTCCCAATTGCTAGCACTACTCCATAGCCCATCCCCAGCGCCGCCATCCCAAGTGTGAATGGGAGAGGTAACCACAAGTTCTATCGCACGCAGAGCGCTGTTAAAACTGAGGGTGGCTCCCAAATTTGGATCCTGGTTAACGATCTCGAAGACTCCATTGGTCAGACTGGTCGCCCCACCACCGAAGTCGACTAAGGTGATCGTACCAGCTCCTCCAGTGTAGTTGGCCATATCGACCCGATAAGTCGTCGATGCGACCCCATTCTCGAATAGGCTATTCGGAGTGAGAGTGGTGAAGCCTGTGGCACCGAGTTCAAACTCGAACACATTTGTCCCTTTGTGTTCCCATTCATCGATTGTCACGATAGCGCCATCTTCAAAACGAATATCGGCATTCCCTAGATCCCAAAATGCACCACTACTACTGGCTAGCGTAGATCCCGATTCGACATTGATGGTAGCGTCGTTGAGTCGGATCACCCCTGTAGCATCGAGGGTAGAATTACCCGTCAAATTAATGGTGACACGTGCGGGCAGGCTCTGTCCAGTCGAGCCATCCCATACCACCGTATCGCCGTTGTTGATGTTTACGACATCATCTGCCACGGGCACACCGCCGGTCGACCAATTGCCAGCCGTTTTCCAAAGTCCATCTCCGGAACCATTATTCCACCCAAGCGTGGCGTAATTGATACCTTCGAGGCTGCCTGCCACGGCGCCATCGGCCTGGCTATCTGCGGCTAGTCGACGCTCACCTTCGGTAAAGATGCCATACATGACATTGGTGTTTTGAGCCGCGTCGTAGATATCCTCAAGTCCAAGCCGATGCCCCTGCTCGTGCATGATCACACTCAGCAGATCCACGCCAAACTGCTCCGGCTGTTCGGCACGCATTGCTGTGGTGGTGATCACATTGCCAAACTCCTCATCATCGAATGGTGTGGCATCGACATACCAGCCCTCTCCAGCGGCATTTAGGTCGATACTTATCTTATTGCCCTCGGCTTGGCCGAGGATGTTGCCAGTGAGGTCGACGATTTCATACTCGATATCCTCTAATGCTGCTAGCTGCTCGGCACTCAGCCCTGCGGATTCCCAGCGCTGGGCTGCGGCATCGGCGAGGATCTCAAGTTCTGCCTCGGTGAGATTTTCTAGGCTGGCGAGAGTGGCCCATTCGTTGGCATCGGCTGCGGCACCGCTTCCTTCTGAGGGGATACTAGGCGCTTCGCTCGCAAATGTATCAATCGAATCGAAATCATGAAGTGTCGTAGACTCTACCGCCTCAGTGTGAGTGATTTGCTCCGGTGCTTCGACTGGTGCAGCAGAATATAAGACCCGGGCTTCTAGAGCCTCTGCTAGGTAAGTTCTTTCGGGGACTAGGTCTTCTTGAACTTCAATCGAGTCAGAAATGAGATTAAGACGCTGCAGAAGAGAATGCTTTGCGTTTTTCATAATTATTGAAAAGGGCGAGAGTCAGCGACGAGAATGCGCTTTTTGGATTATGGCTTTTCGCTTGAACAGGGGTCAAGACTATTTCAAGTAATTTGAGGCGTGATTGTGTGAACAGAACGAAGGTTATTCCTTTTTTATGGTAATTATAATCCGTGTGCTTCGAAAAGTAAAATTGGGGAGGCTTTAGCGTTGGGAGTTAGCGCATCTCCTCGAAAAAAGTCGTATTTGGTTCGTGGTTAGGAGCTATCGGGCTTGCCTCCGCTGCTGCAGATTCCGGGCTTTGGTTCAAATCTTCCCTGCTTTTCCGGTCACTATTTACTATTTGGGGGGATGCTATGAGATCGATGTCAACGAGTCAGAGCAGCTGGTCGGGGTTAGCCGTAACCAGTGCTAGACTCATTGGTGGGTGTGGGGCGTATTGGGGGAGTTCTCTGCCTTGCACTAGAGTTGTTCCACCACTTCGCCGACAATCTGGCCTGGGATCTTACCGAGGAAGAGTTGTTCGAGATTGATGGGGTATCGAGCTTCTTCCAGCAGGTTGATCTCATTTGGCCACTCGGTTTGCTGGATTCCTTCGATGGTGATGCGAAGAGTCGCATTGAGCAGTCCCTGCTGCCATGGAATCATCACTCCTCGGATACTGCGTCCATTGCTGTCGCTTACGAGATCTAGGATTTCATTCTCGACGTAGGTGTAGACGAGGTTGTTGCGATTGTCGTAAAGGCTGAGGTGGATCAGAGGTGCATCGCCCCAGTCGCCGGCTATTACGATTCTAGGTTCGCGACTTTCGTCTTCGGCGTCCAGGCTACTAACGACGGGTTGGAAGATTCCGGTGAAAAGTCTCTCATCGACTAGGTCTCCAAACACGCTGCTGACACCGACAAAATCCGATGGGGATGTGACTGTCGCTTGGTAGGTGCTAGCTGTCTGGCTGGTATTACCCGCCAGGTCAGCGACTGCGCCTGCTGGGATATCTACCGTGAGCGATGTACTGCCCGATGGTGTGATCGTCACGGTGAACGTACCATCGCCATTATCGATCAGACCGGTGACTGTGCCGCCGGATACCTGGAGGTCGCTAGCGGTGAGTCCTGTTACCGGCTCTCCAAAGGAGATAGTGAGATTCACCGGCTGATCAGACGGTGTACTGGTAGGTCCTACGATAGTAGGGGAGGGAGCCGTAGTGTCAGGGATGGAATCATCGGCGCCATTGACATTAACTGTGAGAGTCGCTGTCGCCGAATTGCCGTCGGTATCTTCGATGGTGTAGCTGAAGACCTCTGTGACGCTATCTGAGCTACTCAGTCCATCTGCGAGGACTTGATCTACGGCATAGGTGTAGGTGCCATCAGGATTGATAGTGAGGCTACCGAATGCTCCAGCTACCGTGGCTCCGCCAGTGGTTACCGTGACGGGGCTATTGGTACCGAAAGCGATCTGGGTGACGGATATGGTCTGTCCTTGAGGATCGGTATCGGCCACGTCACCAGCTCCCTGTGTGGGGCCTCCAGTCACATCACCTGTCGGATCGATTCCTGCTACTCCGCTGCCAGCTTCTCCTGCTGTAGTTGTGTCATTGGTGGCGACTGGTTCTTGCTCTTCGGCATTAAAGAATAGCGTCACATCGCCATTCGTGGTGTAATCGATCCAGTATTCGCCCTCTGCGAGATTTGCGGGATCGTTCCCTGCAGGGGCAGATGCTGCCAGTGTCAGGGTGGTGCCATTGTGAGTGATGGTCTGAGACCCAAACGTCCCTGTTAATGCACCGTCGTAGTCGATTAGAACGGCTGATCCTGGATTGGTATTCCCGATAGCAGTCAGGTCGACGTTCAGTGCTGTCTGTGCGCTCAGGGTCACATTGCCATTACCGGCGCCGCTATCGTCGACAACGATCGTGGTAAAACCGCTGGCATCAGCGACGAAGCCGAGGGTAGCAGAAGAGCCAGTATTCGCAGGCGCTGCATCGAGATCGCCGACATCGAAGCGGGCGTCGCTACCTGTGAGCTGGATCAACGAGGAGTAACCAGCGTTGGCTGCGCTGTTAGACATGAATACTGCTCGATCGATGTGGAACACTCCACTGTCGGAAACGAGAATCTGGCTGCTTGCAGATTCCATTAGCACATTGGATGTAGAGGCTGGGTTCTGCACGAGAGCGCCGGTTCCCGAAATATTGATGGTTGAGGTAGCCGTGGATGAGTCTGGGCGGAAGTGGATGTTACTGCCGCCGCCGGAGGTGCCAGTCCAGTTCGCTGTACCTCCAGATAGGTTGAAGGTAGCGTCTGCATTCCTGCCTAGTCGTAGTTGGTCAAAGCTAAAGTCACCTCCAGTTTGGTTGACGACACTTGGGGTAGCCCCTTCTGCTACGGTCACGATCGCATTGGTTCCTTGGCCGACATCGATGTCGGCACCTGGGGCGATGTTGAGCGTGCCATCGACTCGGACAGAGGATAGCTGATAATCCAAGCTGTCGGATATATCGACTTGGTTGCCGCCAAATATGTTGGCAGATGTTGTGATGGATGATGGTGTCGTTCCGCCACTACCGGTCTGATTTGAGCCAGGGATGAAGTCATTGTTCCAGTTGCCAGCATCGGTCCAGTTGGTGTTGCCAGCACCGCCATCGAATGTCTGACTGACTGGGTGTACCTCGCCGCTGACTTGGAAGGTATAGGTACCTTCGTCGGCGTCATTGTTGGCAATCGTGATGGTAGCTGTCTGGACACCTAGAGTCGAAGGTGTGAATCGCACAGTAAAAGTCGTAGACCCACTGACGCCAATAGGATCGACAGTTGGTTGAGTCTGTATAGTGAAGTTTGACCCTCCAGTAATACTAACGAGAGGTGCACCTGTGAGATCAAGTGGTGCGCCACCTAGATTTTCGATGGTGAATGTCTGATCGTAGGTAGTCGGTGTCGGAGATGTATCCTGCGCTACAATACCAAAATTTGTATTCTGCAATGTAGAAGCCGTGTCACCACTAGCAATGTTATCTCCATCACTATCTTTCACATTGATTTCGGGGAAGGCGGATTCTAGAACCACGTCATTACCATCGCCACCTGCATAGTTGATGGTGAAACTCTGGCCATTGATGGTGACGGTCGAGCCGTTCGCCAAGCCGGTGAACTGGCCGATTACGGCATCTGAGCCGTCATTACTGATGAGCACGATATTTCCGGCACTGGTAGTCGTGCTACCAGTGGTATCGAGTGTAGCGCCGGTGATGTCCACTGCGCCATTGACCACGATTTGATCGAAATCGCCAGCTGTTACACCGTCTACTTGCAGTATCAGTGTGCCGCCATCTGCATCTAAGTCACCGTCGACAGTCAGTGTGCCAGTCTTGTCGCCGGACTCATCACCAGGGGCGAGAGAGCCGCTATTCGTGATAAGACCTGCTGTGCCAGTACCGATATCGATTGTTCCGGTTCCTTCGATCACGTCACCACCGCTCAGGGTTACGCCATTTGCAGCTGTGAGCGTCCCTCCTGTTATGGTGATATCGCCAGCCGTAGCGGTATTACTATCATTTATGGTCACTGTGTGGGTGCCGACATTGAGAGTGCCACCGAATGAGAAGCCTGTGCCCGATCCGTCGCCGAGGTTGAGATTGCCTGTGGCAGTGATGGTGGCCAGTGTCGATGTTCCTGCTATCGGAGCATTCACGGTGCCTCCTCCGGACAGGGTCGCTCCGCTTGCGATGGTTACAGTACCAGCAGGGTTATCATTGCCGATCACCCCATCCACGATCAGAGTGCCCGCCTGGATATCGGTGGTGCCGTCATAGGTGTTGTTGCCAGTCAGTGACATGGTGCCCGCACCAGTCTTTTGGATACCTTGGGCATTCTGTAGGACTGAGCTGACGATCAGGTCGACAGGATCTGTACCTGCAGCGACCGTAAAGTTTACCGGGCCAGAGTTATCCATATTTAGACTTCCGCCCTGTATGGTATTAGCCGCACCACCAGATGTGGTAAATGTGGCACCCCGTACAACGAAGTTTAGCCCGCCTAGCACCTCTAGCGTCCCGCCACCGCCGCTACCGAAATTAATGGTATCGGCAGCGTCGAGCACGTAGCCATTCCCTCCATTCCGAGTGAACTGCAGTGTCGAACCGTTGTTGATATTCACATCGCCACCGACCAAGCTCAAAAAGCCCGCGGTCGAATGAAAATCAAAGGTACCATTATTGATCTCTGTCGTGCCTGTGTAAGATTTTTGTGAGCTCAGGATCAATTCGCCGGAACCTTCTTTGATGAGAGAGGCGCTACCAGAGACGATACCGGTGATAGTACTGCCAGTGCCTCCGACGTTAACCGTCAGGTTGTTGGCTCCGAGGGCTACGGTGCCACTGATGGACAGGTCGTTTGCAGTGATCGTCGTAGCTGCTCCCAGGGTGACATTGCCATTGAGCGCCACATCATTGCTATTGGCATCGACATTCGCCAAGAGGTTGATCGTGTCGGCGGTGACCGTTATTGGGCCAGCAAAGCTGTGGCTAGTATTGAGATTGACCGTGTCCGCACCAGTATCAGTTGCTTCATCTGCCGTAAATGCGCTCTGAATGACTAAGCCGCCAGTGACTGATGAAATCGGTATAGTCTGACTGAAGCCTCCCTCGGAATTAGTGATGATGAAATTCGTACCGTCGTCAGTGATTGTTATGGTATCGGAGCTATCCGTGCCGACATCGGTGATCACTAGATTTCCGCTACCGTCGATGACTGCGGTGGTCTCGATCACACCGAGCACCACATCGTTTGAGTCAGTGCCATCCACATAGCTGATATTGAAGTTTTGGCCATTGATGGTGACCACATCTCCCTCTGCCAAGCCGCTGCCGACAAAGGTGCCGGTAACTGTGTCGGTCGCATCATTGGCGATGATGGTGACATCACCTCGTGTTCCCGTAGAACCGGTGGCGACCAATGTGGAGGTGGCTCCGAGAGTGACTGTGCCATTCACGGCTACCTGATCGTAGTCAGTGCCAGCTGTTGTGACTCCATTCACCTCGACTTGAAGATCTCCATTGAGAGAGAGATTATTCGCGATTGTCAGGGTGCCTACACCGCTCACGCCAGGAGCAAGGATGCCGTCGTCTGCCACAGTCACAGCTCCTCCTAGGGTGCCTGTGCCTGCTAGGGTCGCACCGGCGGCTACTGTGACAGATCCGGTGGCTGAGGAATTATCGCCAGTTACCACCAGAGTACCTGCAGATACGGTTGTGCTGCCAGTGTAGGTGCTGTTGCCGCTCAGTGTTAGTGTGCTAGAGCTGGCAAGTTCCACGCTACCGGTGCCACTGACCACGCCCGACAGCGTCTGTGTCGCAGTACTATTGTAGATAAATGCACCGTCATTGGTGATAGTTCCTGCAAAAGCTCCGCTATCCAAACGACCGCCTCCTGAGATCTCGACGGTTCCGGCATTGATGTCGACATTATTGCTTGCTCCCAGACTATTGGTTGTGTTCGTGAGCGCCAGTGTGCCTGCACCATTCTTGATGATGTCACCGTTGTGCACGCGCACACCAACTACTAGGTCCTGCGCATCGGAACCATCAGCCACATCAAAGGTAAACCTACCAGGGCCCTGCATGTTCAAGAAGGCATTGTTACTGGCTGTTACATTGTTGGTGGCACCACCGTTGGTTACTATACCGTGATTAGCCGAGGCGCCCTGAAGTAGATGGTTACCGCCATTGAAGTGCAATGTGCCGCCTCCAGCGCTATCGAAGGTAAAGACATCGTTATTCAAGACGGTGCGATTACCACTTCCCACACTCGACTCGATCTCTAGAGTCGAGGCATTATTGATGAAAAATGCGTTTGAGGAAGTGGCTCTAAGGTCTGCCACGTTAGCCAAGGTCAGTTGCCCGCCGTTAACAATGGTAGCGCCCGTGTAGCCATCTATATTCGCCTGCAAAGTGCCTGCTCCTTCTTTCGTCAGACCTCCATTATTGCTGGTAGCCAATGTTGTCGCATACGTCACATTTTGACCGTTGGTATCTATAGAGATTGGACTAGTGCTATTGACTATTTGAGCACTGTGATCTGTGGCTGCGCTATTAGACGTATACTGAAGTGTTCCTCCAGTGAACGTTATATTTCCTGAGCTGATTCCAGTGGCAGAATCGATCTGCAAGATTCCAGCCGCTATAGTGGTCGTGCCTACATAAGTGTTATTCCCTGAGAGCACGGCTGTACCATCGCCATTTTTAGTAATACCCGAGCCGCCACCCGCACCGGTAAAGATATTGCCGGTTAGATTGATCGTGTCATCAGTGCCTGCGTCGAGAACGAATTCACCAGCGGTGCCTCTGCGGAGGTCAATATTCCCGGTAAACGTGACGGTATTGGCACCCGCTTCGTCGAGAGCGATGGTGCGCACACCGCTTCCCCAGTTGGGTACTAGGATAGAATTACTAAATGTCAGGCCATCTGCAGCCACATTTAGAGAGCCACCACGTTCGAAGACGATTTGTCCTGTTCCGACGGAGCTATTATTGGTGACCACGATTGGGCCGCCCAGTCTAGGTGTCCCTGATAAGGCATCACCTATCCGTGTGCCCCCGGTATAGGTATTAGTGCCGCTCAGAGTCAATTCGCCAGTGCCTAGCTTTCCTAGGCTGCCACTACCTGATATGACGCCTGCGATCTCTTGATTAGCGGTATTGTCTACGTACAACCTAGACGAACCTTCGAGAATGATTTCCGTGCCCGCTACTGAAGACAATTCGGTGATTTCGACAGTTTGAGCAGTATCAGGGCCTGTGATCTCGATTTTCTTGCCATCGGCCAAGGCTACTGTCTCGGCGTACACACCACTGTTTACAATGATTGTTCCTCCCGCTGCAGTAGCTGCGATCGCATCGGCTATGTTATTGAAGGCCGTTACACCAAATACCGCAGTCTGGCCGCCGGTGGTTCCCGCATCAGCATCGGTGCTATTGTCGGTAAAGGTCCCTGCCGTCCAGTCATCATCGACATATACGGTCGTTTGCAGGACACTTGTCACTACCAATTCGATGGATTCGGTTGCATCATTCCACTGCAGAGTGCCTGCATAACCAAATGGCACATTCGTGACGCTGAGATTAGCGGTTTGGAATGCCGTGTTATCCATGTTCACGGTGTCATTGGAAAAGCTCATCAGCGTGATTGTGGCTGCTCCTCCCGTATAGTTGGTCATGTCGACCGCGAATGTTTCGTCGGTAAACACATTACCACCACCTTGCCTCAAACTATTTGCATTGATGGTAGTAAATCCCGTCGCACCGAGATTGAACTGCACAGTCGTCGAGCCTTTCAGTTCGAAATTAGGCGCTGTGAAGTCGGCGCCATCCTCGAAGACTAGAGTTCCATTGTTTAGGTCCCAGAAGCCTCCGCTAAGCGTGGAGCCTGCACCAACATTGATTGTGGACCCGTTTAGCCTGATCACGGATGTCGTCACTGCGAGGTCTGAGCCGCCTGTCAGATTTATGGTCGATCCATTAGGTAGATTGCCATTGGCGGTTGAGAATCCTCCTGCATTGATGCTCGAAATATCCCACTCGGCTGTGTCGCCATTGGAGATGTTGATGGTATCACCTGCATTAGGTAGCTGATTGTCCGGCACCCAGTTGAGGAAGTTACTCCATAAATTGTCCGCACCGGTTCCATCCCAGTCAATGGGGTTTACATCGGCGATATCATCATTGGTGATCGTGCCTATAGCAGAGCTCGCACCAGTTGCCAGTGAATCAATCACATGGCCTGTAGAAGGATCGTTCAGAGTCACGGTAAAAGCCTCGTCGCCCTCTACAGTGGTATCGCCACTGACACTGATGGATATCACTTTGCTCGTCTCGTTGGCGGCGAAGTTCACCACCACATCGGTAGGTAGCGTGCCGCCGAAGTCTGTCGCATCGGCATTCGCACTGGTGACGGTGTACTCCACGCTCGCTGCACCAGTGGTATCCCCTGTGCGGGTGATGGTGAAGTCGTAATTTGTCGTGCCACTATCGCCCTCGCTCTTCACGGCGTCGGTAGCTGCGATTGTGAAGTCTGCTATATCGTTGTCTACGATGGTGACTGTAGCCTCGTTGGTTGGATTGACACTGGCGAATGAGACGCTGGTGAGAGCGAAGCCGCCCGCATTTCCAACCCCACTTCCGGTATTAGAAAACGAAATTTGCGTACCTGCTGATAGGATCAATGATGGCCCGCCAACTCCGACGAGTTCATCGAGAGTGACTGCATCGCCATCACCACCATCGCCAGTATTTCCGATCTCGAAGCTGCCGTTGGCACTATTGTAGGTGATACCAGTTCCTGTAGTCACACCTGTCAGGCCCACCCATGCTGGTGACGAGACGGTAAGGGCTTTGTTGCCTCCGCCGCCTTGCCAGCCTGCTCGGAAAGAGACTCCAGCAAAGGCGAGATCGGCGTCTGCTGTCCAGGTCCATGCCTCTTGCTCGTTCACATGCCAAGGCTGTTCGCCGTCTCCATTGGACTGCGTATCGGTGCTCTCTGATCGAATGCCCATGCCATTGCCATCGGCAATGAACTGCGGCCCTGTCGCTGCGACGCTGCCATTCACATCAGTCATCGATACATTGGTGAATGTGACTGTATTTCCTCCGATCACGAGGCCAGCACCTCCCCAAGTGTCACCCTGGCCAGTGCCGGTGCTGAAGTTATCATAGATTGGATTAGCCACCTGGCTCAAACCTCCACCGCCGACGTTGATCGATGTCGTGCCGTCTCCTGCTAGATCGGCATCTGTGATCAGTGTGACTACTGGTCCAGTGCCGCTGCCTGCGCCGGTAGCGATACTCACGCCAGGATCACCACTAGTGATGCTATCCAGTGTCACGGTCACGGTTTCATCGCCCTCGATGAGATTGTCATCGACGATACCTGTCACATCGATAGTCGCCGTCGTGCTTCCGGCTAGGATAGTCACAGTTCCGCTCAGTGTCGTGTAGTCGGTGCCACCATCGGTAGCTGTACTAGCGACAGCTACGTTATAGGCGATCACGGTGTCTACACCTGCAGCGGCAGTCTGCGTGAGGGTAAATTGCCCAGCTACAGAACCTGCTTCATTGGCGTCCGTAGTAGCGGCTATGGAAACCTCTGCCGAAAATGTATCATCATTGGTGATCGTGCCTACGGCTGTGTCATCAGTAAACACAGCGTTAGTAGCAGAGGAGAGCACTACTTGGAAGGTTTCATCTGCTTCGACATCGGTATCACCACTGACATCGACGTTTATCGTTTGGGTGGTAACTCCATCTGCAAATGTAACGGTGCCAGTCACTGCTGTAAAATCAGTGCCTGCTGTGGCTGTGGTGCCGCTGACCGTATAGGCAGCACTAGAGGTTCCGGTAGTATCACCAGTACGTGTCACTGTGAAGGAAAAGCTGGTATTTCCTGTGTCGCCCTCATTCTGCGTTAGATCGGCTATTGATAGACTAGCATCGACATTGGTCACCGTTACCACGATGTCCTGGAAATCGGTAAGGCTACCGCTATCGGTCACAGTGATCTGCACATCGTAGACATTATTGGTGCCATTGTCGGTTGGGTTCTCAAAGTCTGGCGAGGCTAGGAAGGTAAGTGCTCCGGTAGTCGAATCGATAGCAAACAGGCTGTTATCTGCACCACCGCCACCGTTTGTGGAGAATGAGTAGGTCAAGCCAGAGCCTTCGCTATCGCTATCATCTGTCGTTGCAAGATTAATCACCTCGGTAGTGATTGCTGTATTTTCAGCGAAGTTCACTGCAGCTGTCGCGCCACCAGTTATGACCGGTGCTGTATTAGCATCATCATTGGTAATAGTGGTGAATGTCTTTAGTAGATAGGCATCTAGATTGTCGACTAAGATCGAAGCGGTACCGCCATCGATGTCTGCGAAGCTAAAGAGCAGTGTTTGGATAGGGGTAGCACCTACCGTACTGAGATCGATTTGGTAGCTCTGGTAGCTGCCTGATAGGGTAGATGTCTGCACAGTAGCGCCGGTGGCTATCGCAGTGCCGCTAGCATCGAGGAGCGATACCGTCAGGTTTTCATTTGAGCCAGTCGACTGTAGCTGTAGCTCGACGTAGTCGAAACCAACAGCCGACAAGCCGCCTAGGTCTAGTCCTAGAGTGGCAGGGTCTGGAGTGGTGCTACTGTCGGTGGTGATCTGGATCGCTCGCGAGCCACCTACGCCGCCTGTAGGGGAAAGGGTTAAAGAGGCATTGGCAGTGGTCTGTGTAGAGGTCACTCCATTCTGCAGGCTAGCCGTATCCTCAGTAGTCTCTACATCTAGAACTCGCGAGAACCCTGGTGTCGCATTGGTCGGAGACGATAGCACTAGCTCAAAGTCTTCATCGGGTTCGATATCTGTATCGCCTGCGACGTTGATGGTGACGGTCTTGGATGTCTCGCCATCTGCGAAGGTGACAGTGCCTGTCGGGAAAGAGCCGCCATCAAAGTCAGCAGCAGCTGCAGGATTAGCGCCTATCCCAGCGACTGTGTAGTTCACAGTCGACACCCCAGTAGTATCGCCTGTGCGAGTCAGAGTGAAGTTGTAACCCGTGGTGCCTGAATTGCCTTCGTTTTGAGCGCTGGGGCTGGTCAAAATGATCGTGGCATCGCGGTTGATGACATTTACTGAGATGTTTTGGATATCAGTATCGCCATTGCTATCGGTTACAGTGACTTGTACCTCGTAGGTATTATCCGTATTGGCATCGCTGGGATTTTCGAAATCTACTAGGGTTTGGAAAGAGAGAAAACCCTGTGAGGTGATTGAAAATAGACCATTGTCGGTTCCTCCGCCGCTGTCGGTGGAGAATGCATAAGTGAGGCCTGAGGCATCAGTATCTCGATCGTCTGTTGAATTGACGTCAAGAAAGATGACACCGGCTCCGATATCCTCTCTCACTAGCTCGGTGACAGCTGCTCCGCCGATGATATCTGGCGCGGTATTAGCTGTGGTGAAATTCCACGTGGTATTATCACTAATACCCGCGAAAGCACTTCCTCCTGTATTGGTCAGTGCGCCGGGATCGATCTGCACAGAGTAGGGTGTGCTCGAGAGTAAGTCGTTAGTTGGATTGATTGTCACCACAGCCCCTGCTACCGATACTTGGCTACTGTCTGTGACGTCGATGGTGACTGCGTCTGGCGTGAGCTCGTAAGACAGGGTGTAGTTGGTCGATCCGCTGGTCTCCTGCACCCAGAAAGAGTAAGTGCCCGGTCCCAGAGATCCGCCTGCGAGTGCGGTGATGATATCGCCGGAGCCACTATTAAATAGTGTGTTTCCATCGATATCACCGGCACCTTGGCCGGTGAAACTGGTGCCCGCACGGTAACCGATGAAGCTGGAACCGCCATCCTTGGCGTCGACATTGATACCAGTGAGCTGAGTGCCTGCAGGTACGGTGATGGTGAAGTAATCGGCATCTGTGCCATTTGTGGCACCGCCAGTAGCCGAGCCTCCGACATTACCGGATATCTTATTGCTACCGGTTCGCAGATTTAGCACGGTTGGAGTGTATAGGTTGCCGCTCAGATCGCCATCGATAGTGGATTCATCATGGATGGTATTGCTAAACGATGATACATCCGCAGTGAGCGTGATATTCCCTGTGCCGATGGCCATATTTTGGTCAAAGGTGACGGCTAGATTATCCGCTGCAGGGACATTGGTGGAATTGTCGGCCGGGCTGAGGGTGGTGATGCTAGGTGTAGTGGCTTGCTCAAGACGGATTTGTTTTAGGGCATTGTCGACGACCACGGTGTAGCCAGCCGGGATCGTTTCTGCGGCAAAAGCAGAGCCGGTGAGTGTGCCAGTCCAAGTCGCTACGATGTATGCGGCGTCGTCTGCGGTGGTTAGTTCGCTCACCGATAGGGTTGCATTGGTGATGTCGAGATTTCCGTTTACCGATAGCAGGTCGGTCGTACCGCCACCAGTACCGTCTACCTCGATAGCGAGTGTTCCATTCACGACAGTATCAGCGAGATTCAGGGTGCCGATACCACCAGTGCCTGCAGACAGAGTTCCTCCGGAATCGATAGTAGTTGTTCCATTCACGGTGCCTGTACCGCTCAGCGTGCCGCCGGTCTGCACAGTCACGGCACTACCCGCTGCGGTGGAGCCTGTGAGCTGCAGTGTTCCACCACTCACAGTGGTAGTGCCGGTGTAGGTATTTGCTCCACCTAGCTGCCATGTTCCTGAGGTATTCACCGTGACTCCGACAGTCTCGTCGACGAATGAGTCATTTGGGGCGTTATCTTGGATCACACCGTTGAACTCATTAGTTCCGGTATAGGAGCCGGCTAGGGTCAGAGTCCGCGGACCGATATCGACATTACCTCGATCAGTCTGCTGGAGGGTGTTTGATGTAAAGACCAAAGCACCTGATCCGTTATTGGTTATCGCGCCGCCGTTGGCACCTTCGATAGGTGAGCCAAACCAGCGACTGCCGATCTGTATTTGTTTGTCGGTGCTGTCGCCTGTGCCGGTGTAGATTAGGTTTCCGTCAGAGTTATTGTTGTGAGTTGCTGTGGCATTCGCTGATGTTCCAAGAACGATGATGCTGCCTGCGCCTAGATGGCTTGCTACTCCTGAATTACTGATCGAAGCGACTTGGACTTGGGTAGCAATTGTTAGCCTTCCGGTAAAGTCGTTGGCCGCATTCGTATAAATGACGGTGCCGGGTACAGCTTGATCGGTGTTACGAAGAAACTGAGCGCCGTTGCCGGATACTTGGCCACTTACTGTCAGTGTATCATTTCCGCCTACTAGGAGGCGGAAATTAAACTGTCCGGTCTCGTTATTTGTGATGTCGCCGGAAATGGTTCCGGTGTTAGCGGTCGTACCGCCATTATCTAGACGGAAATATTTCACGCCTGTATCACCGACTAGGATCTCATTGCCAATATTTAAGCTGTCTGCATCTAGGTCGACAATGATGTCGCGACTTTGGCTGCCAGTATTGGATGTTTCGTTTAATGTAACCAGCCCAGTGCCTAGAGCTGCCGAGTTTGTGAGGGAGATTCTTCCCTCTGCCAAAACTGAACCGCCTGTGTAGGTATTAGCAGCTGTTAATACCAGACTGTCGTTACTGCTATCTTGTTGAGTGTCATTGTCACCGACGAACAGAGAGCCAGAACCGGTGATGACGCTATTGATCGTCACATTATTATCACTCGCCTTAGTCAGAGTGCCGGTGACTGTGATCGGATCGCCACTTATGGTGTAGTTATTGGTGGCGTCATTGGTGAAAGTCACGTTCACTGCCTCCACACCGCCTCCCGTTACAGTTACGGTTTGATCACTGCCCGCATCGTCGGCGAATATGACAGAGTCGCCGTTGTGGAAGTCCTCATCGCCCTCTACCCAATTGTTATTATCGAGACCGTTTTCCCAAACATCGGTGCCACCAGAGTTATCCCATGTACGATCTTCGAAGCCTAAGCTGAGTAGCACCTGGCCTGTAGCGTTATCGATCGTCACTGTGGGAGAGGCGAGCAAACGGGCCGAAGTAGTAATGCCGTTAAGGTCGATCGTGAAGTCGCTCACATTGATATTATTGGCCTGAGCTGGATCGAAATCGAGTAGTACAAAATCTCCCGATCCACCTGCTGTGAGTGAAATAGTAACACCGGCTGAGGTATCGACCGCACCCGCTGCAGTGATAGCTCCCGGTGTAGACCCATCGACTACGATCGTGCTGCCTGCTCCGAATGTTGCATTACCTGCGAAACTAGCTTCACCGCCGATAGTGGCTCCTGCTGCGACATTTAGGTTGCCACCGATAGTGCCATTGATATTAAGCCTTCCTGCCTGGATATCAGTATCTCCTGTGTAAGAGTTTGCGCCTTCGAGGGACCATGTGTTTGATCCTGTCTTGGTCAGGCCTACTGCGGCACCATTATCCGCTAGGGTTCCCTGAACGATGTTGTCACCGCCAGTATTGTCACCTCCCAGTGTTAAGTTACGAGCCTCGCTCACATTCCCTCTTGGTGAATTGAATAATGCGGTGGTAAAGGTGAGTCCTCCAGTTCCGTTATTTATGATGGCTCCGCCGCCGACACGACCTGCTCCAGTTGTGTTATCACCAATACGGATCTCGCGATCGATGTTAGCAGTGCCACCGATCCACTCGAGTGTGCCACTCGTGGTATTGTTACCGAGTTGGATATCATCAGAGCCAATGGCATTGGTAGATTCAATTTGAGCGACTCCATTTTGAATACTAAGCACACCGACTCCGGTCGAATTAACCGCCGATGTCAGGTACAGTGTGCCTGTGCCTGATTTTACCATCGTTCTGGCTCCTGTGTCTGACAGAATGTTGCCAGACATTTGCAAGTCCACCGCATCAGCACCATCACCGACATTGAACGAAAAGCCCGATCCTTCAAATTGCAGATCAGTTTCAACAAAAGCCGTGACATTCAGGTTTCCGGCTGTTCCTGCGTTGTAGGTGATATCATTGTCACTCGTCAATCGGATCAGGCCGCCGCCTGTATTGTCCACGATTCTAGTGCTAGAAGGAGTCACCACATTATTGGTGGAGGCTTGGCTAACGATTAAATCATCGTCCAAGATCAAGGTCTGCCCGTTGATGTCCAACGTCACATCGAAGTCTGAGAAGGCTGCATTGTTGCGCTGGCGCACGAATAGTTCTCGCTCTAGATTGGTGAAATCAGTGCCATTGGCTCCGATGACCGTTGTTTGAGTGTTAAACTCGATTCTATCTACCTGATCTGTTGCATCTAGGGTGCTATTCCAAAGCAGAGCACCATCGCCATGGAAGTTGATTTGATCGCTTCCTGCTCCTGAGGCGCTAAAGTTCGTTGCTAGGTTTAATTCCTGCCCAGTCACCAGAGCATTGTTATTGATGGTAAAAGTGCGATCCGCACCATCGAGATTTATGGTGCCCCCGGAGATAGTTGCGGTGTTAGCCGTATCATCGTCTGCGACGTATGTGGTTCCCGCATTCATCAGTAGCGTCACACCTGAAGCTAGATTGACGACAGCATCTCCATTAGCACCAGTGGCATTACCGAGGGTAATACCCTGGTCGATCAGTTGAGCTGTCGTCGTGTTATTTAGATTCAGAACTCCATGCTGAACCGTCAAATTGCCATTACCGATTAGGCTACTACTACCGACGGTCAGCACACTGCCGTGAGATACCTGCGTTCTCCAGTTATTAGTATCACCCGTCTCCTGTGGGACATTGCCATTAAACTGTAGATCCACACCCACGACATTCAGCTGTAGTCTGCCTGTGCTGGTCCTAACCAAGTCGCCGTTCATCACAATTAGGTTACCGTTGTCCGCTGTGCTGAATCGACCAAAGTTTACTGCCTCATTGGTGGTCGCGGTGTGAGTGATGTCGCCATTTACAGTGAGCGTGCCAGTGCCGCGATTGCCGATACGCAGGGTATCGCTGGTTTCGATATTGGCATTCACGGTGATATCGCTAGTGACAGGATCGTTCACATTGATACCTTCACCATTATCGGCAGCAGTAGGGATGATGATGGTATCTCCCGTCGTACCTATGGTATAGGCGGCGGTGTTAGCATTGTTGAAAAGTAGCTCGTCTACCGTCACGGAACCTCCGATGATGATGGTGATAGGTGTGCCAGCACCACCGCTATTAAAGATCGCATCCTCGCCGCCCACAGGTACCACTCCGGTATCCCAGTTGGTGGCTTCATTCCAATTGAGATCGGTGGCACCAGTCCAGATAGCATAGTGCGCTCCAGTGAGGCTACCTGCCTCGGCACCATCGGCCTGGCCGTCGCGCACATCGCGGCGCTCGCCCTCGTCGAAGAGGCCGTACATCACGTCGGTAGCCTGGCTGGCATCATAGATATCCTGGAGCCCCAGTATGTGGCCAAACTCATGGGTGACTACGGAGAGCAGATCGATGCCCTCGACTTGGCCCAATGTACTACCGGAAAACTCGCTATCTTCCTGAGGGGTGCTGTCTACGAACCAGCCTTTGCCTGCAGCGTCGATGTCCAGCACGACTCGGCTGCCCTCTGCGTAGCCGAGAGCAGGGCCGTCGAGATCTGCTATCAGAAAGGTAACGTCATCCAGCGCTGCCAGCTGCTCATCGCTCAGGCCAGATGCCTCCCAGCGCTGTGCTGCGGCATCGGCTAGAGCTTCGAGCTCTGCTTCGGTGAGATTTTCTAGGCTGGCTAGGGAGACCCAGTCGTCGGTCTCGCTAGGACTGCTACTAGCTAGTGCAGCTGTAGGCACGCTGGCTCCGGTATCCTGAAATGAATCAATCGACTCAAAATCGCTGAACGTCGTGCTGTTGATGGATTCGGAATGCTCGATTTGCTCCGGTAGATCTACTGGCGAAGCCGAGAACATCACTCTTGCCTCGAGGGCTTCCGCCAGATAGGTCCTCTCAGGGACCGTGTCTTCTGCGATATCGACAGAGTTAGACAGTAGATTGAGCCGCTCGAGCAGCGAACGTTTAGCAGGTTCCATAGTGTTATCCGTGAAATTGAAGGCACTTTTACATGCCGAAAATAGCGATTTTAGTAAGTTCGCCTTTCAGTCGAACAGTGGTCAAGACTATTCGGTGATTATGTCTACGCGAATGCGTTATGTTTGTTTGAGCAGTTTTTGGATAACGCTCTGTGACTGTGGTCTGTAGCTACCACCGAAGAGATTGTAGTGGTTCAGCGTGTGATAGAGGTTATACAAGTTGTGGAGTTGATCGACCTTCGAGTCGGCTGGGTGCTGGTCGCGGTAGGTCTGATAGAAATCGGGGCCGAATCCGCCAAACATATGGGTGAAAGCGATGTCTGCCTCGGCGTGGCCGTAGTACGGGGCAGGATCGTAGAGGACAGGATTGCCGCTAGGGTCGAAGCCGTAGTTGCCTCCCCAGAGATCGCCATGCAGTAGGGCAGGGCACACGGAGATGTGAGAGAATCGCTCTTTGATCGTGGCGATCAGGTCTGAGCGCTCGTTGATCCGCCAGCCACGTTCTCTGGCGAGATCGATCTGGTAGCCGATTCGTATTTCGGCGAAAAAGCACCACCAATCCTGGTGTAGGCCATTGGGCTGGGGTGTGCGGCCGATGTGATTGTCAAAATGCAGGCCAAAACTACCGTCGAGGCTGGTGCTGCGCAGGTGCATTTCAGCTAGCTGGTGGCCGAGGCGCGTTTGGTCTGCTGGCTGGAGACTGCTATGCAGCTCGATCGCCTCCAGTGCGAGAATCGCCTTTCCGGCGGCTAGACCGGTCGTCAGGACTTCGGGGATACGGATGGTACCGGTGCTGCGCAGCAGATCCAGCCCTTTGGCCTCGGCTCGGAATAGCTCGAGCTGGTGAGGGGCGTTAGCCTTTAGGAATATGGGCACGCCTTGGCCGGTGTCGATCCAGTAGGCTTCATTGATATCGCCGCCTGACACGCTGCGAATCGATTCGGGCTTTGGGTCTAGGCCGATCTCGCTGCGGAGCCATTGGCATAGGTCGGGTAGCTGGTCGAGCATTGGTTGTGAGTGGCTGTTTGGGATCAGCGGGAGATCTTCTGATATTGCGATTGGATGGTGATTTTCAGGGATGGGCGGATTTGTTTGATGGGGAATGCGATCTTTTGGGCATGCTCGAAGTCATCTGCGTAGATCAGTAGGTGCTCGAGGTCCGGTGCGGCGTGGGCGATACGCTGCGGAGCGTCGTCGAGGAGATCGAGTTCTTCGAGGTAGATGGTCTTCAGGGTGCTGGGGAGATCTTCGAAATGCTCTCCCGTGATGTCGCAGGCGGCGATGAATAGTTGCTCCAGGTGTGGGGTCTTGTCATCGAGGTTAGCCATGGAGGCATCGGTGAGCTGGCACATGAATAAGTCCAGAGTGATCAGTCGGCGCAGTCGCCCCAGATCATGAAACTGCTCATCGGTGATGCCGGGGTGGCGGAGGTTTAGCTCCTTCAGGCGATTGGCTGGCCAGCCTTTGAGAAGATCAAAGACTTCTCCCAGGTCTTCTTCCGCGACGTTTTCGAGATTGATGAAGCTCACCTCTGAGCTGCTGGCAAAAATCATCCGATTGAGTGGGAGATGCCAGTTCAGTGAGGGGAGTATCTGATAGCGGTGTATTAGATCCCAGATCAGATCTTGGGCGTCGTCTCTCAGGCCGTAGACGTTTTGGTCGATATCCACATGGAGTGCCTCCAGGCGGACGAGCTGCGTACTGCGATGCCAGAGAGTAGTACAGTAGGCTAGGCACAGAGTGATGGGGATGATCAGCGCGAGGTAGAATAGATTTCTCCGTGACCAGCGCATGGTGGTTTGAACAAGGGTGTCGCGATTCGATTACCACGGCTTCAGCTCGCGTTTGCCGTCCTTTTCGCTGAGGCTGATGGGGTTTCTGTAGAAAATAATCTCTGCATGCTTGCAGAGTAGGTGACGAGGTGGAGGACTGACAAGGCTTTTTCTCCATACCCCTAAACGACAAAACTGCACCCTGTGAAAAGGGTACAGTCCAAATTGAATAGGGTACAATTTTCAGTCAATAGGGTACAATCGCCACTAGAGCGGCGAAGTGCCCTACTTACCGTGTTGCACGGTGTGGCGCTCGTACTTGATCTCTGCACCCTTAGGTACGAGACGCTTACGGCCCTTCTGGCGGCGACGCTTGATCAAGTCACGACCTGCCTTGGTCTTCATGCGAGCGCGGAACCCGTGCTGGCGTTTGCGGGAGCGCTTGGATGGCTGGTAGGTACGTTTCATCTTCGGTATTTAAGTGAAATGAGTGAAAAAGTTTCTGCCACGATCCGGGCCATCGGGGCACCGGAAAGGGCGTGGAATCTAAAGGGTTTTAAAAATTAGTCAACGAGGCTTGCGCGTAAATTTTCGATTCTTTTTCAGAAGCCATTATTTCAGGCGCTCCAGCTCGCTGATTCCATACTGGAGCAGCTTTTCATTGATGTCTCGAGAGATATCGTCGCGCACGTAGATGACCTTTGGGAAGTCATTGAGCTCGATGGTGTGGATGCCGTTTTCCGGCACTTCCTCAAAGACCTCGGCCAGATCGGCGATATTACTGATGGTCTTGCCGTTGACTTTGGTGACAACGACGGAGTTGACGCCTTCATACCCCAGTGTGCTGGGCGTTTTCAGCACGTTGCTGAGGAATACTAGCTTGTCGCGGCCTTCTTGCTCATATTCTTCAGGATTGGAGCTGGCGTAGACGAGCTTGAATGGGGCGCGGGTGGTCCAGCTGTCTCCCCAGCTCTCTAGGTAGGGTCGGGTCAGCTCCTGAAAGATCAGGCCACCGAGGATGTAAAACTTAGGCCCCCGGTCGAACATGTAGGGATCGATGAGGTACTCAGAGGGCTCTTTGCGGCGCAGCTCGATCTCGAGAGTCTGTGGCTGCTCATCGCGGATCAGCTCCACACTGATGGTGTCGCCTACCTTGGCGGCGCCACGCACGAGATGAGAGAAGCTGAGCTTGCCGAATTTCGGATCGACGTAGTTACCGCGCGAGTCGATTGCCTTGCCGTCGATACTGAGGATGACATCGCCGATCTGCAGCCCACCTTTGTCGGCAGAGCTGTCTTTGGCCAGCTTGCGCACGAAGATGCCGCCTTCGCGATCCTGGATACCGAGAAACTCGCGCAGCTGGTCATCTAGAGTCTGGGCAAAGCCGATGCCTAGATTGGGGAAGCCGATGTACTCGCCGTCTGCCACATCGGCTAGGAAAGCCTCGATGATCGGCATCGGTAGGATGTTCGCCGTCTGTTCTTTGGAGTTGTAGCTGAGTAGCATGCCAGCCAGCGCGCCATCCTGGATCACAGGTAGGGTGAAGCTATTCACACGTGCCTGCAGTGAGCCTTTGATCTGATAGACCAGAAAGTTGGAGCTGGAGATGAAGTAGCGTCCTACATTCACGCGCAGGACCTCGACTTCGGTAGTCACGCCATCGCCATTGTCTTCGATCTGCCAGACTTGGACCTTGTCGCCAGCCTTCACCGCATCGGTGCGCTTCATGGGAACGACGCCGTCGAAAACGCCTGAGCCTGAGTTGGCGGGCTCGAGTAGGGCGAGATTGGCCTCATAGTCGCGGGCTACGATTTTGGCTGGGACTTTGGCTCCAGATGAGGGGTGCTCTAGCTCGATGTAGGTGGCATTCACGCACATCTCGGCAGTGGTCAGCACTTGGTTTTCGGCGATGAGGGCACCTAGGCCTCGGCGAGGCGATGGGGCTGCTTTTTCCCAGGGTTTGAGAAAGCTGTAGCTCTGTAGCGTGGAATTGACGCGGATGATCGATGTCTCCGGTCTGGGCTCCTGGCTGTGTGCCGTGCTGGCCAGGATGACTAGCAGGGAGCAGATCGTGGATAGGATAGGTCGCATGACTTCGGTATCTTTTTGAAAAATGGTGAACGGAAAAATGGCGGGTTAGCGGGTGGCGATGACTTCGACACGGCGGTCACTGCGCTTTGCGCCGGATGATTGGCTCTCGCCCATGTAGTGAGCCTGGATGATCTCTCGCTCGACGCCCTTTTTCACCAAGTGGTCGACTACGGTCTCGGCGCGTAGTTTGCTGAGGGTCTGGTTGATTTGGATATTGCCATTGGCATCGGTGTAGCCTTTGACTGCGACCTCGTAGGGATCCTCTGCAGGTTTCTGGATGACGGTGGCGGCATTGTTGAGCACGCCTTTAGCGGTATCGTCCAGCCAAGTGCTGCCGGAGTCGAAATAGACCGTGTACTCGACGCGGTTTTGAGCGGTCTCTACGGTATTTTGAGCGGTCTCAGGAGCAACGGTTTTTGCCGCAGCTGGCTCTGGAGTCGGCTCGCTGGCTGGCTCTGTGTCTACAGGCTCTTCAGCTTCGGGTTCGCTCTCCTCATCATCGCTATTGATCAAGTCGCCTAGCTGGAGGATCTCTGGCTCCTCGATCTTGGAGTCGAAACCGACGTTGTATTTGGCTTTGATGCGGTCGTGAGCGACCTCGGCCTCCTCGCGCTTGAGCACCAGTGGACGGCCTTCGCCGACGCAGCGGATCACGTGATAATCCTCTTTGCCCTCCTCGGAGTGCTCCTCGTAAAAGGCATCGTAGACATCCTGCAGCACTTTGATGCGCTTGCCGTTAATGCTCTCGACCACTTTGTGCACATAGGGGCGCAGGTAAGTATTGACCGAGTCTGGTAGCACGGCGGTCAGCACGATGACCTGTGGCTTGTCGCGGTAGAGCTCGTCGCTGCTGAAGTAGCTGTAGTAGTAGCGAGTCTGAAGGTCCTGTATCTTGTGCGAGGACATCACACTGCGATCCACGGGCTGGAACTGGAGCCCGGCAAAGAGCACAAAGTTGGGCTGTTTGTCATACTGGTTGGCCTGGATGGTGTAGGGGATGAAGCGCTTTAGCTCCACCTCGATGTCGACCTGCTCGTTGTCGCGCCAGACTTCCAGCAGCACAGTGTCGCCAGCGAATTTTCGCTCGATGATTTCGTTTAGGTCGACTCGCTCACCATCGATCTCGATGAAGCCATCGGAAGCGATCGTGTAGCCATCGATAGAGAGCAGCACGTCTTTAGTGCGTAGCACGCCGCCAGCGGAGCCAGCTGCATCGGGCTCGCACACCATCACGCCCACGCTATCGTCGGGTAGGCCCAGAGCTTGGCGCTGGGCGGGATTGAGGATGCCGATCGTGCTGGTCGCTATATCCACGTAGTAGTCATAGCTGCCGTCTTCGACGTCTTTGAGAAAGCGCTCCACCACAGGCACGGGGATCATGTAGCCAGTATTCTGTGCGACAGAGCCGGAGTACCCTTGGAATGCCACACCCACCACCTGATTGCTCTGCAGGATGGGGCCGCCGGAGTTGCCAGGATTGATCGCGGCATCCACCTGGATAGCCAAGTGATTGTCCACACCTGAGTGAGAGTAGGTGCGGAAGTCCACACGCGAGACCACGCCGCGAGTCACCGAGATACGCTCGCCACCGATGGGGTAGCCGACTGCGATCACAGTCGTGTTCAGCTTCGGGATACCTCCGAGGTAGAGTGGCTCTACCGTCCCAAAGGAACCATCAAACTCATCGGGCGACTCGAGCTCCAGTAGGGCTAGGTCGCAGTCGTGGGCGATATTGACCACGCGGGCTTTGTAGGGGCGTGGATCAGAGACTTTTTTGATGTAGATCAGTCGGCCATTGCTGACCACGTGAGCATTGGTGAGAAAGCGGTTTTTGCCGATCAAAAAGCCCGTGCCATTGCCGCTGCCCATACCGCCGATATTCCATGGCACACGGTAGTTGGGCTGTTTGGTGTCTACCTCGACCCGCACGATAGCATCGAGATCGATCTCGGAGATATCGGCCTGCACCGACTCGGGTGGTGGGACAAAGACTTCGGACTCGGCAGTAGCGCCGGTAGGAGCTGCAGCCTGCTGGGCGACCACTGGCAGAGCCGATGTCGCTGCCAGAGTGGCGGCCAGAGATACTGCGGCCCAAAATGGAGTGTGGTCGCAGCGGTGGAGTGAGAACAGAGATATCATCATCTAGAAACAGGTGGGTCAGTCCAGCGGCATAGCGTGCTGACTGAGACGGCATGCGAAATGTAAGGACTGCCTATCGAAAGTCAATGCATCGGCCATACCGTGGTCATACCAGTACGGGCGAGCTAGATAGTCGGTATGGAGAAAATCATAAAAATTAATCCTTAACCTTTCCTAACATTTTAACAATGTGGCGCTTAGAGCGAAATGATCGGCTTGCATTTTAAAAAGGATTGCGCCATGGAAAGCTAATGTTTCAACCCTCCAGAGGGACCCTTTTGGGTCTTTTACTGCTGATCGTGTCCTGCCCCCTCGGCTGGACTGGGCAGCAGGTGTCTGATTTGCTCGATTGGCCCCCGGTGATGGAGCGAGCTTTTGGCGACCCCAAGGTGGTGGTAAAGCAGCGCCCTCTCGATGGGCAATGGGTGACCAATCTGCCGCTGCTAAACCGCATCCGAGTGGCGCAGGGCCAGGGGCAACCGCACAGTGTAAAGGCTCTACTAGCGCAGTATTATTTAGAGCGCAGTTGGCATAAGTTTCTCTCCGAGGATGCCAAGGATGTCTATGAGCGCCGTATGCGCATGCAAGAGCTCATCCCGATGTCTAGGCCACAGTTCATCGCTAGCGGGCATCGCCTGTTGGCGGGGCGATCCTCGGGTGATCCGGTAGTCGATGCCTGGTGGCGGGTGCGTATGGGCTGTCGGCTGCAGCCGAGTCAGGATTATTCGATCGGCTTTACCACCTTGATTTTAGGGGAGGAGGGAAAGCTGACCTTTGGTCACTTCTCCATGGGACTGCGGCGCCGAGGTGGCGATGCCGATGGCGATACGGCGTTCGATTTTCGGGCGCCATGGCTGGTAGATCGGAGGCCGAGGTCGACGGAGGCTTTCAATATCCACGATCGGCTCCAGATCAGTGTCTGGACGGACAATCTCTATGACTGGACCTATACCCAGCATGAGATGCGCAACTGCCACGTCCGGGTGCGCACGGTACCGACCTTTTGTGAGCAAGTGACTTTGCTGAAGGCATTCTGTGCCGATAGCCAGAGCGAGCCTACAGCCTTTCGCGTTTTCAAAAAGAACTGTGCATCGCTAGGTACCCGCTTTGCGGATCGACTGTTGCCATTCGATCGTGCGATTCCAGGGAAGGCTAGCCTCATCGATTTCCCTTTCCCTAAAAACGATCTGACCGTGGAGGCATTTGGTGGGGCCCTAGATGAGGTCTATATCGAAAATCGCACCACTCGACCGACCAACAAAACGGCCATTCATCAGGCTCGGCCGAGTCGTGAGGGCAGCATCAGCTTTCAGAAGATGCGAGAGCTGGATTAGCGGCATCTAGCAGATGGTCAGGAGCGGCTTGGGCGAGGCCTATTCATTCACAGTGGCTTATAGGGGCGAGGATAGCTGCGAAAGGCTTTTATATCTGATTTCTCAAGTAAATCTCCTAATCTAAGGGGAAATTATATAAGTAAATCTAATGATGAATGCTTTTGACTAAAAAGGTGGCTAAAATAAGTTAATCTCATGGAAGCCGAGTTGGATGAGGACAAGCGTAAGGCGGCAGAAGATGCAGCCGATGCCAAGGACATCAGAGGAATTGCTAATGGAGACCGTGAATCTTTTCAGGGGCTTCATGATCGTCGCTCGAGCTTACTTTATGCGACCATCTATAAGGTGCTCAACGATCACTGCGATACCGAGGAGGTTCTCCAGGAGGTGTTATTCTCTCTCTGGCGAAAGGCGAACCAATTCCACGAGAGCAGGGGGCGTCCTATCACATGGCTAAATAGTATGGCTCGGAATCGGGCCATCGATCGTGTCCGAGCCAAGCAGCGGCGAGCCAAGCTGAGAGACGGCTTCACCGAGGAGCAGGAGGTCAATCCTGTGGGTGCGACTTCGCCCACAGGTAGCCAGGCTGCGACTCGCCGGGACAACTGCCGAGCCGTGCGCACTGCGATATTAGAGCTCACCGACGTCCAGCGAGAAGCGATCGAGATGGCCTATTTCGATGGTATGACTCAGAAGGAAATAGCCGAGCAACTCGGCGAGCCGCTAGGGACAGTGAAGGCTAGGATTCGCCGAGGCCTAGCCAAGCTCAAGACCACGGTCGATTCTGAGGAGTGATAGTCGGGCTGAAAGTAGCGGAGCTGGCCCAAAGTTCTGGTGCGTCAGGCTTTGGAGCGGAAGACTGGGGTCTTCCGCTACCGGGTGAAGAGGCTGTGCTAGTAGCGGAACTTCCCAAAGTTCCGGGTGCATCAGGCTTTGGTGGGCGGAAGACTGGGGTCTTCCGCTACCGAGGGAGGAGGTTGTGCGAGTAGCGGAACTTCCCAAAGTTCCGAGTTCATCAGGCTTTGGTGTTCGGAAGACTGGGGTCTTCTGCTACCCGGTGAGGAGGGTGGACGAGTAGCGGAACTTCCCAAAGTTCCGGGTGCATCAGGTTTTGGTGTTCGGAAGACTGGGGTCTTCTGCTACCCGGTGAGGAGGGTGGACGAGTAGCGGAATTTGCAGAAATTCCGACAGCATCAGGCAACACTACGCTCCGTTCACTCCTGAGTAGCGGGTGCCTCACCAGAGGCTTCGTTACTGCTCGTCTCATCAGGCGCGGCCGCCTTTTCGGCTTTGTCGCGCACGGCATCTTTTACCAGGGTCTTGATACTACCTACCTTGGGTGGTTCGCTTGCGTTGCGGCCAGTGGTGAGCATGACGATGGTGATGAACAGCACCAGTGCTACGAGGATGGTTATCAGGATGGCTTGATCTGAGATCTTGCGCTTACCAGGTTCTTTTTCGGCCATGGTTCAGCTTAGCTTAGCCACACAGAAAAGGCTAGTTATGATAACAAGGGGGAAGGCTTAGCTGTGCTCAAGGCGCCGAGGCGAGAGGACGGGGTTGAGTGGATTGATGATTGGCGAACAGGCTATTGTTGATTGGTGAAGTTTTGCTCGAAGGGCGCTGCGCAATGCATCCCTCAAAAATCAACAATAGCCTGTTCGACAATCGCCATTCAGTCCAATCCGAGCTCACGGGTCTAGATCGTTTTTCCCAAAGAGGTGGCGAAAGAGGCAGTCAATGCTCAGCCTCGCGGATGAAACTGCTTGTGGATGCTGCGCAGGTGAGTCTGGTCGACGTGGGTGTAGATCTGGGTGGTCGAGATATCGGCGTGGCCGAGCATTTCCTGGATCACACGCAGATCGGCTCCATTGCCCAGTAGGTGCGTAGCGAAAGAATGTCTGAGCAGGTGAGGGTAGACATTCTCATCGATGCCGGCAGCATTGGCCCGTTCTTTGACGATCTGCCAGATGCGCTGGGTGGTGAGCGCCTTGCCGCGAATGGAGAGAAAGATCTCGCTGCTGCTACTGCCACCACTGCTGGGTTTGAGATACTGTCTACGCTCCTGGTAGAGATACTGTTCGATGGCGTGGCGTGCGGCCTTGCCGAGTGGTACGATTCGAGTCTTGTTGCCTTTGCCGGTCACACGGATGATGCCTTCCTCTAGGTTCAGGTGCTCCACACAGGCGCTGACCAGCTCTCCGACGCGCAGCCCGCTGGAGTATAGAAGCTCTAGGATTGCCTTATCCCGACGACCTAGAGGAGCATCGGTATCGATCGACTCGATGAATGATGCGACCATCGGCTCGCTCAGTGTATCGGGTAGGTATTGCTCGAGCTTGGGTGAGTCTATCGCCTCAGCGATGTCGGCAGACACATCTCCCTCTGCGGCGAGGTGGCGGAAAAACACTTTGAGCGCGATCAGATTGATCCGTCGAGTCGCTGCGGCTACACCTTCGTCCTCGCCTCGGTGGCGTAGGTAGTCGGTGAGATGGTCGAGTAGCACTAGCTTCGGGCTGGTCACTCCCCGTTCAGACTCTAGCCAACTAGCAAACTGCTCCAGTGACTGACGCACAGAGAGTTGGTAATTTTCCGATAGACCTCGCTCCACTGCCAAATGGCGAATGAAGAGATCGATAGGCTGCTCCATTCGTTGTTTCTATCTCAGCCAGCCTTCGTTGATGAATTCTTTGATCACCAAGTGGCGGATACCGTGGTGGAACTCTTGGAAATCGAGAGTCACAATCACCGCTAGCGGGTCGTCGCCTAGAGCGATGAGCTGATCCATCTTGTCGCCGAGGACGGTGCCTTTCTTGATGAAAGCATACTCGGAGTGGGCGCGGTAGCCACCGTAGGGTGGATTCAGCTCGTAGCATAGGTAATCGCCAGAGTTGGTAAAGGCTCCTTTGTCCGGGCCAGGGTACTCACTGACCCGCTCTGCGACCACGCGGAAGCTAGCAGGACCTGCGATGCGGCCTTCGAGGAACTTCACAAAGTGCTGATCGCGGAACTCGGAGTAAACCTCCCAGTCGACCTTCAGATTGCCTGCTTCCTCGCGGATGATCATCGGCACGCCACCAGTGTCGTCGGCATCGTTCATGAGGATCTGGTAGACCCAGAATGGGCCTCCAAACTCGGGATCCAGCTCCATTTGAAAGAGCTTGATCTTATAGCGCTCCATCGAGAAATCCGGCCATGTGTTGTAGTAGGCGCGCATGGTAGGCTCCTTGCTGTGGCCCTGGTAAGAGTATGCCACGCGGCCGCGATAGTCGGGAGCTTTGAGGAATGCCTCGACTAGGGCGTGGGTATTCTTCAGCGGTAGGTCGTCTGGGCCTGGGGCTGGATAGAAAGGCTCTGGCTTATACTCTGTATTTACCTCGGGAATCCCCCCAGCGATCGGTGTAGGTGCTGGTGCCTTGATCACTGGTGTGGATGCATCTGGTGCAGGAGGCTCGATATCCGGGATGGCTGGAGGCGGTGGAGTGATCTCAGGAGCGGGCTGGATCGGTGGGATCGCGATTGGCTGCTCTCCAGAGTCAACTCCAGCACGAGCGATCTCGATGGCGTCTGAGGCACCGCTTTCGGTGATAGCCTTTTTCACGGCGTCGTCGAAGCTCATCGAGTCTGGGGCTATGCCGTCGTTGAGATTCACCGGGATCTCATCTGTGCTACCAGCGGCTGCGGCAGTTTCCTCACCAAAGTTTTGGCGCTTCTGCTCGAGGTTCTTCCCGCCTTGCTCGCCTTGCTCTTTCTGCTGTGAAGTGCTCAGGCCACCGGCTTTTTGAACGGCGAACCCAACTCCCAACACAGATATCACGACGACCAAGCCAAGAGTGATGAGCATCAGGACGGAGGTGAGACTCAGGCCTTTTTTCTTTTCTTTGCGCTTCTGCTCGGTAGCGGGAGTGGAGGCTAGGAGCTCATCTAGTATCTCGCTCTTGGGTCGATCAGGCTGCGGCTCGACTCCGGTCTCAGGAGGGATCGGAGCAGGGTCTTGCGCGCCTTCGGCAAAGAAAGCTGCCATAGATCCGTCGCCGGTGTCGGGCAGGTGATCTTCGTCAAATTCAGGATCCACTCCGACTAGGCCTTCCTGTGGCTGTTCTTCGTAGTGATGAACGGTCTCGGGCTGTTCATAGCCCATTTCGACTTGGTGTGGCTCTGCTGCTGGAGGTATCTCCGGTTCTACAGGATCTGCGTAGTATGGCTGATCATCGGCTGCATCGTAGCTCACCTGATGATCGTAGGCCTCGGGAGCGACTGCGGCTGCTGCATCGTGCTCAGGATAGCCGGTGGCAGCAGGCTGCTGCTCAGCCATAGGGACGTCGAAAGCTGTGGCATCGTAGCCGTGTGGCTCGGGCTCGGTCGGTAGCTGCTCGACGGGCTTTTTCTTCACCACGATGGGCTGAGTTTTGGGCACATAGGCCTGATCGTAGCCTGTCTCTACAGGAGCCCTCTCGGCTACTGGCTGGTGTGAAGCCACTTCTTCGACGAGGGGTTGCTCAGGAGGTTGCTGAGCCGATACACCCAGAATCGTCTGCGGCTGCTGCTGCGGTACCACAAGCTCAGGAGCTGGCGCTAGTACAGGGGCCTCGGCGACTGGTGCTGCCTGCACTGGGGCAGGGGTAGGCTCTGGTGCGATCGGTGCGTGAGCTGGAAAAGCGCTTGGTACAGACTGCGGCGGTTGAGTCGCTAGACCTGTGACTGGAGTCGATGGCGGTGCTGCGAGAGCCACAGCTGCAGTGTGGCTGACTTGCTCCATGGGCCTAGGGAAAGCGGCAACGGGCTCTGGTGCGACTGGTGGGGCCATGGGCGCGGCCACAGGTGCAGGAGCAGGAGCTGGCGCCGATGCGGTAGGGTAAGTCGGAGGCGCGGTGATGGGAGGCGGATTCACCGCTGCAGGAGCTGCCACAGCAGCTGGAGCGGGAGCTATGGCCGGAGCCGGAGCTGGAGCAGGTTGAGGGGTCGGCGCAGGGGCTGGAGCTGGCGCAGGCGCTTGGTAGCCGGAGCCAGCCATAGCAGGTGTCGGAGCTGCTGCTGCTGCGGGCTCTGGAGCCGGTCCCTCTTCCGATTGGAGTGGGGCGACGATCGTGCCGCCACACTTTGGGCAAGGCCCAGCTACGCCAGCCAACTGGGCTGGAACCTTCAGCTTGGCTTGGCAAGTCGGGCAACTGAACTTGATTTTACTCACGAGTCTGGGAGGTCGTAAAAGGTTGAATAGGGACGCGTTAGACCGGTAGCTGTGCGTGTCGCTAGGTGTCCGGTCGTGGCTTAAACGTCTGAGAAACGGCAAAAATTAGTGTCTGGTCTGTGTATCGTTGTAGTTTTGGAATAAAACTTTCGCGAAAATCTTAACATTGATACTCACTGATGCAAATTTTTACTAAGCGAGTTTAACTATCTGACTTCCAAGACTGTCAGGGAAGTTACACTTGCGAGGTCTTTTCTAGATTCCTTGTGATAAGTCCCGTAAGTCGCTTTCCAGTTCTTTGGCCATCGCCTTAGTGTAAATTTTTCGAATTTTGCCCAAATTTTGGAGATCGATAATCTTTTTGAGATCGCTCTGTCTAGATTTCCAGCTAATGCCGTCGGTCACCAATATAAATGCCGTATCGTCTCGTTTTTCCTCTACGATTCGAAAAATGTCACCCAAGACATCAGTTTGCTTGCTTCCAGTGGCATTGAAGGCTTTGACCTCGATCAAAATGTGCGCGTCGCTAGCGCTAGGTATAGCAAAGTCGGCTTTCTCGCTGCTTTCCCCAGACGCGCCTAAAAACTTACATCGAGCTATGATTTGATCTGTTCTAAAAACCTTGAGCAGAATGGTCTCCACAAAGTCCTCCAGCATTCGTCCTCTGAGTTGGCCTTTGCGTGCGCTCCCCCAACCTCCTTCAAATAAGCCAACTAGTCGGTCCGCCCACTGCAATGGGCGATTGATTTCTTCGGTCATACGCTTGAATAGACCTAATTCCCGATCAAGAGTCCTGACGTAGTTTTCTGGATCTTGTTTAAACTCGGTGCTTTTCCCAGCGCCTGGGAAAAGGAGGGGGATGTCCCGATCGTACTCATCCTTTGCCATACCAAGAAAAAGGCGGAGTACAGTTGAACCTGCTCTGAAGTCATTTTGCAGTAAATTTATGACATCGACAGCTTCTATCATTTTGCTGGTGGGTATTGCAGCAAGTAAGGATATCACGGCTTCTGCATGAGGGTCTTCCATCCAGTCGACGTCTAGCTGACTTAATGAGCCAGCTATCTCTTCGTAACTTTGGCGCACTCGTTTCATGAAGTGCCGATGATTAAATACTCTTCTACTTTGTTCCTCTTTGCTTTCGCATGAGTGCCAAAGTGATAGGTGTGGTCTTTGCAGAGCACTTCTACGTGTTTTTTGTAGCTTCTCATCAAGCCAATTAAGGTGTCAAGGTCTGGAAAAGCATTGGAAGAATATGAAAGTACAAGCGTTGAGTCAGCGAAGTGATGAAAAAGATCGTCAAATGCTTGAATCGCTGTCCTGCGGTAAGAAAATGGGGTGAAAGGTTTTGCGATTTTCTTTACTTTTGAATTTTCCATGATCTCTTGCCCTTTCCAATAGCAAGACAATCCTTCCAAAAAGTGATATCGCTTCATGTAGCAGTTATCGTCTGATTTTGGAACATAAGGAGGGTCCATATAAACCAAATTCTTACCCTTGGGTATGCTCAATACATCTCCGTGGGAAGATCTGTTTTTTTTCTTGTTTGAAAAAACCGCCTGATTGTAAATTGATACTTGTTCGGAAAAATGCTCCTGTAGTGTTAGACGTAAGTCGCGTCTACCGTCTTTATATCTTTCAGGATCACCTGCTACTGTGAAAAGTCCGCGAGGTTGGCGTTTAATGGCGGACCTGAGCATCGCTGAGATAGCAATCGATTGTTTAGCAGGAGAAAGCTCCCTTATTCCAAACCAAACCCTATCGAGGAATTCTAATTCTTGCGGAGTGTAGAAGATACCTTCAAATTTATTTTGAATGAACTTGGAACTATCGCAGAGCTTTCTGTTTTTTAACAAAAACTCGAGATCTTCATTGTTTAATGTTGTCTTTTGATTGGATATCGTAGCCTTCGATAAAATATGTGGGAAATTTAGGCTGTCGTTAGAATGTACCTCTTTCCCCATCGCTTTCATTAAGTAGGAAACGGCTCCTGACCCACAGAATGCATCGACTGCGGTATCGAATTCGAGTTCTAGTAGAGTAGCGTGAATCCACTCCAAAAGTCTGAATTTACTCCCCATATACCTGAATCGGGGAAACCTATCCATCTGCTCTGGAATTCCCTCACAAACGTTGTTGTGAAACGGGAATGTTTGTTGCAGTTGAGTGGTCATCGGAACATCTAACTTAAGCTTTTGGGTGGTGTCCACTGAAAAACTCGACAATAAGAAGAGTTTGATAGTCTGACAATTTGAGTGGTTCTCCTTAGATTGCTTTGAACCTTAGCCAGTTCGGGAAGTTGCTCCTTGCCGAGTCGTTAATATCAGTCATTTTTCAGGCCGATTTTTTGAGCACATCATACACCATATCTTACCCACAGGAGCTACCTGTAGCCCGCGAGCGAAAGGCCATCCTCGAAGCGATGGAGCAGAGCCAGGTGGTGGTAGTAGTGGGCGATACCGGCTCGGGTAAGACCACGCAGCTGCCCAAGATGGCGCTGGAGTACGCCAAGCGAGCAGGCATCGAGCGCGGGCGCGTGGGCTGTACTCAGCCACGGCGGATCGCTGCGGCTAGTGTGGCCAAGCGGGTGGTCGAAGAAATGCAGTGCCAGCTGGGGCAGGCGGTCGGCTATCAGGTGCGGTTTGAGGAAAAGGTCAGCAAGGAGACAGCTCTAAAGTTCATGACCGATGGTATCCTGCTAGCCGAGACCCAGGGCGACCCTCGGCTCAAGGCCTACCACACCATCATCATCGATGAGGCGCACGAGCGCAGTCTGAATATCGATTTCCTCCTCGGCTACCTGAAGCGCCTGCTGGAAAAGCGCAAGGATCTGCGTGTGCTGATCTCCTCCGCCACGCTCGACGCCGGTGGCTTCGCCAAGTTTTTCGGTGGCTGTCCGGTGGTGGAAGTCGAGGGGCGGACTTTCCCCGTGGAGGTGGAGTACCTACCGCCCGAGCACCGCGAGGATATGGCCAGCCATGTGACTCGCGCGGTCGAGGCGATCAATCGCTACGATGACAAAGGCGACATCCTCGTCTTTCTACCCGGCGAGCGCGAGATCCGTGACTGCACGGACAAGCTGGAGGGACAGAAGTGGGCGCGCACCGAGATCTGCCCCCTCTTTGCCCGACTGGGGCTAGGCGATCAGCAGAAGATCTTTAACCCCAAGCCAGGGCAGCGGCGCATCGTGCTGGCGACCAATGTGGCCGAGACCTCTCTGACCATCCCAGGCATGATCTATGTGATCGACTCGGGCGTCGCTCGCATGAGCCGGTGGAATCCCGGTCGCCAAGTGCAGCGCCTACAGATCGAAGAGATCTCGCAGGCCAGCGCTCGCCAGCGCAAGGGGCGCTGTGGCCGTGTCTGCGAGGGCATCTGTGTGCGCCTGTATGATGAGGAGGACTTCCTCGGTCGACCCGAGTTCACCGATCCCGAGATCCGTCGTTCGTCGCTGGCAGGTGTCATCCTGCGGATGAAGTCGCTCGGTCTGCCAGAGATCGCCGACTTCCCGTTTATCGATCCGCCGAAGTCCGGCAATATCGTGGAGGGCTACAAGACGCTGCGCGAGATCGGCGCGCTGGATAGTGCCAAGGAGCTGACTCCAGTCGGTCGCCAGCTGGCACGTCTCCCCGTGGAGCCGCGCCTAGGCCGTATGCTGCTGGCGGCGGCAGATACTGGCTGCCTGGGCGAGGTGCTGATCATCGTCTCGGGCCTGACTATCATGGACCCGCGCGAGCGCCCCAGCGACAAGCAGGAGGCCGCGGATAAAGCCCATGCCCAGTGGGCCGATGAGGATAGCGACTTTCTCGGCTACCTGCATCTGTGGGATGATCTGATGGAGTTTTACCAAGGGCGGGGCAAATGGCAGCGCAACCAACTGCGTCGCTACTGTCGGGAGAATTTTCTCAACTTCCGCCGCATCATGGAGTGGGACAATCTGCGCTACGAGCTAGGCCAACTCGGCAGCCAGCAGCTCAAGTGGTGCTGGGACGACTTCGATGGCCACGGCATCGAGACTGCGGAGTATCAGAAAATCCACGAGGCGCTGCTCACCGGTATCCCGCGTCAGTTCGGTGGGCTCGACACTCGCTCGGGCGACTACCAGAGCGCGGCTGGTGGCAAGTTCGCCATCTTTCCTGGTTCTGGACTTTTCGGCAAAAAGAAGCCCGACTGGGTGGTCGCTTTTGAGATGGTCGATACCACTCGCCTGTGGGCGCGCCGCGTCGCCAAAATCGATCCGCAGTGGATGGAGCACGTCGCGCCGCACCTGTGTCGCAGCCGTTACCACAGTGCTTATTGGAACAAAAAGCAGGGCGCCGTGTATGCCAAAGAAGTGGTCGTCTGCGGTGGGCTAAACATCGTAGAAGACCGGCGTGTGCACTATGGTCGAGTCGAGCCGCAGATGGCGCGCGAGGTCTTTCTTCGCGATGGCCTGCTGGGCGATGGTTTGGTGAAAAAGCCCGCATTCCTCCAGCGTATCGCCGAGCTGCAGGAGGAGGTGGAGAGTATCGAGCAAAAGACCCGCCGTCGTGGTGGTCTGTGGCACGATGACATCATCTACGACTTTCTCGCCGAACGCATCCCGGCGGACATGAGCACCGCCAAGGCATTCCACAAATGGATGCGCAATGCGGACAATGCCGCCTCGCTGATGCCCGAGCTGCACGACTTAGTCGACATCGACGAAGGCGAGCTGGGCCTAGCCGACTACCCCGATCGGCTGGAGAAAGCTGGCGAGACCTACCCCCTGCACTACCGCGATGCTCCCGGCGAGCCAGACGATGGCGTGACTATCGAGATCGCCCTCAGTCAGCTACACGCCTTTCCCGACTGGCTACCCAGCTGGGGCGTGCCTGGCGATCTAGAGGCCCGCGTGCTCGGCCTGATCCGCTCCCTGCCCAAGGCCATGCGCGTCGCCTGCCAGCCAGTGGCGGAAACCGCAAGCGCCTTTCTCGCAGCGTGGGATGGCTGGGAGCCCGAACTCTCGATCGAGGTGGCGATGGGAGAATTTCTCTCCGAGCGCACTGGGCAAGAGATCTGCGCGGGCGATTTCGATCACTCGAAGCTACCCGGTTCCTTTATCACCAAGCTATGGGTCTACTCCGACGAGACCGGCGAAGAAGTCGGTATGGGCACCGATGTGGCGGCTCTAAAGAGTCAGCTCAAGCACGATGTCGAGCAGCAGTTTGATGTGAGCTTTGGCACCGAGTGGGACAGCACCGGCCAGACGACGTGGCCGATCGGCGACTTTGTCGATGTGGTCGAGGCTGGTAGTCGTCAGGCATGGCCCGCGCTCGTCGATGAGGGTGAGAGCATTGGCTCGAAGCTGTTTCTGCATCAGGGCCAGGCTGAGCTATCTCATCAGCTAGGCTGTGGTCGATTATTCCTACTCGACCAGCCGAGGCTGCGCACTTATCTGGAGAAGGATCTACCCATGTCGCTAGAGACGCGCATGATGATGCCGCTACTAGGGCAAGGTGGTATAGGTAAAGGTGAGTTTTGTCTATTGGCTGCCGCAGGCGCTATGGGGCCTACTTATCCTAGATCTGCAGCTGATTACGCAACAGCATCGGAGCATGCCCGAGGTATTTATCACGATCAGGCGGTGCAGTTGGGTAAGTGGATTGATCAGTTGGTCGCTAGCTATTCGCCTATATCAGCCTTTATCGAGGCCAATCGAGATTCCGAGCATTTAGGCGAGAGTGTGGAAGACATAGAAAGCCAGATCGCTTGGCTGCTACGCGAGCGATTTCTGCCTAGAGCTGGATGGGCTCGCCTCAAAGATTTGCCGAGATACTTTCGCGGTATCGAGGAGCGAATCCAAAGATTGGAAAGCCAACCAATAGCCAGAGATCTGGAAAAGCTAGATCGGATCATTCCCTTTGTAGATGATTGGCTAGATCTATGTGAAGAGCAGCCGACCCACGTGACCGATGAGATAGGGTTTGCAATCGAAGAGCTCAGACTATCGCTATTTGCGCCGAATGTGCCAACAGGAATGAAGGTATCTGAGAAGCGGTTGAGTAAGATGTTTGAGGAGATTCACAGGGTGATGGGATAGCGAGAATCGATCGTTTTTTCAGACAGGATTAACGGGATTATACATGATTTTGCTAATCCTGTTTAATCCTGTAACTACTATAAAGCAGATCCTAGAGGTTTTCGGTTTGAAGAAAACAGGTCTACATCGGGCTCGGAAAAATCTGTGTAATCTGTGTTCAATCCCCAATAATCTGTGAAAAACCGATCAGGCTTGGGCTTTGCAGAATTCACAGATTTTCACAGATGACACAGATTTTTCTCGAACAGGTGCGTCTAGACGATTTACTATAGATTGTACCCTATTGAATAAAAATTGTACCCTATTGAATTGGCTCTTCTTACCTAAAATCAATCCCCTCATACATCGCGCGTAGCTTCTCCCCACGCTTTGCATTCGCCTGCTCGATCCACTGGATGCGCCCATCTAGATGAGCCTGAAACTCTGGATTATTCGCGTAGTTCTGTGACTGCCAGCCGTGCTTTTGGCAATTGTATAGGATCGCCTTTAGCAGGTCGAAATCACGCCGACTGATGTTGGGCTTTTCGTTTAGGATAAGTCCTGCGGCTCTCTGCCGTTGGCTGCGGTACATGAGGCGCGTTTTGTGGGGATTGATTCTGAAGCCTTCCTCTAGAGCGATACCCATGATGCGGATGGATAGCTGCCTAGCACGGCGTCGTATGTGGTCGCCGCCGCTGAAGAGGATATCATCTGCATAGCGGGTGTAGTTGGCGCCGAGGGCTTTGGCTAGGCCGGCGACTCTACAGTCAAAGCGGTATGCGACGAGATTAGCTAGGGCGGGGGATGTCGGAGCGCCTTGTGGCAGGTGCGGGTGCTGCAGCCGCTTTCTGCTACTGTAGTCTAGTGGCGCGGGGGCTAGATCCTCTGCAGCGATGTGATGAGTCGTGAGGCTGGCTAGATTGTTGGCGACATCTTCTGGATAGCCAGCGGTCATAAACAATCGGCGGACTTTGCTCCAGCCGATAGAGGGGAAAAAGTCTTGGAAGTCGAGTTTGATCACCATCTCTTGGCCGCAGTGTGGGCGAGCAAAGTCGAATACCGTCTTGCTCGGGCAGAAGCCACAGGCAGCAGGATGCAGCGGAATGGTGGACAGGATTTTGGGGACCTCTAAATACCCCTTAAATATTTACCATCCAGGAAGCAGGTTGAAATTTTGAAGAATTCGCTTTGATCACATCCGCCTTTTGCGCTGAAACAATATGAATGATTGAATTTCGTTGCCTGGTTACTCATCTGTTTTGGAATTTTATTACGATTCCCCGTTGATTCCCCTCTACTAGGCAACTTGTGCTCCGAGCTGACATGCTCGTGCTATATTGTAGGTTAAATTGCTAAGTGCATTAAATCGTCCTGCTCTTGCCAAACCAATCGTTCGCACTTTGTCGGAAGCCATCGTCTGAGACATGAAGCCAAATATGTGCTCAACTCTTGCTCGAATTCGACTCTTGGCTGTATTTGATCGCTTCTGATTTCCGTTGAGAGGTTTATTTCTACGCCCCCTTCTCGTGAATTCGATTCTCTATGCCTTGCTCATCCAGCCATTGGTCATGTTCCGCGCTTTTGTATGCACTGTCTGCGTGAGCGCGCTCAATATCCCTTCCCTCCAAAAACTCAGTAAACTTATTACTATCATGCACCTCGGCGGAGGTCGTGGCATAGCAGTCAATGAGTTTGCTTTCCTCATCAATGCTTACATGGTTCTTATATCCAAAGTGAACTTCGTCATTTTTCTTGGTCCAACGAGCATCCACATCTTTCTGGGCGGTTTTCTCGGCTGACCAATCTTCCATAGGCTCACCAGTCTCTTTGATCTTGTTGTTCTCGTCTCGAGTGTTACGTTGCCGTGGGGCATCCACAAAGGAAGCGTCGATAATTCGCCCCTTCTTTCCGATTAGCCCCGCAATTGCCAGCTTCTCATGGAAATGATGAAATAGCTCGTTTGCCCCATCTTCACCTAGCGCTTCCTTGAAATTCCATATAGTCGTCCGATCAGGAATTCTGCCTTCGTCCTCAATGTCCAGAAAGCGTTGGAAGCTGCGACGATCTAGAATATCAAATTCAGTGCTCTCATCACTAAGTCCGTAATAGTGCTGCAATATTAGAATTTTGAACATGAATACATGGTCGTAAGGTGGTCGCCCACCCTTGCCGCCGTTCGCTCTTGGGATTAGTTCTTGAAGCAGATTTCGGAAGAGTTCGAAGTCGATTCGCTCTTTTAGGACATCTAGTGGTGTCTTTACCTCGGCGGACCGCTCCTTGCGATCCAATTGAGTGAATAGACCTCCTATTTCCTTACGACTCTTGCGATTCTTAGCCATACCTACTATTTAAGCACGGTTCGATGAAATTGGGAGTTTTTCGAGGTCCCCTTTTGTGGTAGAGAGTGCGTTGGGTCTCTTTGAGCAATGGTTTCGGGATCTCGATCAGCCGATGGCGTGCAGAGGAGCGCTTTTTGTGACAGCAGAGGTGGTAGTGCTGCGTGCGTGGCGAGCGGGACAGTAGCCAGCCGACATCGGCGATGTGTAGGCCGAGGATCTTGGCTAGCGCTGCCTCATTAGTCGCAGGCGGGACTGGCCAGGGGCTGGGGAACATCTCGACTGCTGGCCCGAGGTAGAGGTGACCGATGCTGACCTTGCCTTTGTCGATCGCGTTTTGATAGACCCTGGAGCCGTCGATGATCCACTCCACTTCGGAGAGGAGCGGGCGTCGATCGTGCGGTATTTGGCCGAGTGTCTCGCGGATGACAGGGCGCAGCCAGCGGGGCTTTTTGCCGCCGCAGTAGATCTCGGCTATGGCATTGATCGCCTGCTCTTCGGTGGTAGGACGGGCTGCGATCGCTCGTGCTAGTACTTTAGTGCTGGGGAGGCTGCTTGCCATGGTTGGGTCGCGATTCGAGCGATGGATAAGGCTTGCCGAGAGCCTCTCCATCAGCCAACTCGACTGGTCTCTCGTGGGCAATTCTACTGCGTGCTGTAGTTAGGCCCTCGATTCGATTGTCTAGATAGGTTGATGCCTCGGGGTAGCCCCGAAGAGATGCAGGTTAGTAGTTATAGGACCACTACTCGCATCCGCTTAGCCGACGGAGATGCTCTCGATCAAGCTGGCGAGCATGGTCTTCTGTTTTTTGGCTCGGGTCAAGATCGAGCCTTTGCATCTTTCTCGCCGAGGTGGCATCATCTCGCTGTGATGATCAGATTCCATTCAGTCCTTTTAGCCCTCTCGGGTATGCTTCTTTTCACCAGCTGTGATCTCCAGCAAAGTACCATGCCGGCGCCAGAGGTGGCAGACTTGATCAAAGCCCAGTTAGATGAGGATATCACCCACGCAGTCGCAGAATACTCTCGCGATGGAGCGATGGTCGGCGCGGTGACACTAGTGGCTCGTGATCGAGAGGTACTGCACCTGCAGGCTCACGGGGTGAAGTCTCTGGAAACACAGGAACCGGTAGAGACGGATACGATTTTTCGGATCCACTCATTCACCAAGGCGATGACATCGGCTGCAGCTCTCATGCTATATGAGCAGGGCAAATACCACTTTGATGACCCCATCAGTAAGTGGTTGCCTGAATTTGCTGAAATAAAGGTCAAATCTACTGTCAAAGGTGAACGACCTACAGCTGCAAGGTCATCAATCAAGGTGGGGCAGCTATTCACCCATACCTCAGGGCTCGGTTATGAGCATTTTGATGATTTGAAAAAGAGTCGCAATCTCGATGAGATGAGTCAGCGTCTGGCGACTCTACCTCTGGCCTTTGAGCCTGGATCGGACTGGCGGTATGGAGTATCTACGGATCTACTAGGTAGACTGATCGAGGTGTGGTCGGGGCAAAGCTATGCCGACTATCTGGATCAACAACTCATTCAACCTCTTGGTATGGTAGATACGGCATTTTTTGTGCCAGCAGAGAAGCAGGAGCGTCTGATATCGATTTATCAGTCTAGCGGCAAAGATGAAACCGACTTTGTCATGGCAGACGCGGGTAAGCGGGCTGCGCCTAGCAATTTGCCTACATTTTGTAGCCCTGGTGGAGGGTTGTTTTCGACGATTACCGATTATTATCAATTCCTCGGTATGATAGCTAATCAAGGCGAATGGCTAGGAAAACGATACCTGGACGCGAGTTCGGTAGCGCTGATGACTACCAATCAAGTGCCGAGTGAGGTGGGCTGGGTATCGTTTGGGGAAGAAATTCGGGATGGGATGGGTTTTGGGTATGGATTCAATGTGGTGGCACAGGAAAGTAAATTTGATTCTGATGCCAGAGTGGGAGAGTGTGGCTGGGGAGGATTGGCTAGTTGTCACTATTGGTTCGATCCCGAGTCGAAGCTAGTAGTGATCACCTTGGAGCAGATCTTGCCTTACCGCTGGTCACTGGAGCGTGTTGTGAAGCCGGTTGTGTATCAGCATTATTAGTTAGTTTTACCGAGAAATGTGATGGAAGAAGTCATTACTCTATATCGTCCAGTAGGGCAGAGGGAATATGAAAAGCTCGAAAAATCAGGTTTTTCCGCATGGCCGCGCCGTCTACCTGAGCAGCCGATCTTTTACCCTGTTACTAATGAGGCGTATGCCGTTCAAATCGCTAGAGATTGGAATACTAAGGATGATCTTAATGGCAACATTGGCTATGTGACTAGATTTGAAGTAGGTGCCACATACTTGAGTCAGTTTCCGGTAGAGACCGTCGGAGGCGTAGAGCATTCGGAGTACTGGATACCCGCTGAGCAGTTGGAGGAGTTTAATGAGCAGATCGTAGGGAAGATCGAGGTGATCAGGGCATTCACTCCAGAAGGTGAGATTGCTCTGGATTAGAATTCGATGTACTCCACAGGAACGAGCTCCGTCAGCCAGACGCCATTGTCAGCCTGATAAAAGTTATAGCCTGCTGCGGCCATTTTGCCGCTGAGAATGCGAAGCACCCTGGGGCGACCATGCCGCATGCCCACTTTTGTGGCTGTATTTTCATCTGCCGATAGGTGGACGTGGTCTCGCTGTCCTTTGTGAAGGCCTTGTTCTTGGATGGAGGGGATTGATTTTTCGGCGGTTCCGTGGAACAAAATATCTGGGGGTGTGATAGGCGATAACCCGAGGTCCACACCGATCGAGTGACCTTGGGCTGCGCGGATGCGAGAGTGGTCGTCTGATAAGACAAATCGGCGTTTTTCGTTGGTTTCGACGATTTCCAATAGTCGCTCGCGACTCATTTCCTTTTGGTGGGTTTTCAAGGCGTTCAGCAATTCTTCGACTGATACCCAGCCCCCATCATCCAGGGTCAGACCGACCACTCCAGGGTTATGGCGCAGTATCAGGCTCAAAAATTTGCTTTGTTTGACTAGGCTCTTGCTCATTGGCCTGTATGATGCGGTGAAATTTTGGCGATCTCTAGCAGAGTTTGGCATTTTCGGCCTTGATTAGGCTGAGAGATTTCGGTTACCTCTTGGCCATGGGTATTCAGGACCGCGATTACATGCGAGATAGTGGTAAGAATGATGTGATCAACCTCAATGAGTTGGCTGTCGCTTTCTTAAAGCTGATTGGTGTGGGCATTCTGTTGCTACTTTGCGTTCGTTTTTGTCCGTTCGTGTGGGGTAAATTAATTCTTGCTGTTCTAGTTCTTATATTCGGGCTGCGTTGGGTATTTCGGTCAGTGGGGAAGGGTAAAAAGCCGGCGTCTCGGCGTCAGGCGCCACCGAGGGCTCAGGTAAATAGGGCGACTCCGAAGGCTCAGTCACCTGCAAGTCGGCAAAGGTCAGCCAGTGTGGTGGCTGCAGATGACGATGAGGATGTGATTCAGCGACTGATTGCCTTTGACGCAAAGGGTGAGTTTGGCAAAGCCAAGACGCTGATCCAGAGCTTGGACGGTAAAAAGTTCTCTCAGGCTGAAGCAGAGCGTCTGGAGGTTCTTGCTAAAAACTATTTTCCAGTGGCGATAGAGCCTACAGGAGAGGATTATCTGTTTAAGTTGGTATAGGGTTCGGCGAGTAGCAGATCCTGTTATGACGTAGTGTAAATGCCTTGCTGATAAGTGCGGAGCTCCATTATGCTTTTGGTAGGATGAACCGGTTTTTCACTTTATCGCTTATTGGTTGTGTTTTTTCAGGCATTTTGGCTCAGGCCGAAGAGTTCTCTTGGCACGACACTGAGGGGGAGTATCTGGACCTCAAGTGGGGAGAGCGCCTAGTCGTTCGCTACCAGTATGAGGCGATCGATGAAAGCACCTCTGAGAGACGCCAAGAAACTTATAAGCCCTTTCATCATGTCTACGATTGGGAGGGCAAGCAGCCGATCACCAAAGGGCCGGGCGGTAAGTTTCCTCATCATCGTGGGATCTACTATGGTTTTTCGCGGTGTAGTTACACAGACGAGGGTGGCAAAGAGGTCACCAAACAGGACACCTGGCACTGTAAGAAGGCCCACCAGGTGCATCGACGGATTTTGCAATCCAGCACTTACGAGGACGGGCAGCGGGCAGACATGATCGCCGCGATTGATTGGATCAGCGACGATGGCGTTGTCTTTGCTCAAGAAAAGCGATCTCTAGGGTTTAGCTACAATGAACAGGGGGATCTGGAGATCGGGATTTTCTGCTTTGTCGCTTCGGTATTTCCCAAAATGAAACTGGATGGAGATCCTCAGCATGCTGGTCTGCAATATCGGGCCCACAATGAAGTGGCCTCTAGCACAGCGAAGCAGACCTATTACATTCGCCCAAAGACAGGCAAAGGTGAGATGGGGGAAACCATCAACTGGTCCGCTAAGAATGATACCGAAGCGACACGAGACCTACCGTGGAAAGCAATGAGCTACGTCACCGGTGGGGAGCGCTACACGGTGCTCTACATCGATAGCGATACCAATCCGAAGCCAGCTCGCTACAGCGAGAGAGACTATGGCCGGTTTGGCTCTTACTTCGCCCAAGAGATCGTAGCCGAGAATCCGCTGGTAGTCGGCTACCGGCTGGTGATCCGAAAAGGCGAGATGACACCTGGAGAGATCGAAGAACTGGTGAAGTAACTATCTCATCATCAGCGCCGTCGCGGGTAGATTATCCACCATCCCTGCTTTCGTCCGGCGCAGCTCAGCTAGAGTCTCCTGGCGCATTTGTTCTACCATTTCTCGATACTCGGTGTCGAATGCGAGGTTCACCAGTTCCTCGGGGTCGTTCTCTAGGTCGTAGAGTTCCTCCACTTCGCCCTCGATCAGGGTGCGTATGTATTTGTGGCGTCCACGCATCAGCGATACCCACCAGGGGACTTTGGCAGTTTTGTATAGTATCTCGGGGTCGGTGGGGATGATGTCTGTGTCGGAGCCGTATTTCTCGCCAGTGAGAACTGTCAGCACGGGGTGGGGCCAGTCGCTGTGTGGCTCCTGTAGTAGAGGTGTCAGGTCGTGACCATGCATCGCCCATGGCAGAGGTAGATCGATGAGGGAGAAAAAAGTGGGCGGTAGATCGGTGCCGCCCACTGGGGTGGGGCAGACCTTGCCGGTCGGTATTTTGCCCGGATAGCTCATGATCAGCGGGCCGCGGATATTGGCATCGTAGGGCGCGATCTTTTGCTGAAAGCCTTTCTGCCCCCAGGCGATGCCTTGGTCGGCGGCAAACACCACTAGGGTATTCTCGGTCTGGCCAGTCTCTTCGAGCACCTGGCGCAGCCGACCTACCGAGTCGTCGATAGCTAGCACGCCCTGGTGATACTGCCGCACCCAGTCTTGCAGTTCATTGCCGTGGATTGGGGCATTCTTTACGGTGCGCTGTTTCACCCCGCCGCCTAGCTCGGCTACACCATCAGCATTTTTCACCCACCGGCTGCGGTCTTTCACATACTGGGGCTTGTCCCTCCGCAGCGACGAGTCGGGATAGATATCGGCTGGCTCGGGGACTGTGGCATCGGGGTAGGCCTGCATGTGGCGCTCGGCTGGGGTGAAGGGGCCATGCACTGCGCCGAAGCATAGCCACATGTACCAAGGGGCATCGGCTTTGCGGTTTTTGCCTTTGATGAAGTCGATCGCGCGATCGGTGTACCAGTCAGTGGTGTAGCCAGAAATGCGTTGTTTCACCCCATCGACCTCGATGACCTGATCGTCGAAGTAGTTGCCGGCATTCTCTGGATACTTGGGGCGGCTCCACACCATCTGGTGATCCCAGTCGCGTCCATAGCCGCTGTCGATACCGGTATGCCATTTGCCGATCTGAGCGGTGGTGTAGCCATGCTCGCGCAGCACCCGCGGCCAGAAAGGGCATTGCTCGGGATCGTAGACACTACCGGGGTAGGTGCCCTCCATACGCATCGACTCCACGCCATACTGGTGGTGCCCGGTGAGCATCGTTGTCCGCGACGGCATGCACCAAGTGCCGACATAGGCGTGGGTGAAGCGCACTCCTTGGGCTGCTAGGGCATCGATATTTGGTGTGTTCACCCAGGGGTAGGCCTCCTCGTAGCAGCTCACCGTGCGGTGCGATTGGTCATCGGTGTAGATGAATAGGATATTCGGCCGAGAGGTCTCGTCGGAGACACCAGCCGAGGTGATAAGCAGAAGGGCGAGAAGAACCAAAAGTCGAACCGAAATCATCGCCTGCAGCCTAGCGGAAATCGCGCCAGAGAAGAAGCCCGATATGCGGCCCCCCTGTATGCCTACCTTGCAGAAAGCCTGATCTTCCAGAAAGCTCTGAAAAACTCTATGGGAATCTCGCCTACTGCCACCATCGTCCAGATCATTGCGCTATGTGTGCTGCTGATCAGCGATCCTGTCGGGGCGACTCCGCCTGCTTATCACCAGGAGATACAGCCATTTCTGGAAAAATACTGTAGCTCCTGTCACGGCGAGGAAAAGCAGAAGGCGGACCTGAGCTTCGCCGCGCTCGACCCAGACCTGATCAATGGGTCTGATGCCGATATGTGGCAGGAGACGTTGGACCTGATCAATATCAGTGACATGCCACCGGCTAAGGCGGAACAACCCAGCGCCGCTGAGCGCCAGCTGGTAGTCGATGCGCTGACTGCTGCACTCCGCGATGCGAGGGAGGCTGAGCGATCCACCGGCGGGCGCCACGTGATGCGCCGACTGACTGCCTATGAGTATGATAATACCCTGCGCGACCTGCTCGGCCTGGATCTCAGCTTCGCGGGTGATCTGCCGCCGGAGGGTGCTGCGCACGAGGGTTTCAAAAACAACAACACGGTGCTCGGGGTGTCGGCCCTGCACTTGGAGTATTTCGAGAGGATCGCTAGAGGGGCTTTGGGCCCCATCATCCTAGCTCCAGAGGAGCGGCCTGCTCCGTACTTTGTCCGTATCGATCCGGAGAAGGCTTATCAGGAGTACGAGGTGGCTCTGGAGAAATATGAGGCTGCCGTGGCTGCTCAGAAAGAACTGAAAGCCGAGGGCAAAGAGCCCGGGCGCCGCGAGAAACGCCTACGCAGACCGGGGCTGCGATATGAGTTCAGCGCAAAAGACTTCGATGTGCCGGGGAATACCGCTCGTGGCCAATTTGTCCCGTCCGATACTGAGCTATCTGCCGATGGTAGCGCCATCATCTTAGCGGGCAACCGCGAGCGCGATAAGGTGAGTAAAGATCCTTTTGAACCCGATCGAAAAATCGGCGGAGCTAGAGGTGACGGCCGTTCAGGGTATCAGCCAGAGTTTCGGGTCGAGATGTATGAGGTACCCTACGATGCGCCAGTAATGGTGAAAATCCGCGCTGCCGCAGTAGTTGGCAAAGACCAGACCTATCCCCGCCTATCATTCGAGCTAGGCTCTTTTCGCGGTGCGGGTACGTCCGATCAAAAGGAGGCGGCCAATGTAGAGATACGCTCAGAGGAGTGGCAGACCTATGAGTTTGTCGTGCATGGGGCGAATTTCCCATTTCAGTCGAATAAGGCTGGCAGGCCATCTTATTTCCGTATCTACAATGACTATCGCCGTGGCACCAGCCAGCTGAGTTATGATGAACTACCAAAGCTAAAAATCGATTGGGTGGAGATCACTGGTAATCACTACCCAGAGTGGCCGACTCCGCAGCGGCGCGCCATCCTGATCGATTCGCCCAATCAGGCAAATGAGTCAGTCTACGCCAGGGAGGTCTTGGCTAGTTTCATGCCGCGCGCCTATCGTCGCCCCGTGTCGGATAGCGAGATCGATCGCAAGCTGGACCTATTCACCCGCCTACGTAGTCAGGAGGCGAGTTTTGAGTCGACTCTGATCTCCACCCTCACGGCCGTGCTGTGCTCATCGCACTTTCTCATGCACTCCGAGCCAGCTGCTAGTGATATAGCCGCTGGTGAGGATGATGTCCCACAGCGCCGACTAGGCGACTACGAGCTGGCATCGCGATTGTCCTATTTTCTCTGGAGCTCGATGCCCGATGAGGAGTTATTTAGGCTAGCGGAGCGTGGTCAGCTGACTGAGCGGCATACTCTACTGGCTCAGGTGCAGCGGATGCTGGCCGATCCGAAGGCGATCGGTTTTTCGGAGCATTTCGCCTCTCAGTGGCTCGATCTTTCCGGTATCAGAAGGCTGGCGGTGAATCCTGAGTACTTCAGTGAATTTCAGGAAAAGACCAAAGATCTATTCGAGCAGGAGTCGATCCAGTTTCTGCACCACGTGTTGTCCGAGGATCTGAGCATAGCTAATTTCATCGATTCCGATTTTGCCATGCTCACTCCAGATCTGGCTAGACACTACCGAGTGCCGGGTATCAGTGGAGGTAGCTTTCAGCCGCACCCGGTGGAGCCGACCGATCATCGCGGCGGATTTCTCACCCAGGCGAGTATGTTATTTGGGAATTCCACTGGCTCCGAGACGCACCCGATCAAGCGCGGTGTCTGGGTACTGGAGCGCATGCTAGACGATCCTCCTCCTCCGCCACCACCCAATGTGCCTGATCTCCCAGAGCCCGAGGCCCAAGACGAATCGCTACTATCGCTAAAGGAGCGCCTAGTCGCCCATGCCGAGGTAGAGAGCTGCCGCGACTGCCATGCCAAGATCGATCCCTGGGGAGTCGCTTTTGAAAACTACAATGCACTCGGCCAATGGCGCGAAGGCGATACGGATCCGCTCGTGCATCCCGATCACCAAAAGGTGACCATCGATCCCGCTACCCAGCTGAAAAATGGCCACCAGATAGGTAGCCTAGACGATCTGAAGCAATACATACTCACCGATAAAAAAGATCAGTACCGACGAGCCGTGGTTAGCAAAGTGATGAGCTATGCTCTGGGGCGGTATCTAGAGTTTTCCGACCACGCTGTGGTCGACGAAATATGCAGCGCCGTCGCGGCCGATGGTGATCGCTTTCAGACATTGCTAGAGCAAGTGATCATATCCGAACCCTTTCTCAGTAAGTAACCCGAACCAACTATCACTATGAAATCCTGGCATTTAAACCGACGCACTGCCCTAAAGTCCACGGGTGTGTGTCTATCGCTACCCTGGCTGGAGGCGATGGCTGAGGCGACTAGCCATGAGGCACCCAAGAAGCGCTTTGTCGCTGGTTACTTCGCCTATGGCGTACCGATGCCGGCAGACGATGCCGCCGATCGTATGGAAAATGGTTGGTTCCCTGTGGGTGAGGGCAAAGACTATCAAGCGCCGAAGATGCACCAGCAGATCATGCCGATGCGAGACAAGATTACTTTTCTCTCCGGTCTGTCTCACCCATCGATGCGTAGCACCTCGGCTCACAAAGGAGCGGACTACTTTCTCACCGGCGCAGATATCCTCAAGACTTATGATAAGCAGTCGATCTCGATCGATCAGTATATCGCCAATTCACTCGGTAAAGATACTCGCTTTCAGTCGCTGGTGATGTCGTCGATGGGTGGGGTCAACCGTCCCTACCGATCATCGACCTTATCATTCGATCGCAGCGGTCGACCGATACCTGCCCTCAATCGTCCAGCCGAAATCTTTCGCCGGATGTTCGGTACTGTGACGGAAGGGGAGCGCAATGCGCTGGCCAGTCGCGGCAGTATCCTAGACGAGGTGCTCAGCGAGGCCAAAGACCTGAACCGTCGTCTCGGGCGACAGGATCAGCAGAAGATGGATGAATACCTGACCTCGGTCCGCGAAGTCGAGCGGATGACTGAGCGTGCCAAACAATGGCAAGACACGCCTAAACCAAAGATCGATGCCGATGGTTTTGAGCTAAATATCGGCCCCGATACTCCGCGTGAGTATCTAAGCACAATGTACGATCTGCTAGTGCTAGCCCTGCAGACCGATACCACACGAGTCGCGACATTTCAGACCGCTGCCGAGGAGGCTGGGCCTACCGAGGCTTTTCCCCGAGCGATCGGCCTATCAGCAGGTTCGCACAAGCTTTCTCACGAGAAAAAGAACTATGGAGATGTCGCCAAATACATCGGCTTTCTTAATGAATTGCACGCCAATTTTGTGAAGAAACTAGACTCCATCCAGGAAGGCGATAGCACTCTGCTAGACAATACCCTATGCTTCTATGGCTGTGCCACTAGTAAGACTCACAAGGCCATTAACTACCCAATCATCCTCAGTGGAGGCAAAAATCTAGGCTTTCAGCACGGCTCTCACCTCAACTACAGCGACGAGGTGCCGCTATCGAACATATTTCTGACCTTTGCTAATCAGCTAGGCGAGCCAATAGAAAGATTCGCCGATAGCACTGCGGATATACCCGATGTTTTAGTGTAGATTTGGTTCACTCAAATAGGATGTGTTTCAAAATCACGAGGTAATCAATAATCGATAGTGAGGCGCAGCCTCCAATCATTCGTGTTCATTTGTGACAATTGTTTCATCGTGCTGAGTTAGTGTTAAAATCAACTGCCTACGAAAATTTTTTTACACTAATTTTCACTAATGAACACTAATCTGATAGGCTTCGTAAAATTTGATTCGATAGGTCAAATTCTGATTTCTAAACTCGTTTACGGCAAAAGGGTGAGTGGTGTCAGGAGCTGGTAGGGGCCCAGAGAGTTTTGCTACTAGCGCCCCATCATTCGATCCATATCCGAAATCTTGAAGCGTGTCGACACCACTGAGTGTTTCTCTGGTCCAGGGCGGTATTTGATGTAGGTGGTGGCTACGATGGTGCCATCTGCTAGTAGCTCGACTCCAGGGTAGCCGCAGTCGCGGATGCCTTTGGCATGGCTGTGGAGGAGCTTGATGCGGTATTGGCCGGGGCGGTCCTTTTTGAGGGCATCGTAGGGGCCGACCCAGGCGACGAAGTGGCCCCAGGTGGGGCTATTGATGGCCATGTCGCGAAAGGCGAATAGGTAGCGACCGTCGGCTAGGCGAATGCCGATGTGGCGATCGCCAGTGAGACCCCAAGGAGTGTCGACGGGATCGCTCCAGGTCGCTCCTTCGTCGGTGGAGTACATGACTAGGCTGCGTCCTTTGTGGGTATTCTCGCGCATCAGGCAGCAGAGTTCCTTGGCATTCGGCGAGCGAAAGACGAATGGCTCGCAGGGATTCTTCTTATCGATGGCAGCCACCATCTGTGGCTCAGTCCAGGTAAAGCCGCCATCGGCAGTGATGGTCTGAAAGACACCGAGAGGCGAGCGATCTTTGCCCTCGGGGCCTTTGTGGTAGAGGCCGAGGTAGCGACCATCCTGTAGCTGCACGATGCTGCTGAATGTCATGACACAAGGAAAGCCGAGAGGCGGCATCTCCTGCCAAGTCGCACCATCGTCTTCGCTCATGATGCTAGGCATGCCGGGCCCGCTGCGTGTGCCTTTGGCGGCGGACCATACCCACAGGCGGGACACTCCCTGCGGATCGGTCAGGCGATAGATGCTGGGGCAGTTGAGATGCTGGCGATAGGCGGCAGGGAGCTGATCGTCGAGTCGGCTCCAGGTCAGGCCACCGTCGCTACTCTTCGCCATAGGCCCAGCGGCTCCGCCGTGGTTGATACACCAGACGGCGTAGAGGGTTTGTTTGTCCGGCATGAGTAGGGTGGTGGGGTGGCCCTGGTAGATTTTTTCAGTGCCCGGTGCGATGACGACATGGCGATGCTCGGAGCCTGATATATCGAGCGTCGGTAGGTCTGCCTTTTCCTCCGCGAGGGTGGTATAGGCTAGCGAAACGACAGAGAGGCAGAGTAGGGTGCGAAAGGTCTGTCTAAAGGTCATAATGATGGCAAAAAAAGAGATAGGGTCATGTGATGACGTGGTAGGAGACGAGGATGGGCTTCCAGATAGGTAGCTGAAGGGTTGAGCCGCCATGTTATAAGACCCAGCCGTAGCTTGTCGATAGCGCGATTACCCTGTTTAATGCGGCAGAGGTGGAGGGGCTACAAAAGGCTCGACAGGGGATTGAGGTTTTGTCAGGGTCGTGTCGATATGAAACGACAGTTCACAGTACTACTGGCGGTGTTGATCACCATTTCTCAGCCGGTTTTGGCACAGAATTCGGCTAAAGTTTGGTTCGATAAAATCGATGGAAATAGTGATGCAAAAGTCTCTAAGACTGAATTCCTCAAAATGTGGTCGGATGTGTTTACGAAGTTGGATAGCAATAACGACAAGCAACTGACTTTAGAGGAGTGGACGAAGCCCAATAACAAAAGTGATTCCAAGTCGAAGGCTGTCTTCTACAATGCGGATACCAATAGCGATGGAAATCTATCGGTAGCAGAGCATGTGGCACTGCGGACCAAACATTTCAACGCAACTGATGCCGATCAGGATGGGAGCCTAGTGCTAAAGGAAATGGCAGGGAAAGCGGCTAAGAAATAGGACGTGGCTGTAGCCTCAGAAGGCTATGGTGATGTCTATTTCGCCATCTATTTCCTGCTCGTTTTCTGTTTCTGCCTGTGCAGGGAGCAGTACTCCATGATAAACACTGTCCCAGTGATTGATGGCGCGGAAGTGATTGTAGTCTGGGGTGAAGACAGCGTGGTCGTAGTTCCAAAGTTTCATGGTGGCTGGGCCTAGTGATCGATAGGAGGTGCCGCCGCTTGGCTCTATGGTGACGGTGCCGGGCTTCTTGAAGTGGAATTTCCAGATCTCGGAGCCATGCTGGCTGCCCTCGCGGACACTCCAGCTGGTACCATCGAGGAAGTCGGTGAGCTCGGCTGTGGTGGTGGGATGATCTTTACCAGTGATCTGTTTGGCAGTGGCATTGAGATCGCCGCCCTTCACTCGTGTCTGGTAATCGATATCGACGATCTTGATGCGAAATTTCTGTCTATCGGAGTCGATGTCCTCCTCGAGTATGGCTCCTTTACCATGGGCACCGGTTAAGTTGCGGGTGGTTAGATATCTGTCGTTAGAGCGATTGAGCAGGCGTATGTAGCCATCGCTATCGGGGAGGAGTCGCCAGTGACTGGCTTCGCCACAGATTTTGTTTCTTTGGACGACGGGGAACTTTTCATGATCACGCACTGCCATGGCGCGGTCGGAGTGGCGGAACACGAGTTGAACCCATTTGCCTTCCACTGGCACGATCTGGAATTGTCGGTTGAGGCCGAGCTGGTCCTTCCATTCGAGGAGGTTGGCGTTTTCATCCCGACTGTTTTGGCTGATAGATAAGGCGTTGCCAGAGGACTTGGCTTCGATCGTGTAGTAGGTGATCTGCACGAGCTCGGTGACTTTTGGGTCGGGCTGGTTGGTTGCTTCTGCTCTAGTTTGCTCGGGTTGAGCGATGCTGAGGCTGAGAGAAAGTGCTACGATAAAGAGGCATAGGGAGGGGTGGCTGAATTTCATAAAGAGCAGGGTAGAATTTTTGAGGTAGGACAGAAAAGCTTAAAATTGAATAGGGTACAATTTTTATTCAATAGGGTGCAATGGGCTGGTTGGTTGACATTGGGGCTGGGGAATTGTTCAAAATAGGCTCGTGTGGAGTTTGGCTGGGTGCTAGACTGCCGGTCGTGCGCTAGGAGTTGAGCTAGCGTATCAATTTTTTGTATCGATCATGGCCAACCAAAAGACTCCGCCGCCCATCCCTGCCGACCTCGGTTTCGACGATCCTAGCTTTAGGCCGAGAAAAGACTTCATGATCGTGGTCGGCATTCTGCTAGCCCTAGGTGGGCTAGCCGCTTTAGTGGGAGGGATACTCTATGGGGTGGTGATAATGATGATGCCGGTGCCGCCGGAGATGCAGGAGATGAATGGCTTGCTGCCATTTGATTACGAAAAGATGATGACCCTGTCTGGGATCTCCTACATCATCATGCTGGGCGGTAGCGGAGCGGTTATGATTTGGCTCGGGGTGGGGTCGATCATGATCAAGCGCTGGGCGGCTCGTTTGCTGCACGCAGCGGGCTGGCTCATTATTGGCTTTGGGGTGATTCAGGCTTTGGCGACTTTGTTATTCATTCCGATGGTGTTGCAGTTATTCGAATACATCGGGAGTTCGATGGCGACAGTGCCGATGCCAACAGGGACAGGGGTGATGGGTGTGGTGATCATCATCGTCTATGCGGTGGTCTTCCTCATCAGTGGCGCGGGTCCAGGCGCGATCCTCGTGCTCGTCTATGGTCGAAAGAATGTCGAGCTGACGACTCGCTACTATGATAAGAAGCCCTCGTGGACGGACAAAACGACCTACCGAACACTGATGCTCTGGTTACTTTTGGCATGGTCTTTTCTGGGGACTTTGTTTTATGCGATTGGGCTGGGCGCATGTTACGGTGATTTGAAGGATAGTGGGCTGATGGATTGGTTTCCCCAATCGAAGTACATCATGGTTTCTTTTATCCTCTCCATCATAGTATTAGGCATTCTTATTTGGGGGGTGGCAAAGGTGCAGCCGTGGTCTTGGTGGGCGACGTTGGTGATTGGCGTTATCAGTTTTGGCTACAGTTATTGGGTGTTTCAGAGCCTAGATGTCATGGGGCTCATCGAGGGATTCGCTGGCGAAAACTGGATGGAGACCATGGCCGAATCCGAAGGAGAGGAAGAGGCTGAGATGCTAGGTGGCTTAATCGATGTCGTAATCCGCGCGATGTCTCAGTATGTGACGATGTCGACTGTGTTTGGGGCAATGATTTTTATTGGGTTCATGATTTGGATCAAAAAGGATTTCTTGGGAGATCCAAGGGGTGAAGAGGTTGATTCGGCGTAGCGAGAGTGTGGGGGAGGCTTGCCAAAAAAAAAATGCACCAGCTCATCCGTAGATGAGGTGGTGCATGCGTAGGAGAAAAGTATCTCGTATCTCGAAAGCGAGATTTGGCTTAGTTACCGCGGTTTTGGTAGACGTGGCCGGGCTTCTTTTCGCCATTGGTGATGTGCCAGAGGACAGCTGGGCTAGATACCTCGTCGTGGCGGATGGTCGCTTGATTCTGGTGCTGATAGACGAAAGTGCCGTTCAGCGCGCGGTAGACGACTTGCTGGTTCCACTTTTTCTGCGGCACGCCTTTGTCGTTGGTGCGATAGTTAGCGGCCTTTTTAGGGAATAGAGCTTTGACTCCTTGGCTGGCAGCTGCGGAGAGAGTGGTCGGCTCCTGGGCGTTGGCTGCGAGAGTAGAGAGAGCGATTGTGACGACAGCGATACAGAGGGTGATATAGTGGCGGTTCATAATGGTCAGATTTATTAGCCTTTCTTCAATTTTAAGGATCGTCTAGATTTCCTCGAATACAAGGTTAATGTTAGTGTCTCCCTCGCGTCCTGTCCACCCCACGCACGCGCCCCATGAAGTCGATTGCTACCAGTCTATCCATCTCTGAAGGAAAACCATTGCCGCTGGGTGCTACCTGCACCAGTGATGGTCACGTGGTGAATTTTGCCGTCTGGAGCCCTCGTGCAGACATGGTGGATCTGTGTCTCTACTGGGATGAAAATGAGCCCGAGCGTGAGTGTGCTCGCGTGCGTCTGATCCGCAAAACTCGTGGCACCTGGCATGTCGGCGTGGCTGGGCTGCCGAAAAACTGCCGCTATGGCTACCGTGTACAGGGGCCGTGGCTACCGGAGAAAGGCCAGGTCTTCAATCATGCCAAGCTGCTGCTCGATCCCTACGCACGACTGGTAGATCGTCCGACGGCCTATCACCCCTCCATGGTGAGTCTACTGGACACTGGAGAGGCTGACAAAACCGATAGCGGTGCCCATGCGCCGAAGGGTGTGCTGGTCCGCGATGATAGTTTTGACTGGGGTGGGGTAGAGCCGCCTCGGCTGCCGATGCAGCAGAGCATCGTCTACGAGGTGCATGTGAAGGGCTTTTCCCAAACCAATCCGGCTGTGCCCGAGGAGCTACGAGGCACCTATGCTGGCCTCGCTCATCCTGCGAGTGTCGGCTACCTGAAGGATCTGGGGATCACCACAGTGCAGCTGCTGCCGGTGCATCACCACATGGACGATGGCTTTTTGCTGGAGCGTGGGCTGGTCAACTACTGGGGCTACAATACGCTGGCTTTCTTTGCTCCAGAGCGACGCTATGCGGCTACGGATGATCCGATCCGTGAGTTTCGCGAGATGGTCAAGACCTTCCACAGCCACGGCATGGAGGTGATCCTAGATGTGGTGTACAACCACACCTGCGAGACTGGGGTCGATGGTCCCACCTGTCTGCTACGAGGCTTTGATAATGCGGCCTACTACCGCACGCGCCCTGGCGATCCCGGTAGCTACGATGATGTGACTGGCTGCGGCAATAGTGTGGATATCTCTCACGCGGATGTCATGGCTCTGGTCATGGATAGCCTCCGCTACTGGGTGACCGAGATGGGAGTCGATGGATTTCGCTTCGATCTGGCGGCCACATTGGGGCGCGACCCGAGTGGCTTCTCCCGACATGCCGCGTTTTTCCGCGCAGCGCATCAGGACCCCGTGCTACGCGAGGTGAAGCTGATCGCTGAGCCATGGGATATCGGACTGGGAGGTTATCAGATAGGCAATTTTCCTACAGATTGGTATGAGCTGAATGGAAAATTCCGCGACTGTGTGCGCCGCTTTTGGCGGGGCGACCCGAAGGTGGTGGGCGAATTCGCCACCCGCATCACTGGTAGTGCCGACTTGTTTGCGCACAATGACCGCAATCCTGCGCACAGCCTGAATATGGTCACCTCGCACGATGGCTTTACGCTGATCGATCTGGTCAGCTTTAATGAAAAGCACAACGAGGCCAATGGAGAAGAAAACCGCGACGGCGACACTCACAATATCTCCTACAACTACGGGGTAGAGGGGGGCTCGGAAGATCCCGCCATATGCGAGCTGCGGCGACGCCAGGTGAGAAACTTTTTGGCCACCATGGTCTGTGCTCAGGGAGTGCCCTTTATCACGGCGGGTGATGAGCGACTACGCTCGCAGCGGGGGAATAATAATGCCTACTGCCAGGACAACGCCATCAGCTGGCTCAATTGGACTGAGAACGAGGAATCTGCTGCGATGCGTCGCTATGTGCGCAAGCTATTGGCATTTCGCAGGGAGAATCCATCGCTCTGCAAAATCCGCTTCTTCTCAGGTGATCCGATCGATGCCGAGGGGCTTACCGATATCTCTTGGCTGAATACCCGTGGTGAGGTGAAAGACATCAACGATTGGAACATCGAAAAGTCTGGAGCCTTTGGCATGATGATCCACCGTGAGGCGAGCTATCAGCACAAGCCCTTGTGTGGCTTCTTACTGTTCCTCTACAATGCGAGAAATGAGAATCTGTCTTTTACTCTCCCGGATCATCCGAAATTCCGCTGGGAATGCGTGGTCGATACCGTCGATGCCGAGGGTGATCCTCACGATCGGACTGCGGATCCAGGCTCGGAGGTGAAATTGTGTGCTCGCTCTATGCAAATCTGGAGAGAGCTGGCATGATGTAGGCATGTATCGAGTCATGCCTTGCTTTCTCGCCATCGGGCTATCTCTCTGTCTCGCCATCAGCACGGAGGCGATCGAGCGTGATGAGCTGTCGATCGAGGGATTTCCCTTGCTCGTCGATACGGCACTGCTGCCAGGAGGCGAGGCTGAGGAGCTGGGAGAGCGTACCCTAGCATTGCTGAGGGGAGATCTGGTGCGTATCAAGCTAGTGGTGCCAGAGTCGATCGTGGCAGCTTGGCAAAAAATCACTGTAGCTATCGATCGCGAGCATCCGCTGACCTCGAACATGCAGTACCATCCCAATCCTAAGTGGCTGGAGGAGAATGGCTACGAGGCAGAACTGGGCAAGTGTGTGCACATCGCCAAGGCGGGGCTCTACTATCAGCGGAATCACTACTTCGATCAGCCCTGGGCGCTGGTGCACGAGTATGCCCATGCCTATCACGATCAGGTGCTGGGCTTTGGTCATGCCGAGATCAAAGCCGCTTTCGCCCGAGCTCAGCTCGAGGGGAATTACAAAAAGGTGATGCACAAGCGCGGGCATAGCGTAAAGCACTATGCTCTGACCAATCACAAAGAATACTTTGCCGAGGGGACAGAGGCTTGGTTCGGCACGAATGATTTTTATCCTTTCGTACGCAGCGAGCTCAAGCAGCACGACCCTCGTCTCCATCAGTTGCTAGCCAGCATCTGGTCCGGCGAGACGAGTCAGAATACTTTACCAAAAAAGCCATGAAACTAATCGAAGGAGCACCCATAGCCGACGCCGTTTACGCAGAATGCCAGCGCGACATAGAGCAGCTAAAGGCCGCAGGCCACACCCCTGGACTGGCCGTAGTACTGGTCGGCGATGATCCCGCCTCGAAAGCCTACGTCGGTGCCAAAGATCGCAAGTGTCAGGAGCTGGGGCTCCACTCGGTGAAGATCGAAAAGCCAGCCGATATCAGCCAAGACGAGCTGCTCGGTCTGATCGATGAGCTGAATGCCGATGACTCGATCCACGGTATCCTCGTGCAGATGCCTCTACCGGGCGATCTCGATGAGGACGAAGTGATCCTACGCATCGCCCCCGAGAAAGATGTCGATGGGCTACACCCGCAGAATGTCGGCAAGCTGGCGATGGAAGATCCGACAGGCTTTGCGCCGTGCACTCCGAGTGGCTGCCAGCGCATGCTCATAGAGAGCGATATCGATACCGAGGGCAAGCACGTGGTGGTAGTCGGTCGTAGCCTCCTGGTCGGCAAGACGCTGGCTCTGCTGATGATGGCCAAGGGCCAAGGTGCCAACTCGACGGTGACGGTCGCCCACTCACGCACGCAGGATCTGCCAGCGCTGACTCGCCAGGCCGATATCCTAGTAGCAGCCATCGGGCGCGCCGACTTCATCGGTCCCGATCATGTCAAAGACGGGGCGGTGGTCATCGATGTCGGTATCAACCGCGTCGACGACGATACGAAGAAGCGCGGCTACCGCCTAGTCGGCGACGTCGATTTCGAGGCGGTCAAAGACAAGTGCTCAGCCATCACCCCAGTGCCCGGTGGTGTCGGCAAGATGACTATCGCCATGCTCATGGCCAATACCATCCGTGCCTGCAAGCTGGCATCTGGAGAATAAGCTAAATGGTGAGGGGACTGAGATCAATGACTGCTCAGGTGTGCAGTCATTGCTATCGTTCGGTTTTGTCGCTATGTTGACCTATGGCGGATTTTCCGAAACAAAATCCATTCCCTGGAATTGACCCATGGATGCAGGGTGTCTGGCACGATGTCCATACCATGTTGATAGGCTACGTACGAGATGAACTGTGCGATGAGTTGCCAGAAGACTTGGTCGCCCGTGCGAAGGAGGGAGTAGAAATCACGCCATTGGGAGGGGAGACATTGCGCCGCATTCCAGATGTGTCGGTGAGCAGCTACTCTGACGCTTGGAAATCGGGAGAAACAGTGAGTTGGACACCGGATGTCGACGATGCGGGACTGGCTGCGTTAGTCGAGCCTGATCCGATCGAGCCGCAGACCGAACGCTGGGTAGAGATTCGTACAGTGGGAGATAATAAGCTGGTCACAGCTATCGAAATACTGAGTCCAGCCAATAAAGTAGGAGACGGGCATCGGCACTACCGAGACAAGGTCACGCGGCTGCTCTATGGGGGCGTAAGTGTGGTCGAGATCGATTTGATTCGCGGTGGTGAGGCCCGCCAGATCCGGCCTTGTGGAGAGGGTGGAGCAGAGCTTTTGTCCAGCTTGCACCGGATTTATGTGATGACTCCCGATCAGCCCAAGCAGGCACGTGTCTATCCCTGTCACCTGCGCCAGCCGATACCGAAAATATCCATACCGCTCCGCCCAGGCGAGGCAGAGATATCGCTAGACCTACAGCCGCTCATCGATCGCTGCTACACTCGTGGCCGCTACTGGGCGATCGATCGCGAGTGCGATCCTGAGCCTGCTTTGTCGTCAAGCGATCTAGACTGGGCTAGGCAGCAAGGTTAGCTAGGCTCAGAGAAATGAAGCGAGTCATTAAAAAGTCTGGATTTGTCTTCAATTAAACCGCCTGCCTAACAGCACTGAACCTAGGTTGTAAAGCCTCCTGTTTTTCAGTTGATTGCGGGGCGTTAGCGAGTGCTAGAGGCCGCCAATAAGGTCGAGGTTTCCGGTGGGCCTCGGCTTTAAACAAGGCGATTTTATTCAGAAGTTTTGGCTCTATGCTTAGTGCTGATGTTCCTTTGGAAGAAGTTTTTTGTACGACGGTGCACCGCTATCTGTGTACTGGGTATTCTGGTCGCGTTGATAGGTATCTGCCTAGGGCATTTGCATTTCCTGCTCGATGCTTGCTCGCATTTCCGTGTGCAGATAGCAGGTGGTGTCCTGGGCTTTAGCTTAGTTTTGATCGTTTTGCGTAGGCGTAGTTGGTTTAGCTGGGTCGCGTTTGCATGTGGTTTGGCGTTGTTGGGCAGTCTGGCACCGTTTTTTCTTCCGCCTAGCGAGGATCCTCGAGCAGGCGGGATTCGAGTGCTGACATTCAATGTGCTGACTTCGAATCCTGAGCACTCTCGGGTGATTGATTATTTGTCGGAGCGCGATGCTGATGTGGTCGTACTGCAGGAGATCGATAGGCATTGGGAAGCCGCCCTACAGGCTGCTTTAGTCGAGCGATACCCATATCATTTGACTCAGAGTCGTGCGGATAATTTCGGTATCGGTGTGTGGAGCAAGCTGCCGCTACTACCAGGTAGCTCGATCCGCGATATAGGGAGGCAGGAGGTGCCTAGTGTGGATGTCTGTGTACAGCAGGGTGAGGATGTCTGGAGGATCATAGGCACGCATCCGCTGCCGCCGATTTCGACCACATACTGGCGAGCGCGAAATGCGCAACTGACGGCGCTAGCAGAGGAGGTGGTAGCGGAAGATCGATTGGCCGTGGTGTGTGGTGACCTGAATGTCACTCCATGGTCGCCGATTTACCGGCAGTTCAGCCAGCGCTCAGGTCTGCGGAATGCTAGTCTGGGGCAGGGGATTCATTTCACATGGACGCCTTATCCTTTTCCATTTCAGATCCCTATCGATCACATCTTGCACAGCGATGGTATAGCCGTGGCGGAGTATGGAGTCGGGCCGGATCTGGGCTCAGATCATCGTCCGGTAGAAGCTGTGCTGACTCGGACAAAATAAAAGGGACCACAAGTGCTGTGGTCCCTTTCGAAATTAGGTTTGGTTAGCTAGAATGCTGCTTATTACTGACCTGCCATTAGCTCGCGGATTTTGGCCTTTGAGTCATCGGAGAGCTTGCTGCCGTGGACTTTCATAACCGTTCCATCTTCCTTCAGGAAGTGGATCATGCCTGTGCTGGCATCGACGCGCTGGATCGCAGCTGTGATACTGGAGCCGCCTGCGCTGGTCCACTCTTGGCTTTCGGCGAGGAGTTTGGGGGCGTTGGACTCTTCTTCTTTCATCTCCTCCTCGGAGCCGCTTTCAGAGCCCATCTCATCCCAGTCCTTCACGTCGTATTTGCCGTTGAATTTGTCGAGAGCATCCTCGGCATCGCCTTTTTTCAGCTTGGCGGAGCCGTCGGTGGTTACTAGGACTTTTTGAGTGCCGGGCTTGTCGCCTGCTTCGATGGATACGTTGGTCACGCCTTCCATCTTTTTAAACGCCGAACTGACGTCTTTTTTGCAGCCTCCTCAAGTCACGCCGGTCATTTCGGCGACGAAGGTGACCTCCTCGGCGAGAGAGGAGACGATCGATACGCAGGCCACGATAGCCGCGATCCATAGGGTGGATTTCATTTTCATGGTGAATGTGTTTCGTAGAAAACAGCGATGGGAGAAAAACCCCTGTCGCTAATCCTTAGACCCTAAAATGGCTTTTTTCGGATGTCACTCAGTAAAATGATACGTGATGATAGACCGTAGGAGGAGCCCGCTTGGGCTCCTAGGTGACTATATCAGCGTCTTGCGAAGTACCATTGAGTTTACCGATTTGAGGAATGGCAGCAGCGCTGATCACACCGGTTATCGAGATGGTGACGAGTGTATCCGTCATGCTGAAACCAGCTTTGCGAATTGTAGTTTCGTTTGCAAAGTTCAGGGGGGGATCCAGAATGCTTCTTAGTTACGCTAGAATATAAAAACCATAATTAAACCTAGACATGATTGGGGCGCTGCTTGTCGTTGTGATAGGCATTCCACTCGTTTTTTGTGCCATTTTGCCTTGTGATGTCATTGGGAGCCGTCATTAGAGATGAGACGGGGGGAGGAAAGGCTGATTTCAAAAATTTATCGGAGTGATCACCTGCCAAATGGAGATAACACTTCTAGCGGTCCTTGATAGCCCTGTTCCCTCTAACCACTGCAGGCAGTGGTTTAGCAGCTGTGGGTAGTGCCTTTTTCAGTTTTTCGATGATCGCTGCGTAGTCAGGATTATCGATTTGATTGGTCCACTCATTGGGATCTGTTTGGTTATCGTAAAACTCCTCCTGTCCATCGGCATAGCGAGTGTATCGACCTTTTTTGTGTCGGATCGATAGGTAGGGCTGTTCGGGATTGACTTTGTCGCAGAGGGCGGTGATGGCTGTGCTGGTCCATTGGCTATCGGGCTGCTTTAGGAGGGGGATTAGCGATTTGCCGTCTAGATAGCCGGGGGCTTCGATACCGCATAGCTCTGCGAGGGTAGGGTAGATATCCTGCAGAGATACATAGCGCTGGCAGGTGGTGCTAGCTTCGGTCATACCGGGCACACGCCACATCATCAGGCAATGAGTGGCTTCCTCCCAGAGGGTAGCTTTCTGCCAGTGGTTCTTTTCTCCTAGGTGAAAGCCATGGTCAGTCAAAAATACGACGATGGTATCATCGCGATGGGGGCTGGCATCGAGTGCCTCGAGCACGCGGCCTAGCTGGGTATCGACATAGGCTGTGGTCGCCAGGTAGGCTTGCACAGCCTCGCGATGGAGGTCGTGCTCGAGCACTGCTGCTACGAATTTGCTCTTACCTTCGGTGATTTTCTGGCCCAGTGGTGGCACGTCGTCGAGATCGCCATCCTGTAGAGGCGGCAGAGCGATGGCCTCCAGCGGGAATTGGTCGAAATAGCTCTGAGGCACATACCACGGCATATGGGGATTGAAGAGCCCGCATGCGATGAAGAATGGGCGGTCGTGCTGTTCCTGGAGTTTGGCGATAGCGTGGTCTACCATCTGGGTGCCATTCATCTCGGCTTCTGTCAGGTGGATAGGCCCCCAGTCTTGTTCGCCTCTGCCCACGTCGGTGAGCGGAGCGCCTGGAGGCGCTGGATCGCGCTTGTGGCCGATTTTGTCGTCCCAGCCGTCTTTCTGATCCCAGCCGTGAGTGATTTTGCCATAGCCAGCCGTGCTGTACCCGGCGTTTTTGAAGAAACTGGCTAGTGAGATGGCCTGATTGAGAGGCTCGCTCTGCTGCACCTGTAGGGCATTGTGGTAGTGACCGGATACCCATGGGGCGACGCCTGAGAAAAAAGCGGTGCGAGATGGGGAGCAGACAGGACTGGAGGTGTAGGCGTTGGTGAAGTTGACGCCGCTGGCGGCTAGTTTGCGTAGGTTTGGCGCTATTACTTTTCCTGAATAACGATGCGGCTCATCGAGAAGCCAGGTGTTGAGATCGTCGGCCGCTAGCAGTAAAACGTTTTTGGCTCGGCTCGGCTCTGCCTGCAGAGAGAGGCAGAGCAGCCAAAACCCTAGGGCTCCTATCCACTTCATTTAGTCAGTTTGGGTGCGGAATGATTGCACGATCTGCCAAACGCCGAACAAGGCGACGATGATGCCGATCACATGCACGATCTTCGAGCCTTCTGCGAGCAAGTAGAGCAGGATGCCTATCGATAGAAACCAGTATTTCAGTTCATATTTGTCGTCCATCGTCATCAGTGTCATCAATCAAGCTTCGCCTGTAAACTGGAAAGCACCCTGATTTGAGGCGTTCGGTCAGTTATCCTGCTCAGCTATAAATGAACGCCTTAGTCCGTCATACCGACTTTTCTGGCGCTTGATATTCATTCTAGAACGCTCTCCATTACCCCTATGATCAGCCGATATTTCATCGCCGTAGTCGCGTGTGGCCTTTCTGTCGTAGCTCATGCGGCAGACAATGCCCTGACCAAGTCTCGCCCCAACATCGTCTTTATCATGTCCGATGACATGGGTTGGGCTCAGCCAGGCTATAATGGCAGCGACAAAGGATTGACACCACATATGGATACTCTGGCCGATGAGAGTATGCGCTTGAGTAGCTTTTACACTCATTCTGTCTGTGCGCCGACTCGGTCGGCTTTTCTCACCGGGCGCTATGCTTTCCGCACGTGGAGCGACTGGCGTTCAGAGGATTTCGGTAAGCCTAGTTACCTAGCCAAACTGGGGCTGACGCTCGCTCAGACCGAAGATGGCGAAGACACTCGTAGGATCCATGCTTTGGATAGCGACGAGCGCACGGTGGCCGAGGCTCTGAAGGAAGCAGGCTACTTTACCGGACTGATCGGGAAATGGCATCTCGGCGAGTGGCTGCCCGAGCACCTACCGATGGGGCAGGGGTTTGATTACCAGTATGGTCACTACGGCTGGGGCATCGATTACTACAACAAGACCATCGTGCACAATGCGCCTGCCCGCTTTGCGGTGTACGACTGGCATCGCAATCAGACGCCTATCGATGAAGATGGCTATGCGACAGAGCTATTCGCGGATGAAGCGGTGAAAGTCATCGGAAAGCAAAGTGCAGATCAGCCTTTCTTTCTCTACATCGCATTCAATGCCGTCCATGGCCCTCTCGATGTGCCAAAAGGCAAGGAGGATATGGACCCACGCGAGGCGATGCTGCAGAGTCTTGACGAAGCAGTCGGCCGCATCGTGAAGGCAATCGATGACGGAGGTTTCAAGGATAATACCCTGCTGATCTGCACCAACGACAATGGTCCCGTGCTGGAGGAGATGAGCGCTCCCTATCGTGGCACAAAGAATACGACCTTTGAAGGCGGGGTCCGTCAGCCTTGTTTGATGCGCTGGCCCGATAAGTTGAAGCCAGGCACTAGCAATGATGGCATGATGTTTGTCACCGATTTTTATTCCACCTTCATCAATCTCGCAGGCGGTAGCCACGAGCAAGAGCGCGCTGTCGATGCCTACGATATGAGCGAGATGCTGGTAGAGGGCAAAGACAGTCCTCGTACGGAGATCATCTACGATGTGAAGGGCAGTGTGCGTCTGCCGACCATCCGCAGCGGTCAATACAAGCTGATGGGGGATGCTTTGTATGATATCGTCGGCGATCCGTCGGAGAAAAACGATATCGCAGGGGCGCACCCAGACATCGTCAAAAAGCTGAAAGCTCGAGTCGATGCCGTCGGTGATGAGCGCCCACCACTAGGCGACAAACCGCTACTGATGGAGCCGCCGCTACCCTATGTCTATGGCCAGAACGAGAACGCCAATCCACCGCAGTGGCTGATCGAGAAAGTAGACGCAGTGCGCGCCAAACAGCCTACCGAGTGGGCACCAGGAGAAACGCCTTGGCCAAAAGCTCCTAAAGGAGCTGTGGCTAGCAAGATGGATGGTCTGGCTGACGAGAAGTAGATCTCGATAGTTTCGTATAGGTCCAATAGGTCCTATACGACCTATAGCACTGCCCGCGAAAATAGGTTTTATCTGAAACTATTCCTCAGTCTCTTCTAGTTGGCGTCTGATTTCGGAGAAATAGCGCAGCACTTGGTTTCTGCGTGAGAGAGGTAAAGTCTGTGCATCAAGTGCCGCCTCCTCGGTATCTATGAAGTCGATCGCGATGTCGCGGCGAGAGCGTTGGGCGGTTTCAGTGCGGGTCCCTTTGCTTTCGACGGCGCGCATTTCAGATTCGCCATCTTCGTTGAGTTGAGCGGCGACTTGTGCCTCTTTCTCGGCAGCGCTTAGATCGCCCTCTTGCTCATACATGGCCATGGTGCCACTGCCTGCTTCATTGCCGCCACCCGATCCAGGCACTGTGCCGTCTCCATTTCTCGCACCGCCGAGACCTGCTCCTGGCATACTACCGCCGCTGCCGGGAGTCGATCCAGGGATCGGGGCCGATAGCATACCGCCCTCGGGGTTGGCATTATTGCCAGGGCCGCCATTTGCTAGGCCTGTGCCTGGGGCATCGCCCGCCGGCTCTTGACCAGGGATGGGGGCGAGTAGGCCCTGGGGCGCATCCGATTGCGCGGGATTGTTACCCGCTCCGCCTTCTGGCTGTTCGGCGAGTGAGCCGGGGATAGGCATGGCTGATTGGTCATCGCCGCCAGGCTGGGGCACCTGTGGTGCCATCACATTCTGTAGCTGCTGTGCCAGAGGCATCGTTTCTACCGGCTGCAGTCCCTGGGGTAGGGGGCGCGACTCTGGGGCGTCGGCGAGCTGTTTCAGACTCTCCAGTTTGCTACCGCTGATCTGGCTGCCGCTCTCGCGCAGTTGTTCGGCGAGTCTCGATAGTTTGTCCTGAGCGGCCTGGCGCTGATCGACTCGCTGAAAGTGGCTGGCTAATGCGGTAAACTCAGCAGCTGCCGGCACCTGCTGACGCGCTGCCAGTAGCCGAGCGGCGGTGCCGAGATGTCGGCCGACAGGTCGCTCGTGGTCGGCTTCGCTGGCTTGTGCCATGGAGCGCTCGAGGGCTAGAGTGTAGCGATCTGCTGTTTCACGGGTGAGTGTTTCCTCTTTTAGAACGTCGGCGATCAGAGTGGCTTGATCGGCTACTAGCTTGGGTTGCTTGTCTTTGATGCCTATGGCGAGATCTGCGGTATCGGCATGCTGGCTCAGCTCGCGAATCAGGCCTTCGGAGGCCCATGCCTCGTCCGAGACACCTAGTTCCTCTGCCATTCGCTCGACGGCTCGGGCCCGAGATTCGAGATTGGCCAGTAGCTCGCGCGTGGTGGTATCGCCAGTTGGATTGGCGATCTCATCGGCAGCGGCATTCAGGTCTTTGCCCAGCTCTTCGATGGCGGCTTTTTCTTCGCTATCGAGAGAGGTCAGTCCATCGAGGTCGCGGGTGGCCTGCCGGATACGCTCTGCCTCACTGCCAGCGGTCTGGATCATTTCTTCGGTGAGCAGGGCTTCGCCTGGCGCGAGGCCTTTGCGCAGTATCGGTGAGAGGGCAAAAGCGATAGCCAAGACAGGTAGAATCCAGACCAGTCGTAAGGGCGGTAGGGGTATCGCCTGGCGCAGCTGGGTGAGCGCAGTATCGAGATCGGCTCTGGCGCGACTCACATGCAGAGACTCCCCTAGGCTGGGGGATCCGCTTTTGAGAAAGCTAAAAGCTGAGGCAAATCGATCGTGCCAATCGCCCGCGCGGTCGAGATGAGACAGGGCGCTGAGTGGGGTAGGGCGAGCGATCCAGGCTCGAACCGCACCGACGACCAGCCATAGCGTGCATAGGCCTAAGACCACCCAGATCTCGCCACTGCGCCACTGCTGGAGCTGGCGTAGGCAGATGACGGCGCCGATCGCCACGAGCCCGACTATCCAGTGGCTGGCGCGTAGCCACTGCGCCATAGCCACGAGGCCGACTCTGCCGCGCACTTGACCGGCAGCTCGCTGAAAGGCTGTGATGTCTGTCTCGGCCATGAAAAGTAAAATTTACGGTTGGGCAGAATCGCTACTGCCGACTAGCACTCTCTGTATGCGACGCTGAACCTCTAGATCTTTCTGTCGGCTCAGTTCACTACCCAGCATGGCGGTGGCGATATCGCCCAGCTTGGCGAGTGCTACAGTGGCGCTTTCGCGCTTGTGCCAGTCGTCATCGCCCAATTGTGTGATGAGTGATGCGATTTGAGAGCGCTGCTCGTCGCTGAGATTGGAGCGTTTTACCACTAGGTTTACGATATCCCCAGCAGGAATTTTCCACTGCTGATCACCGACCTCAAAGACTAGACTTTTTTCGACCAGTCGGCCATCGATCTGGCTACCACCACGAGTTTGGATGATGAAACTATCGTCGGCGCTCGCGCTGATCTGGCGAATTTCCAGTGGGTCGACTTCGATATTTTGCCCGTTTAAAGACAAGGCTATGGTCGCTGGTGAGATCTCGCCGACCAGGGTTTGTTCACCTTTTACCCGGAGGTAGCTGCCGGTGACAGCTACAGGGATCGGTTGGGAAAAGCCGATCGAGCGGATGGTTTCGAAATTCAGTGAGACAGCACCTGTGTGGGGAGTTGATAGGGCCAACTGTTGGTCTGCCATATATACCACGCAGACGGTGCCATTTTTCAATCTAGCTTCGTGACCGACTTGGTTGCCGGGGAGGGGAGTGAGGCTGCTGAGATCGTTCACCGAAAACTTCAGCTCTCCCCACGGGGTGCGGCCGACTAGGGATAGTGCTTGGGCCGCCTCGTCTAGAAAGATCTCGTCGCCTTCCCAGGTCCGAATGATAGCTTGAGTGATAGCAGCGGACGGCGGTGCGCTAGCGCTGGCTAGGACTAAGCGATCGAGTTTCTCAAAGGTCCACTCGCTGGGCACGCCACCTGTCATTTGGAAGATGAGGGATTTGGAGGTCGGCTGTCCGGTGAGGACTTGTCCGTCATTTAAAAATACGGTGACACGCTCCCTCTGCCCGCCGACCTTGCCGCTGATGGCAGCGATGGAGGCTGGATCCACGGTTAGTTTACCGAAATTGGTATCGAGCTCGATAGGCTGCAGGCTGGCTCTACCCAGTAGGCGAGTTTGGTCGCCGATGGCGAGGATATCGCTCGAGGCATCTGGGGATATCCCCAGTGACGAGAAGCTACTGACTGTCGAGCTAGGGTCGTCTGCGCTTGGTTTGTGATTGGCGACTACTGGGCGGAACTGAGCCGGTATCGTCGACCAGATCGCGTCGAGAGAGTAGGGCTCGAACAGCTGAGTCATCGCAGGTGCATCGATGCGGGCTGGTGGTTGCGCTTGGCTGACGACGTGTGCTAGAGCAGCGGTCTCGCCTGGCGCGAGTTTCACCTGGTATTGGAAGTTGAGCCCGTAGCGACTCTGAGAGGAAATGCTGGGTTTCGTAGCGGCGTTGGCTGAGCAGAGTGAGAAAAGGAAAGCGCGATGAGCCTGTGATGAAGCTGGAGTGACCAGTAATCCCGTCTCACCAGTTTCTAGTAGGATAGGCTCTAGGCGAGCACTGTCAGTGATGGTGCTCTTGTAGTTTCCCGAGAATGAGGTGTTTAGGGCGATATTGAGAGTCAGAGTGTTGGGTGAGCCATTGAAGAAAAGCTCTAAAAATCGGAGCATACCATCCTCCTCCAGTAGTAGGACTCGGCGGGCGGTCTGCAGGCCCTCGAGATTGGCTAGAGGTGCGCCTGTGATGACCAGCTCCCTGCCGTCGGCGGTCATCATAGATCTGCCAGCTTCGAACTTCTGCTCATTGATACTGAGGATCAGGCCGGTATTGACCATGGCGCTATTCACCCGTCCGAGGCTGCCGTTTTTGTCTAGATTCCAGACATGGCCATTGCTATCGCTGCGTACTCCGGTAGCCGCTGGTATCAAGGTCTCTCCTGGTATCTCCAGGGCTGCGTGAGAGGGCTGTGCACTGGGCGAGAGGCGAGACTCCTGCGCTGCTGCGCTACCGAGCAGGGCGAGACAAGGGGCTAGAAGAATGGTAAAAAAGTCGTATCTCATGGTCCGTCACCTTTCTGTGGAGAGCCGGTGGCCGAAAAATCGAGGCGCTGTCGAAGAGCTATGGGGCGAGCCGTCTTGCTGATCAACAGGGTTATACTATCAGCAGTGATAGCAAAATTAGCCCCATTCGCTAGTAGTTGATTACCTGTCATCAGGCAGGTGGGTTGTTTGGTAAGTAGTTCTGTCGGGACATCGGCCAAGGTTTTCCACTCGCTTTGGAACCACTCGGTCATTATCCGTTCATTTTTGGGACGCGATATGGACAGGATAGATAGTGGGTCTAGTGATTGGGAGCTGCCATCGGTGAGTTTGAGTTCGATCGGGGTTGGTTTGAGAAAGACTGAAATCGAGCTGCCATCTGTCAGCTGAAGGCGTGCTTGAGGGCGGGGTTCTGAGAGATGGATTACGCTTTTGATCGAGCCCAGCGGTAGAGCGATATCGCCCCACACGGTGGTGGCGGCTAGAGTGGGGTGCAGATCGGCCACGGTCAGTACTTCCCCAGAGCGTAGCTCGATGATGGCCTGGGTATTGGCGGGTATTGGCTGGGTGTTGGGGGCGTTGGCAATATCGTCTGACTTAGAGAAAGAGCGTTCCCCGAAATTGGCGACGGTAGCGATCTCGGCATCGGATAAGCGAGGTGAGATGAGTTGGTTATTGCTCAAAAAAGGTGAGGTGATGATGGGTAGATCGTCGAGCTGCGGTAGATTGCGGCGGAGCACCCAGTGCAGTACGCTGCGGGTTTCTCCAGCTGGTATCTCTAGGCGGTAGCTGAGCACTAGTTCACGGCCATTGGTCGATGCGGTGATGTCTGGGCGTTGGCCCAAGTGCTCTGACCCGTAGAGAATCAAAGTGTCCTCTCGGCCTTCACTCAGGCCAAACTTGGTGCCAATGGCAGTCGCTGAAGGATCGATTGGTAGCTTGGCGCGGCCGTTGTCCAGCAAGCTACCGTGATCATCCACCAGCCCTTGCCACGGGTATTGAAAGGCGGTGCGCAGAGCTAGGTCGATAGCGAGGGGGGCTGCGCTTTTGTTGGTGATCTGATCGAGCACGCGCATACCATTGCGCTCGAGATCCAGCCAGGTGCTGCGCTTGATTAGCAGGCCGTTCTGAGTGGTTTGTGAGAGCGCTAGATCGATCGCTCCGCCCTCATCTGAGAGGTCGGTGAGCACCGCGTAGGTCGGTGCGAAGGGCTTGTCATCGATGACTAGGCGCAGACCGGAGGGTAGGTATTGGGTATCACCCGAGGTGAGAGATCCCGACTTGCTCACTTGCCAGAGGTAGCCCCCTGCATCTCGATATTGAGCGAATTTTTCGTCGATCTTTTCGTAGACCGTGGTTTTCGCCGTCAGTAGAGTCGGTAGGAAATACGCGCCAAGCAGAAGGGCAGCTGTCGCCCTTCGGAAGCTGTAGGAAATCAAGGAGGCGGAGTGTCTCGGAACCACCATTCAGACTAGCGCTGTTCGAGGGGTTGGAAACTCCAAATTAGCACTTAATCACTCTCTGCAGCAGCAGTCTCGCTGGGTTTCACGTGAGACAAGACGTGCAGCGCCAGATCGAGTGTGGTTTTGCCACCGATTAGGATGACTAGCAGGATGAAGTGCTCGCCCAGCATGGTAATCGCAGAGCCTGCAATGATGAGGTAGATCGTCAGCAGCACAATCCTGCTGTAGGGCTGTAGCATCTGCATCGCGGGGCTGCGCTCGCGGTATTCACGGCGGCCGAGAAAATTCCATGCAAATGAGAAGAAGTGGCTGACACACAGCATGGTGATCACGGAGCCACTAGTGCGTAGGGCGGTGCCGAGCATCTCAGCTAAAGCCAGTCCGGACACATCTGAGAAGCGAGGGCGCTCGCCGAGGAGCTCGATGACTAGGCCGCCGTACATCGTGCAGAAGAATCCGAAATGGATGATGAAAGCCAGCACACAGAGGGTCGCTATGATCAGTTTGAGTGGCTCCCGGTCTCGGCAGCCTGTGGCAATGACTTTGGCAAATGAGAAGAATCCGATGATCAGGCATTCGACCCAATACAGGGAAGCGAGCTGAAAGATCCCCCAATCCTGCAGGATCACCCCGAGGATGGGGAACATATTGACGATTACCAATACCAGGCCCGTCAATCGCTGCGGTCCTGATATGCCGTCAGATATTCGATTCAGAATCATCTGTGCCTGTTTTGGAGAAAAGTTAGGGTTTCTTTATTATCAAGTCAGTTAGCAACCGGATATTTTGTGACTTTTCCCTAGCATTTGGTGGCTCTCAAGCCATCTTTTCGATCTGTTTTACATTGATGAGTTCCACTATAGCAAGCCGCGCTAATGCCGATGTATTAGAGTCACAGTATGCTGAATGGAAGCGAGATCCCCAATCGGTAGATGCCGAGTGGTCGACTTTCTTCGAAGGTTTCGAGATCGGGATGACGCTTACACCAGAAGCTCATCGAGCTGCAAAGGGTCAAAATGGCAGTTCGCCAGGCTCGAGTGCTGTAGCTAATGAGGGTGTCGGCGGACTAGATCTCGCGACTCGTGCCAGGATCGTGTCGTTGGTTTATACCTACAGGGCTCTGGGCCATACAGCCGCTCACCTCGATCCGCTGAAAGATGACGGTCCAGATGTGCCAGCTCTACGTCTCGAAGAGCTGGGCGTCCATGAGGAACATCTCAAAGAGGATGTCTCATCTCAGTTCTTTGAGGGCGGCCGTGTGATGAAGCTGTCGGAGATGATTGATCGGCTGCGCAGGATGTACTGTGGCAAGATCGGCTTCGAGTACATGCACATCCACAACAACGAAGTGCGCAACTGGATCCGCGAGCGCATCGAGGCTCGCATCGATATCGAGGAGCCGACTTATCGCTCTCGTTCCAAGGAGATTCTCGAGTGGCTGACTCACGCAGAGGGCTTTGAGCAGTTTCTACACAAAAAGTACGTCGGACAGAAGCGCTTCTCGCTAGAGGGGGGCGATGCGCTGATGGTGGCTCTGAACGCGATTTTAGAGGATTGCCCTTCAAATGGGGTGAATCAGATCGTCATGGGTATGGCTCACCGCGGTCGTCTGAACGTATTGGCCAATTTTCTGCATAAGCCGCTTTCGGTTCTATTATACGAGTTTTCAGAGAACTATGTGCCCAACCTAGTCGCGGGCGATGGGGATGTGAAATATCACCTCGGGTTCGATGCGGTCCGCCGGACCTCTGACGATAAGGTGGTGAATATCCATTTGGGAGCCAACCCCAGCCACCTCGAAGCCGTCAACGGCGTCGTAGAGGGCAAGGCTAGGGCCCTGCAGCGCTATCAGGATCCTGATCTGCGCGACTCTGGTGCGGATCGACGCAGTGTCGTCCCGATCCTTATTCACGGTGATGCCGCGTTTGCCGGGCAGGGAAGTGTCGCCGAGACACTCAATTTATCTCAGCTCACTGGGTACCGTACCGGTGGTACGATTCATATCGTCGTCAATAACCAGATTGGTTTCACGACGACTCCTGAGGACGCTCGTTCTTCAGCCTACTGCACGGACGTCGCTAAGATGATCGATGCGCCGATCTTTCATGTGAACGGCGATTCTCCTGTAGATGTTTTGTTTGTTGCACAACTGGCCGCTGATTTTAGGCAGCGCTTTAAGCGGGACGTGATCATCGATATCGTGTGTTACCGCCGCCATGGTCATAACGAGGGGGATGAGCCAGCTTTTACCTCGCCTCGACGCTACCGTAAGGTGCGCAGCCATCAGACCCCAGCGGCTATTTTTGCGGCTGATATGATCGCTCGCGGCGAGATCTCTCCCGAAGGGGCTGAGCAGATGGCGGCTGATTTTAGGGCTCGTCTGGACAAAGAGTTTGAAGACCTGCGTGAAGCGGAGGCAAAAGGCGAAGATCAAGCTCTGGCTGGTGAGGGGAAAGCGCCTCAACGCGAGTACAGTCATGATCCCGTAGACACTGGGTTTGATAAAGAGCGACTGATTGAATTGGGCAGAAAGATCACCTCTATCCCTGAGGATGTGAAGGTGAATCCCAAACTGGCCAAGCGTATGCTAGGAGCGCGTGCAGAAGCCATCGAGAAAGGTGCTGGGATCAACTGGGCACTCGCTGAGTCACTTTCTTTTGGTTCCTTGCTTCTGGAGGAAAAGGCGGTCAGACTTTCGGGGCAAGACTGTAAGCGAGGCACTTTCTCGCATCGTCACGCGGTGCTTTACGATCCCGATACACGCGCGCGCTACACGCCGCTGAATCATCTTTCTGACGACCAAAAGGCAAAGCTTTGGGTCTATAATAGTCTGCTTTCGGAGTTTGCTGTGCTCGGCTTTGAGTATGGTTACTCTTCCGTCTCTCACGACATGCTGGTGCTCTGGGAGGCTCAGTTTGGTGACTTCGCCAATGGCGCGCAGGTTATCATCGATCAGTTTTTGTCATCAGCCGAGTCCAAGTGGCAGCGAGTCAGCGAGCTAGTTCTTCTACTGCCGCATGGCTACGAGGGCCAGGGGCCGGAGCACAGTAGTGCGCGATTGGAGAGATTTCTCCAGCTCTGTGGTGAGAATAATATGCACGTCTGTAATGTGACCACTCCGGCACAGTATTTCCACGTGCTTCGCCGCCAGTTGGTACGCGACGATCTGAAAAAGCCGCTCGTTTTGATGACGCCGAAGAGCCTGCTCACTCATCCTGATTGTGTATCGACTATTGATGACATGGCTGAGGGGACCTGCTTTCAGGAGATCCTTGACGATGCTTGCGATACTCTGGTGGAGCCAGATCAAGTGAAGCGGCTGATTTTCTGCTCGGGTAAGGTGTACTACGATTTACTGGCCTATCGTCGAGAGCATGAGATCACTGATGCCGCGCTGATCCGTGTCGAGCAGTTTTACCCCTACCATGCCGATCGCATGGAGGAGATCGCAGCCAAGTATGGCAATGCCACTAGCTGGATCTGGTGCCAAGAGGAGCCGCTGAATATGGGTGGCTGGACGTTCATCGGGCCACGTATCCAGAAGCTGACTGAACATCTGGTACGCTACGCTGGGCGTGGCACTGCAGCTAGCCCAGCTACGGGCGCCAAGCTTATTCACAAGCGCGAGCAGAACAAGCTCGTCGAAGAGGCTTTCACTATCTGATTTATCCTTCTTACTAAATCCTTCACACTTAGAAAATGGCCATCGAGCTAAAAATTCCATCCGTAGGCGAGTCGATCACATCTGCTACTATCGCTGAGTGGCATAAGCCGAGCGGTGAGTACGTAGGCGCTGGTGAGGAAATACTCACGATCGAGACTGACAAAGTATCCCAAGATCTGGAGGCAGAGACAGGTGGTATCCTCACTCACATCGCTGCTGAGGGCGACGAGGTAGATATCGGAGCTGTCGTAGGTTCTATCGAGCCCTGTGATCCTCCTGAGGGATACGAGAAATCAAAGCCAGCTGTAGCAGCAGCGGCTCCAGCGCAGGCGAATTCCACCGTCACTTCTGCGGCTTCATCTGTCGACAACTCAGGTGCTAAGGCGACATCGGTAGCGGTAAAGATCGCCGATGAAAAAGGCGTCGATCTCTCACAGGTCAAAGGTACTGGTACCGCTGGTCGGGTGACGAAAGAGGATGTCCTCGAGTTTATTGCTAACGGTGGTGGAGCTGGCGCAGGGGATCCGGCCAAGCCGACCACTCGCAAGAAGATGACAGCCCTGCGGCGTAAGATCGCAGACCATCTGGTAAATGCCCAGCAGGATGCCGCGATCCTTTCGACATTCAATGAGTGCGATATGAGTCATGTCATGTCACTGCGCAAGCGTGTGCAGGAAGACTTTGTCGCCAAGCATGGCGTGAAGCTAGGTTTCATGTCGATCTTCCTGAAAGCCGTTCTCGAGGGCCTCAAAGAGGTGCCTGGGATCAACGCTCAAATCGAGGGCGACGAGATCGTCACCAACCATTTCTACGATATCGGTGTGGCTGTCGGTACGGACAAAGGTCTAGTCGTGCCAGTGGTGCGCGATGTCGATGCCAAGTCCTGTGCTGAGATCGAGACCGACATCATCGACTACGCGACTCGTGCTCGCTCTGGAAAGATCCAGCTGGCCGATCTGCAGGGCGGTGTGTTCACCGTCACCAATGGTGGTATTTACGGCTCTCTACTTAGCACGCCGATCATCAATCCGCCGCAGTCCGGCATCCTAGGTATGCACAGTATCCAGGAGCGCCCAGTCGCTGTCGATGGCGAGGTCGTTATTCGGCCGATGATGTATCTGGCCCTCAGCTACGACCACCGAATCGTCGATGGAAAAGAGGCTGTCACCTTCCTAGTGAAGCTGAAAGAGTGCCTCGAAAATCCTGAAGAGATGCTCGGAAATCTATTAGATTAAGGTTTTTCGAAACTTCCATTTTTTCTATAAAGAGGATTTTTTAAGAATTGCGCCAAGTATTTGACTTAAGCATATAGTTAAGATATGCGAAAGAATGATCAAGGCCCTCTCTATCGCTGTCTCTACCATTGTCATTTTATTCGGAGGTGTCACAGTCATTCATTTTCAGGAAGATCTGAAGTCAGAGGCTTCTTACCTTATGAATGGCACATCGAAGACACCATTAGCCGCAGCAGCTTCTGAGCAGGAGGCTAGGGTATTGATTGATTGAGTCTGAATGCGCGAGGCGAGGGATGAATTCTCTTCCTTTCCATTGAGGGGGGAATGGATTCTTCCATTATGCGATTCGGATGAAGTATGGCGTGTTATTTGGGGTTTTAAGCACGCTATTCATTGGTGCGGCATTCAGGTATCCCGCTGCGGCTATTGTTTTTCTGTGGTTGGCCGCTTGTTTCATATGGGTGGCATTGGGTTATCTTGGATTAGTCAGCAGTGTGTTTGGCAAATCTGCTGATGGTCGAATTCACCACGTAGCCAAAGTTTTCTTGTTGCCCTTCTTTCTCTACACGTGGTGTGTTTGGCATATCTTTCGTGTCTTTAGCCGTGAGAATGCATATGATCGAGTCGACGAAGATCTGGTGGTCGGTAGGCGTCTTCTGGCGCGAGAAGAGTTGACAAGGGTAGATCACTATGTGGATTTGACTTCTGAGATGGAAGAACCGAAGAAAATTCGTCAGCATAGTGGCTATTTCTGTTTTCCGATACTTGATGCCAGTACGCCTACGGAGGAATCATTGGCTTGTGCGGTCAATACAGTTCTGGATGGGCAGACCTATATCCACTGCGCTCAAGGCCACGGCAGGACGGGGTTGTTCGCTCTTGGGCTATTGATCCACAAGGGGCAAATCACAAGCGTGGAAGAAGGTTTGGCTCTTTTGAATTCGAGAAGGCCAGGTATTTCATTAAACAAAGGTCAGCTGAAATTCATGGAGCAGTATTTAGCTCACTTTCAGAATTCCCGTGACCAACAGTGCGACAGTAAGTGATGGGAGGGCGCAGCTCAGGGCAATTTCTACAGGGACTGCCCGAGGTTATATTTTTTAACTATACCTTAGCCCCGCTTTGTTCCTTCGCTGCTGATTGTACCCTATCCCGGCGGAGCCGGAACCAAAATCACTGGTGGTGGTAAGTTA
>JAHDID010000084.1 GCA_020630975.1 Verrucomicrobiota bacterium
GATTATTCCGTTATAAGAGAGAAGAGTTTGTATGGTTCACGCTGAACCAGAACAGAGGAATCCCTCTTTTGGTAGCCGTTTTTGTCTGCTTTGCTTCGGTGTCTTTTTCGGAGCAGGCAAAATCGTGTAGTGAGCCGATAGCTCCCTTTATTAGCCAGGAAGCTGTAATCCAGTTGGCTATTATTTTTGGTGTAATCGCGTGGCTGATTCTTCTGTCGTTTTCGTTAGTGATTGTCGGTTTGCTAAAACGCAGAGCGGAGTGATCGTTAATTTAGAGGTTTTTCAATACCTTTTAGCCCAAGCTTGTTAGCGGTGGTATCGGATTAACTGAATGTGAGATTGATGAAAAGTCAGGTGCAACCTATCGCGTTTTATGAGGAACGATGGGTAGTCCCTTCTTCCTTTTGAAGTGGAGGAGAGTGCTCAGTGCAAGGCAGCCGATGAAAAGGATACTGGTAGGAAAGGAAAATTTGAATTCGGATGAATTGGTCCTTTGGTCTACATCGAATTGCCAGCCTCCTCTAATCCATTGATGAAATGACATGAACGTAGGATCTGCTGCTGGAGTGGAGGAATCAAACGGGTCATAGTTTGGATCACGTATTGCTTTGTTCAGCGAATAGCGAAAATCAATATATGTCTCCGATGTATCATAGCTACGCTCTCCTCCAATAGTGCAATGTGCTTCGTAGACTCCAATCCGAAAAAAGTAGCGGTCGAAATTTAAGTGCAGGCTTAGAGTCGCTAGGTAGTTTAGGGTCCACAACGCGAAGGCGACCAATGCGGGAAGCCATGGCCAGTGCTTGCCAAACGATGAGGACTTTCCCTTCAATCTGTTTTAGACCTTCGGATATTCCCACTCACCTCGATAGTCTCTGCGCAGTAACTTGTTCGCCTCGGCATCGCCGATGATCTGCTCCTTTTCGCCGTCCCACTGGACGCTGCGGCCGACTTTGTAGCTGAGCATGCCGAGTAGGGCGAGATTGGTGGCGCGGTGTCCGATCTCGACATCGGCCACGGGGCGGCGACCGGTCTCGATACAGTCGATGAAGTCGGACCAGAGAGGTGGCACATTGTGGCCGTCTTTTTCGTGATCGAATTTCGGGTCTTCGTGGATGGTTTTGCCGCCTCTGGCAGGGTAGAAAGTCCAGCCATCGCGCCAGCCCATGTGGAAGGTGCCTTTGGTGCCGTAGAAGTAGGCTCCGATTTTGCTTTTTTCCGCTTCATTGCCAGCGAAGCGGCGGTGCTCCCAAGTGGCGGTGAAGTTTTCGAACTCGTAGGTGGCTACTTGGTGGTCGGGGGCGTCGGTGGTTTGTTCCTTATCGTTGAGAATCGCCTCGCCACGGATCGGGCGCCCGCCGGTGGAGTAGACACTTTTGGGGTGCTGCTCCTCGCTCCACCATAGCAGTTGGTCGAGCCAGTGCACGCCCCAATCGCCGAGGGTGCCGTTGGCAAAGTCGAGAAAGTTGCGGAATCCGCCGGGGTGGATCTTTTTGCAGAAAGGTCGCATGGGTGCTGGGCCACAGTAGAGATCCCAGTCGAGATTGCTCGGCACAGGCTGATTGGGCGTTGGAGCCTCTGGGCCGCCGCCACCATGGACGAACATGCGCACCATGCCGATATCGCCAGCGCCGCCCTCTTTGAGAAATTTCATACCACTGACATGGTGTGGGCCTATGCGGCGGTGCATGCCGACCTGCACGACTCGATTGGCAGCACGGGCTGCATTGACCATAGCGCGGCTCTCCTGGATGGTGTGACCGGTAGGTTTCTCGACAAATACGTGGGCACCTGCCTCGATACAGGCGATGGACTGCAGGGCATGCCAGTGATCGGGGGTGGAGATGATGGCTACCTCGATGTCTTCGGCCGCCAGCATATCTCGGTAGTCTTTATAGGTTTTGGGTAGCTTGCCTGTCAGGCCCTCCACCTCGTCGGCGGAGACCTCTAGCTCGTCGGCATCGACATCGCACAGCGCTACGACATCGCAGCGACCATCGGTCAGCGCGACGCGTAGGATGTTCATACCCCACCAGCCGCTACCGATCAGGGCTGTGCGGTATTTCTTCCCAGATTTGGGGGCGGCAGACAGTATGGTAGGTGCTGTGCTGGCGGCGAGCATGCCGGCAGATAGGCCGAGTAGGTCTCTTCTATTCCAATCCATGGTAGGCGTAGCATGGCATCTCAGCTCGATATCGGCGAGTCCTCTATCGCGGTATCATCGCCACAGCCCGACACCAGCCAGCGCTAGCAGCCTCGATTTTTACTGGCAGGCAGGATACCATAAAGCCGGTGGAGGAGGGGATCTGGTCGAGATTGGTTAGTTTTTCGATCTGGCAGTACTCCGCCTCTAGTCCGGCAAAGTGCGCAGGCCAGAGGACCTCGGCATCGCCAGATTGTTTGTAGTCTGCCTTCATCGCGTGAAACGGTCGGTCGATGGTGTAGGCATCGATGCCGATCATGCGGATGCCTTGCTCGACCAGCCACAGGGTGCCATCTCGCCCCAAGCCGGGCTGTTGGAAGTAGGCCTTGCCCTGATTCAGGCGAGTGTCAGCCCCAGTTTGGAGCAGTACGATATCGCCCGGAGACAGCTGGTGATCGATCGCTGAAAGGGCTTTCTCGAGCTCGGCGACGGTGATCTCGTCGCCGTCCTGCAGGTGGCGGAGATCGAGTCGCACTCCCGGCCCATAGCACCACTCCAGTGGGACTTGATCGATGGTGCGCGCAGGTTTCCCCATCGACTCTGGGCCGTAGTGGTAGGGCGCATCGACGTGGGTGCCAGTGTGAGTGATCGCGGTGATCTTCTCCATGGCCCAGCCTAGACCCCGAGAGCGATGTAGCTGAGAGCGGCGCACGCCGAATAGCCAGCGCATCTGCCAAAAGCCGAATGCATGGCTCAGGTAACGGATTTTGGGCTTGAGAGGCTCGCTAGAGGCCTGGTGCTGCAGGGATACACTGAGGTCGATAAGGTCGAAATTCATGGAAAAACAGGTGGATTTAACTCGCCTAAAAAAGTTTTAGAGATCTATAATTTTTATATTGAATATAATTACCGTTGAATTAGCTTGGAAGACACACATCCTAAACACATTCTGAAGTACCCTCTTTAATGCGTAAAAAGCTGCCATCTATAGCCGCGAACATGGTTGTTCGCAGTTTAGCCGTGACCATGTTGGTCTTAGGCACAGGCTTGGCGCTGACTTACCTCTTTGAGGTGTCTGCGAGCAATGAGGAGCTGGAGAAGCAACTGGTTCAGTATCATAGGGATGCGAGGTCTAGATTGTCTGCGGTCAAGAGTTCCGACGAGATCGAAAAAATCGGCTCCGCACTACTGCAGAGGCAGAAGGAATTGTTCGGCCCGGATCTCGAGTCGGCTCAAGTGGTGATTTATAGCCGCAAGGATGGTGTGGTATCGAGCGTCTACGTGTCGCAGCCTGGCGGCGGTTTGGACACTATTCCGACGCGCTTTGAGGCCCAGTTCGTCGGAGGAGAGGCGCTGGAGGGCTGGGAGACTATGCTGGGCTACGGGTCTCTGTGGCAGTTGATCGCTGGTACTAGTCGTATGCCCGATCTGAATTTTTTCTACTGCGTACTCGAGGGCTTCGAAGGGGCTGACTATGCCATCCTCAGCGAGGTGAAGCCGTCTCGATCATTGGTGGCGGATATCTCTAAGCTGAAAGCCTACTACCTATGGCCACTTGTAGCACTGCTGCCGTTGCTGGTGACGGTGATCTATCTGAGTACTTGGTTTGCCAAGCGCATGTCCGCTATCTCGGCGGGCATGCAGACGGTGTCCAATGGTAGGTACGACCTACGTCTCGAAGAGAGTGGTCCGCCTGAGCTAGAGCGTCTGCACAGAAACTTCAATCTGATGGCACAGAGCCTGCAGGCGACGAAAAATAATTACAGCGAGTCGATCGAGAATCTCCAGGTCGCCCAAAAGCAGGCCGAGGTCGCCCGCGAAGCGAAATCGGACTTTCTTGCAAATATGAGCCACGAGATCCGCACACCGATGAATGGTATCATCGGTACGGCGAGTCTTTTGCAGCAGACGGACCTATCGCCAGAGCAGGGGGAACTGGCACACATCATCACCAACAGTGGGCATTCCTTGGTACACTTGATCAATGACGTGCTCGATTTCTCGAAACTCGAGTCGGAGAAGATGGAACTGGAGAACCGGCCATTTGATCTGATCGAGTTGGTCGAGGAATCAATCGATCTCTTTAGCTACCAGACGGCAGATCGGGGATTGGATCTCTTCTACCATTTAGATACAGGCACACCGAGCAGCATCTTTGGTGATCGTGAGCGACTGAAGCAAGTCTTGGTGAATCTGATCGGGAACGCGGTGAAATTCACCACAGAGGGCGAGATATCGGTGCTGGTGAGAGTGATCGAAGGGCGGCTGCAGATAGGGGTGCGCGACAGCGGGATCGGTATCGCACCGGAGAATCAAGATAAGGTCTTTGAGGCCTTTACCCAAGCCGATGCATCGACGACACGTAAATTTGGTGGTACGGGGCTTGGCTTGTCTATCAGTCGCAAGATCTGTCGTCTCATGAAGGGGGATCTGCTCGTGGAGAGTGAGGTCGATGTGGGATCCGAGTTTCGTATCGAGTTGCCGTGTCGGGAGGTGCCACAGGAGGCGACATCGCGACCGCAGGATGATCCGACTCAACTGGATAAACTTCAGGGCAAGAATGTGGTGGTTCTTTGTAAGAGCCAAGTGTTCGCCGAGGTGGTACAAATCAACTGTCAACGCTGGGGAATGGAGGCACACATCGCTCCTAGTCTGACAGATGAAGTGATCACTCAGGTTTCTCAATTTCGCCCAAGCTTCTTTTTGTTTGATATACGCTCATCTCCTTCTGATGAGCTGACTAGGCGTCTCCTGACGGCGGTGTACCAAGCGGGTATTCCTACGATACTGCTGAAGCATGTCGGTGAGCGTACTTGTGTCGACTCCGAGCCACTTCCTCCTACTATTTCGATCGTCTATAAACCTTTATCGATAACGAAGCTGTTTGAGGCCTATCTGGCGGCGCTAGAGCCTAAGCCGAGGGATGAACAATCTCATCATCTCGCGCCTGCGGCTATGGCGCCGGCGGCTGGGCCGACCCAAGTGAATGGGCCTCCAGCAGCTGCCGACGGTCCTGAAGCAGGATTTGCTAGGGATTATCCTGCGAAAATCTTAATCGTAGAGGATGTGAAGCTGAACCAGAAGATCGCCACTATGGTGCTGCGCAAGCTGGGCTACACCGAAATCCTGATCGCCAACAACGGTAAGGAAGGTGTCGAGCAGACACTGAAACATGCCGATATCGATTTGATCTTTATGGATCTACAGATGCCGGTGATGGGCGGAAAAGATGCCTGTGTGGAGATCCGCAAGAGCTTCAATCTAGTCAAGCAGCCAACCATCATCGCGATGACAGGCCACGCTTTAGCTGGGGTGCGCGAGTCCTGTATGCAGGTGGGTATGAATGCTTTTCTGACCAAGCCAATCAGTATGGAAGACGTGAAGCGGGGAATCACGGAGTGCTACAAGCCTGCAGAGGCCAAGGCCTAGATACCTCCCATCCACATGGAGAACTCGTCCTCACGCACGGGGCCGAGCATCTCTAGATCGAGAGCCCAATCGAGGAGCTTTTCGCTATCGCGCCAGACACCAGAAGTGGTGGCTTTGATGACCACAGCGATGCGGTGTTGTCCATCGACGACGGCACTGGAGACCAGGCAGCGGCCCGAGGCATTGGTGTAGCCTGTCTTCATCCCATTACACTCTTCCATCGTGCCGAGCAGTTTGTTGGTATTGTAGAGTGTCACGGAGCCTCGAGAACCAGGAAACTTAAAGTCGTAGACCTTCTTTTTTACGATGTCGCGGATGGTGTCGTTTTGGTAGGCTTCATAGGCTACGATGGCGATGTCTCTAGCGCAGGAGTACTGTTCGTCATTGGGCAGGCCATGTGGGTTTTCGAAGTTGGAATTCACCAACCCAATCATCGCGCCATACACATTCATTTTTGCAGCGAATGCTTCGACACTACCTGCATTGTCGATGGCTAGAGCGGTAGCGATATCGTTACCACTTTTGATCAGCAGAGAGTTGAGCAACTGACGGCGAGTGTACTTTTCTCCGGTGCGGATACCGACATTGATTGGCTCCACTCGAGTCGCAGCTCGATCTACCACTAGCTCACCATCCAGATCGCCCGCCTCGCAGACGATCAGGGCAGTTAGCAGTTTTTGGGTGCTCGCTACAGGGGTCTTTTTGGTGGCATTCTTATTGTAGAAAAATTGCATCGACTCGCCGTCTAGTACCGCGGCGTAGCGAGCCTCGATGTTTGGTTTTGGTCTGCCACGCCACGCTTGCGGTGGAGGGAGTTTTTCACGGCGCTGAATGACCTTTTCCCGGCGTAGGAGAGAGGCTTCGATCTGCCGTAGGATGGATTCACGCTTGAGGATGACGGCCTCGCGGTCTGCCATAGCATCTTCTCGTTTCTTCAGTGACTGCATACGCACCGACAGGAGGTCGGCGATCTTTTCCAGCATCTCAGCATGCTCCTGTGTGACATTGGCGATTGGCTCGTTGCTAGCGGCTGAAGCAGCGCCACTTTTCAGATCTGCCTCGGTGCCCGTACCGATCTCGCTGATGACTCGCGGTCCAGCCTCTACGGCAGATGTAGCCGCTGCTTCGGATAAGATCTTGCGGACATCGGTCTTGGAGGGGTCCAGTTTCACCTCGCTGGTCGACACCTCTGTTTTAGAGGCTTCGGCACTCGGATTAGAGAAGCTGGGTGTGGGCACCACGAGGGAGCCCCCATCTTGAGCAACAGCAGTCACAGATAGGCCACAAAGTAGCGCCCATCGGGTAAGTCTTGGCATTTTCATACAGGCAGAACGGATTGGCACAATGTTAGCACAGATGGCTAATCCTGAGAGCAAGATTTGGCGAGTTTTTTGTCGTACAAAGACTGATTAACTCGTTGACTGGCTGTCGGTTTGACTGCTGTGCGACTGATTAGCTAAAGTCGAAGGCATTATCCCAAGATTGGTCGAGAGCTTGTTTGGCTTGCGCGAGAGGTAGCGCCTGTAGATGGCCGTGGGCGTCTTCGGAGAGCAGATTGGCTCTGCTGAGTTTTTCCACTGGACCGTCGATGTCGAAATCGATGACCACATTGAGTTTGCTCTGCATCCAGTCCTGGATAGTGGCATCCAGTGTTTTGCGAGTTTTTGGTAGGCCACGATTGGTGAGGAGGTGGTAGTAGACCAGCATCGCTTCTTTGCAGTCTTCATCCTCGCCGTCGTCGATCACTCGATCGAAAACGGCTTTGTTCATAGCGATATTGCGAAAGAAAAGGTGCTCGGACACTTCTTTTAGGAAGCCGATACGTTTGTTCTTCACCGAGGTGTATTGTTTAAAGAACAAGCCACCCAAGGCTCCCAGGAGCCCGAGCACGACGATGGCTAGAGTCTTCGCCTCGGGGGCGTTGAAGTCCTCCTTCTCGAAGAATGGGATGTTTAGCTCGAAGGTATTGGTGAGGGCATAGGCTACAGCGCCCGCCACGAGGACGATTTTGGTGCCGACTTTTATGATGGTACCGATGGTCGCTGCTACGGCAGGGATTCCGAGCATGATCTGGTCTTTGCGGTTCATGCTGACCCGCACATTGGGGAAAAGAATCTCGAGGTCTGCTGCGGGGACATCTTTGTATTGATAGAGATAGATCTTGCCGGGCTCGTAGGGGAGGTTGGCCTTCTTTTTGGCTTTGAGCTGATTTTCTGTGAGTCGTTCGTCTTCTTTGAACTGCATCAGTAGCAGGACTCGTCGCCAGACAGAGACATCTTTCTCGATGTCCTGAAACTTCCAGTTTTTGAAAGTGTGAGTGCGCTGATCTCCGCCACGTACCCAGCACTCCATCTTATCGAATGCATCGAGATCGACAGCTGTGCGCAGCTTGATCAGGCTTTGCTCGGAAAAGGAGGCCTCGATCTCCTCATCGCTCAGGCGGCGGTAATTAGCATTCTCGGCAATCTCGCGGAAGGAATCGACGACTCGGTCGCCTGCCTCTTCGCGATCGGCGCGAGTCGATGCCATGGTGCGCATCTCCGAGTCGGGGTTGAAGAATGCGTAGTCTTTATCCAGAGAGCCCATCGCACGGTGGGACTGAAAATTGGTCGTAGCAGAGAACAGATCGCAGAACTCGCGAAATGCGTCGTGCTGATCTACTGACAGGCCGTCGGCCTCTGCCAGACATTTCTCGACTAGGTCGTCGAGGATGAATGGGATGAAGGCTTCAGCCTCGGCAGGTGTGTGTGTCGAGTCGATAGAGGCGGCAGAGTCGGAACTCATGAGAGTGGAGTTTTCTATGAAAAACCACTTCAATTATGAAAAGGCAACCACTCGAGGCAAGTGATCTTTTTAGCTACGCTTGGGTAGGTTTCCTTTAGATAATGGGTGGTCTTGCCAGAGCAGCCACACCGCCATTAAAATACTCTGAGCGCGGGTAAGTTAGATCACCCGATCGTTTCCGCCATCAACAGGAATTTGGGCACCGGTGGTCTTGCCGAAGAGTGGCGAAGCCATGGCAGCTACCATATTGCCCACGTCTTTGGATTTGATCTCGGTCTTCAGTAGGTTGCGAGTTTTGTACTCTTCTACGGTCATGTTGTAGCGCTCTGCGGAGCGCTTGAGATTCTCCTCGGTCCAGAGCTTGGTGTCGAAGACAGCGTCTGGGTGGATGATGTTGCAGCGCACACCGTGTGGTGCCAGCTCGAGAGCAGCGACGCGGCAGAGTTGTGTGAGACCTGCCTTGGCGCAGGAGTAGCTAGCTGCGCCTGCACCAGGTGCATTCACATTGCGTGAGCCGACTAGGACGATGGCTGGCTCCTTGAGGCCTTTCTTCAGGTAAGGGATGGTGTATTTGAGCAGCTTCTGGTGGCTGGTCAGGTTCACGGCGAAAGACTTGTCCCAATTGGTCTGCTCGAGATCGTCGAGGTAGGCACCTGCGGTGAAGATACCGGCATTGGAGACGAGGATGTCGATGCCGCCAAACTCGCGGACGACTGACTCGACTGTCTCGATGACTTTCTCGTCGTCAGTCAAATTGGCGATGTAGCTGATGCCACCGATGCTGGCCATCTGCTCCTCGATCTCGGGGCTCAGGTCGATACCGATGACTTTGGCACCCTGCTCGGCGAGAGACTCGGCACAAGCGAAGCCGATACCGGCTGCAGAGCCTGTCACGATGGCGACTTTGCCCTGGTGGATCGGAGCGGCGCCACCTTTGGCCAGTTTGGCCTGCTCTAGCTCCCAATACTCGATCTCGAAAAGTTCTTTCTCCGGAAGAGGCTGCCAGCCGCCGTCAAATGCTGCTTCAGTCAATTGGATGGTAGTCCATGTGTGGGTGGCGATATCGTGGATGATGCCGGCTTCCTTCTCCGTAGTGCCAAAACTAATCACACCTTTTCCAGGCCAGACAGCCCACTTCGGGTCTGGTGCTAGCATTGTCTCGCCTGAGTTATTTTTCTCAAAGTAGGCCTTATAGTCGGCAGCGTATTGTGCTAGTGAAGCGTCGATATCTTCGCCGATCACCACTGGTAGTCGCTTGGTGCGAATCGTGTGGTCAGGAGTCAGCGGGCCGCGAGTGGCGAGGTCTGCCACATCTGGGCGAGCTGAGAAGCCGACTGCCTCTGGGGATTGGTCTAGCTTGGCAAAGACTGGCGCGCCGCGCAGTTGACCGACACCTTGGCGGATCTGAGCGAGACCAGGTAGATCCTCCTCCGCCTCCGCGGTAGGTGCGGTGTAGCCGCCGAGCTTGGAGGCTAGATGCTCCTCAGCTAGAGTGACCAGTTCGATCATCAGCTCGTAGGATTTCTTGGCATCGTCGTCGAAAGTGAAGATGCCGTGGTTCATTAGGATCAGACCATCGATGGAGCGTGGATCGATCTCAGAAAGCTGCTTGGCGATCTGCTTGGCAAGGTCGAAGCCGGGCATCACGTATGGGACGATGAGAACACGATCGCCATAGACCTCGCGGATGGTTGCCTCGCCACCGGCCTGATTGGTCAGGGCGACTACGGCATTGGAGTGGGTGTGATCGACAAACTTGTGTGGGATCACTGCATGGACGATGGTCTCAATGCTTGGATTTGGTGCCGAGGCATCGAGCATAGCTGCGCGCTGCTGAGCGACCATGACCGAATCACTAAGGCTATCAAGTTGGGCCAGCTTGAGTAGCGGCTCCATGCGCACTGGTGCGAAGCCTGGGGCCTCGATAGTGCCGAGATCCCAGCCGGATCCTTTGATGTAGAGGACCTCGGCATCGTCGCCGTAAAAATCCTTTTCAGTGACTTTCACAGAGGTATTGCCACCACCATGAAGAACCAGCTCTGGATCGGCTCCGAGGAGGCGAGAGGTGTAGACTCGGAGACCTAGATCTCCATCGAACTGATTAGCATCGGCGTCGGACCACTGTGATTTCATATAATTGTGGACTACCACTGCACGAATGCTTAGCTGTGTTCAATGAAAACCTTATGGTTTGCGCTATTTTTTGTTTTCCAAATTAATGCTCTGGCCGAGGAGAGTACGCGGCTTGCGGAGTTAGACAAATTTTGGAAGAGGATCTCCCAGGCTGTGGGGAAGGGAGATTTTGAGGCTTATCGTCAATTGCATCATCCTGACGGCGTGTGGCTCATGCATGGTAGCCCTTCTCGGATGGAGACAGCTCATCAGGGATTTCGGGAGGGATTTCAGCACACAGTTCAGGGGGAGGTGCAGGCGGGTATCGAGTTCCGCTGGTCGCAGCGCAGAGGTGGGGATGGTACTGCATTGGAAAGAGGGGCTTACCGCTATTGGTCAAAATCGGGCGATGTCGACTATGTGCAATACACCGCCTGTGAAGCGGTGCTGGTGAAGACCTCGGATGGCTGGCGGCTGCTCACGATGAATCATGTGCAGCCTTTGACCGAAGCACAGTGGACTGCGCTGACGGCTGTGGAGAAACAGTGAGCAAAAGCTAGCTCACTTTGCCATCTAGGTATTTCCACTGGCCTTTGTAGCGGCGAAACCGAGATACCTCGTGCATTTCATGCATCTCTCCATCGAGGCGATAGCGAGCTACAAATTCTACCTTGCCGGTCTTGTCTTCCAGTCCGCCCTTTGAGGACTGGATCACGGTCAGTCCCTGCCAGGAGACATCGTGCAGGCCCTGCTTGATCTTCTTCGCCAAGTTCGGTTCGCGGGTATCGGGGTGGGTGGTCTCGACCAGATAATCGGCTCGGCGGTGGTAGTAGGCGCTGTAGCGCGAACGCATCAGCTGCTCGGCGGTTTTTGCCTTGGCCTTGCTATGATGGTAGGGCATGCAGCAGCCCTGGTAGCTTTGCCTGCTGCCGCAGGGGCAGGGTTGCTCCTGGCGCTGGTCATCGTAGCTATCTGATTTGGTTCGTCTTCGTTTCTCTGGCATGGGTCAGTCGGCGACTATCGCATAGATCCCACAGGCCGAAAGGCCGGTGTGGGCTAGGTAGCCGTTCGCGGCGTAGTTTCTTCGATAGCCTGGCGAAAGGCGGCGAGGCAAGCAGGCAAATGAGGCTCTGATATCATCGACAGATGCGAGCCTGGCACCGACTCGATTTCGAGGTCTCTTACCAGTTGGCTCCAGCCGAACGAAGGAGCTCGGTAGGTCCCGATCTCTTCCTCGCTAGAGGCGATCAGATGCATATCGACTGACCAAGGTGTCGGTTGGTAGGAGTTCTCCATCTCATTGTAGAACTGCTCTAGGGCGATGGAGCGTAGCTCGCCAGATAGTGAATCCTCAGAGGCGTCTATCTGTCTGAGCTGTCGCTTTAGTTTAAACCGATTTTGAATGCGTTTGATCAGGTTGTTTGGCTGAGTCACGCCGAGTTTGGCGAGAAAGGCGATCTGATTACAGGCAGGCCGGTTGAACACTGCGTTGGGCACGGGCGCGTCGATATTGATCAGCTTTTGAGTCGGGATGCCATGCTGCTCCAGATGAAAGCCCACCTCGTAAGCGAGTAGGCCTCCTAGTGAGTAGCCACTGAGGATTACGGATTCGGCCCGCGCGAGGAGGGGGAGCAGAGCTGTGGCATAAGCCTCAGATAATTCCTCTACCGAGTTGTGTGGGAGTTCGATGTCGCCAGTCTGATAAAGCACCTGCGACTCTATGATGTGAAAGGGATGACGCTCAGTCAGGCAGCTTTCGAAGTCTTTGAAGAATAGTCCGCCTCCTCCAGCGCCGTGGAAGGCGACGATCGGTGTCTCCTGGGAGTCAGGATTGATCGTGGTGATCAATGGGGCACTTGGCGGTGTTTCCTTTTTGTGCAGCGGCTGTGCCTGATCCAGATGCTCAGCCAGGGATTTGATGGTGGTGTGCTGGAGCAGCGTGGCGATGGGCACGATCGTGCCGGGGAAGAGTTGTTCGATCTCGCCGACCAAACGCATGGCTTTGAGAGAATTGCCTCCCATCAGAAAGAAGTCCTGAGCGACCGATGCCACAGGCTGTCCCAAAACATTCTGCCAGACGGTAGTGAGTTTGGCTTCGGTGTCGCTCTGAGGAGGGCTTGCTACCTCGGGCGTGGAGACATCTGCCGCTGGCTGGGGCAGTTTTTGATAGTCCAGTTTACCTCCAGCCGTCTGAGGGAAGTAATTGATCCATAGGAAGTGATCCGGGACCATGTAGGCTGGTAGTTTTTCGCATAGGTGTGCTTTGAGTAAGTCGTCCCGATCCCCGGGCTCATCGACACGGATTCGGGGTTTCAAGTAAGCGACCAGCTGCTGCGTGCCGTGGACATCCATCGCCCGCACCACGCATTCAGCGACCGAGGAGTGGCTGGCTATGGCAGAGGCGACCTCGCCAGGCTCGATCCGGTAGCCGCGTATCTTCACCTGATCGTCGATACGGCCGATGAAGCGGTAGTCTCCAGCTCCATTCCTGGCGACCTTGTCTCCAGTGCGGTAGTAGCGGGTATCGCCTTTGGTCACAAATGCTCGAGCAGTGATGTCGGGGCGATTCCAATAGCCATGTGAAAGCCCGACTCCGGAGATGACCAGTTCGCCAGGGCTACCATCGCTCACCGAGCGCCGGGCTTCGTCCCAGACGTGATACTCCAGCCCGGAAACCGGCTTACCGATGGTGATCTCCTGCCCTTTTCGCAGGTAGGCGATCGAGGAAGTGATAGTGGTCTCTGTGGGGCCATAGGCATTCACCAGCTGGATTTGCTCTGGCGCAGTGTCGAACCACTGCTCCACTCGGCTCGGGCAAGCTGCCTCGCCTCCGACGAGAGCGATACGCACACTGTCTGGGAGTGGGTGGGTGCCTAGGGTATGGACTAGCTCGTGCCAAAATGCAGTGGGGATATTGAGAACCGTCAAACCATGCTGCCGGACAAAATCGATAAAGCCTTTCGAGGTCTGACGCGCCGCTTCGGTGGGGATCGCCAGTGTCGCACCAGCTAGGAATGTCGGGAAGATCTCTTCCACAGATATGTCGAAGCTGACCGAAGCAAACTGGCTGAGGTGGTCGTCTTCGGTGATGTTGAACTCATCGATAAACCAGAAGTTGTGGTTGAGCATCGCAGCGTGGTGGATCGGTACTCCCTTGGGGCGTCCTGTCGACCCAGATGTGTAGATCATGTAGGCGATCTGCTCTGGGTCTATCTTTGGCAGTGGCTTGGTGGGCTGTACGGCGCGGTGGCGCAGCTCCTCCAGATCGATCACCATGGTATCGTGCTCGATGATGCCTTTCGTCTCGGCACTACACAGCACCATGGTAGCGCCAGAGTCATCGACCATCAGGTCGATACGGTCCTGGGGGTAATTGGGGTCAATGGGGACAAAGAAACCACCGGCTTTGAGGACCGCTATCTGACTGATGTAACACTCGATACTTTTCCGGAAACAGATCGCTACAGGTCTACCCTCGACGCGGTCGACCAAAAGTGCTGCCAGAAAGTCGGTGTACCGATTGAGTTCGGCGTAAGTGATGGCGTCGGCATGAGATTCGATGGCGATCTGGTAGGCATGGGCAGAGGCGGCTCTGCGAAAAGCCTCGGGGTAAGAAGTGATGTGCTTCGTGAGAATTGAACGGTCAGCGAGATTCATTTAAGTGAAATTACCATAAAATCCATAACATGAAAGTCGGAAGAGATAAATTTCTACATTTTGATTGGCATGTCGATGCGATACCCTCCAGTACGTCGGTCGCGGGCTCATAATCAACTCTGTGATATGAGAATCGCGAAGCAGGTGAGAAGTTGGTTATTGCTGAGGTCGCAATGGTTATTGACCTGACATTGGTATGGCTGCTAGAAAGTCAGGAGTGGAGAGAATGAGTAAGAGCGAGTTCAATTGGAGCGTGATCAGAGTTATCGGGCTCTTGTGTTTAGTAGTCGGAGTGACTCGGGTTTTTGATGCTTTCACTGCCTGGCTGATCACGTCTGGAGGCGAGTTGAGATTGAATTGGGGGACGATTTTTATTCTTTTCTTTGGCACTTACGGCCTGTTTTTCGGTAAGGGGGCCCACGTGCTCTTGATGCGCGAATCCTATCTTTTGGGTATCGATTTGTCTGAAGTCGACACCGCCGATGGTGGGCTTTTCAAAGAATTAAGCGAGCAGGACCAATCAGCCTTTCGGCTGTGGCAGCAGTACAATCCCGAGCATGTACACCGGCCTATGTCTGAGCAGATAGCCTTCTTTCGCGAAGATCAGGCGGGAGAGCAGGCTGAGTGAGATTATTTTTTCATCAGCGTCATCACCCCGACCACGACGAGTAAGCCGCCGAAAATACGGGTTAGGGTGAGATTGCTCAGGTCTTTCACCCAGTCCGAGGCAAAAAACGCTGCGAGGATAGCGCCGATCGCCGTCGGCCAGAAGACTTGCCAGTCGACAAGTTTCTCACCGGTGAAGCGGCAGGTGGCCACTAGGGCAGTGGGGATGATGACTGCCAGACTAGTTGCTAGCGCAGTCTTTTGCTCCATACCGAGAAAGAAGGTGAAGGCAGGGACCATAATGATGCCACCACCGACACCGCAGAGTGCGCCCATGACTCCTGCCAGTACTCCGATCAGCAATGGGATGAGGATCAGTTTCATAAAAATTTAGCCAAAAAGACGGCATAATCGAGCATGCCAAAGCGTCATTCGCTAAAGTTTTTTGAAATTTATCCGTTAACAAGGTAAGTTAACGACGAAACAGCACATGAACACACATTCTCTCACATCCCTTAAGCTGGGTTTCCTAGCCTGTGTAATTGCCGTATTTGCCCTCGCTAGCACGACAGCAGACGCTGCACCAAACTCATCGAATAACTCGAAAATGCGCAAGTTTAAGAACCTTTATCCAGGTTCTGATGCGAATGGCGATGGCGTGCTCACCTCAACTGAGATGCGGGCTTTTCTGATGAAAAACATCAGCTCCAAGTCGACTTCGAGCAACAATGCATCGATGCGCCGCTTCTACGCCAATGCCCCACAGTCGGACCTGAACCGCGATGGAGTATTGAAGAAGTCGGAGATGATTAATTACTTGGCTCGCCTCTAAAGTGCTAGTCAGAGCTTGGTTCATTCCAGCTTTATTCCGAGACTCGACAGAGTGGTGAGATTCGCCGCTCTCGGGTCTCTTTTGTCTTTTAGAGTCGGACAATACCGAACGATTTGAGAGTGGTGTGGTTGAGATTTCTGCCACTCATACTGAGTGTGTCATTGTGGATGGGCACTTCCCTAGATCCTCATCTGCTCTACTTTCAGAAATACATAGGCTTTCGAGGCGGGGGCTACTTGGTCCGAGTGAAAGCTGAGTTCGGAGCGGTCCATTTCACGTTTCGAGAGGAGATTTATCATTCCAGCCCCAAGAGAAATTATTATCTACGCTGGAAAGCTCCGCTTTGGGAGAAGATGTTTCACTATTGGATGCCAGAGTTCCAAACCGCACCTGACCGTTATCCCATCGTTCGCGTTTTGGTGCCATTTTGGCTGATCACCTTGGCCGCTGCATCCATTCTCTTAATCAATAAGCGAACCAGAACAAGCCATTCTTGAGGATACCGCCAGGCGCTTTAGCGGCTCGATCTCAGAAAGGTCAGCATTATTAAATTTATAATAATTTTGATTTTTATATAGATTCTTTTATCTTTTTCAGATGAAAAGGGTACCGTGCCAAAAAAAATTAGGCGGCTTCAGTCTGGTCGAGATGCTTATCGTTATTTCCGTGATCGGAATTATCGCTGCGGTTGCTATTCCGCGCATCACCAGCATCAATGACAGTGCTAAGAAGTCACGTAACCAGCGAAATGCGCAGGAGCTAGCCTCGATGTATCAATCGGCTTCATCAGCTGGGGTAAATTTCATGGGCAACAGCTTGCAGTCTACCGTAGCGAAAATCGTAGAAGGTGCGGAGGCACCTGCAGACAGTATCATGGCTGGGTCGATTTTCCGTGTGCCTGGTCTATCTGCGGAGGTGCAGAAAGGTGCGATGGATTACCTGACTTATGAGGACAGCGTGCTCAAGTATGTCGAGGGTGGTCGTGCAGATGGTGGGGGGCAGACCGCTATGTCGACATCTGAGTGGGCATACATGATCGAGAAACACGGCGAAGGCTTTCTAGATAATAAGGGCACCAAAGCCTATGTCCCTGAGACCACTGTAGAAGAGGCGGTAAAGGATACCGACAATGTGCTTTGGACTTGGCGCGGTGGCTATGGCTTGAAAGAATACAATGGCTGGACATCAAAGTCGGATACTCTAGAGGTGCACCACCGATCAGATAAGCCGGGTGTTGGCTCATTTGATCCCAATCCCCGCTCTCGTGGCTCGCTGAAGCAGACTTTCGGAGCCCATACCATTGCCGAAGACCAAGTCGTGAACATCTCTTTTGCCTATCTCGATCGGGCTGGCAACAATGTGAACTTACGCATCAAAGGCGACCAGGGAACTGAGCACTTTATCAAGTACGACAAGCACAAGGATGCTAGAGACTGGAAAGATATCTCTGAGACTTTCGTGCTCAAGGGGGGCGAGAACTTTGAGGTGGAGTTCACCTCGACTGGAGGTCATCCAGGTGTCGGGTCACTGATTCGCCAAGACCTCAATGTGCAGACAATCGCGATCAGCGAGCTAGAATAGAATCAGAAAAGCGGTTTCGGTTACCCTATTGATAGTCCTAGGATCAAAATTCAATAGGGTACAATTTTTATTCAATAGGGTACAATCCGTGCGCCCCTGCTGGGTCTAGTTTGTTTGACGCTGGACCTAGCTAAACAGTTCCCCAATAGGACCCGTACTATCGCCAAATTTCTCGGCGTTGATGCCGATTCCATTCAGCTGGCTCAGCCAGAGGTTACACAGTGGTGTCTTCGGGTCTTTCATCACCAGATGCTGTCCGTGTCGGAAGCCTGCGCCGCCGCCAGTGAGTAGGGTCGGGCAGTTATTCAGGTGGTGGATCGACTGGATGTTACTACCAAAGGTGATGCTGCTGGCGTCGTATAGACTGGTGCCATCGGCCTGCTTGGAGTCTTTCAGCTTCTGGATGAAGTGGGCGAGCAGTTCAGCCAACGCCTGGTCGCGCTGCTCGGATACCTGTCTGCGCTCGCCCTCGGTGTAGTGGCTCATATTGTGCGAGCTGATCGTCGCGCCGAGGCTGCGAATCAGAGTATCGGTAGGTAGGCGGTAGGTGAAGACCCGAGTGGCGTCGACTTCCATCGCAGCTACCATCAGGTCATACATCATCTTGATCTCTTCGTAGCCAGTCAGCTTGGCTCCCGGCTCCTTGAGTTTTTGCTTGGGCATCTTTTTCGGCACGTCCAGCCACTCCTCCTCTTTGCCGATGCGAGTCTCGATCTCGCGGATGGATTGGAAATACTCGTCGAGCTTGTCTTTGTCGGTCTGAGTCAGGCCGACTTGCACGGATTTGGCATCCTCCAGCACGGTGTCCAGCACACTGCGCTCCTCTAGCAGCATCTGCTGGCGCTGGGCTAGTGGTGTCTTGTCGTCGGAGAAAAGGCGGTGGTAGAGCGCCAGCGGTGTATCGAGGCCGGAGACCGGCTTGCCCTGCCGATTCCAGGCTAGGGATAGGCCGGGGCCGTGGCCATTGGCTTTTCGGCCATTGAGCTGCACCGAGGTGAAGCGAGTGTCTGCCCCCAGAGTCTCGGCAGCGACTTGGTCGACTGAGACGGTATTGTGAAAGCTCTGGCCAGGCACAGCATAGCGGTTGGCACCCGTCAGCCACATGGTACTGCCCCAGTGCGCTTCGTTGGAGTACTTGTGCTGGAGATTCTGGATGATGGTGATGTCGTCCTGATAGTCGGCTAGAGGCGCCAGGCCCTCCGGCAGATCGTAGTCGTGGCCAGTTTGCTCTTTGTCGGGAAACCAGGTCTGCTTGGTCACGCCGAAGCCCATGGCGAGATAAACCATGCGTCGGGGAGCTGTTGCGGCTGCCACCGATGGTGCGCCACGTAGGGACTCGAGGTAGGGGAGCCCCAGCAGGGTGCTGCCAGAGGCTAGAAAAGATCGTCGGCTGCGGTTTTGGAATCTCATGATCTCGGATAGTTCTACTTCATCTTGAATCGCCAAGACTGTGCGATCGCTAGGATGAATTCATCCATCGCGTAGTCCCTTTTGGCGGCGCGCTTCATCACTGTATCGGCCATCTTCTGGTCGGTAAATCCGAAAGGCCGCCCGAGAGCATACTCGATCAGGTTTTCGGTGAAGCCACGCGCAAAGTCATCTTCTCTCTCGGCGATGCGGTCGCGCATTTCGTAGAAATCGGCAAAGGCAGTCCCATCTGGCAGGGTGCCGGAGGTGTCGAAGGCGGTTTTTATCACCACCGGTTTGCCCTGTTTTTTAGCCCTTTTCGCGGCGGCACCGGTCAGCTTATGGACCTCGATATCGTGCCAGATACCGGCGGCGTCGAAGTTTTGCAGGCCAAAGCCGAGTGGATCGATCTTCTGGTGGCACTGGGCGCACTGGGCCTCCTCCTGGTGTAGCTTCACCAGCTCGCGCTCGGAGACATGCTGGTCGGCCAGGCGGCTGAGTTGGGGCACATTGGCTGGGGCTGGTGGTGGCGGATCATTCAGCAGACTGCGCAGGATCCAGACGCCGCGCTCCACAGCAGAGGCCTTTTCTCCATCCGATCCCATAGCCATGATGGCAGTGGTACCGAGTAGGCCGCCACGAGGGAGCCCTGCTGGCACCGCGACACGGCGGTAGTCCTCGCCCTCGACCCCGTCGATACCATAGTAATCGGCTAGGAGGTTATTGATCATCACATGATCGCTCTTCACCAGCTCGCGGAGGGGGCGCCCGTGGATGATCCCGTCTTTGATCATCTCATAGATTTCCTGACGGCCGGACTCTTTGATACTGGTGTCGTAGTCGGGGAATTTTTCGTAATCGAACTGGAAAAAGTCGAGTCGCTCCATGTGCAGCCACTGGTGGGTGAAGCCGTGGATGAACTCATCTGCCCGAGGATCTGCCAGCATGCGTTTGGTCTGCTGTCGGATCACCTCTGGCTGTTTGAGCTGGTCGCCATCTGCCGCGACATCGAGCAGCGTCTGGTCCGGTGGGCTACTCCATAGGAAGTAGGCTAGCCGCACTGCGAGTTCGTCGGGATTGAGCTCGCGTTTTTTCTTTCCATGGGTCGGCTCTTGGATGTACAGAAAGCTCGGCGATGCTAGCACGATGGCGAGCACGTCTTTGACTGCTGTGCCAGGCCGTGTGCCGGCAGCCACCTTCGCCTCGTAGAGCTGCATGAGCTTGTCGATGTAGGCGGGCGAGGGCTCCTTGGTGCGAAAGGCGCGGCGAGCTAGCGTCTCCACGACTTTGCGATTGTAGGTGGCGTGGGTATCATCTTCCTGCCGCTTCACATATAGGGCGCTGTGGCGCTGCGGTGGCCACTGCTCGTAGTGTGGGCCCTCGATCTCCATCCAGTCGACCCAGAGCGATGGCTTGGGGCCTAGTTTGGTGTCGTGAGTGCGGCGGTGGGCGATGAATAGGCGCTTGAAGGCCTCTAGATTGTTCACATGCTGCTCGCGGATGATAAAGGAGCGATCATCGCTACCCTGGGGCTGGAACCGAAACTCCACGATCTCGGGCTCTTTGACGGTGCCGTTGATGTATTGAAAGCCCTGCACATTGATCTCCGCATTATTGCTCGCGGAGCGGGTGCCGTACTCGATGTAGCGGCGGTCCTCAGGCAGGGATTCAGCCTCTATACAGCCGATCCGTGCGCGCACCTTGAAGTAGCCACCGGGAGAGGGCGGCGCATCGATCCGAGCACTGACCATGCCTCGAAAGTTGTGTGTGATGATGACGCCTGTCTGGCTCAAAGGATCATCCAGATAGTTGGCCATGGTTGGATACTGGAGGTCGTATTGTCCCTCTTCGAATGCGACGCGCGCAGCATCGATGAAGCCGAACTCGGTAGGCGGCTGTCCGTCAGATGCCCTCCACGCATTAGCCCGAGCCAGCATTTCCTTGTAGTTTTCGGCCTGCTTGTTTAAGTGCTTATTGATGGAGGTTTCCGGCTCCACTCGTAGGGTTTTCACCTTCGGTTTGTCACCGTAGAGGATCGCTTTGTCGAGCGCCTTTCGGGCCAGCTTTCGATATTGCTCGAACTGGTCACTGGAGAAAAATAAGGCTGAGCCAGCGGTATCGTAGCCACCTGGATTTTCATCCGAAGGCAGTGTGGAGGCATCGACCCGCACGCCGAGTAGGGACTCTATGGTGTTTTCGTACTCACGGCGATTCAGTCGGCGCATAGTGATGACTCCGCCGCTGTCGGACAGGATATCACGTGCGACCATGAGCTGCTCAGACAGGTCGGCGAGGAATTCGGTCTTCTCCTCGGTGGTCATCTGATCTTTGCGCTTGGGTGGCATCTCGCCTGAGTTGGTCACATTTAGCACCTTTTGCCACAGCTCAGCAGAGGCGATGGTGTCGATGTCGAAAGACAGGCTCTCTAGGTCGACTCCACCATCGGCTGTGGCGCTATCATGACAGTCCAGACAATACGTGTCGAATATGTCAAAGTGCTTGTCCGGCATCATCGCCTGTGGCGGCGCGGTCGTCTGCGCGACGGCAAAGGAAGGGCCGGCGACAGCTGCGAGGAAAAGGATAATACCACTGATAAATCGCATGATTTCTTTAGGGACGGTACGCGGGCGCATGATACTATGCGACAGGCGTTATTAGGCCACGAGTCTCGGTTTTGTAAAGGCCAACCAAGCGAACCAACGAGAAGTCTATCGACTGAACCGATCTAAAATCCTCAGATTCTCGGCTATCCATCAGCCCTTGGCTGATCATGGCCCCAGCTAGTGCCTGCGACGCTTAATGACCATGTTGACGGGAACCCCGTCAACTGGGGAGGGTGAACTAGTTAAGCCATATGGATATTTTTCATTTTTCTATTAATTGGCCTAGTAACCTCTACTCTGCTTAGACCAGTGGATCAGGCGGCGAATGCGGTGCTATTATTGTAAAACAAAACAATGGAAGCGTCCCCGCACTCGTCGTGAGAATCTATTGAAACAAGTTACACCGAAATCGAAAGTATATATGGCGACACGCAGTCGAAAAGGCCGGTGGCGGATCTGCCAAACAGAGTTTGTCAGATTTGCTATGACCAACCAAGCCAGCGCGCCATAGCTGAAAGCGACGGCGTGTGGCTTGAGGAGTAGGGATTAATCTCTGTGTCCGACCAGAGGTACATCGTCAGTCAAAGGATGAAGGTCTGATCACTCGAAAGACTTTGCTAGTAGGAAGCGTCTAGTGCGGACCCGCATTCTAGGTGCTGTGGTAGGGACCGGTTAGAAACCAGTCCCTACCCGATTATGCGATAAGAATCTTCGTCAGTTGCCTGCACGCAGTCGACTAGCTGGCTGATGGTTCCATTGAGGAGTAGAGCCTCGGTCGCTGAGTCAAATATTCCTTTCCATTCGCTATGCCAAAGCATAGGTAAGCATCGAATCAAAACCTCAATCCATTGGCTACAATATTCGTCATTGTACCGGCAATGAACGAAATATTCGGACAGTCGCTGTCCACTTTGAATTGTGCCGTTTCGCACTGTGAGTTTGCGCGGACCTAGGTCGGACAAAACATCTAAGCCGAAGCATACGGCGCAGCTAGTCGGGCGGCTGGAAAGCCACCTCTACACATGAGTCTCTTCCAAGTGTCGAAACAGGCAGTACGAAAAGAACGTCATGTATAGGATAATACAGCTTGAAATGGCTGTAAATAGTATTCGGATAGTGAGGTTTTCAGGCAGAATCTTGTCGAGTGCTAAATTCAATGAGGAGTGAACGAGCGTAACAAGGAACCAGCATGGGATTATGTAGGCTAAAAATTTTAACATTCCTTTCCCTTTGAGGAGGAAGAAACTTTTAGTCAGGGCTGGTAACCCTATGTTTCCTTTTTGGTATGATAAAAATGGGCTGAAATAGCAATAAATGAATAAAACTCCTATCGGTAGAATGGCGAAGGGGGCATTTCTACCAAGGGTTAAGATAAGACCGACAAGTCCTCTGTCCCAGTTGAATTTAGCCTGGAACAAAAGGGCAATTATAAAAAGTATAAAAATACCTCCACATAGTCCAATCAGGGTGGAGGGTATAGATCTGCAAAACAGCACAAATCCTCGCGTCAGTGTCGTTAAAATGGCTGGAGGGTTGTGTTTTTGGATTTGTGAACAGTATTCGTAAACCACGGCTACGATATAGAGGCTAGTTATACCGTTCGAAATATGGCCGGATACGGCTATGGCCATTGTCTTTAGCATGATGCCCGCAATAGCCGTTGGGTCATCCATTATTAGTTCGGCGGTTGAGTCTTTGGCAGATTGTAACCAGTGCACAGCCATATTTGCTATGTACGCAGCTGGTATCCGGCAAACAGTGGATAGGATAAGTATCCTCCAAAAGTATCTTTTATACAAAAACCAAGAGTTTTTGATAGGGCTTGTCAGCGTTGGTTCAGAGGGGGCAGGAATGGGGTAGGCAGGGTCGGATTGTGGAGATTGGTAAACATTGGATTCCCCTAGGGCTTCTTGCCTTAGTTCGTCCCAGATTTCTTCGGCCTTAGTCCAGCCGACTCCGTCCTCTCGTCTTAGCCAGACAGCATCAGTTGGTTGTCCGTATAATTCAGCTGAGACATAATCTGCGGGATAGGGGCCTTCGATGTTGCTTCCGTCTTTTATAAGGAACCATCCCGCCATAACAATTCAAAAAAATCACAACAGACCAATTAAGAATCAGTGGTCAAATTACCTAAGGTTAAACACGCCTATTTCACCACCATCTCACCCTTCATGATAACCCAATGGCCGGGGAAGGTGCAGAGGTAAGGATACACACCTGGATTCTTCGGTGCCTTAAAGCGCAGCACCTCGCCGGTATCTTGCCCGAGTAGCTTAGTGGCATGCAGCACCTTCTTATTCTTTGGCACAAAATGCTTTTTGATACCATCGGGATCCTTTGCCATCTCATTACCCGCTAGGCCTATCTCTTCCAGCGCGCCGGGCTCTACGATCACCAGATTGTGTTGAGTCGCATCTGGGTTGGTGAAGACTAGTTTCACGGGTTGATCTGGTTTCACGGTGAACTTGGTTTTGGTATACAGCATACGCTCGGGTACGCAGCTGATCTCTACCGTCTTCAGCCCCTCCTGACTGTCGAATCCAGCGTCTTTCGAATTGCGGGTCGATATAGAGTTGGCCAGTTTCGCGTGGCGATCCCAGTTTTTGGTGAACTCGGCGATTTTGGGGAGCTTTTCGGCAAAGGCATCGTCGCCCTGCCAGTAGGGCGCGAGATTCGCCGACATCAGCGAGCATTGGGCGGTGAATTTTAGGTGGTTGCCCATGGGCAGGTCGAAGGCAGGGGCGATGGCCTCTAGGGCTGCAGGTGTGGCGATGTAGTTGGCCGCTATGACTGCCTCCATGCGCACGATGCCATCATCATCACTGGCCGATTTTTTTAGTAGCTGTAGGGCTCGATCTTCGCCGATAGCCTTGTGCCAGTAGCGCAGTTGCTTGGTCGCAGCAGCGCGGGCATCGGCATGATCGCTCTCGAGGATGTCGATGAGTAGATCCGGGCGCTCGGTGCCGATAGTACGGTGTGTCCACACCGCCTCGATCTGGTGGTGGCGGTAGCGATCTGCTGCCGGGTCGAGTTTTTTCACCCAGCTATCGAGGGCTGTGGCTACTTTCTTACTATCGTGCTTCTTCAGCTCGCGCTTAGTCCAGTAGCGGTAGCGATACTCGGGACGCTCGAGATTTTTTACCAGTTGATCGATCTTGGCACCGTGGATTTGCGGTGGGTCCTGTAGCTCGGCGCCTTTCGGCACGATCCGCCAGATGCGACCGCTCTTACGATCGCGGCG
>JAHDID010000020.1 GCA_020630975.1 Verrucomicrobiota bacterium
ACCAACAACCAACAACCAACAACCAACAACCAACAACCAACAACCAACAACCAACCTCACCCAACATTGCCAGCGGTCTTCTTTGTCCGCGGGTTTCGTCCTAAGAGGAACTTAGCCAAAGTCTGATCGTAGCTGACATCCGTCGTCACTCGGTGATAGTCTGTCCCAGTCTGCGAGCAGAGAGCCGACACTTCTCTCAGGTAGCCGCCCACTGCTTCACGATACTTCTTACCGATCAACACCGGATCTGCGAGCAGCGATGGACCACCCTCTAGATCGACAAAACGTGTCGGCCGATCAAACTCGAAATCCACCTCTTGACGATCCAATAGGTGAAACAAAGCCACATCGTGCTTACGAAAGCGGAGGTGTTGTAGCGCCTCCTTCAGCGGTTCCGGCTGAAACAAGAGATCCGAAATGATCAAAACCAACGCCCGCTGTGGGATCTTTTCCGCAGCCTCATGGATGGCTCCCACCAGATCGGTTTCGCCCTTCGCCTCGAGAGACGCCAGGCGATCCATAGCCACGCCTAAGTGTACAGGCCCCCTCCTAGCAGGCACCTCTTGGTGCAGTCCTCCCTTACCCGCAGGGAATATGCCCACGGCATCGCCCTGGTGCGCTGCTAGATAAGCCAGCGTCCCAGCCATCTGCCGCGCATAGTCGAGCCTCGTCTCGCCCTCGTCACCATAGCCCATCGAGCCACTGGTATCGATGATCACACAGAGGCGAAGATTCGTATCCGCCTCATATTCCTTGATGTAATAGCGATCACTCCTCCCCCAAGTCCGCCAATCCAGTCGGCGCGTGTCATCACCCGGCACATACTCCCGATATTCAGCAAATTCTAAACTCGACCCCCGAACCGGACTCCGATGCCGCCCCGACACATTACCCAACATCGCATGCCGCGCATCCAAAGGCAGCCCCATCAGCCGCCCGAGCACGCTTGAGTCGAGAAAGTCATGAGACTTTCCCCCACTACTAGCCCCTTTACTGGAGTCTTTCTCAGCCAAAACAAATTCCTAAATCACAACAACCAACAAAGAACAAAGAACAAAGAACAACCAACGAATCACTCCTCCGCGCTCAGCTCGTCAATCAATCGCGATATCACGCTGCGAGAGGTGACGCCCTCGGATTCAGCGGTGAAAGTTTTGATCACTCGGTGTCTCAACACAGGCTCCGCCACCTCGGCGATGTCCTCCTGGCGCACCATGTAGCTGCCCTGCAGTGCCGCTCTCGCACGGGCTCCCAGAATAAGGTACTGCACCGCACGTGGCCCTGCGCCCCAGCCTACCAGAGGCTTCAGCCACTCAGGCGCATCCTCCGATTCCGGCCGTGTCCGGCGCACCAGATCCACGGCAAACTGGTAAATATGGTCGGGCACCGGCATCCGGCGCACCAGATTCTGAAATTCTACCACCTGCTCCCCCGTCAAAACCGACTTCAGCGTCGGCATATCGCCACCCGTCGTGGTTTTAGCGATCTCCAGCTCTTCCTCACGAGTCGGGTAATCCACTCCAATCATAAACATGAAGCGGTCTAGCTGCGCCTCAGGCAGCGGATACGTTCCCTCTTGCTCGATCGGGTTCTGCGTCGCCAACACGAAAAATGGTGCCTCCAACTCATGCGAAGTCCCTGCTATCGTCACTCGACGCTCTTGCATCGCCTCCAGCATCGCCGCTTGGGTCTTGGCTGGAGCTCGGTTGATCTCATCTGCCAACACGATGTTGGCAAACACAGGGCCTTTAGAGAACTCAAAGCTGCGTTTACCCGTGCCGTCATCTTGCAGAATCTCCGTACCGGTGATGTCCATCGGCATCAGATCTGGGGTGAACTGGATACGACTGAAATTCAGCGACATCGTCTCCGCCAGCCTCGATACTAGCAGGGTCTTAGCCAGTCCCGGCACCCCCATCAGCAGTGAGTGCCCGCGTGCGAATAGCGAGATCGCCAACTGCTCCACAACTCGATCCTGCCCCACGATCACCTTAGACAACTCTCCGCGCAGATCACTGTAAGTGGAGCGCAGCCGATCAATCGCTGCGACATCGTCGTCCTGTAAGCTAGAGCCTGAATCTGTCATATCACAAAAATTATCCCCAAACTAAAGCAGCCTTCTCCCAAAGAAGCAAAGCGAAGAACGCAAAACCATCAGAGGGAGAAAATGAAAGCTCCACAGCTAACAGCTGAATAATCTGGCCCAGCTTCTCGTCTTGACTGTATCGCCCTGAACTCGTTTATTTTACTTCAGTATGCCTAAGAAAAAGACCACCTCTCAAAAAAGCTCCTCTAAATCCTCCAAGTCCTACGCGAATCGCCGCAACTCTCCCGACTTTACCGGCGGCCGCACACTCGCTCTGCCGAAGAAGAAAGGCTCAACAGGCAGTAAATCAATCGACCAAAAAGTCGCGGATTTAGTGGCGGAATTCGGCTGCGGAGACCGTGCCGACCTGGTGGAAGAGATGGTCATCACCTCGCTGATGATGGGCAAGGACGAACTGCTGACTACCGGCGATCACAAGCTCTACAATCGGGCGCTGAAAGAGAATCGCGACAGTAGCTTGATGTTTGGCCCCTACGCCGATCACCGCAAAGTATCGATGTTTGGCAGTGCTCGCACCAAGCCTCACGAGCCAGAGTACCAGACAGCAGTTGAGTTTGGCAGAAAGATGGCCGAGCACGGCTACATGGGTATCACCGGTGCTGGCCCGGGCATCATGGGCGCGGCGCAGGCTGGGTCTGGCCGAGAGAACAGCTTTGGTCTAAGCATCAATCTACCGTTCGAGGCAGGTGCCAACGAAACCATCGAGGGCGACCACAAGCTTTATGACTACAATTACTTCTTCACTCGCAAGCTGGCGTTTGTGAAAGAGAGCGATGCCACAGCCGCCTTCCCTGGAGGCTTCGGCACCATGGACGAGCTATTCGAGGTGCTGACTCTCATCCAGACGGGTAAAGCCACCATCTACCCGATCACTCTCATCGATGCCCCAGGGGGCACTTACTGGAAGACTTGGCAGCAATTCATCCAAGAGCACTTGTTCCGCCTCGGCCTGATCTCGGAAACCGATTTCGGGCTCTACATGATCACCGACGACGTCGATGAGGCGGTAGAGCATATCCTCAATTTCTACAGCAATTTCCACTCCTACCGCTACGTCGGCAAAGAGTGCGTCATCCGCGTGCAGAAGCCTATCGATGAGCGGATGCTGATCATCATCGATCACGAGTTTCGCGATCTACTGGCCGGTGGCGATTTCGAGATCTGCGATGCACTACCTCAGGAGGCCGATGAACCCGAACTAAAAGATCTCTACCGCCTAAAGTTTAAGAACGTGCCAGGTATGGCCGGACGCTTCCGCAAGTTGATCGATAAGATCAACGAATTCTAGAAAGAGAGCACCCAAGCCAGATGCTATAGGTCCTATATGACCTATTCGGCCTATAGCAACTTAGGCGGACGGCTTAAACAAAGCCTTTGCCTCGGGTTTGATCAGCACAATAATCGTGAACACACCGAGAGCAGTGCCAAAGGGCATCACCGAGCAGAGCAGGCCTGCGATGACTAGGCAGTAGGTGTGCGATCGATACTGCACTAGCCGCCGCCCAGCGATGATGATGCATACGGCAAAAGCCTCGCCTATCAAAATAATCAATGCGGCAACACCAGTGAACATGCCGCCCATCATCCTAACCGGAAACACTTCATCTATGTCCCCCAACTCCGGATCATCGGGAATATCAGGAATATCCCAAAATAGTAAAAACAATCCCATCGCTAGATGGAAGATCGGAAATAAGGCAAACAAAGCGACTAGGCCGCCCACCACATAGTGAAAAATCGCTAACAGGCGAATATTTGCGCGAGTCTGCTCTATCGGATCGGATGGGATCGGCAAAGTGGGAGGCAGAGAGTTATCGGAGTCCATAATATATGGCTGAAGTCTACGCTAACAAATCCCACTACACTTTCCTACCAAATTTCTTCTCCAACTCACCGTAGCTGATCTGAATCAGTGTCGGCCTGCCGTGCGGGCAGCAGTAGGGCATATCGCACTTCAGTAGATCCTCTAGCAGGCGCTGTAGCTCCTCTCGATGTAGCGGATCATTGGCCTTGATCGCGTGGCGACACACAGTGGTAGCCACCATGTCTTCTCCTAGGCGCATCTTCGACATCTTGTCGCTGTCTTTGCGGATCTCGAGGATCACATCGTGGATGTAGCCCTCGGGGTCATCGCTTTTCAGGAAGGTCGGTAGCGCATCGATCTTTAGTGTGTTGCTACCAAACGGCTCCGCTCCGAAGCCCAGCTTTCCGAGTACCTCCAGATTCTGCGAGATCAAATCGAAATCGCGTGGCGCGAGATCCATGGTGATCGGGGTGAGCAATCTCTGCGAGGGCACATCCTCGCTCTCCATACGCCGCATCATCTCCTCGAACAAAACCCGCTCGTGCGCCCCATGCTGATCCATGAGCACCAGCCCCTCGGTACTCTCCATCAGGACGTAAAGCTTCCCTAGCACGCCCAAAATACGGTAATCCTCGGCATGCAGGCCGTCTTTTTTCGGAGCAGAGGAGCCATCGGTTCCGAGGGGAGGAGGAGTGGAGGTGGGAGTGGAGGACGGCGAGGGCTCTGTGAGCGTGGGCTCCGGCGATTGTACCCTATTGACTCCAGATTGTACCCTATTGAATTCCGACGCTGGAGGAGTCGCGGGCACGGCTGGAGGATTGCTAGTTGCGGGCTGCTGCATCCAATCATCTCGGAGGCTACGCTGCTCGGCCTCGGGTATCAGATTCGGCTGCACGACAGTTTCTTCTGCTTCTGCCCCGGCCTCCTCCACTCCCGACTCCCCCACTCCTTCACTCGGACCCGCAGGCTCAGTCCCTGTCAGGCCGACACCGGCTACTGGGCGAGTCATCTGCGCGCGCAGGGCTCCGCCGACCGCCTTTACGATGGCGTCCTGCACACCAAAGCCATCGTGGAAGCGCACTTCGCGTTTCGCAGGGTGTACATTCACATCGACGGCTGTGGGATCCATATCGAGGAATAGATAGGTCACTGGGTACTGCCCCTTCATCAGCGCCGTGTGATAGCCCTCGCGCAGGGCACGCGTGAGCATGGTAGCTTCGACAGGACGACCGTGGAGGAAGGTGTACATCTGCTTTCTATCGCTACGGCCCATACCTGGAGGTCCGATGAAGCCACGCACAGTCACCCCCTGATGCTCGAATGGCTCCACCTCTAGCAGGCGCGATGCCAGATCGTCCCCACTCAGCCCTGCGATCCGCTCGCGCAGACTGGTAGTGGCTGGTAACTGGAAGACTAGGCGATCATTCCGCACCAGGGCAAAGCGAATCGTCTCGTGGGCGATCGCTTGGGTGCGTACCACCTGCTCAAGGTGAGAAAACTCGGTATTCTCGGTGCGCAGAAACTTCTTTCGCGCAGGCAGATTGAAAAACAGCGACCGCACCTCGATCTGAGTGCCGGGAGGCTCGCCACAGTCCTTCACGCTGATCACTTTTCCGCCATTGATGACGACCTCGGTGCCCGTGTCGGCGTCTTTCTCACGCGTGGTCAGCCGAAACTTGGCCACACTGGCGATACTCGGGATGGCCTCGCCACGAAAACCCAACGTGTGGATGGCTGCCAGATCCTCTTTGGTACGGATCTTGGAGGTGGCATTGCGCTCGAGACACATCAGGGCATCATCGCGATTCATACCACAGCCGTCGTCGGTCACACGGATCAGGGCGATACCGCCACGCTGGGTGCGCACCTCGATATTGCTAGCGCCAGCATCGATGCTGTTTTCCACCAGCTCTTTCACCACCGAAGCGGGACGCTCCACCACCTCGCCGGCGGCTACCTGGCTAGCCAGAGCCTCTGATAAGAGTCGTATTTTGCCCATAGTGCCACGACCCTAGCGAATATTTCTGTCATGGCGACAATCAATCATGCAAAACATTCAGCTGGTTTTTGAAATGATGGTGAATCAACGGAATCATGGGCTATAGTGGCAGAAAACATCGATTTCGACCATGATCACCATCACTGAAGCGGCTGCTAGCCATCTCCATGCTTTACTCAAGAGCAAAGGCGCCTCACCAGACGAGCAGGGCCTACGACTCTATGTGGAGCGCGGTGGCTGTGCCGGCATGAGCTACGCGATGGCAGTCGGCGAACCACAGGCGACGGATATCGCGGTGGAGAAGGATGGCGTGCGAGTCTACATAGACGCCGATAGTCAGGAGTATCTCTCCGGTGTGCAGCTCGACTACGAGGACGCCCTGAATGACAGTGGCTTCAAAATCGAAAACCCCAATGCGGCGCGCAGCTGTGGCTGTGGCACCTCCTTCGAGCCGACTAAGGAAGACAAAGAACCGGAATTCGATCCCGAGACAATGAGCGGCTCGGTGTGTGGCGGCGACAGCTAGCGACGAGCTCAGATTTTTCACCCAAAATCCCCTCTCCAACCTACATCTCACCAAGCATATGCGATTCATCGAAGACGAGGGCAGCACATTCACCAAGCAAAAGAAGCTGGAGAATGAAGACGTCGGCACACGTAGTAACTTCTTCACCTGGGTGACCGTCATCATGGTCCTGCTGGGGCTGAACATCGGTTCATGGGCTTTTTGTAACATGGTATTTGGCCATCCTGAGCATCCGTTTAGCTACGATATCCTCACCAAACTAGAGAAGATCACACCACTGCGTGGCTACAAGTCCACCACGGTGCCTCAGGGTAGATTCAGCAGCTCAAAATCCATTTATCAAAATGCCTACCAGTTCAGCGATGCCCAGCTAGTCGCCTACAACAATCTACTGATGCGTAGCTACCTGTGGAACTATGGTGAAAAGCATAAGGCCAAATACATCTATGGGGATTTCACCGTGGATGAGGTACAAGTCCTCGGCGAGAGCGATCTATTCCGCAAAGGGCTGGCTGTAACAGGCACTGCCTACAAGTTTCCCGATGCCAAAATCAAGCTCATCCTACCCACCACAGAGGCACTGCCTGAAGCTGAGTACTACAAGACTGGCGATACTCTCAAAGTCCGCAAATCCGACATGGCTGCTACCATCATCCACATCGAGCGTCCAGGAAAGGATCTACCCATGACATTCACCGCTGTGCCGCTGGTCACTCTCGACTCTGCTGGCAAGCCTGCCAATCTGCAGACGACTACCGGCAAAGACCTGACTCTACAGATCCCAGAGACTCTGAACATCGTCGAAGAGGGGTAATCAGTGGCTGTGTGTGCTGAGTTTACTCGAATAAAAAAGGAACGCCCATCTCCTCGAAGGCAGCCTTCTCCTCTGCCATGTAGCGCTCGGCTAGGCGATCGAATCCTCCTTGTTCTCGAAAGTCGGCCAAAAAGGCATTCACCTGCTCGAGCATCTCATCGTCGCCCTGTCTCAAGCCCACTGCCCAACTTTCGGCCCGGATGGGCTTTAGTATCATCCGTGTCTCCTCTGGGTATTTTTTCCAAAATTGGTAGATCGAAATCTGGTCGAAGACAAACGCATCGGATTTGCCTTGGACCACCTCGAGCACACAGGCGGCAGAGGTGTCGGGTGTATTAATTTGGGCCTCCGGTAAATGTTCCCTAGCCCACAGCTCGCCCGTAGTAGCTAGCTTTACCGCCAGCCGAGTGCCGGGAGCCTCCAAATCTGCTGCGGACTGTATCGGCGAATCTGCCGCCACTAGTAGACAGAGCCCATTGGTGACGTAGCCATCGGAAAATGCGATCGATCTCGCCCGCTCTTCCGTCTTGGTCATAGAGGAAATGATGATATCGATCTTCTCCGATTTTAGCGCTGGGATGAGCCCCTCCCAGGCGACGTCTACGATCTCGACCGGCCTACCCAGTCGCTCAGCTAGTGCCTCTGCCATGCGAACACTGATACCGTCGGGCTGATTGGCCTCATTGCGCATCTCAAAGGGCGGAAAGGTGAGCTCCATGCCGACTCGTAGTGTGGGGTCTGGAGTGTCATTCCCACCCTGGGGCTGGCAGCCGGTCAGGCACAGAGAGGTGACGATCGTCAGAGCGAAAATCGATAACAGGCGTATCATGCCTGCAGCATCGACTAGAGCACATCGCTCATCAAGCCCCGTTGCCAATCTAGCAGCAAGTTGTCGCGCTTTTCAGCCTCGACATTGGGTGCAGCCAGCATCTCGAGAGTCTGCCGAGTCGCGATGAGGGTCTGATCGATATCCAGATCCGTAGCGATCTGGTCGCGATGAGATTTGAGCCTGCCGAAGACATCTTCATCGATCTCCAAGCGAGGACCGCCATTTTTCCGATATTTGATCGGGTACTCCTCTTTAGGCAGCTCGCGCGCAGTCTGAATGACCTTGAGCATGCGTCGAGCGAATGGTGGCCTCAAATACTTAGGAGGTTCGATCCGCTGACCTTTCTGCAACTGAGTAGAAAGACTGATCAGATCGGCGTTCGACATGAATTTGAAGTGCGGACGATTCAGTCGCTTACACTCACTATCGCGCCAAAACCAAAGGGCTCTCAGGAAAGACAGGCCTTTGGGCTCAAGTTTGCCCCAGCCATTGATCCGCCAGATCTCGTCCTCGCTGCGAGCCTCGCGATGGACTGCCAGTGTCCTAGCGGCATCGCACATCTCATCAAACCACGGCCGGCGGCCTTTTTCCTCAAGACGCTGCAAATATCGGTCCCCCATCTCGATGAGGTAGCGCACGTCATTGAAGGCGTAGTCGAGCATCTTATCGCTCAGTGGGCGTTTTCCCCAATCGGCCTTTTGACTTTGCTTGGAGACCACCAGCCCGAACTCTTCTTCCAAGAGATTGGCGAGACCATATTTTTTGACCCCTAGCAATCGTGCCGCATTTTGAGTATCCCAGACAACATCGGGGACCCAGTCGAATGTCAGGCGGAACATCGACATATCGTAGTCTGCCCCATGCATCCATGTGGCTTGGGTCGATTTGAGAAAATCCAAAAACGGATCGAGATCCGACAACTCGACAGCAAGCGGATCGACGATAGCCAGACTACCAGGCACCGCGAACTGAATCAGACAAAGCTTGGTCTCGTAGGAGTGCAAACTATCGGCCTCCGTATCGACGGCGCAGATTTCATGGCCTTCCGCCGATAGCTGACCAAAGTAGTCAGCTATCGCTTCTGGCGTGTCGAGGTAATGTTCGTTGCTATTCACAGAGGACAGGAAAAACGAGTGGCAAGTTTTTAGCGGAATTGGAACGTCGACTTTAATCGATTCCACGCAAAATCAACTCTGCATTTGAGTTGGTACCACCAATTGCTTTCAACAGAACCTCCATCGCCTCGGGAGCAGGTCTAGCCGCCAATTGCTTTCGCAAGCCCAAGATGCGTGGCATCTCATCCTCGTGATAAAGTAGATCGTCTTTCCGTGTGCCAGATTTCAGGATATGAATAGCTGGGAAAATACGCGCCTCAGCCATCTCACGGTCTAGGGTTACCTCCATATTACCGGTACCCTTGAACTCCTCGAAAATGACGTCATCCATGCGGCTATCGGTCTCGATTAGAGCCGTCGCGACGATCGTCAAACTGCCTCCTTCCTCGACGTTACGAGCGGCGCCAAAGAACCTACGAGAGCGCTCCAGAGCCTTAGGAGAGACACCTCCGCTGCCAATAGGGCCTCCTCCACCACCGCCGCCACGGCGACCTTTCTTGCCCTTACGCTGATGACCACCTCCACCGCCTGACTGGCTGAGCGAGTTGTGACCGCGTGCCAAACGCGTCAAACTATCGAGCAGGATAACCACGTCTTTGCCCATCTCGACCAGGCGCTTCGCTCGGTTTAGCACCATATCGGCTACCTCGATGTGGCGAGCTGGCGCCTCGTCAAAAGTCGAACTGAAGACTTGAGCATCCACAGTCTCTTTAAAATCTGTCACCTCCTCAGGGCGCTCATCTAGTAGTAGAACGATCAACTCCACATCTGGATGGTTCTTAGAAATCGATACCGCTATGCTCTTTAGCAGAATGGTCTTACCACCGCGGGGCGGTGCCACGATCAGGCCCCGCTGGCCCATACCAAGAGGCGACACTAGATCCATAACTCTGGCTGATGGCCCTGCCCCAGGATTCTCTAGTATGATGCGGTCTTTCGGAAAAAGAGCTGTTAGATGATCAAACCCATCGGGAGCATCCCAATCTTCAAACGGAATACCTTCAGCCTCTATCACCTCATAAACAGAGAGATATTTCTCTCGCTCCTTAGGAGCCCGCACCTTACACTTCAGCAGCTGGCCTGGGCGAAACTCATGTTTACGGATCAGATTCGCTGGGACGTAGACATCCTCCGCATTCGACAGAAAGCTAAACGCTGGCCAACGAAGGAAACCGAAATTATCACCTGTGTAATGCAGGAATCCGGTAGCCACCATCTCGGTGCCGTGTTTACCATAGACCTGAAGTATCTCGAAAATAAGCTGATGCTTCGAGCGAATCCCAGCAACGCGTAGACCGATCTGCTGAGCCGCTTGGTGCAGTTCATTCAAAGTCAGAGCCTGAAACTCGTTGATGTCGATAAAATCGGGCACATCTAGCTTTGGCTGTGCATCAGCCTTTTGAGCTGCACCCTTGTCTGGTTTCTCTTCAGATGTGTCTGTGGCACTGGGTGCCTCGGGATCTTTGGTCATATTCCGGAATTAGAATGGATAAATTGGGAGAGTTTTTGCAGCTGCTGATTGCAGCTTTGGAGACTGCCATCGTTCCATATCAGCAGCTCTCCTTGGTCGGTCTTATTCAGTACTGGTATCTGTGAATCAATAATTTTATTTGCCTCTGCAGTGGATAGACCACGGAATTCGACCAATCGACTGACCTGAGTAGAGCGCGAGCAACCCACCACCAAGTCCAGGTCCCGTTTTATGGGAAACTCCACTTCATACAACAGAGGAACCTCAAGTAATCGAAAAGTGAAGTCGACAGAGTTTGTGAGGAACGCCTCAGCTCTTTTCAGGACGTGCGGATGGAGGATTCCTTCCACGATACGCCGATTCTCATCGTCTTCGGCGAAGATTATCTCTCGCAACTTAGCCCGATCAAACTCGCCAGACTCAAGTCGGAGGGGACAACCCACCGCATTCTCTAACTGTGCGATAATATCGCCTTCTGTCAACAGATCCGCCACTGCCTCATCACAATTGAAATGGGCAACTGATCGGCCCGTCGCCCCCTCATCACCGAGCCTAGCGACCAGCCCTCTCACACAGTAGCTCTTGCCGCATCCCACTCCTCCTGTCACTGCGATTGTTGCCGGCATATTTCAATCAGCTAAGAGTCCAAAGAGCCGTATTGGCAAAGAAAAAAGGCGCAGAAGCACTGCGCCTTTTCCAAAATCTGTTTCAGCAAGCCTGCTTACTTCTGATAGTAACCACCATCGCTAGGAGGAGGCGAGAACATAGGCGCTGCAGGAAGTGGAGCAGAGACCTTTGGACGCGGCTCGATGTAATTCGGCTGACCATCCTCGATCTGATTGTGGATAGGCTGCCCAGAAGGATCTTGAATCACAGCCTTAACAAAGATTGTCAGGTTACGCTTAAGATGAAGCTCAACATTACTGCGAAACAGGCGACCAATAGCAGGAAGATCACCTAGGAACGGAATCTTATCTTCGATATCCTGAATATCTTCGCGAATAAGACCACCGAGTGCAACTGTCTGGCCGTCCCAAATTGTCAGCTGAGTTGTAACCTTCCTCGTATTAAAAACAGGCATTTCAATTCTGTTTTCTGTGAGAACCACAGTCGAAGACTGACCCAAAGCGTTTGTTCCCACAGTTTGAATTGGACTACCATAGTTGATGAAACCATCAAACTCGACCACTTCTGGAGAGAGGTTCAGGTTGATAGTGTAATCATCAGCACCCAACGTGGGGTCTACCTCAAGAGTCACACCCGTGTTCCTAACCTCAAAAGCTGTCGGAGTGGCAGGTGTCACAGGGAAACCGGATGAAGTCGCACCGCCGACAAGACTTGTTGTTCCACCGAAGTCGTTCGGAATCTCAGGTGGGTCATACTCAGTTGGGTAGATAAATTCGCGGACGACTTCGATTTTAGCTCTATTACCGCTCTGGGCGACGACAGAAGGGGCAGACATTAAATCAACTCCCTTCTTCTGATTAAGAGCACGAATCATCATCTGAAACTGAGGGTCAGTAAATACACCAGCTATGCCAAACACTGATGGTGCATTAACGTTTGGTAGAGAACCACTCGTCCCTGCAATTAAGGCGTCGATGCTATTGCGATCCAAAGCTCTTGTGCCTGACCGCAGAGCAGCGGTTGCAGGATTTACACCAACCGCAGTCTGGTTAGGATTGAAAAACGTAAAGTTAGCAGGAGTTGTCTCGGTGCCCCCTGCACCAGCACCTTGAGCGGTTCCAGTTGTACCTCCGCCTGCAAATACCCTTGGAGAGGGGCCTACATTAAAGGCACCTAGCATCCAATCAAAACCAAGCTCCTCACCGACCTCCTCGCTGATTTCAAGGAACTTTGATGTTATAAATATCTGTTTATCAACCCCACCACGAATCGATTCAATATAAGCCTCAACCAACTCCATTTGGTCGGGAGTATTCTTCACAATCAATGTTGAAGTAGCGGCATTAAAGATAGCAGTCGCACCAGGAGGGAACGAAATACCAGCACCTTCCAAAACTTCCTTAGCAGTCTTTTTTACAAGAGCAGGCCCAGCATCTGGCTCCGGTGCAGCAAAAGGATCTACTGGTCCACCACCACCACCACCACCTGCAGAGGAGCTGATAAAAGTAGGAGGCACGGTATACTGGTTTGTAAAAAGCTCCTGATCTGGTCGCGATAAGGGAACAACAACAATGGCGTTCGCCTCCACCTTATACTTGAGCTGAGCCAAACTGGTTGTGTAGCGTAGAGCTTCACCAAGAGGCACATTCGAGAGCTTTAAAGTGATAGGAGTATCACCTGCGCCACCTCCAACAGCACCTCCGCCTCCGCCTCCGAAACCGAAACCTCCGTCGCCACCCGCAGGGGCAGCTGCAGGTGCTGCTCCGCCATCATCAACATCTAAGATGATATTAACTCCCTTGAGATTGGGATCTAAATCTACACTCTTTTGCTGAATAAACTGTAGGGCGTCCCGAAGTGGCGTCTCTGAAAATTCAAGGCTAGGTATACGAATATTCTTAAGCAAGTCCTCATTCCTGATAATAGCCTCAGTCTCTAGGTTGGTTCCAATGCCAATATCTGGAGGATCAACACTTTGAGGAACGGGTAACTCCCATCCCGCAGCAATTTGCCTAAGAAACGCAGACCTAGTATGATCACGTGCCACATCATAATAATTCATGCGTTCACGCTCAGCCGCCTCAAGGCTACGACGAGCAGCTGAGTTGTAACGGTCGATGTTGAGGACTCGGTGAAACTCTCGCTCAGCCCGATCAAAATCACCATAGTCAATGTAGCCCTGACCTGCTCTAAGCGCCATTTGCACCTTACGCACACGATCTAGATGCTCCGGAGTCAGCGCTGGAGAGTAATATTCCGGGTCGTTCAGCTGCTCGAGCAGACGCTTCGCATCTAGATTATCAGGAGACACTGTTGGACGTAGCACATCCTCAATCAAACCCATAGCCTCGTTGTAACGCCCGCCATCAGCATACTGCCTAGCAAGTGTCGTAGCTGCTCGTGAATACTGTTTGATGTAAGCTCTGCGGCGCTGCTCAGTCATCGGAGCGTCGGGCAGAAGGTCGAGAGCGTTGCGATACTGCTCCACTGCTCCTTCATAATCCCCATCAGCCATCAGCTGTGAGCCACGCAAGGCTGCATTATCAGCATTCTTCACCTGCTCCTGCATCATGATCACGTAATTTGTCGCGATCTCAGGGATTCCTGAAGAGGAGCCGCCTCCACTGCCATACATTGGGCCGGCTTGTGTGAGGGTCTGGCCGATGAGGCCAACACAGACCGCAGCAGTCATCTGCAGCGCTCTTTTAGTTTTGGGTGAAGTGGTCATGTTTTGTGAAAATTTGCGGTCGAAAAAAATCCACGCTTTCCCTAATGGAAACCAGAATCTACCGTTGGTGTCAAATGTTACTTTTTCTTTATTTCGGCTTTGGCAGTCTGCCCAGGCCCTGTCTCATATTCGATCAGAGTTGAATCCTCGTTAACTTTCAGAACCCGATACTTCGTGTTCGGGTCTAGAGCTAACGGGAACGTATCTCCCTCTTTGACATAAAACGGATCTCCTCCACCAAGCTCGAAGCCCAGTTGCGAAAAATACGTCGGAATGTCAGTCGGAATTCTCTTAATCAACTGATGCTTCGTTCCTTTGGGAAGAAATGTGACATGAACTACCGAAGCATCCACTCTTATTCCCTGATTGTTCACCACCTGCTTCTGCTCAAAACCATCAATCCGAATCTGACCATCAGGAGATGTCTCTCCTTGCCTGAGGTAAAAATTTTTCTGTTGCCACTTACCCGTAGCCATTCGTTTGATCTGGAATCTTGTATCGTCAGGTTTCACCGCAAAAACGGCACGATAAATCTGCGCTTGGCGACTCACCATAAATAGCTTGTTGGCATAAGGTGGATGAGACGCCCCATCCTTTGGGTTAGTTTGCCCGTGCCATTCCTCTAGATTCGTGTACCCATCATCGTCTGGATCGTTAGAAAGAACCGCTCTTGTAAGAAACGCTAAGTTATTATCCATCAACCATTTATTAGATACTGGTGGACGTATAGGCTCCTCTTCCGGATCGAGCATATTTACCAAGCGGCCATCTATCTCTACCATCGGTATCGACACAAAAAGAGGTAAAGGGCTACCCCCTACCCCTTTGTTTGGTAACTCCCATTGGATCGTTTCAGTGATAAAATTCGATGCGGCATCCGTCCGTTTTGTCTTTGTTTTCGGCATCTCCGAGTCAGCGTCAGAACTTGGAAGCCCAAAACCACCTCCAAAAGTCCAAGCTTTAAAAATAAAAAAGCCTGAAACAGCTGCCACGATAAGACCTAGGCTAATAAGAAGGAATTTTTCCCAACTATCTTTCATAAACACCAAATATAAAAACTACCTTCTACGAGAACTAGATTTCGACTTCTCTTCTTTTACGATCTTGTCTGGATCGATAAAGCGAATCATGTCTACGACCATGAAAACATTCAACTTCTCCTGGCCCATCAATACCCGAGCATCGTTTCCTGAAGGGACATAGCCTGCCGCTGCAGCTGCCCCAACATTAATTTCACCAGGGTATCCCCACTCTTCCATCTGTGTTTGCGTTGCAGGTTCGCCAGTAGCTTGACTTTCGAAGCTCTGAGGTCCAAATCCCTCATCCACAGCGATAAAAGGCCCTTCCATCGCGTCATTATTGATCTTCAACACGCGAATGATGTAAAAGTAATTGGGATCATTTGAGATCGAGTTCATAAACTCCTGAAACGCCGCATGACTTGCTCGAAAATTCATCCGGACAGGATATTTATGAACGGTACTGATCTCCTGCTTTTTAGGTCCGCCCTCTTCCATAGGGATCAAGTCTCGGGAGAATGTCTCCAAAGAATCTGCCCCAGATGATACCAGCTTCTGTAGTAAATACTCAGACGCTTTCAAACCAAGATCCAAAAGCGGAACAATCTCCTCCTTTGGAGAGTCCTCAGCGTATATATCAAATCCTAGGTAAAACGTCTCTGGCGTGTTGATCGCAAAATTGGACTTACTTGCTAAAGCCCTGAATTCATTAACCCGCTGTTTGAACAGGTCCAAAAACTCTGGACCAGTCAGGTCCTGATTTAAAGGGACTTGAAACTTGTCCAAACCTTTGAACAAGGTCTCCACAGAGTTTTCGTAGTCTTCGACCCTACCCTCTAGCTCTTTTACATTGATCTTACTAGGATATGGAGTCTTGCGCTCGAGCGAGCTAACAGTCCCAACCTTACTATCCCAGTTCACCTTACTGTCGTAGTACTTTTGGTAGGAGGTGAAACAGAAATAGCCACATGCAGCGACAAGTAAAAAGGCAATTAAACCAAAAGTGGTTAACCAAGTTTTAGAATTCATTAGATGAAAAAATTACTTTGTGAACGGGACCCTATTACTTTCTGGCAAAGGCAGAGTGAACTGCCAAGTGTAGGCGTAGCGATCGCCATCCACTCCACCATCTACTTTCACTTCGGAGTCCTTAAGATCTGATTCCGTTAGATCGAAAAACGGATCTAAACCTGCCTCAGTCCTTGCTTTTGCATCTTCCTTGAGGCGCTCAAAGAAATCAAAAACCATCTGGGCTTCCTTTCCAGAATCTCGGTCCTTACGCCAAAGTCCCTGCACTAAAAGGGCATCAATGATCTGAGAGCCATCTGCTCCACCTCCACTCGAAAGTGAGTCAGCTTCAATCACAGGAATCCCCTCGGACATCGGTGTCAAACCCGTGATCCACATCGTATCCATCTCCATCATTCCACTGAGATAATCGAACGCCCGCACCCAATAAACACGCTGCAAAGCGGCATCGAAGAAAGGTTTCTGCTTTTCATCGATGTCTTCAATTTTCTTTTTTAGGTCTTCTATCTTCTTGTGATTAAAGGTCAAATCATCTGCCTTATCACTGATCGAGGCCGCCTTCTGATCAGATAAAGCCGAGCCTCTCTGGAAAAAGAACCCTAACGCTCCGAGTAGCGCGACAAGTACGGCGACAGCCATGATCAAAGCGGGCTTCTTCTTATCCATCGCCCTCTCAGCCTTAACAGAAGCAGGGACCAAATCGATCGCAGCAGGAGTTGGACCCGCCTGCTGGAGAGCACTACCCACCAGCGTGCCCAGAGTATGGGCCTGACTAGCGATACCATCCTGCTCCAGCTTAGATGATACTGTTATGTTTCGTAGCGCATTGAAATGATCGATAGGGATGTTCAGCTTCTCCGCGAAAAACTCCCTGATAAATGGTAGCGACGTGCTTGCTCCACTGAGCAACGCGATCTGCGGTGCACTACCACCCTGCTGGCTGCGGTAGAAATTAATCGTACGCATGATCTCAGAATGCATCCGAGTCAATGAATTCCGAATGATCTTCGACATCCCTGCGATCTCCGGATCTTCATGGTCTGCGTAAGGGCCACCGAGAGCGACAAAGCCATCATTCACTTTCTTAGCGTCAGCCACTGGAAAATCGATACCAAACTCCTTAGCGATGGAGCGTGAAATCTCAGCACCACCCAACTTGATTGTTCGGATAAAGACCTCGTTGCCCTCCATGAACACGAGATCAGTGGTTCTCGCTCCAATATCGATCAACATCACTGTTCCATCGATGTCGGAGTAGTTGAATCGCAGCGCATTGTAGAGCGCGATCGGAGAAATATCAGCGCCGCAGGTTTTGATACCCGCACCTGTCACGAGATCGTCGATATCATCCAGCTCGTCAGCCTTAACTGCGGCTAGGATCACTTCCACTTCAAATCCCCCTGGATCTCCTACGAGCTGGTAATCCCAGACAACCTCATCTATGGGATACGGAACCTGTTGCTGAGCCTCAAACCCAACGATCTCCTCAAGCTTCTCTCCATCGATAGCAGGAAGACTAGCAAATTTCATCAAAACAGGATTCGATGAAATGGTGTACTTCGTCTCAGCCTTACCTAAAGCCAGACTTTTGGCAGCCTCTTTAAGAGCCATTTTGGTTTGCGCATTACGCCCTGCATCCTCGTTGGGATCGCCAACCAAGTCCGAGCGATGAAGCTTATCGAGGCGTAAACCTCCCCCAGAAGTCTTGGAAAAGGAAGCTGCAGTCACTTGCTGCGAGCCAACATCGAGTGAGACAATTCGATCGTCTGCCATTAAACTAACGCGGTATGTTGAAGGTAAAGTAAAGGAGAAGGTAAAAGAAGCCTACCTAGACTTGATCTCAGGGTAGCGATCGATCCAAAGGAGAGCAAAAGGCGTCTTGTCCTTTGACAATAAGCCTGGCTGACTTGGCATGGTCGTCCAGAAATCAGTTTTTGTAGAAGACTCCTTACCAACGAGCACACCATTATAGAAAATCTCAACGCCGTGCGCTTTCACGCTGCCAGGATCCACTCGGCGGAGATCTCCAGTCAACTTGCCCATCGTAGAAGGAGCGATATACATCACAGAATAATAGTCTTCACCTCCCATTACATTCACGTGAGTCACGTCGCCCGTTAAAACAATATTCTGCCCTCTCTCATCCTTGATACCGACGTAGTAGCGGAAAAGAAGCTCGGATAGCACGCCGTCCCTAGGGTCCACTTTATCCACTTCAAACTCGACCTCGATCTCGAGCCACTCTCGTGGGTTAGGGACTTTTTTACTGCTCACACCACTTGCCTGAAACTCTGGAGTTTTTTGAGCCTCCATTTCGACCCCATTAATCTTAATTCCGCCTGGAGCGACACGCACATTCTGCGCCATCAAACTACTGGAGGCTAGCGCCACTGCTATAGCTGCCACATAAGGAAAAATTCTGGTCTTCATATCTCTAGGTGTTGGGTTCAGGTTTAAGCCTCACGGCTTGCCTGTTCTAACAATTGCACGGGGTCAATAGCAACCCAAATTACGAATTTTCTTCACAATCCAATCGTCACTCACTGTGACACAAGGCTCCGTTCAGATGGCACTTGACCTTCAACAAGCCCTCTCGTACCATCCAATCGAAGCTCGACACCATACAAGCTAATCCTCACTATGAAAATTATTACTATTATTATTGCAGCAGCTCTAGCGATCGCTACAGCTTCCACTATGACTTCATGCGCATCTGGCGGAGGATGAGGCGGCGCTTCTTGCCGCTAAAATCTCTTTTGCTAGGTCTAGTATAAAGACATTTTAACCCAAAAGCCCTCTCTCAGAATGGTCTGAGAGGGGGCTTTTTCTTTTTAAACCGCTGGTCTGAGGCCCTCAGTCCTTAGTCATTGCTGTTCAGATCCAACTGACGAATCCAGATATTGCGGTAGCGGACTGGATTGTTGTGGTTCTGCAGAGCGATTGGACCCATTTTGATGGGCTTGTTGTACTCAGCCACTTTGCGATGACGAGTGGTCCCGAGGTACTCCTGCCGGTGATGAGTGACGACACCATTGTGGATCACTGTGATATTCGCCTTCTTCACCAAGTTACCCTCTGCGTCCCACTGAGCCGCCTCAAAGATGATATCATAGGTCTGCCACTGCCCTGGCTCGCGGCATGCGTTGACTAGAGGTGGCTTCCAGCCGTAAAGTGCCGATGCTTGTCCGTCGGCGTAGGACTTGTTCTGATAGGAGTCGAGCACCTGCAGCTCGTAGCCTCCGGGGAAAAAGACGCCACTATTCCCTCTGCCCTGGGATTGGGACTTCACCTCAGCTGGCGATGCCCACTCCACATGCAGTTGAAAATCGCCACTGAAATCTGCCTTCGTGCGGATCGAGCCACCGACTCCCTGCCCCTTTGGCGGCACCTCCATGTAGCCCTCGCCCAAAATCCAGTCGGCTGGCGACTTGTCTTTCGACATAATCCACTGTGACAGATCGGTGCCATCAAAGAGCACCGTCGCATCCGATGGCGCGGAGCTCGCCGTAGCGCCAGGCGTCACCACCTTGGGGCGTGGTCTGGCATCGTCGTGCACTCGCCACTTATCGCCTGGCAGAAACGGAGTGTCAGTGTAGCCAGTCGGGTAGACTTTCTCCTGCACCGGAGGAGCCGGAGCTGCAGGTTTCTTCTTTTCATCTTCAGCTATGGCTAAAGAGCTAGCAGCCAGAGCGAGACCTGAGAGAGTTGTGATGATCTTTGGTCGTAACATGGCGTGACCAAACCAAATCCGACCACGCTTGGCAACTCCGCGAAGAAGGTGCCCCTCCTACCAATAAAAAAAGCGACCAGCTAGACGCTGGCCGCTTTTCCAAAAAATTAGGTCTTTCGCTTGTGTCTTAGACGTCCTTTGCGATCGACTTACCAGTCGACAGGAGATCATCACAAGCCACCATGATACGGTCGCACATACCCTGCTCTGCTTTCTTGAGGTAAGCCCGTGGGTCGTAGGCCTTCTTGTTACCGATCTCTCCGTCGATCTTGAAGACACCCTCGACATTCTCAAACATGTGAGCGGCAGCTGGGCGAGTGAAAGCATACTGAGTATCAGTGTCGACATTCATCTTCACCACGCCATAGCCTAGAGTCTCGCGGATCTCTTCGAGAGTCGAGCCGGAGCCACCGTGGAATACTAGGTCGAACTCGGCGTCCTGACCATATTTACCGATGACAGCCTCTTGACCTTCCTTGAGGATCTCTGGGCGCAGCTTCACCGCACCTGGCTTGTAGTGACCGTGCACGTTTCCAAAAGTAGCCGCAAAAGTGAAGCGACCTAGCTCATGCAGGGCCTCGTAGACAGCCAGCATATCCTCTGGAGTCGTGTAGAGCATCTCAGATGGCATGTCCTCGTGACCGGCGGCGCCGTCCTCTTCTCCACCTACCACACCAGCCTCGACCTCTAGGACGATGCCGTGCTCAGCAGCCATTTTCAGATACTCCTGAGAGATCTTCATGTTCTCCTCGAGAGGTAGGATAGATGCATCGAGCATATGGTTTTGGAAAAGGATGTTCTCTCCCTTGGCAGCGCGCTTGGCACTCTCCTCGATCAGAGGCTTGAGGAAGCTGGAAGCCATCTCTGGCTGACAGTGATCTGTGTTCAGTGCGACCAGTACATCATACTGTTCAGCCAGACGGTGAGTCGCCTCGGCCAGCACGATGGTGCCGTAGGTTGCGTCCTTGTGGTTCAAGCCAGATGCGAACTGACCAGCACCAGTCGAAAACTGGATAATTCCGTCCGACTTAGCATCGGCAAACGCTTTGAGCGCAGCATTGATAGTCGTGATGCTGGAGCAATTGATCGCTGGATAAGCGTATCCACCCTCTTGAGCGGCGTCCAGCATGGCTTCGAATTGTTTTGATGTAGCGACAGGCATGAGGGCAGTTACGCTTTATCGCCTCAATTTCAAGTCTAAAGAATGTCACGCCATCACGAACATTTAATTTTTCCTAAACTCAGGTTTTTGGCATTGCTTCAGGATACGGCAGGGCTAGTCTGGATGGCATAGAGCGTTATGTCCGAGTCGATATTCACTGAGGAAGGCTACATCCGTCCAGCTGTGCTGGTCGCAGCCTACCGCAGCGGTATGTTCCCGATGGCTATCGACGCTCGCGGTGAGATCGGTTGGTTTTCCCCAGATCCTAGGGGTGTGATCCCTCTGGATGGCCTGCATATCCCCAAAGGCCTGAAGCGATCGCTGAAGAAAGCTCCATACGAGATTCGCTACGACACCGCCTTTCCGGAAGTCATGGATGGCTGTGCGGAGCGCGATACCACCTGGATCAGCCCCGAGATACGCGCCAGCTACTGCCGCCTGCACGATATGGGCTACGCGCATAGTGTGGAGTGCTGGGATGAGTCTGGGCTCGTAGGCGGCCTATATGGTGTGGCCATCGGTGGTGTGTTTTTTGGCGAGTCGATGTTTAGCCGAAAAACCGACGCCTCAAAAATCGCACTGGTTCACCTAGTCGATCGCCTGAATGCACGCAGCTTTCGGCTACTCGACACCCAGTGGTCTACCCCGCACCTAGCCACACTCGGCTGCATCGATATCCCTCGCTACGAGTATATCGAGCAGCTCAACCGAGCCCTACTGGTCAAGACTTCCTTCTGACGAAGCCACCACCCACACGGTGTCCCCCGGCTCGCACTGCATCTCGCTATCCGCATCGACAAACCAGATCGCGCCATTCACCTCCACCGTGGCACGGCTCCTACCATTCACACTCTGCATCCTGCGTAGCACACCCTGCACGGCACCGGCTTTGCCTTTCTCAAAAGACAAGGCCAACTCCACAGGTCGACATATCTTGCCATTCAGATCGACAGCCGGTCCAAATAGCTCTGCACAATAGAGATTCGCCGGTGTGACCAGCACATCACTGGGCTCTGCCACTTGCTCAAACTTGCCAGCCCGCACGATAGCGATCCGATCGCTGATGCTCGTCGCATCCTCGGTATCGTGCGTGACCATCAGCGCACTGGCATGGACACTGCGCAGGATCGAGCACACTTGCTCGCGTAGCTCTCGGCGCAGAGCGGGATCGAGATTGCTAAATGGCTCGTCCAACAACAGCAACTGAGGCTGGGGAGCTAGAGCCCGTGCTAGAGCGATACGCTGCCGCTCGCCCCCTGAAAGCTCGCTCGGGTAGCGATCGCCAAAGCCATCGAGACCGACGAGATCGAGCAACTCACGAGCCCTCTCCTCACCCCGCTGCCGACGGGCCCTACGATTCAGACCGTAGATAATGTTGTCCGCTACCTTCAGATGCGGAAAAAGCGCCCCATCTTGAAACACCATGCCGACCTGGCGCTTTTCTACCGGTACCCACGCGCTTTCGCTTGCGACACACTCGCCACCTATCCAGACCTCGCCAGAGTCCGGCACCTCCAGCCCCGCGATGAGCCTCAGCATGGTCGACTTACCACTGCCACTCTCGCCTACGATCGAGACGATCTCCCCCTGCTCCACCGTGAGGCTCAGCCCATCGACAGCGGCATAGGCCTGCTTTGCAAAGTGGCGGCTGACTTGATCTAGCACGAGAGCGGCTGGCATAGCGGTGTTTTCAATAGGGTACAGAAAAAATTCAATAGGGTACAATTTTGACTCAATAGGGTACAATCGCCCTTTTTAGCCGTCTCCACCCGATGAAGGGCCACTACTATAACGGCTCAGCCACAGTAAGCCAGCGACTCCGAGCACTACGATGATCATCGACGGCACAGCCGATTGATAGATCTGCCCCTCTTTGGCGAGTCCAAACGCCGTGGTGGCCAGAGTATCGAAATTCGCTGGGCGCAAGATCATGGTGAGCGGCAGTTCTTTGAGGATATCTACGAATACCAGCATCACAGCCGCGAGTAGCACTCGCCGCAGCAGCGGCAGCTCGATACGCCACAGCGTAGCCGTCGGCGATTTCCCAAGAGCGCGAGAGGCATCTGCCAACTGCGGCCCGACCCGAGTCATGCCAGCACGAATCGGCTCAAAGGCGACGGTGAAAAATCGAATCGCATAAGCGCCGACGATGGCGATCACCGTGCCACTGAGAAACAGTCTCGAAGACGGCGACCATCTATCGAGCGCAGCACAGCCCACCATCACTCCCACAGCGATCACCGCTCCCGGCGCGGCATAGCCCATCGCAGCGAGCCTGGCGAGCATACGATTGAAGGCATGCGGATGTAGGTTCAGTGCGTAAGCCATCACCAATCCTAGCAAGCCGACTCCCGCAGCCGTGGCTAGAGCCAGCGATACGGTGCGCCCCATTTGAGCCAGAAAATCACCTGTCAGTACCTGCGAATAAGTCGCCCCCGCCCATACCAACAACTGCACCACAGGGATGATCAGACCGATAGCTAGTGGCACCACACACGCCAGAGTCGCTAGCCAGGCACGCACACCTCGCAGAGGCACCTTGGCTAGGGTGCTCGAGCTCTCTGCCCGATCCGAGTAGCCACGCGTACCCCGCTGCCAGCGCTCTAACGATATCAAAAGTAGCACAGCCAGCATGCACCAGGCTGCGATGCGTAGGGCCGACACTCGATCTCCCAGTCCAAACCACGTGCGGAAAATCCCCTCTGTCAGCGTCGGCACGCCGAAGAAATTCACCGCACCATAGTCATTGATCACCTCCATCAGGATCAGAGTCAGACCGGCGACGATCGCAGGCCGAGCCAATGGCAGCGCTATCGAAATGAACACACTGGTCGATCCGCGTCCCAGAGTCCGTGCAGCCTCGATCGAAGCACTACGCTGCTCCGCGAACGACGCCCTAGCACTCAGATACAGATAGGGGTATAGCACGGCGCCCATCACGATCGATAGCACGCCGTAGCGCAGTATTTTCTCCGCCCACAGATAGGCATCCACACCCAGACCCAGCCGGACCTTGATCAATAGCGGTATCGCCATCTCTGGCACCGAGTAGTAGACAAAAGCCGCCACATAGGTCGGGATCGCCAGTGGCAAGACCAGTGCCCAGCAGAAAATGCGGCTGCCAGGAAAGCGAAACGCTGCCACCAACCACGCCGGCAGCACGGCAAACAAGATCGACACCAACGATACCGTGATGGCGAGGATCACGGTATTCCAAATATAGCCAGGCAGCACAGTATCGACGATGTGCTGCCACTTGGTTCCGGTTTGAAAAACCCCGGAAAACACGATCACAAACGGCACCAATATAATAGCCCCTGTCACTAGTAGACCTAGCGACCAAGGGCTCAAATGACGCCGTAACGGACTAGTCATCTAGTCTGCGGACTCCTGGGCGCACTGGCAGAGTATCGCCCTGTGGAGTCCTAACCCGTAAACTTCTATTCTGCTTACTCCCAACCAGCTTCGTTGAAGACCTCGACAGCGGTTTCATTCAGCTCGCCGAGTTTAGAGAGATTCAGTGCATCAGCCTTGAAGGTGCCCCAGCTTTTCAGTAGTGGCGACCACTCGATGCCCTCGACGACTGGGTACTCATAAGTGGCATGCGGGAAAGAAGACTGAGCTTCGTCCGATGCGAGAAACTCGAGAAACTTAGTGGCGGCAGCCACATTCTTCGAGCCCTTCACCAATCCAGCACCACTCACATTCACATGAGCGCCACGGCCATCCTGATTGGGAAAATAGATTCCAATCGAGTCTGCCACCTTACGATCTTTCTCCTCAGTGGAGTTGGCCAGCAGGCCGACGTAGTAAGTGTTCACGATCGCGACATCGCCGAGACCGGCTACTACCGCGCGCATCTGGTCACGATCACTCCCCTGAGGCGGGCGTGCCATGTTGCCTCGCACCGACTGCGCCCATGCTAGCGCCTGATCACGGCCGAGATTCTCGATCAGCGAAGCCATCAGTGACTGGTTGTAGATATTCGAAGACGAGCGCACCAGCACACGTGCTCGCCACTGCTTGTCTGCCATCGCCTCGTAGGTGCTGAGCTCCTCAGGCTTCACACGATCCTTCGCGTAGGCCAAGATACGTGAGCGCATGGTGAACCCAAACCACTGACCATCTGGATCCCTATAAGCAGCTGGGATTCGCTCTGCCAGCGATGCAGAGTCCACCGCTTTGAGCAGGCCTTCGCTCTTGGCACGCACCAGACGGCCTGCGTCTGCCGCAATCAGGATATCGGCTTTGGTATTGTCGCCCTCAGCCTTCAGGCGCTCGATCAGCTCGTCCGCCTTCGCTTTTACCACATTGACTTTGATGCCTGTCTGCTCTGTAAACTTGGCGAACAGTTCCACATCGGTCGGATAATGGCGGTGGCTATAGAGAGTGATCTCATCGTCGGCTGCGAACGCTGAGAGAGCGAAGCCGAATGAAAGGCAAAGGCTAGTTGTTGAGAGTAGTCGCTTAAACTTCATGCTTGGTAGTTAATGAGAATCAATCTCATTAACTGCAACGAATGTCAAATGCCGTGATGCCACGAAAGCGTCGTTTTTGTCGTAAGGAAATGAGACCTGGCTTAGCCCACAGGATCGATAATCGAGCCCACGATTTGGCCAGTCACCCCTGCTGTGGCGAATGAAGCGAAATCAGCATCATAGCGCGGCTCTTCGAGCACATCGATATTGTCAGGCCAAGCCGTCTCAGGTATTCCCTCTAGAGTGATTCGGCGAGTAGAATCAAGCAAACCACTCTGCCAAGGCACCACGATCATAGACATGAAAGATCCGTCCTCGGCCTTCAGCAGATCGTAAGTATTGGTCTCGGCATAGCTGTACATCTTTTCACCCGCATCGTCGTAGAAGCTCAATCTCACTTGCGGCACCTGAGACCAGCGACCCACAGCTACGATAGCTTTCCGCGAATCGTCACCCTGTTCACCGTCAGGCGAGTAGATACCGACGAACAAGCGTTGATCGACTATCTCACGGAACACGCCACGGATACCCACAAAGCCGGGCGCACGTGCATCCACATCTACGCTGTAATTCCCAACTGTGCTGGCATTGCCAGTCGCATCGACCACGGCATTATTAGGCACCGTTATATTCACCTGCCCATCCTCGATGGAACTCACCGTTACCGTGTAGGTGTTGTCGCCATTATCGATCACACCAGTCACGGCGCCGTTTGCAATCACGAGATCACTGATCGTGAAACCAGTCACCGGCTCAGAGAATGAGATATCGATATCAAAACTCTCAGTCGTAACCACCCCAGTAGGTCCGGAAATAATCACCGAGGGAGCCGAATCCACTAGCACGCTGTAGGAGTTGGCAACCAGATTTAGATTACCAGCTAGATCTGTCGTTTGGTTAGCCGGCAGATCAATGGTGACGACACCTTCGGCAGTCGGCACTAGCGTCACAGAAAAATTTCCTCCGCCATTGTCGACGATAGAGGCGACACTCGCATTGGTCACCACTAGGTCTCCCGCCGTGAAGCTGCTCACCGCTTCACCAAAATCGACCGTCACAGTCAACGGCTGTAATGGCTGCTGACCACTAGGCCCAGAGATAGTTGGCGCAGGGGCTGCTGTATCGTCGTAAGCACCATGCACATCTATGGATAGGGTAGCGACATCAGTCAGACCTCCTGGCGATTCGATCGTGTAAGTGAATTGATCGACCACCGTGTCACCTATATCGAGACTCTCTGTCGCAATCTGGTCGACCTGGTAGGTGTAGCTGCCATCCACGTCGATCGTCAGCGTGCCATATTGGCCATCTACCACCGTCGGAGCGCTCACAGCGCCGCCCGCATTAGCGCCGATCGGCGAACCACCGCCCGAGTAGCTCACATTCACCACGCTAGGGGTATCATCGGCGTCGCCATCGCTAAAGGCAGCCGTCCCCGTAGGGTCCACTCCAGCCGTAAAAGAACCAGTTTCCCGAGCCGTCGCGGTGATATCTGTCGCCACTGGCGCATCATCTGCGCCCTGCACCGCTACGGTCAAAGTCGCACTACTGGAGCTGATACCATCCGAGATCGTGTAGGTGAAAATTTCGTTCACACTATCGCCCGCGTCTAGGATCTCAGATGCGATATCGTCCAGCACATAGCTGTAGCTACCTGTGCTATCGATCGTCAGAGTGCCATAGGCCCCCATGATCGATGAGCCAGCGCCCGACACAGCGACGGCTGCTCCGCCGCCATGAGAGACTTGAGTCACTGTCAGAGTATCGCTCTCGTAATCCGTGTCCGTCACATCCGATGTTCCACCAGGCGCAGTCACCACATTGCCACTCGGGTTGATCGCTGCGGTACCATTCGCGATACCACCCGCCTCAGTAGCGGTAGCCGTATCGGCATTGGCGACAGGCGCTTCGTTCCTCGGAGTGATGTCTACCGTATCACTTCCACTCGTGAAGCTACCATTTGCAGCGGTGATCGTCACAGTCTGGGTCACGTCGATCACACCATCGTCCTGTGGTGAGACTGAAAAAGTCACTGATGACTGACCCGCCGGTATATCGACAGTCGCAGGGACAGTCGCCTCTCCAGTATCGTCACTCGATAGATTCACCGTGAGGGCCGATGAAAGATCTTCCGTATTTCTAGACACGGTAAAAGTCACTGGAGCACCATTCTCTGGTGTAGATGAGGCGCCTGCTGTCACCGTCAGAGTGGGCACTTCATCGTCGGTGATATCGATATACTCATCATCCCCTACATAGCCAGCCGCCATGGCAGAGATCGTGATCGATTGATCGCCATCTGCCAATGCATCATCACTAGGTGTCACATCAAAACTCGCTGAAGATTGACCAGCTAGAATCGTTACGCTCCCCAGCACCGTCGCCTCTCCAGTATCGCTGCTAGTCAACGTCACCGTGAGTGGCGCGGAAATATCTTCCGTATTGCGGCTGATGGTAAACGAAGTCGCAGCACCGGCGTTTTCAGCGATACTCGAAGCCCCACCAGAAATATCTAAAGCGGCCACCTCATCATCGGTCACGGTGAACACCGCGCTACCGCTATCGTGACCAGCCGCACTTGCCGTGATGTTTACTGTCTTGTCGCCATCGGCCAGTGCATCATCCACCGCCGTCACAGTGAAAGTCTGCGAGACATTTCCAGCGAGGATCGTGACAGTAGCTGGGATCGCTGCCTCGGATGCATCATCACCCAAAAGGTTCACTGTAAGAGGTCCTGTAGTATCGGTATTCCGAGTCACGGTGAAGGTAGCACTACCGCCATTTTCCGAAATCGGTCCACCGGCCGCCACCGTGACGCGAGGAGACTCATCGTCAGTCACGTCCACTGAGTCACTCCCACCGGTATAACCAGTAGCGCTAGCGGAAATCACCACCGATTGGGTTCCATCCAACACGGCATCGTCAACTGCAGACACAGCGAATGTAGCGGAGCTCTGACCCGCCAAAATAGTGACGCTAGTCGGCACACTCGCCTCGCTAGTGTCGCCACTGCTTAGCAAGACCGTCAAATCCGAACTGATATCTTCAGTATTGCGGCTGACGGTGAAAGTGCTGCTACCACCGGATTCATCGATCGCACTTCCGGCTGTCACCGTCAGAGTCGGTGTCTCATCATCGATGATCGATAGCGTCACAGTGCCGCTATCATAGCCAGCTGCAGTAGCCGTCACAGTAGCGAGCTGAGTGCCGTCTGCTAGACCATCGTCTACGATATCTACAGTGAAGGTCGTCGTCGCGACTCCAACCGGAATCGTAAATGTCCCAGACACAGGCACTGTCACCTCACTGGTATCATCGCTGGCGAGATTCACGACCAGTGCCGTAGAGAGATCTTCAGTGTTTCGAGAAATCTGCAACTGCTCCGTCACGGCACCTTCCGCTGTCGTCACGTTTACCAACGCTAGAGATATAGCAGCCACCTCATCATCCGTGACCGATACCGCTGCAGTGTCATTAGCGAACCCACCAGCTGTCGCAGTAATGGTCACAGACTGGGAGCCATCTGCCAGCGCATCGTTCACCGCCGTTACATCAAAGGTAACCGAGGACTGACCTGCCGGTATCGTTACAGATGCCGGTACAGATGCCTCACTGGCGTCATCCCCAGCTAGGCTCACCAATAGAGGACTACTAGTATCCTCCGTATTTCGGCTGATCGTGAATGTGCTAGTGCCACCATTTTCGGACATTGCGGCACCTGCAGTCAACGTCAACGCTGGTGACTCATCGTCCTGGACGACAAGTGTGTCGCTGCCACCAGTGAAACCAGTGGCTGAAGCCGATATCGAAACGGTCTTGTCTCCGTCGGACAAACTGTCGTCGACAGCTGTCACAGAAAAGGTATGCGATGCCTGCCCTGCAGGGATTTCTACAGAACCCAGCACAGTAGCCTCAGATGTGTCATCACTTAACAGATCAACCACCAGCGCTTGGGTCACATCGGTATTCCGAGTCACGGTAAAGGTGCTCGCACCACCCGCCTCGCTGATCGGCCCTGCTCCTGCTGTGACTGTGAGGAGCGGCGAATCATCGTCCAAGACATCAATCGTATCGCTGCCTGACACAAAGGTAGCCGCACTGGCACTGATCGTCACATTCTGCGTACCATCGACATTGGAATCATCCTGCCCAGTCACCGTAAACGTGTGCGAAGCCTGACCGGCTGGAATCGTCACTTGCAGCGGTGCTGAAGCCTCACCACTATCGCTACTGGCGATATCTATGACGAGCGCATTGGTGGTGTCAGTGTTTCGAGTCACCGTGAAGGTACTAGTCGTACCAGCCTCAGTCACACTACTAGAGCCTGCTGCCACCGTAAGTGTTGCCACATCGACGTCTGCTACAGTCAGTGTATCGCTAGCTCCAACGTATCCTGTCGCAGCCGCTGAAATCGTAGCCACTTGATCGCCATCGACAAAATCATCTGTCGCAGCAGTCACCACGAAGGTCACAGAAGTCTGATTCGCCGGAATCTCTACCGTAGCAGGCACACCAGCCTCGCTGAGATCGTCGCTAGACAAGGAAACCGTGAGCGCCGTGCTGAGGTCCTCATCATTTCGAGATACCGTGAAGGTACTCGCACCACCCTCAGTAGCCGCAGAGCCAGCGGTGACAGTGAGGGTCTGCACATCGTCATCGAGCACAGCGAAACTATCGAAACCTCCGACAAAACCAGTCGCTGCCGCAGAGATCTGCACAGTCTGACTGCCATCGAATACATTATCATCAACCGTATTGACTACGAAAGTCGCCGATGACTGTCCTGCCAAAATCGTAACCGTAGCATTCTGAGGCAGAGCCTCGCCAATGTCTGCGCTAGACAGATTCACCACCAGATCACTGGAGTTGTCCTCGGTATTACGAGTCACAGTAAAGGTGCTAGAACCACCATTTTCTGAGGCATCAGCCCCAGCTGTGACAGAAAGTGTAGGCACTTCATCATCCGTGACCTGCACTGAGTCCGTGCCATCGACAAAACCCACTGCGCTAGCGGTGAACGAAACCACCTGAGTCCCGTCAGCCAGACTATCGTCGACTCCATCGATCGTGAAACTCGCAGACGACTGCCCTGCTGGAATCTCAACTGTCACAGGGGCGAAGATGGCTTCTCCGATATCATCGCTAGTTATCGTTACCGTCAGTGGACTGCTATTATCTTCTGTATTGCGACTAACAGTGAACTGGCTAGAGCCACCATTCTCAGAAAAGTCCGGACCAGCTGTCAGCGTCAAGGTCGGAGTCTCATTGTCCTGAACTACGACCGTATCGCTACCCGAGGTGTATCCCGCCAAAGAAGCTGTGACTGTGACCGTCTGATCTCCATCGGCCAGCAGATCATCGACTGCAGAAACCGTGAAATCTACCGACTCCTGACCAATTGGGATCTCTACGGTGCCGAGAACAGTAGCCTCGCTAGTGTCACCACTCGTCAAATTCACCACCAATGCGGTAGCAGTGGATGTGTTTCTGGTAACCGTAAAGGTGCTAGTTCCACCAGTTTCGCTGATCGATCCAGCGCCGGCTGTCACAGTGAGCAGCGGCGCATCATCATCGATCACATCGATCGTATCGCTGCCAGCGACATAGGCACCCGAAGTCGCGGTAAATGTCACTTCCTGAGTCCCGTCAAAGTCGTTATCATTAGCGGCTGTCACAGTGAAAGTCTGAGAGCTCTGCCCTGCAGGGATGGTGACTGTGACTGGCGCTGTAGCCTCGCTAGTATCGCTACTCGCGATAGTGACTACTAAGTCGGTAGAAGTATCCACCGTATTGCGACTGACTGTAAAGGTGCTGGTGGTCGCCCCTGTCTCGATAATCGAAGCATCGCCAGCTACCAGAGTGAGCGTCTCGACATCGACATCACTAATTGTCAGAGCTTCGCTATCGCCGGTGTAACCGGTAGCACTTGCCGAGATCGTCGCCACGTGGTCGCCATCGACTACGCTATCAGTAGCGGCTGTCACAGCAAAAGTCACCGAAGCTTGATTCGCAGGAATCTCGATCGTTGCGGGCACACCAGCCTCGCTAATATCATCACTCGTCAAACTCACCGTCAGTGCCGAGCTGAGGTCTTCATCATTTCGAGAGACGGTAAACGTACTCACAGCGCCCTCGGCTGCAGGTGAAGTCCCAGCCGTCAGTGTCAACGTTTGGACTTCATCATCCAGCACACCAAAAACATCGGAGCCGCTAACGAAACCACTGGCAGTTGCAGCTATCTCGACCGATTTGGTCCCATCGTAGAGACTGTCATCGACGCCCTCGACCAGAAAGGTAGCGGTACTCTGCCCGGCCAATATCGTGACACTCGTCACTTGCGGGATCGCCTCGCCGGTATCCGCACTGGTAAGATTTACTACCAAATCACTGGATAAATCTTCGGTATTTCGAGACACGGTGAAAGTGCTAGTCCCGCCGTTTTCAGATGCATCTGCACCCGCAGTCACAGTCAGAGTCGCGATCTCGTCGTCCGTCACTGAAACCACATCGCTACCACTCACAAAACCACTCGCACTGCCTGTGATCGTGACTGCTTTCGCGCCATCCGCTAGACCATCATCGACGGCTGAAATGACAAAATCGACTGAGGACTGCCCGGCAGGGATATCCACTGTGACGGGAGAAAAATCAGCCTCACCAACGTCATCACTAGTGATCGTGACAGTCAATGCACTGGAGTTGTCCTCGGTGTTTCGGCTCACGGTAAACGTGCTGGAACCGCCATTTTCCGACATGTCAGCACCTGCGGTCACTGTTAGGGTTGCTACGTCGTCGTCGTTGACCGTGGCGATAGCACTGCCCGCCACATAACCACCTGCTGTAGCTGTGATCGTGCTCTGTTGGAGACCATCGACTACCGCATCATCAACAGGATCGACTGAAAAGGTCACTGAAGCGCTACCGATAGGGATCGTCACCGTGGTCAAAGGCAGAACAGCTTCGCCACTATCACTGCTGGAGAGCGTGACGGTAAGTGGGCTAGACAGATCAGCATCATTCCGAGAAACAGTGAATGTGCTGCCACCACCATTTTCGGTGATCGCGGCCCCGGCTGTGACTGTGAGTGTCGGTGCGTCATTGTCGATCACTGATACTGTCGCTGTATCACTCTCAAAACCGGAAGCCGAGGCAGTTATCACAGAGGACCCTAAAGCCTCTGCGAATGCGTCGTCTACTGCCGTCACGTCGAAGGTGACTGACGACTCGCCCGCTGGTATATCTATGGTGGCCGGCACGCTCGCTTGACCTGGGTCCGAACTCGCCAGGGTGACGGTAAGGGCTGCGGAGTTATCCTCGGTATTTCGACTAATAGTGATCGTGCCGTTCGCGCCGCCTTCGGTGGCTGCCCCTCCGGTGCTGAGCGAGAGGGCAGGATCATCATCGTCGAGGATATCAATGGTATCACTCCCTCCCGTGTAGCCAGTGGCATCGGCAGAGATAGAGACGGTCTGCTGGCCATCTGCCAAAGAGTCGTCCACTGCTGTGACCACAAAGGTCGCCGAAGTCGCTCCTGCGGGTATCACCACCGTGGTAGGAACCGTCGCTTCACCTAGATCAGCACTAGAAAGTGCTACGGTTAATGGGTTATCATTATAGGAGCTACTACGAGTCACGGTGAATGTGCTAGTGCTGCCTCCATTTTCCGCAATAGATACATCGCCCGCCGTGACTGATAGAGTCAATGCACCTCCATCATTACTACCACCAGGAGTGCCTAGATCACCATCGCCGTATTGGCTATTGGCTAACACCCAATTACTACCGACATTATTGTCAGCATTCGCGTCAGTAAGCTCGATCGCAGCCCCGGACATAACTGGAAAAGTCACGCCTCCATCATCGACCACGATATCGACTTCGTTACCGTGAGTATCGGTCAGAACGATCCTATCGGCAGCTACACCGAAAACAGCCCCAGAATAAACATAATCGAGAACCACCCCGCCATTAGCAGATGAGTCTGCATTGCGCCCGAGTACAAGGTATTCCCCAGCGGCCACTATCAGCGGCCCGCCATTCTCAATCACATGGCTGCTGCCCGTACCGTCGGAAAGCACCCAACCATTGATATCGATCGGGCTCGTGCCGTTGTTGTAGAGTTCAAAGTACTCGCCATCGGTATCATCCACAGCACTAGGATCGAACATAATCTCAGTGATTACGATCTCTGGCAGAGTATCATCGTTAATGATCGTAGCGATTCTATCTTCAACGATCATGCGGACTTCGTCTACTACCACATAGCCAGTGCCCCCGTCGATCGAATCAAACACATACGAAATCCCGTAAACCGGAACCCCGCCAGCCTGAACAAGATCAATAGAGTAGTTCTCAAAGCTCCCGACAGAGAGATCAGAGGTCTGAACTACCGGCCCCACGGCTATCACATTTCCATCGATATCCAACAACTCCACGTAAAAAGACTCATTAGTACTCTCAGGAGTCGTGCTAACCTGAAGATCGACAGACTGATTGAGAGTCGTATCTACCAACAACAAAAAAGTAGCCCTAGAGTCAGGGGAACCTAATGAGGTATCCGCACTCACTACCATTGCTTGCGAACCGGCTACACCTCCAACACTATGCAGCTCAACAGAAACATTCGCAGATGTAAGGGCGGAAACAGCAGCATCAGACAAGCTTTGGCTATCTGCATCGAGTTCAAAATCCTCTCCAACCACGTAGCCACCGGCAGCGTTAGATATATTACTCAACACCACCTTAAAACTCTCGTCTCCTTCGACCAATCCATCGCCCTCCACATCGATTGTGATAATTTGAGTCGAAGCGTCTCCTGCTGCCCAGCTCACCACTCCGCTAGCCAATACTCCTCCGGCAAAGTCACTACTAACCGCACCATCTGCTCCTACACCAATCACACTGTAGGATACACTCGCGGCTGATTCGACATCCATTACGCGGTCCACTTCAAATGTGAACGTCGTCGACCCCGCATCTCCTTCAGCCAAGCTTTCTGCACTACTCACGAATGCAGTCGACAACTGATCGATAACACGAACCTCGATATCCTGAAACGTGGCAGCGCCTAGACTATCGGTCACCGATACTTGCACATGATAAATATTATCCCCATCGATATCGAGAGGACTTTCGAAATCAACATCGATCAAGAAACTCAGCTCTCCAGTAGACGCATTGATCTGAAAAGCCGAGTTATCCACCCCGCCACCATTTTCACTCGACAACGAGTAGGATAAGCCTCCGGTGCCTACCAAACCACCCTCATAATCATGCTGATCGACAGCATCAAGATCCTTCACATTCACCGACCAACCGAGATTATCCCATTGTTCCGAATAGTGCACAACGTCGTGCGCCCCATCCAATGTCGGAGCTTGATTTTGACCTGCTAATACCGAGAAATAGCCAACCTGCGAATCCACACCATCGGTGACAGAAACTACAACACTGAAATAACCTTCGTACCCCGCCGCTGGAGTGACTGTTAAACTATTTAACGCGGAATTCACATCCGCCAGGTCGCCGCGCACGTTTATTGTTCCGTCCGAGCCATCAACATCAAAAATCGTCAACCCGGTGGTATTCGACAGAGACAGCTCTGCGCCCATAGTGGTGGCCAATTCAATCTCGACAATACTAGAGTCCACATCGGATACCTGTAATGAGCCGCTGGGAATAGCTAACGCAGCATCGATGGGAGTTTCCATCGTAGCGGGAAGGGTCAACATCGGTGAGTCATTCACGTTTACGACGCCTATATTTAAAACTCCAGTAGCCTCCTCACTGCTAGAATCACCAGAATCAGGAAGGCTGTAATGGATGGCATTAGAAGGATCCTGACCCGAGTTACCCAAATCATTTACCGTTATACTTAAACTATCCCAACCAAAAAAATCCAGAGTCCCCGTGTAGGAAAGCCCATCGAGAGCAGCATTGATCGCTGCAAGAGTTCCCTGAAAGGACAACACAGAGCTACCATCACTGGTGCCATCAAGAAATGACAGCCCCCCAACTCCCCCAAGATTCAAAGCCCCATTAGCCACCGAGAGAGTCACACGGAGTTCGGCCCCTGGGGACTCAGCTTCATCCACATCAGAAACAACTATTGCGTTCCCTCCACTTGCACTAAAGACCAAGGTATCCTCCTCATACACGTATTGGGTCGCAGGGAGATCAATCACCGGAGCATCGTTGGTCGGCAGTAAGCTGATACCAATCGTACTTGAAGTCTGATTCAATCCATCATCTACCACGATAGTGATATCAGGCTGCCCCCCTAGAGTTAAATTGTTGTCATCCGTGTTAGGGAACTCAAAAAACAACCCAGCCTGTAAAGTCGCATCGACTTCTTGTGGGCTTCCTGTCAAAATTAGAGTTTCCGAGTTCTGACCCGATATAGCTCCTGAGGTCAAGCCTCCTACTACCGATTCACTCACACTTAACTCTCCCCCAATGAGGATCGATAGCGTGACGGTAATCGAAGAAGAATCAGAGTCACCCACCCGTATACCGGCTATATTTCCATTGGGATAAACCCCAGCTACATTTAACTCGTCGAGTTCGAAATCGCCTCCCAATGGAACTGACAACGTCGGAACACCGGATAGTGATCCTGGACTAGCGTACACTGAACCATTCCCTAGCGACGCATGAGTGACCGCAGCACCAGAAGCATCTGGGGTGCGGACTAGCGATGTGCCTGAGACCGCAGTGCCAAAGTTAAAAGTGCTACCTACTTTGGTCGAACCAGTTAACAATCCGTTCCCGTTTAAATTTCCACCTCCTACTTTAGCCTCAATATAGGCGTTGGTAGAAGGGTCTAATACCCTGATCGTATCGGCTCTATCGGTCCCGCCAAAATAGGAAAAAACTTGTAGGGATGGTGTCTGGGTAGCATCAAAACCAGCGTCAAAAATGACACTCCCTACAGGTACAGTTGGCAAACCACCTCCATCGGCGTTAACTACGACAGTGAGTGCGCCCCCCGCAGCAACCAGCGTACCTGAAGGCACAGTAAACCAATTTCCGTGTTCGGGATCCCAAAATTCTAAACCTCCCACGTTAATCGTGTTGGAAGACGTGTTGACCAACTCGATAAACTGGTCTCCCGCATCTCCATACACGCCATCGCCATCTACATCGATACTGGTGGCCACATTGCCGGACCATCCATGATTAAGAATCTCATTAAACTGCAGACTCGCCAACGCATCCGCTGAGGCATTCTGCACTCCCTCAAGGCTCAGCGCCTGAGCCCCTGCAGCCTCACCTTCAGCTGCCACACGTCGCTCGCCCTGCTCGAACCAGCCGTACATCACGCTGGTGTCATCGGCTGCTGCATAGAGATCCTCTAGCCCGAGCACGTGGCCCTGCTCGTGCATGAGTACACTGAGCAGGTCGTAGCCATACTGAGTGGGCTCTTCAGCCCGCATAGCTGTGGAGCTCTGCACGATACCGAATTCTTCATCCAAAAATGGCGTCCCATCGACGTACCACCCCTGACCGGCCGCATCGAGATCGATTGTGATTTTAGAGCCATCAGCCTGCCCGAGGAGATTGCCCGATAGATCGACTATCTCATACTCCACCTGCTGCAGAGCTTCTAGCTGAGCCGCACTGAGCCCCGAGTCTGCCCAGCGCTGAGCTGCGGCATCCACCAATGTCTGTAACTCCTGCTGTGACAGGGTGTCGAAGTTCGCCAGCGACACCCACTCCACCGGCTCTGTTACTTCACCCGAGGCAGGTCCCACATTCGCCACCTCATCCCCGTAAGTGATGTCTGGACTCGCCACTCCGGAGAATGCCTCGATCGAGTCAAAGCCGCCTCCATCGGCCTCGATGTAGACCTCCGATACCTGATCGGCATCACCCACCTCTAAAGGGGCCGCTGAGTACAACACTCTAGACTCTAGCTGCTCAGCCAGAAAGTGCCTCTCGGCTGTGAGAGGCGAGTCCTCGGTAGAAAGCTTGTCAGAAGACTGCAAGGTGTCTATGAGAGATGCTTTTTTAGCGCTCATTCAGGGAGAATTTGTTGGGTGTGTGGAATATGCAAAAATATTTGCTCCCTGATCCAAGCTGCTATCGGTGCCCTCGTCAAGACGATTAACAAGACAAAACAAATGGGCGTAAATACGCCAATCCCAAGGATTTATCAGAACCTCATCGTCAGTATCCCCCATTCCGGTTTAGGCACAAAAAAGAGGCGCCCTTAAAATCAGGACGCCTCATTACATTTTTTATACCGAATAGATATTTCTTATTCACTCATATCCACCACTTTGATGGCGCTTTTGCCGTTAGCTCGGACTTGGATCAAAATATACTGACCATCAAACTGGCGAAGCACCTCTTGAGCCTCCTCGACGCTGCGTACTCGCTCTTGATCGACCAGAGTGATGATCTGCCCCTCGCGGATGCCAGCTTTCTCTGCAGCTGAGCCCTCAGCCACGCTGCTCACTACCACGCCTTGGAGAGTCGCGTTTGCGCCTAAAGCCTCGCGCATAGCCGTGTCTAGCTCCTGGATCTCGACGCCATCGATGAAGCTATCGCCATCGCTGACCGCCTCAGGTGCTTCATACTCGTCCTCACTGTCTCCTCGGCGATAGCCTGGCACCCCCCGACGCTGCGCGCGAGGGTCGCGTCGGCGTTCTTCGATCTGCGCCATTAGCTCATCCTTATCACCTAGCACGACGGAGATTTCGCGCGCTTTTCGATCGCGCACCACGGAGAAGCGGACTTCATCACCCGGATTCTTACTACCGATCTCGAGGCGAAGCTGTGCCGCATCAAAGACAGACTTCCCATTTATCGCTGTAACCAAGTCATTCTCCTTGAGCCCCGCGACATCTGCCGGCGTGTCTTCATTGACCGTGCGCACCCACGCGCCCTTCAGATTGTTGCGACCGAGTTCCGCTGCTTTCTCATCAGTCAAATCACCGAGCATCACGCCTAGGAATCCACGACGCACAGTGCCACCGCCATCGAGCAGCTTCTGCACCACCGAGAGCGCCATATTCGATGGGATCGCAAACGCGATGCCGACATTGCCTCGGGAGAAGTCCGCAGTCTTGATAGCCGTATTCAGCCCCACCAAGCGCCCCTGAGCATCGATCAGAGCACCACCAGAGTTGCCCACGTTAATAGAAGCGTCTGTCTGGATGAAATTTTCGTAGCCGCCAGAGGTGATATCTAGCGAGCGACGACCTAGCGCACTGACGATACCTTGAGTCACTGTCTGCTCCAGCCCCAGAGGATTGCCGACCGCAAGCACCACGTCGCCGACCTTCACATTGCTACTGTCACCGATCTTGATCGGAGTCAGGCCCTGCGCATCGATCTTGATCATCGCCACATCCGTGTCGGGATCTGCGCCGATCAGCTCTGCGGTGTATTCTTTGCGACTATCTTTCAGACGCACGGTGATCCTGTCAGCTCCGCTCACCACATGGTTATTGGTCAGGATATAGCCGTCTGCGGAGATGATCACACCAGAGCCGAGTCCACTCTGTGGTGGTCTACCACCACGTCCGCCACCTCCATTAGGGCCACCAGGCATTCCCAGCAGGCGGCGGAGCATCTCTTCTCTAGGATCGAGAGGCTGGCTCTGCACCGGATCGGGATCGTCCTTGGCGAAGACAGTGACGACTGCAGGTGTCGCATCCTCTAGGATCGGCGCGTAGCTGGCCACTATGCCGTTCACTGTCTCGACTGGCGAGCGGTCGTAGGTCAGTTTTTTATCGAGGTCCTCAAAGGATATTTCCTGAGCGTAGCCGAACAGACTCGTCGCAGCGAGAGCCACAGTCGCTAGGGTCCAGGTGGCTGGTTGGTATTTTAGGGATCGCATGGTTGTTGTTGCTTTTGGTTTGGTTGTTTTGAAAAAATAGGGTGAGACGCCACGGCATCCGGTTTTTGTCTTTCTGCCAAGTAGAGCGCTCTTCAGTCGCTGCTCTGTCTAAATTTTTTCATTTTGGGCAGAAATTTCTTTCCGAAGCCCCCAGACACCAGAACGACCGCGTCTGTTTACACGCGATCGTTCTGGTAAGTCTGGGCGAATGTATAAGGTAAATTTAAAAACCAGCGTATACTCGCAGATGTAGGCGGCAGCCTCTACTCATAGTAGTAATACGCCTCCCACTCATTGAGTTGATATTGATCATGGAAAGCATTCTCAAAGATACCGCCTGGGCTGGCATAGAACTGGAATCCGCGGAACTCTCCCGATATGCCAGGCACATCACGATCCCCGACGTCGGCCTGGATGGGCAGAGAAAGCTGAAAGCAGCCAGCGTCCTGTGTATTGGCGCGGGCGGCCTCGGCTCGCCAATCGCACTTTACCTTGCTGCTGCCGGGATTGGACACATAGGGATCGTCGATGATGATGAAGTCGAGTTTTCGAATCTTCAGAGGCAAATCATTCATGGTCAGTCAGATATTGGTCGGTCTAAGATCGATTCCGCTACTGATTCACTCAGAGAGGTCAATCCTGGTGTTACAGTTAAGACGTTTCGGAAACGATTCCTTGCTGAGAATGCAGCAGAAATCGCGGCTCCTTACGACCTAATAATTGACGGAACTGATAATTTTCCGACCCGCTACCTCAGCAACGACCTCGCCGTCTTGTCCCAAAAACCGAATATTTACGGCTCGATCTTCCGTTTTGAGGGCCAAGTATCAGTCTTTGCGCCCCACTTAGGCGGCCCCTGCTACCGCTGCCTCTTCCCCACACCACCCGAGCCCGGGCAGGTCCCCAGCTGCGCGGAAGGGGGAGTCCTAGGCGTTCTACCAGGCATAGTCGGCTCCCTGCAGGCCAATGAGGCGATCAAACTCTTGCTCGGCATCGGCGATCCCTTGGTTGGTAGGCTGGTTCACTTCGACGCGCTCAAGTTTCGCTTCCGCGAGATCAAGCTCAGGCGCGATCCTGAGTGCGCAGTGTGTGGCGAAAATCCAACAATCACCAAGCTGCAACCGATCGACTTTCAGTGCGATTTGCCCACGATTGAACAGGCCCCTACCGAGACTGAACTAAAAGAGATCAGCGTACAAGATCTCTCAGCCCGCATGGAGAAAGTGGCTGAAGCTCCCTTTGTGCTGCTAGATGTCCGCGAACCGGCCGAAGCGGATATCTGCAGACTACCTGGCTCCACTTTGATCCCCCTCGGCACCCTACCAGAGAGCCTCGACCAGCTCGACCGAGAAGCAGAGATCATCATCCACTGCAAAGCAGGAGGGCGCAGTCTCCAAGCTCTTCAGATCCTCACAGAAGCTGGATTTTCAAAGGCTAGCCACGTAGCTGGCGGCATCAACGCTTGGTCACGCGAGATCGACTCATCAGTCGCGCTATATTAACTCCCAGTGAAAAATCGACACTTGGGTCATTTTACTGTTTTTTATTGTTTTTATAATAATTATGATTATTATTACTGTGATATCATCAACTCATGAAGGAATCACACAAAACAGCTATCCCAAAATCGATTCTGCCCTTTGTCACTGGGCTTTCAGCTATCGCTGCAGTTTCTCTTTTTGCCGATGACGCACCCACCCCTTCGGTGGCAGGCGTTTCGATTGCACCGCCAGCACCGCTACCAACAGCATCAGCCTTCGCTTTTCGGAAAACTTCGAAGGACGACAAAGTCGTAGATGGTGAGCTATCCGTGTTCCTCGGGGGGCACAAACTCACTTCGGGTAGTGCCGCTATACAGCCGGACAAAAATGGTGGTATCAACATCATCCCGAACGAAGAAATGGTCGTCGACGACCCGCGCTATCCAGGTCGCCCTCTTACCCTGAAGCCCGGCGTCCGCTACAACTTCAAAGATGTGATCGTGAAGGTGAAAAAAGGCGCCAAATTGCAGAATGGCCAGACTCTGGATGACGATCAGAAGTTTAAAGCCCAGCGAGTTGCCTCTACAGGTCAGGAGAAAGGTGAGACTCTCTTAGTCTCGACCAAAGAGAGCGTGAAAAATAAGCTGCCCATCAGCCAGCTGCCGAGACATAGAGAGGTGAACGACGGTGGCTCGAACCGCTATAAGATCCCTCGCTCAGATGTGGAAATCGTCGACAGAAATCTTGAAGGCGATCTGACCCTGCTTCGTGATGGCAAAGTCATCGCCAAAGGAGACTTCCGGTTGGAGCCGAATGGCAAAGGTGGCGTGATTTTGATCCCAAACAGCGCTGTGACAGTCGAGGGCGACATGCGGATTCTCCCAGGGCGTCCTATCGAGCTCAGTGGCGGGGAACTCACCGTTTTGACGGGAAAAGACGCCACACTTGAAGTCGGAGATGAAGCAACAGGTCTCACAGAGGGATCACAATTCGTCCTAGTGAACAAAGCTTCGGACGAAGGTATTGGTTTCTTCAAAGAAGGCGAAATCTCGACCCCTCCTGTCCCTTCTACTACAGAGACCCTGAAAGGCGACGTAAAGATTTACCGCGATGGCAAACTCATCCTAGATGGCAATGTCACCCTAATCCCAGATGGAAAAGGCGGCCTGATCATGGTCACCAACGAAGAGGTCACGCTAGAAGGCGATATGATGCTCGTCAAAGGCTATCGCATCAATCTAAATGGCGATCTTACCATCGTCTCCAATGGCAGCGCAGTGCTCGGAGGTGATATGGTGTTGCCAGAGGGTGCGGCATTCACACCCGGTTTCAATGGAGGTCTACTCACCTTTGTGCCTCAGGACGACTTCGAGCCTGAAGATCCTCAAACGGGTCCAGGACCAGAGACTCCGAGCCTAACGGTAGAAACGCTGAAAGGCGATGTCACCATCTTCCGAGATGGCAAACAGATCCTAAGTGGCGATGTGACACTACTGGCTAACCCAGAGGGCGGAGTCACGCTAGTGGCCAACGAGTCGGTGACACTCGAGGGCGACATGATGCTCGCACCCGGCAAACGCATCCATGTGAAAGGTGATCTGAATATCGTATCAAACGGCGGCGCGGTACTTGGCGGCGATATGATGTTGCCAGAGGGCTACGCTCTCAAACCAAACGTCGATAACGGCAATCTCACCTTCAAGCGAGACGAAGAATTTGAGCAGGTATACAAACAACAGCTAACCCAACTAGGCTCAGGCCCAACTTTACCTGGGCTAGGCTCAGGTCCTACCCGTCCACCAGTTCTAGGTTCGGGCCCTACCCGGCCGACCACCGAAAGAAGAAGTCTGGAACTACAGGGAACTTTAGAAGACCCACTCGGTTTAACGGGCTTCTCCACTGGAGACCCGCATACCGACCGCTATTTGCAGCGTCTCAACGCTGTCATCATCAAAAGACTTACAGACGAACAAAAGCTAGAGCTATTCCTACGCCGAGACACACGTAGTGGCGATAAATAAGAGATCGCTTAGTTTTTAAGAAAGCCCATTTCTGAACCGCGCTTCATCCAGAGGTGTTGCGCGGTTCTTTCGTACTACGAAGAGCAAATCTGACTACCGGTGCGCTTATTGTACCCTATTGAATAAAAATTGTACCCTATTGAATTTCGCCCTATCGCAGCTGCTTGGGCTTGATCACGAGTGATAACCAGCCTGCCATCAAGGCTAAACCGCCGATCGGAGTGATCATACCTAGCTTTGATATACCAGTCAGGCAGATGGTGTAGAGGGTGCCGGAAAAGATGATGGTACCGACTAGCCAGAGCCAGTAACAAACAGGTGTACGAGAGCCAGCCCTAGGTATGGCGGCGACTGCGAGTAGAGCGAGGCTGTGGAGTAAGTGGTACTGGGCTGCAGTTTTCCACTCGTCCAGATAGCCTGCGGATAGTAGCCGGCCTTCTAGAGCATGCGCTCCCATGGCTCCTAGGCCGATGGCGATGAAACCTAGGACGCCGGCGATCTGGATGAGTGTGGATTTGGTCATAAGCTAATGGCTCTGGCTTGCCGGTCAGCTAAAGGGCTGACTCGACACGCCTACAAGGATACCCATTCCCAGCACTACGCCAATAGCTCTTTCACCACATGAGCGTGCTCGACACCCGTCAGCTTCTGATCGAGACCTTGGAACTGGTAGGTGAATCGGGTGTGATCGATACCTAGCAGGTGCAGCATGGTAGCGTGGAAGTCGTGCACGGTGACCACATTGTCGACGGCGTTGTAACCGAAGTCATCAGTCGCTCCGTGAGTGATGCCACCTTTTACGCCGCCACCCGCCATCCACAGGGAGAAACCTTTGATGTGGTGGTCGCGGCCGCTGCCCTGAGCCATCGGAGTGCGGCCAAACTCACCACCCCAGACGACTAGAGTATCTTTGAGCATACCGCGCCGCTTGAGATCCTCGACAAGGGCCCAGCTACCTCGATCGACGAGATTGGCGGTCTTTTCGACATTGGCCTTCACACCACCATGGTGATCCCAGCCGCGGTGATAAAGATGGATAAAGCGCACGCCGCGCTCGGCGAGACGGCGGGCTAGCAGACAATTACTAGCAAAGGAGCCATCACCAGGCTTGGCACCATACATATCCAGGACCTCCTGTGGCTCGTCGCTCAGATCGACTAGCTCAGGTACGCTAGCCTGCATGCGGAAAGCCATCTCATACTGGGTGATCTTGGTGTCGATCTCGGGGTCGCGGATATCGCGATTGCGCAGGCGATTGAGCGAGTTCACCGCATCGACGACGGCGCGCTGACCATCGCGCTTTACACCATTGGGATTCGACACATAGAGCACTGGGTCTCCCGTGGAGTGAAACTGCACGCCTTGGTAGCGACTCGGCAGAAAGCCGCTGTGCCACTGGCGGGCGGCGATCGGCTGATTCTGCCCACCACCGACTGACGTCAGTACCACGAATCCAGGTAAGTCTTTCGACTCACTACCCAGCCCGTAGTTGATCCACGAGCCCATACTCGGTCTACCAGAGATCTGCGTACCGGTATTCATGAACGTGTGGGCAGGATCGTGATTGATCTGCTTGGTCGTCATCGAGTTCACGATGGCGATGTCGTCTGCGAGCTTTGAGATATTGGGAAACACATCGGAGATCCACTGCCCAGACTGACCATGCTGGGTGAACCCGTGTTGTGGCCCCATTATCTTTAGCTCTTTGCCCTGTAGCTGAGCGATGGGCTGGCCAGCCGTGACCGACTCGGGCATCGGCTTGCCATCCATCTTCACCAGATTGGGCTTGTAGTCGAGAGTCTCTAGGTGAGACGGACCACCCGCCATGCAGAGAAAGATGACACGCTTGGCCTTAGCTGCGTGGTGCGGCTTCAAGGCTCCAGCCGTAGTCTGAGCCACGCTATTCTCAGCGAGCAATTGACTAGTCAATGCAGCCGAGCCGATACCCACAGTGCCGCTGTTGATAAATGCACGGCGAGATAACAATTGGTCGAATTTTGGGAACATGACAGTTCGTTTGGTTATAGGGTTAGTTTCTAGAAGTGGTTTCGTAGGCGTTTAGGATAGCACGCGTCACCTGGGTCCAGGCCGCCGCTTCGGCTAGATCGATAGACTCATCTCGCGGAGCATGCCCAGTAGCCAAATACGCTTTGGCTTGCTCTTGGTCGGCTTGGTAGATCTTTAGCTGAGCTTGGTAGAGCCCCTCGAGGATCTCCTGCTCTTCGGCGCTAGGTTCTCGACTAGTAGCTGATTTCCAAGCGTAGGAGACTTTAGCAGCCGTGTTTCCTTCTCGCTTTGCCACCTCATCAGCGAACTTACGAGAGGCCTCGACGTAGCTCGGATCATTCAGTAGCACTAGTGCCTGCTGTGGGATATTCGAGCGGGTACGCTGGCTGGTACATTCCTCGCGACTCGGCGCATCGAATGACAACATAGACGGGTGGGTAAAGCTGCGGCAGCGGAACGTATACAAACCCCTCCGATACAGATCGTCATTCGCCCCTTGCTCCCATTTGCGCTTGGGAAAATTCAGATGCTGCCAGTAGCCAGCCGGCTGGTAGGGTTTCACACTCACTCCACCCTGCTTTTCGACTAGCAGTCCGCTGAGCTGTAGGGCCGTATCGCGGACGAACTCGGCATCGAGACGCCAGCGTCCCTGCCTGGCCCATAGTAGATTGGTCGGGTCATCCTGCACGAGAGATTCGCTGGGAGTGGAACTCTGCCTATAGGTCTCCGACATGACGATGGCTTTCACCAGGCCTTTCAGGTCCCAACCCGAGTTTTTGAAATCAATCGCCAACTGGTCGAGCAACTCAGGGTGTGTCGGCGGCTCGCCCTGCCCACCTAGATCGTCGACATTGCGCGAGATACCTTCGCCAAAGAGTAGCATCCACATGCGATTGACCATGGTGCGCGCAGTCAGCGGATTGCTATCGCCTACGATCCAGTGCGCCAGATCGAGCCGGTTGCCTCGCCTATCGGCTGGCAGGTCGCCATCGCGTGGTAGGAAAGCTGGTAGAGCAGGCTCGACGACCTCGCCATCCTTGTCCATCCAGTCTCCTCGGTTGAGGATGCGTGTCATCCGAGGAGTCGGTAGAGGCTCGGATACCAGCATAGTCCGCTGGTTTTTTTCGGCATCTGCTAGCTGCTTTTTGACCGACTCGAGATGCTTGCGCTTATCGGCGAGGAGAGGTGCGATACCTGTGTAGTAGTCCGTCAGCTTCTTAGTCTGCTCGTCAGAGCGATCTGCAGCAGAAAGTTTAAGAGCTTCCACCACATCGGTAGGCAACTCGCCAACCCCAGACAACCCAGGATTGAGTGAGCTGGTCAGACTGAGACGAGGGCGACCGATATTGTGCTGACTATGCGGTGATTGATGAATCATCTCGACCACCAGTTCGCCGCCATCTCCGAGATCGATCGGATTTTCAAAAATGAATAACGCTTGGCGATCGGTATCCACTGCGGCACCGTGCCCGTCGCCAGCCCAGCCAGAACCATCGACTTTGCCATCGAATGCTTTTTCAATCGGAAAACCACCTTGGGTATGACTAGCCAATCCCTTGGCGATCTTTACCTGCTGGTCGCCGTGTTTGACTCGAAACTCGGAGAGCACAAAGTTGCCATTGCCCCTTGAGAAGTTTTTGCGAAAACTCTTATCACGACGTGCCTCCAGTAGAATCGCTGAAACCTGTCCCTTAGCTGTCAGGGTGAAGGTGTAGTCGTCCTTAGCAGGATTGGGGCCGGTGGCGAGCACTGAGCCATCCTCCTGGACTTTGAATACCTGCTTGCCTTTAGACACCATCTCTACCGGCTTTACGATTTGCCACATACTGGCCGCATCACTTTCGAGTTCGGTCTTAGTGGTCTGCTGCCACTGTAGCTGAGCCTTAGCCAGATTTGCTGATAGATCAGCATCTGCTGCGAGCACTGCGGGTATCTCAGACTGCTTGATCTGCTCCCGCAGTTCTACCATTTTCTGACTTTGTGATTCGGTAGGCAACTTCAGATTCGGCTGGCGTCTACCCAAGGTCTTCTCCTTCACATCGGCGAAGAACGCGGCAAAAGTGTAGAAATCTCTAGCCGTAAATGGATCATACTTGTGGTCGTGACACTGGGCACAGCCAATGGTCGAGCCGATCCACACATTGGAGACATTGCGCACACGGTCGGCGGCATAAATCGTCAGATACTCCGCAGCTTGTGCGCCGCCCTCCTCAGTAGTCTGCAGTAGGCGATTGTACCCGGAAGCGATCTTTTGCTCTTGAGTCGCATCAGGCAAGAGATCTCCTGCTAACTGCTCAATCGTAAACTGATCGTAGGGCAGATTTTTATTAAACGCATCGATCACATAGTCACGATAGGCAGACACCTCCATAAAGTTGTCGCTGTGGTAGCCAATGGTATCGGCATAGCGAACCAGATCCAACCAATACACCGCCATGCGCTCACCAAAAGCAGGATGCGCCAGCAACTGATCGACTAGCTTCGAATAGGCCTCTGGCGATTTATCCGCGAGATACCCATCGATGATTTCTGATTTCGGCGGCAGACCGAGCAGATCAAAATGGAGCCGACGCGCCAGAGTGACTTGATCTGTCTGAGGCGAAAGGGCCATGCCTTTTGTGCTCAGCTCTTTCTTGATGAAGTGATCAACCGTCGACTCGCCCTGTGGCACATTTTTATCCTGAAGTGGGGCATAGGACCAGTGTGTTTTGTACTCGGCGCCTTCTTCGATCCATTGTTTCAGTAGCTCTCGCTCCTCGGCTGTGATCGGCTTATGAAACTTCGGAGGTGGCATGATCTCATCCTCATCGTCGGTGATGATGCGGTACCAAGCCTCGCTAGCCTCCAGATCGCCCGGCACGATGGCAGCGTAGCCACCTAAATCCTCGAAAGCGCCCTCTTTGGTATCCAGCCGGAGATCCGCCTTTCTGTCGTGCTCATCGAACCCATGGCAGGCAAAACACTTATTCGACAGAATCGGCCGAATATCTCGATTAAAGTCGACGCCAGCCGTCGCGCTAGCTGCACATCCGGCGCCCACCAAGATAGAGGTGAATAGTTTCTTCATGGATTTCATTTACTCGTAAATACGTATTTCATTAATGCCTCCGCCACTTTGCTTGTAGGTGTCTATATACAACTTCACGTATCGCGCACGCACGGGGTCGAATTCAAAAGTCTCAAAAGGGATCGTCTCGTGCTTGCTAGGCACGGCCAACTCGCCATCGATCAATGGCGAAAAAGCATCTCCATCTATAGATGTCTCGATTCGGAAATCCTTAGCAGCCCGATCATCGTACCACCGGTTATGCGTATTCTGGATGTCGATGCTGGATATCAGCTCGACCGCCTCAAGATCGATCATGACCCACCCTGTCGACTTCTCTGGCAACAGCCAAAAAGACCAGTCCCGTGGCACCCCAGTGTCGTCCAGCCTGCCGTCATTGACATTGGATGGTGGAAATAGCTCGGTCTTGTGATTGCTCCAGAAACCACTGCTCTCGACTGGTTTGTGCAAAGCTAGATTGCGTCTTTCGGCAGGACCAGAGTCTCCAGGCGGAGTCAGGGGGATCAGATACGCATTAGGATCATCCGAGAGCAGAGTGACAGGGCGATTCTCTCCCACTCCGCGGATCTCGACGTAGTCCCCATCTCCGAAGATGACCTCCTCTTCTACAGAGCTATTCTCGAACGCGACCTGCCCGTCGAACACATGGGTAAGCACGAATGACTCTGAATTGCTACTGCCTATGGACACCCCAAACTTGGTGCCCAGATCGCGGAGCGTACCTGTGGGAGTCTCGAGACTAAACGATCCTGGCGTGCCCGAGTGAGTCACCGTGACGGCCCCCTGAGCCACCACCAAAGTATCGTCCGCTACCACCTGAAAGAATGCTGGCGCCTGGATGACGACGGCGGTCGAGGTGGGAAAGGCCAGCTCGATCTTGCCATTTTTTAGCTGCATCATCCGCGAGCCCAGCCTCTCGCCTACCATCAGCGAGGCACCTCTCCAGTCAGCCTGCTCGCTACTCTTTAGCACCACATCAAAAGACTGCTGCCGCTGGCTCAGCACCAGCAGCGCGATGGCAATCGCCGCTGCGAGCCAGCCCACATTTCGCCACAGTAAAGTTCCATTGCCACCAGTCGGTCTCGCAGCAGGCACCGTCGCATCGAGCTCGCTGAGCGACATCTTTTCCAGAGCCTGGTCGATCTCTATCGTACGGTGATAGTAGGCCCGCAGCTCCGCATCCGAGCGCATTATCTCCTGCAACTCGGCGAACTCCGCATCCGACAGGCTGCGATCGACGAGTTTTAAGACGAGTTCTTTGGCACGATCCATGGTCTAGCTTTTAGGAGGTTTGGTTTTCGATACACACTTGGAGTTGGTAGCGATAGCGGCGCAGTTTCTGCGACAGAGCGTTGGGCGATAGGGCCAGTCGCTCGGCGAGGCTCTTCACCGAATCGCCCTCGACATATCTCCTGACCAGCAGCTCTCTGGCGGTATCGCTGGCCTTCGCCAAACAGGCTGCTAGTGCTCGCTGCAGATCCGTGTCGGAGTACTCTACCTCGTCGGTCGCCAGTAGCTCGACCAGATCTTCGTCAAAAACCAGTCGCTCTCGACTGCGATCCCGCAGGTAAGCTTTGGCCTGAAAAAAGCAGACGCGATACGCCCACTTGAGAAAAGGCGTGTCCTGCTGCCACTCATCACGCTTTGCCCAGAGGACCTTATTAGCCTCCTGCAGCACATCATCAGTAGCAGGCGCATTGGACAATATCTTGGCGATGTAGCAGCGCATCTGTGACTGCGAATCTGTGATCGCGGTGATGAAGTTCAGCTCTGGATCTGGATCTTGCACATCGTCTTATACCAACTAGGCCGAAAATGTGTTGCCGAATCGTAGGAAAATTACGTAACAGGCTCTCCACTACCTCATATCGAACTGAAAATCAGTGCTATACAAGCCAATTCAATAGGGTGAAATTGTCACTCAATAGGGTACAATCGCCCGATTATCCCGCATCACGGGCATTGACCAGTGTCGTATTCATCGCCACGCTGAGCACGATGAAGAGCATAGTACTTTCGACCCTTACATTGGCAATCCTGACCTGCCTGAGCTACGGAGAGACACCAAAAAAGGACCCATGGCCAGATAAAGCCGCAGAGCGATTCAAAGGTAAACCAACCGCAGATCACAAAGCAGAGATCGAAGCCAACCTACCTAGCGCCACAGCCAAGCCCAAGAAGGCTCGCAAAGTGCTGTGCTTCTGGCGCTGCGAGGGCTTTATCCACACCTCGATCCCATTCGGTAATCATGCAGTCGCCAAGATGGCCGAAACCACAGGTGCCTACTCCGTGGACATGGCCTATGACTATAGTGTGTTCACCAAAGAGAATCTCGCCCAATACGACGCGATTCTTTTTAATAATACCACCAACCTCGTGCCAAATGAGGAGCAGCAGGCAGCGATCATGGAGTTTATCAAAGGCGGCAAAGGTATCGTAGGCTTCCACGCTGCTTCGGATAACTTCAAGCGCTGGGAAGAGGGTATCGCCTTGATCGGTGGAGTCTTCTCAGGTCACCCATGGAATGCGGGCGGCACTTGGGCATTCAAACTAGACGACCCAGATCACCCACTGAATGCCGCATTCAAAGGCAAGGGCATCTGGCACAAAGATGAGATCTACTGGTACAACCCCAAGAACTTCCAAGGGCGTGAGCGCCTGCGAGTCCTTATGAGCCTCGACATGTCTAAAGAGGAGAACAAAAAGCCTCTCGCGAACGAAAAGCACCAAAAACGAGTCGAAGAACTCGGTGGTATCGACAAGATCGATGTCCCTGTGAGCTGGATCCGCGAGATGGGCGAGGGCCGGCTTTTCTACACCAATCTCGGCCACAATGATATGACTTTCGCCAATCGCGATGTGCTCCAGCACATGCTCGATGGCATCCAATACGCCCTAGGCGATATCGAAGCGGATGCAGTGCCCTCAGAAGGCCTAAAACTAGAGCCCGTGCTAGCTCCTGCCAAAGACGCGCAATAGCACTCGCACAAGGCATTGAGATGTCTGAGTTCATCAACGGTAAGCCGCCCGACCGAGCACCGAGAAATGCAGCAGAAGTCGTCACACTGGTGATCGTCTGCCTGTTTTTCTTCGGTATGCTCGGTATGGCGATGCTCGAGAACCGATCGATCTACCAACTGGCTTTACCGATATTTCTGGTCTCTTGGGCGATACTGTTAGTGATCCATGAGTTCGGCCATGCTTTGATGGCTAAAGCCCTGGGCTGGCGTGTCGATCTGATCTCGATCGGCACAGGCTACCGACTCACGACAGAAGTCATCTGGGGAATGCCTACCGAATTTCGAGCAATCCCCCTGTCTGGCTTTGCCATGCCTCGACCTACGGATCTGGTATTTCCTCGGCTAAAGAACAGTCTGATCTACGCGGCCGGTCCCGGTGTGGAACTACTGCTGATCGGCATATTTTGGCTAGTCATCGGCCACGAACGGTTCTTTTCGCTAGAGCCCACCCTGTGGCTGATCGGCTGCCAATCGTTTTGTCTAGCGGCAGCGGTAGGCGCTTTCTTCACCTTAGTCCCCCTTTCCGTCACCACCGAGCATGGCAAATCATGGTCGGACGGGCTCGGCATGATTCTATCTTGGACCTTGCCTGACAGCCACTTTGTTGATTTGATAGAATCATCTCCCGATCGATAAATAATAGGAACTCGCAAAGCCAATGCCTGAAGACACTCCATCCTCATCATCACCACCGCCACCTACACCCGAGGCATCCTCCAGCTCACCACCTCCAGTGCCCGATGGCGCTGATCCATTTTTTAATAAATTGGCAGGCCTATTTTGCACCGTGCCTACCTGCCCTCCACTGGAGCAAGGCACCACTCCGGCCCAAGAAGAAAAAATATGGTCAATGATCTGCCACATCGGCCCCCTACTCGGCCTAGCTTTCTTGCCCCCTCTGATCATTTTTCTACTAAAGAGAGATGAGAGCCCATTCATCAAAACTCATGCTGCCGAAGCACTGAACCTTCAGATCACGATAATGATCCTAGCATTAACCGCTGCGATCACGTCGATCATCATCATCCCAGTGATACTAGTCAGCCTATACGGCGTGCTGGCCATGGTAGCAACGATCCTCGGAGGCGTGAAAGCCTATGAAGGTCGTTTCATGGGGATGCCCCTGAATCTGAGGATCATCAAGTGACTCGCGCCGTCACGCAAATACCTCACTATTGCTGGGGTCTTGGATAAAACCCTGCGCAATCCACTCTGATACGGCTGATATCGTTAGAAATGGGTTAGCCAACAAACAGGTCGGTATCACGGAGCCGTCGGCTACATATAACCCACGGTGTACACCTCCAGTCTTCGCATTGTAAAGCCTACCCTTAGCATCGACGACCCCCTGATCTGGGCTATCGCCCATCGGAGCACCACCCAGCGGATGCGCTGTGATCCGACGGCCAAACACCTGCATGTCAAACACACCGCGCCCAACGAATTGCATGCGATCGTCGATAGAATTGGTCAGATGTGAGCGCAAAAAATCGACCGTCGACTTCGGAATATCGAATGGCCACTTGGCCTTCAACTGCCCAGTGCGCGACATCGATAATTCGCCATCTAATGTGTCCTTCGACATGATGAGGAACGACATCATCTGCTCAGGCTTTGCCATCGGATTGATCAACTGCAGATACGCACTTACTGCCTTGGGATAAGTCAGGTCCTCGAGCAAAAAAGGATCCTTTCGGCCACGAAAATCAAGAGCGCTCTGAATACCGAGACCAGCCCTGTCGTCTTTACGGGCAGGAATCCCCTGCGACTGAGAAGTCCCAAAACCAACAGGATTGATCCTACGGTCGGCGTGATTCACCATCGCCAAAGTATCGCCATTCCCATTAAAGCGTTTGCCCAGCATCGCTGAAATAGCCAGTGAACCGGTCGACTGCATCAACAGTTCGTTAGTCCCTATCGTGCCCGCACTGACCACCACATAACTCGCTCGGATCGTCTTGGAATAGCGCCGGCCTTCTTTCAGCATCTCGCCGTGGATCAGATAATCACGCTCGCCCAACTTTTCGATCTGGGTGGCGCGGTATCCCGAAAAAATCTTAGCGCCGTGCTTTTTGGCAATCGGCAGATAACTCGTCGCCGTCGTATTTTTGGCTCCGGTATTATCACCGTTCATGCAGTTTCCATGCAGAGTGGATGGAGCCTGCTTCACCGGTGCCCCCTCATTGTGAAAGGTCCGAGTCCGCCCCCGTCTACCGATGTTGTCTTTGGTCACATAAGTCGTCAGGTCGAGCCTCTGATAGCCTCGATATCCAGTAGAGCCAGACACCTTGCGACCGAGGTCCTCCATGAAGTCCATCTTAGGCGAGCTATTCTCACCATCGAAGCTTTTGAACAAACGAAGCGTCCGGCTAGCGCGGGTAAAATATTTGTCCAGCGACCGTCCAGTCATACAAGTGGGCCAATTCTTTTCGAAAATCTCATCATCAGGCCGGATCGCTACGCTCGCATTGATCAACGAACCACCACCTAAGCCGATACCTCTGAGCACACTGCAGCCCCCCATGTGTTTGAGCTCGAGCAGCTTCTGCTTGGGAGGCCCTGCCAGCGTAGTCTCCCTGATTGATTCCCCCATCGTTTCAGGGAAATCGCCTGGCACCCACTCTTTGCCCATCTCCACCACACACATCGAGGTGCCTCGCTTCATAGCCTGCGCGATCCGCGCCGCCATGATGGAGCCCCCATACCCGCTGCCGATCACCACGATATCAAACCCAGGGGCAGTCCCCAACTCATCGATATCGTCCGCCAGAGTCTGGTAATTCTGCCGCGCAGTGGAGGCATGAGAAGCGCGATTTGATGCTTGATCCAAATAGGAACCACCTGCCAGCCCCGCTACTGAACTGTAGCGAATAGCATCTCGACGGCTCACCGGCCGCTGAGTGTCTTGGCTGTCATTTTCTGTTCCCATCTAAACCAAAAAAAACCTAACAAAGAAATAGAGCACAAAAAAAGATCATCAAGATTTTTTAAATAATAAAAAATTTTAATATTTAAAGAATCCCAGCTTCTCTTTTTACATTTTTGGGGATGGATGCTGCAGAAAGTTTCTCGTAAAAGGGCTCAAGCGAGCTCAAGTAGTCGCGCGTTAGTAGGTCTCTTTTTCGACTAGGTTACCGTCCTGATCCCATGTCAATTTCAAAAATGGCTTGCCTTCCTTGAATCTAGTTTCTGTCCGCTTCGAACCAGTCCGGAAGTATACCTTGTCACTGATCTGCTTGCCGTTGATGTGTTGTTTTTCCCAACTTGGGCGGTCCGGACCGGACCAACCGATCGTCGTACCATGAAGTTTGCCGTTCAAGTAAGGTTCTTCTGACAATATTGAACCATCATTATTAAATAGGATTTTCTTACCATGCAATTTGCCGTTCAAAAAACGAGATTCCCATCCTAGTGATCCTTCGCATTTTGGTGAGACCCCGACACCTGTAAAAGGCTCCTCCTCGCCATTGGCGTAGGCAATACGTTCTTGGTTTGGCCCATCACGATAGGTGAGAGCTTTGTATGGATATTTTCGTTCAGGAGCAAAAAGCACATTGTCAAAGGTTAGGTCAGAATCAAGATTCTCGTTGCCAAGGTCTATTACCTCGCCAAGCTCATCTACCTTTACACGCGGACGTATGTGAACGGGAAAGGTCTTCTCTTGAGGTGTGAGAACGGTAAAGGTCTTCTCTTTCGTCAGGTTGCCCGCTTCATCCCATTCCATTCGTAACGTTACACCACCGTATTGGTAGTCAATTTCTCTGATCTTCGAACCGTCCTTGCGGTATTCAATTATTTTGCCATTCCACTTTTTGAGCCTTGTGCCGTCTTTAAGTTTGTAGGGCATCATAGACCGGTATGCATTTTCAGAACCGGGTCTCCTCAGGCCGTCCTTCAGAACATTCATATCTTCCGGGGCAATTGATTCGAGTCTTCCAATATTTAAAAAGGAGCCTTGAAATTTCGCAAATTCTTGAGCCACCCCGCTATCCATTGACCTGACATAGTTAAGGTTCAGATCGCCAGTACACTTGGCCAGTTCGCGTGCCACATCTTTGGTAATCGAGGTCAGACCATCGAGACTAAGGCCTTTTTGGGAAATTTTTCTATCCGGCCAGTAGTACCAACCAGGTCGTTGCGTCGTCAGTTCATAAGCCACTTCCTTGGAAATCGAAGTCAGGCCATCAAGATAGATTCGCTGACCCTTATAATAAGACAATTCCCTGGCAACATCTCGATCAATCGAGGTCAGCCACTTAAGGTCTAGTTGAGACTGCTTGCCATTGCTTGCATTCGCTTTCTCAACAAGTTCGGCAGCCTCCTGCACAGTCAATGTACCGGTTTTCTTTTGATTGCCAGGTAAATCCTCAGCCAGACAAATGCCATGGCAAATAATGAAGAGTGTATTGAATAGAAATCTCATAATCATCTTTTGTTCTAAATCAGTACAGTGGGATCGAATATTAGAAAGTCTCTTTTCGGATGAGGTTGCCGTCTTTATCCCATATCAACCTCAACGACTGTTTGCCATTTTGATAGCGCGTATCTTGCAAATCTGAATCTGGCTTATACAGCCAGCGGAGCATTTCACCGTGATTGAATTGTTCTACACCATAAATGGAACCATCTCTCCTAATGCTGAGGGAGTTACCATGCTTCTTGCCATTTAGAAAAGATGTTTCCGTAGACCGCGTTCCGTCTGAACGGTCTAAAAACGCTATCCCTGAGAAGGGCTCGCCCCTGACATAAGCAATTCCCTCCTTGTCCCGGCCTAAATCATTTAATGGATATTCCCGTTCAGAAGTAATACGCCCCTTGTTAAAAAGAAGGACAACTTCAGAATATTCCGTTTTAAGATCTTTCACTTCGGTCGGTTTAACGCTCTGCTCATTTAGCTCTACACCCCGAGGTTTGTAAACGGGAAAGGTTTCCTCTTTAATAAGGTTGCCCGCTTCATCCCATTCCATTCTTGATATTAGTCCGCCGTATTTGTACTCCTTTTGTTTCTTTTTTGAACCGTCTTTGCGGAATTCAATTATTTTCCCATTCCACTTTTTCCAATCTTTGTCGCCATTAAGTTTGTAAGGCATCATCGCCCGGTAGTTGTAATCAAAAGTAGGCTTCTTGAGCGCTTGCTTCAGTAGAGCGATATCTTCCGGGGCGATTGATTCGAGGAATTGAATATTTAAAAAGGAGCCTTTGAATTTTGTAAATTCCCGAACCACCTCGCTATTCATTGATTTGACATAGTTAAGGTTCAGGTCGCCTTTACGCTTAGCCAGTTCGTGAGCCACATCTTTGGTAATCGAAGTCAGACCATTTAGACTAAGCCGGTGGCCCTTGAAAAGAGTCAGTTCGCGAGCCACTTCCTTGGAAATCGAAGTCAGGCCATCAAGTGAGATCGTGTAACCCTTGTATTGCGACAACTCCCTGGCAACATCTTGATCAATGGAGGTCAGACGGTTAAGGTCTAGCTCATTTGCCACATTCGGTTGCCTGGTTCCATTCGCTTTCTCAACAAGTTCGGCAGCCTCCTGCACAGTCAATGTACCGGTTTTCTTTTGATTGTCAGGTAAATCCTCAGCCAGACAAATGCCATGGCAAAGAACCAACAAGAGAATAACTAATAATTTCATTAGAATATAGAGTTTCATTATCTTTAGGCGTCCCTCAGTGGGACATTAGTGTTTTACTTAGTTGTTCGCAGAAATCCCAAAGTTAGATTTAAATTTCTGAAACTTTCAGCCCGCATCAAGCGCGCCATCAATGGGGAACAGGAAAGATGCACCATCGATCCCTTTGAGATGCCGGTCCGGACCATGCATACTGCCATGGTGAAGATCCGGGCGATAGTTGTCATCGCCATAATCATCCCTGCCGCTCGCATGAGTGCCGACTCCGGTATCCAAGTCATAGTGGCCGGCAAGGTCCAGCACGATGTTTTTGTCTGTGCGAACGACGGTCTTTCCTGATTGCGAATCAAAGACAACGATTTCCTTGAGGTGCAGTTTGGGGCCAATTCCCCAGGTGTAGAGCAGCTTCCCGTAGTTCCCTTCGTTAGTACGAAAATAGACCATGCCCAGCCTCTTGCGAGATTGGTGAAGTTCGAAGCGGTGTTTTTGTTTCGAATCGTAGTCAGCACGCGATAGCTGGTCTTTTACTAACACTTCATCATGCCCCTCGGCATCGAAGAGGCTCTTGATGTACGCTTCGCTGGCCTTACCGAAAGCATCATCCGCCAGGGTGAGTTCGTTCGCCTCAAGCGCCGGTGCGATAGCTCCCCATGAGATAAGTGCCGCCATGGCAATAAGCATCAGCGCCTTGAGGGGGGGCGGCACCTTCGGCTCAGAGATGATTAGGCGCAGCCGATTCCGTAGGGCCATCGCATGGGCTTGGATGCCAATGAAACCAAGATTCAGACGGGTGGACGGGGCGCCCGTTTCTAATTTTAGCAGGGTGTGCCCATAAGCCAGTCGCTGACGCGTCGAAGATCCTCTCAACACTTCAGCGTCACAAGCCGCCTCCCGATCGGCACACGCCCGGTAAAATGCCAGCCAGAGCAGCGGATTGAACCAGTGGATGGCCAACAACAGGCAGAAGAGCGCATTCCACGTCAAATCCTTGCGTCGAAGGTGCGTGAGTTCATGTCGAAGCACCATTTCCTGCTCATGCCGCGACAAGTCATGCTCGAACGTTTCGTTGAGCATCAGCACCCCCCGCCAAAGGCCGCACACCGCTGGACTCTTGACCGCAGGTGAAACCAGAATCCTGGGCAATCGACGCAAACCGATCTCCTCAGCAATTTGCCCTATCTGCAGAATGGTATCTTCGTCAGCCGATCGCGCGCTTCTTGTGACGCGACGGAACATCAGGGCGAGGGATAAGAGTGCAAACACCGAGAAAAGTCCCACGCCAACAAGCCATATAACGGGAAAGCTCAAGCCGCGGTAGAACGGCGTCGGAGGGGCCACCACCCCACCGGTTTGTGAGCCAGAGACCGCCATGCTTTGTGATTGATCGGGCGAAGCTAGGATTGCAGCGCCCCATTGACTGATGTCGGGCTGCAGCAGTGAGCCGTAGCTACCGAGGAAGACTTCGGCCTTAGGGAGCAGAAGAGCCAGTAGTATGGGCAACCACAAGGCATAACGCCAGTGAGCTGTCAAGTGCTTCCGCAGGGTGAACTGAATAACAAGGACGACCACGACCGGCAATGAAGCCTGCACGCTGGATGCTACAACCCAATCAAACACTGTTTCCACTACGGTCATGATTCGTTCTCGTTATCAGGCTCAACCTCTCCTGATCAGTCGGCATCCAGCACACCATTCTCAATGGGGAACAGGAAAGACGCACCATCGATCCCTTTGAGATGCCGGTCAGGGCCATGAACACTACCACAGTGAATATCCGGGCGATAATCATTGGGCCATGGTAATCCAGCGCCCAAATGAGTGCTGAATCCGCTATCCAGGTCCAGGTCAATTCCCCATGTGTAGAGCAACTTCCCGTAGTTCCCCTTATTTGTGCGAAAAAAAACCATGCCCAGGCCCTTGCGCGATTCGTGAAGTTCGAAGCGATGTTCTTGCATCGAAATGAAGTCAGCACGCGACAGCTGGTCTTGTACTAACTTTTCATCGCGGTCCTCGCCATCGAAGAGCCCCTTGATGTAAGCTTCGCTGACCTTACCGAAATCATCATCCGCCAGGGCGATCTGATCGGGAGCTTTCACTTGCGGTAGTCCATATGCCTGTGCAGCGAGGAGAATGGCAGCGACTGGCAAAACTAGCAGCGAGGTCTTATTGCCGATTGAAAGTAGCTGTGTGGTTTTCGAGGTAATCATTATTTGGTTTGTTGTTGATTGATTAAATTTTGTCGTTGTTTTGTTCGAGGCCAGCTGAGTCGCTCTCAACTGACTCATCCAACAAGCGCTTGAGCTCCTCGACATCTTGGGCTGAGAGATTGGAATGCTTGGCAAAGTGGACCAACAGTGGCTTGGCAGCGCCCCCGAAAAGGCGCTCCATGAAAGATTCGCCTTCGGCTAGAATGCAGGCTTCACGTGACACCTTGGGTAGAAAGATTCGAACGCCCGACGGATTCGCTTTCGCTGTCAGAGCTCCTTTTTTCACCAGGCGTGTGAGAAGAGTGCGGACTGTATTGTCCGCCCAATTCTTTTTTGAGCGGAGCGCCTGAGTCACTTCTTGCGATGTTTGCGGTGCTGAATCCCACAGCACTTCCATCACGAGCCACTCAGATTCGGAGATGTTGGTTTTGCTCATGGCGGGAACACTACAGTTGTAGGGAGGGAGGTCAACTACAATTGTAGTGGAATTCAAGGTGTCAGGTAGATTCTGGGTGAAATACACCTCCTTGTCTCCGCCTCAGAGCGCAGCGACCCTCCCCAGCTGCGTTTAGAGTAGACTTTTTGTAGGATTTTGTCGATCGCCAAAAGAATCCCTGTACACACTCAGTCAACCGATGCGAAATTAAAGCATGTTGAAGTTTCGATGAATGTCGAATATTTTATGGTTTTTATAACCTGTCATGGTCCAGTCATCCGATCTTCACATCACGAGAGAGTCAGGCGACCTCCACAAAATCGAGAAAGCTCGAATCAGATTTGTACGATTGTCCAGGTTTGGCAGCCCTTTAGTGAAGTTCTTGTGTGTGGTGTGCGTTCTAACCTCTTTCTTGCCTTTCGTTGGCTTCATCACCCTACTGGCGGCTGTTGTTTTAGTGCTTGTGCAGATCTTTGCGATCTCTCTGCCACAGCGAAAATTTAGAAAAAGTTTCAAAGCTGCTATGGGCGAGAAAATCGTCAGCCAAGCGAGTCCGACACTGACCTACTACCCTGAGAAAGGATTCGAGGAGAACTACTTCTATCAAGCTAACCTATTCAAAAACAGCTCCACCTGGAGTTTTCGATCCGAAGACCTCGTCGCCGGCTCTCACGGAGAGACACTCCTCAAATTTGCCGAGGTCGATCTGATAAATACCAGTGAAAACGATTCGATCATAGGGTCTCCAGAAGACATTTCCATGATCTTCTTTGTGGCAGACTTTCACAAACACTTCAAAGGCGAAACCTATGTGCTACCAAAGAAGTCGTTCGGAAAGAAAATGAACCCATTCAAAGTAGAGATCAACCCAGGTCTACCAAAGGTGAAGCTTGAGAACACCGAGTTTCACCAGCAATTCGAAGTCCAGAGCACTGACGAAATTGAAGCGCGCTACATTCTGTCGCTATCGATGCTGGAGAGGATCTCTACGCTCAATCACCAGCATGGAGGCGGAATGCGCCTCGCTTTTAAAGACACCTGCATATGGATAGCTCTCCCTCTACAGGGCGAATTCTTTGAGCCTAATGAAAAAGTGAGCGTTCACGACGAGCGCCAAGGAGACAGTATGGTCGAGGAGATTCGGACCTATCTGGCACTGGTGGATGAACTAAATCTGAACACTCGGATCTGGAGCAAAGCTTAGCGCACTTTCAGATCCTTCACCTTATCGGTGGTCGGTAGATAGCGGTAGTAGACCTCGAGGGTCAGCACAGCCCAGGCTGTATTCATGATGACGCCGTCTTTGGCGGGGTCACCCATCTTCCACGATCCATCAGCTTGCTGAGAATCGAGGAGCTTAGGCTGAAAAACTTTGTTGTACTTCTCCCAGTCTTCACCACCGTGCATGAAGTAGGCCTGGGTGTTGTAGTACTCATCATACATACCGTGGCCACCGGGCGATGGACTCGGGTTCTGATACGCCTTATTCAGATAGGAAAGCGCCTTGTTGTAGGGGCCAGAGCCCATCTCGTCCCAGATCTGCATGGCTAGCATGGCGGCACCTGTCAGACTTGGCTTACCCTTGGGATCTTCTGGGCGGTATTTGAAAGCACCGGACTCGTCCTGGGTCTTGGGCAGGTAGTCCTGCACCGCCTTGTCGAGTGCACGCTCCACTTTGGAGCCACCTTTACCAGTGTTGTAGGCAGCCTTGAGAGCCTGGATATTCCAGCCGCTCACCGACATATCGATGTGACCACCCTTCAGGTAGCTCCAGCCACCGATGTCGTGCTGCTTGTCGATGATGATGTCGACTGCCTTGCGCAGGACAGACTCGAGACGCGGGATCTCCTTACCGCTCTCCTTGGTCATGGTGTAGAGCTCGGCCAGCGCGTAGGTGGCGATAGCGTGCTCGTAGGCCTCGTGGTGGCCGGACTCGCCATTGGTCAGCAGCCCTTTATTCTTGATACCGCGATCCATCAGGTAGAGCGCCGCTTTCACCACCGAGTCCCCATACTTGGGGCTCTCCGGGGTCTCGCAGTGGCCTAGGTAGGCCAGCAGTGTCAGCCCTGTCATACCAGCTGTGTAGACCTTGCCGACCGCACCGGTCTCGCGGTCCTGCTGAGAGGTCAGATAGTCTAAGCCCTTTCGCACACCACGCTCAGCACGGTCTTCACCGCCACTCTCGCGCAGGCGCTTCATCCGCTCAGACATGGAGCAGCGAGAGCGCATCGATGCGGGGATCGCCCCCATATTCGATACATCGCCAAAACCACTCATCGACATACCAAAACCAGCATCGCTATCGGACATCGCAGGCATCGACAGATCGTTCATCATGTCGGGCATATCCGGCATCGCAAAGCTAGAGAATGCCATGGATGAAACCACTGGCTGCGCAGACGAGACCGCAGCAGCACTTTTCTGAGTCTGCTTGGTGAGAGTTTTGTTCTCGATCGAGGGCTCGTCGCTATTGGCCACTGCAGATGCCGTGATCTGTGGCGGATTCGGACGCGGCACTGGAGATAGCACCAGACCGAGTAGTAAAATGATGACCACGTGGACAATCACAGCCGCGATGATCGCGCCCATCTTGTCGTTAGTATTGGACTTGGCCTCGACACCGTAGACAGCCTCGCCCTCACCCACCACGAGTGCCGCAGGTGCGCCGTCAGCGCCTTCGAATGCTAGACCTGCCGCAGCTTCCCCACCGTCGGCAGCATAAACTTCCTCTCCCTCAGCGTCGAAGACCTCTTCGGTGTCTACCGCTTCGTCTTCTTCACCTGGAGGGCGAAGACTGGTTGGCACCACAGGAGCGACGGTCTCTGGCTCGGCTACCTCTTCTGCCACTTCCTCCTCGGCAACAGCCTCAGCCTCGATTTCGCCCGAAAGTGCGGCACGGCAGGCTGCGGCATTTTCCTCATCGCCGACCATGTCGTAGAGTTGTGCCTTTAGCTCGTAGGCGGCCTCAGTCGGCTCAGATTCGATGTATTGGTCGAGCAGCCCGTGGCCTGCATCCGGATCGGCCGTGCCGATGATAGTCGAGGCGAAAATGACATTCTCCTCATCAAATGGAATCTCGGGGGCTTCGCTGATCACCTGCGCGGCTTCCTCATACTGCTCCGCATCGTAGTAGGCCTGAGAAATGGCACAGCGTGTGTCCCAGTCTTCGGGATTGCTCTCTAGGTTAGTGATCAGCTCTTCGATGGTCATAAATGGCAGACTTGCTTGGAAACGCGGGATTTAATCATAAAGTTACTGAATTTGACCAGTCTTTTTCAACAAAAATCACCGCTTTTACGTCTCTGTTTTCAGCGTGATTAGCCATTCCAGAGCCATGGTGCCACCCTGCCAATCTCACAAGCCGCAAGACAGATCATAGAGTGTTGGTTTACAATAATTTACAACAACAAGCACTCAAGCTTACTCAAAGGCTTGATCCATTGCTTGTTCGACTAATAGAGCGGCTAAATGCTGAGTACTGTCGTCCAACACTTGGTTTGCCGATTTCAACTCTGCTACTGGAGGATTCTCTTGTTCGGTAAGCAGCCGCACACTCTGTGCAGCCTGCTCGATCTGCTGACGTTGCTCAGCGGGCAACTTATCACCGATCATCGCCAGAGCTGTGTCGACTGCGGGCAGCAGCTCTTCGCTCTTCATCCTCACCTCAGTGAGGATCCGCTGATTCATATCATCGAAGGCATGTTCGATAGATTCGCTGACCATTTGTTCGACTGCCTCATCGGTTACGTCCACAGCGGCATTTTCGATGGATAAGGTCAAGTCTATCCCTGTCTTAGTATCTCTGGCGAGGACAGTCAGTAGTCCATTCTCGTCGATCTCAAACTGTACACCGACCCTAGCGCCGCCTTTGGGGCTAGGCTCAAAAGGCACTGTGATGTCGCCCAGCAGCCAGTTGTCGGCAGCCATCTCCCTCTCGCCCTGTAGGATGCGCACGGCCATCGAGCTTTGGTTCGGCACGGCATTGGTAAACATCTCGCCAGCTTTAGCAGGGATCGTGGTATTCCGCGGGATGATGACATTCATCAAGCCACCGATCGTCTCGATGCCTAGAGAGAGCGGCACCACATCTAGCAAGACCACTTGTCTGACTCGCCCACAAAGAATCCCTGCCTGTAGGCCCGCGCCTATCGCTATCGCTTCGTCGGGATGTTGGGTCACATCCGGCTCGGTGCCAAACCACTCCTGTAACTTCTCGCGCACCAAGGGCATCTGCGTACTGCCACCTACCAGGATGAGGTGATCGATCTCCCCAGCGCCCTTGTGCTCAGCTTCGAGAAAGGCTTTCTGGCAGATGGTTCGTGTCTTTTCCAGCCATGGCAGAGCCAGTGACTCTAGTGTCGCCCGATCCAGAGAGGTACTGTAGCTCTGACTGCCATCAAAAAACGGCAACTCGATACTGACCTGCTCTTCTGTGCTAAGATCTTCCTTGGCCCGGCGCGCAGCGATATCGATTTTGGCCTGTTGCTCGGCAGAAAGCGTTAGCTCAGAGAGGCCTAGCTCATTCTGCAACCACACCGCCACGGCTCGGTCGATGTCGTCGCCGCCCAGTCGAGTATCACCAGCCGTAGCGATCACTTCGAAAATCCCCTCCCTCAGCTCCAGTATAGAAAGATCAAATGTCCCCCCACCGAGATCATACACCGCCACACGCTCATGATCTGCCCCGCGGTCAAGTCCATAGGCCAGAGCAGCGGCTGTCGGCTCGTTGATGATCCGTTTCACTGACCAGCCGGCCAACTCTGCCGCCTGCCTAGTCGCCTCTCGCTGACGATGGTTAAAGTAAGCTGGCACGGTGATGACGACATACTCTAGAGGCTGCTCCATCGCCGCTTCAGCAGTCTGCTTCAGTCGTGCAAGGATCTCGGCGGAGATCTCTTCGGGCGACTTCGTTCCCGATTTGCCAATGCGCACGGCTATCTGATCCCCCTCCGCCTGCTCGATCGAGAATGGCAGCGTCTCGATCTCTTCTTGGCTGAGGGAGCTGTAGCTCCTACCGATTACCCGCTTTACCGAGCCGATCGTCTGCTCCGGTGCCACTACCCGATTTCTCAGTGCTGCGCTGCCTACCAGCACATCGCCACTATCCTGATAGCTGACCACCGATGGCAGGATCCGCCTACCGTCGCCATCGGCTAGGACTATGGGAAAGCCCGAATCAACGACACTGACCAAGGAATGGGTGGTACCCAAGTCGATACCTACGACGAGATCTGTTTCTGCCATGTGATTGATTGTACCCTATTCAATAAAACTTGTACCCTATTCAATCCAAGCCAATCAGAGATAACAGACGCTGCTGGCACTCCTTCTCCCACTTGGATAGAAACTTCAGCTCTCCGTATGCTCTGATGGCTGCTGAGTGACTACCAGATGCCTCCTCGGCTGCCGCCTCGATCTCTGGAAAGGTCGCCACCACGGTATCAGTAGCCGCACGCAGCTCACCCATCTGACCCTGCAGAGCTTGCTGAGCAGCTATCGCCGTAGCCGTGAGCAGCGACTTTTGCAGTGCTGTTTGAGCCTTGCGATGGGCTGCGATCGCGGCATCGGCATCAGCCAAGACTTTGCCTACGGCTGAGAAAAGATCCATCATACCAGACGAGATCGCCCCTCCGGCTTGGCTAGGATCTACCTCGCGTAGCCTCAGCCATTCTCCTAAGCGCCCGACTGGCGAGCTGAGTACATCGCGAGCCTCATTGATCTGCGCGATGTCGCAGCCAGGTTCTTTCCCCGCAGAGGGTATGGCATCTGGGTGCGCATCTTTGCTACGGGCTCGCCAGCATGCCTCGATCTCCTCTAGATCGAGGCATAGGGTTGGAGGTAGACCTAGACTCTCGAAAAGGTTCATCCGCCTCTATACACGAACTGCAGAATGAAAAGGCTGCACCCTCCTCAGACTATCGCTTGGTGCCCTTTTTCTTGTTCGGGCCACCGCCACCCTGTTTACGGGTAGGAGTGAGGTTGGGTTTCGCACGCTTCTTCGGCTGACCAGGACGAGCCATGTTGCGAGGCGGACGCTTCGGTCCACGGAAACCACCACCCGGATTGCGAGGATCGACTCGATAGACGATACGTGCTTTCTCGGTGTCATATGGCGACATCTCGATCTTCACTCGATCCCCTGCTACCAAGCGGATGAAGCGCTTGCGCATCTTCCCTGAGATGTGCGCTAGCACCAAGTGATCATTATCCAACTTCACCCGAAACATCGTTCCGGGTAGTACTTCGTGGATCGTTCCTTCGAGTTCGACTGATTTTCCGTCGTCTTTAGACATAATGTGTGATGGACCACAATGGACCAATAATCTGGTTTGAGAAATGATTATTAGGCGATCCTGACGAAAAAACTACGCCTTCTTTGAAAAAAAGTGATTGAAGGTCAATCAATCCGTGGGAAACTCCTGTCCGCTTTCGGCACTTCGCCGATGTCGGTTACGCGCAGGTAGCTCAGCGGTAGAGCGACTGGTTTACACCCAGTTGGTCGGCGGTTCAATCCCGTCCCTGCGCACTCTTTCCTGCTAACCGATCTTAATAGCTCATAGCCCATGGCTCACCGACCTTTCGTTTCTGTGGTCATGCCAGCCCGAGACAGCCAGTCTACCTTGCTCCAGTGCGTGGCAAGTTTACTCCAGCAGTACTACACGCCCATGGAGGTCGTCTTGGTCGACCACAGGTCCAGCGATGCCACTTGGCAGATCATGCAGGAGCTAGCTGTCAGCGATAGTCGCATCTCCATTCATCAATGCAGTGGCAGCTTCGTCGATGCCTGCAATATGGCATGGCAAAAGGCCTCTGGAGAGCTGATCGCCCGTATGGACTCGGATGATGTGGCCTATCCTACGAGAATATCCCAGCAAGTCTCTCTACTCGAATCCCAAGCTCACCTAGCTGGCTGCGCCACAGGAGTGAACATCATCAAACGCCTACCCAACGGCGATAGCGCTCCTCCCGATGCTGGCTATGCCGACTATCAGAGGTGGATCAATGCCACCGTCTCACCGGAACGGATCGCCGCCGAAAGATTCATCGACAGTCCGATCCCGAATCCTACCTGCATGCTTCGCCGTGAGGTCCTAGAAGATCTAGGCGGCTATCACGACCGTCGATGGGCCGAGGATTACGATTTCTGGCTGCGGCTACTCCAAGCAGGTTATGCCTTTGGCAAGGTCGATGAGATATTATTGGATTGGTACGATGGCGAGACACGTGCGACTCGGAGCTATCAGCGCTACAGTCTCGACAACTTCCAGCGGGCGAAAGCTCACTACATCGCCCAGATACCGTTAGTCAAAGAGCGCGGCATCGTGATCTGTGGTGCGGGACCTACTGGCAAACGAATCGGTAAATACCTACAAGCCGAAGGTGCCGAACTACACAGCTACATCGAAGTAAATCCCAAGCAAATCGGCAGTGTCGCAGCGGGTCGCCCTATCCAATCGATCGATGCGGTAGATGGCTGGCAAGACAATGCCGTGATGCTCTCGGCCGTCGGCCAGCCAGAAGCCCGATCGAAAATCCGAGAGCTACTGGCCGATACGAGCTACATCGAGGGGCACGACTTTTTCTGCGTGGCCTAGAGTTCGAAGAACCCTACTTCTGCAGAACTCCGGCGAGGATACCAGAAAACTCAGTCGCAGAGCGACCACCGACTGTGGTGCCTAGCTTCTCACCTGCGGGTGAAACATAAGAAATATGAGGTATACCTCGCACGCCATGCTCTTTGGCGATCGACTGATTTGCAGGCTTATCAGTATCGAGGTAAGCCCAGACAAACTTGTCGTGATACGGCGCTACCTCAGGAGATGGATAGACCGACTTTTTCATCATCTGACAAGGAGCACACCAGCTGGCAGAAAAAATCGTAACGATAGGTTTCCCCGTCTGCTGAGACTCCGCCATCGCTGCGCCAAAGTCGCTGTGGAAAGTCAGCTCGCCTTTCTGTGATGCTGCGGCAGATGGAGCTGCAGCAGCGGACATACCAGTCTCCGGCGCGCTGGTAGTCGCACTAGCAGAAGTCTCCTCAGAGGAGGTGTCGGAACAGGATATCGCAGCCAGACTGAATGCTAAAGCGGCTGCGCCGAGGGATGATTTTTTGATAATAGACATAGATTCGAAGATAAGCTGAATAGTAGACTCACTATAGACGAGTCAGTCGCTACGCAATGCGAAACCTTTCAGCTTTATCCCCGATAAATACAGAGCTGTGTCTACTCAGACTCGCTAGCAGCACCTCCAGTTTTTTCCATGACCCAGACCGCCACCATGCCGACTAGCATCAAACCGATCGCAATGAAAGTCGTAGTCGACATGTCAGGGAAGTACCAGTCGTAACCAACTACCTCGACCTTGATGTCATCGCCTTTATCGAAAGTCTGCGTTTCCTCCTTCTTCCACGGCCAGATGATCAACAAAGACCCTGCCACAAAGCCTGTCAGCAGCGCGACTGCACTATCATGGTAGCGTTTGAAAACCCAAGAAAGTAAACGGCTAAGCAACACCAGGCCTAGCACAGCTCCAATGCCGACCGGGATCAGGATCTTTAGGGCCGACATATCGCCGCTGGAGAGTTTCACCACCGAATCGATCATGATCAGCGCGTAGTTGCCCATCAAGATCAGCACGAAAGATCCCGACAAGCCCGGGATGATCATGCTAGACATGGCGACCACACCACAAAGCAGCAGGTATGGCAGGCTATCATTCTCCTGCGCTGGGGGCAGCAACGCCACGCCAGCGGCAATAAGCAAGCCAGCCAAAAGAGCCACGATAGGGCCCGCCCCCCACTTGTGCACCTGCTTGCCGACGAAATAGACGGAGGCTAGGATGAGACCAAAGAAAAACGCATAGACCAAAATCGGCTGATGCTCGAACAAATACTGCAACAGACGGGCCAGACTGACGATACTGAGTACCACCCCGATGCCGATCCAGAGTAGAAAGAAAAAATCAATGCGCTCGGCGAACTCCTTAAACTTGCCTTTGAAGAGCAGTTTGATCGCCTGCAGATCGCACGACTTCACCGCATGGATCAGACGCTCGTAAATGCCTGTGATAAAGGCAACTGTGCCCCCGGACACCCCGGGGATCACGTTGGCGGCGCCCATAGCAGCGCCTTTCAGTAGCAAAGGGATTATCTCTCTCATCGTAATAGTGATTATAAAGATCACATTAATTTCACGATGAGCAAACCTTACTCACGTTATTTTTGGGTCGTCACCTGCCAGTCATCCGTCCGAAATGGGTCGGCAGGCAGACCCTCCCAGTTGGTCAGGTTGGCCACAGGATTTGTCGCCCACGCATAGCGCACAGCCACGGGAGTGGCGACCGCATCGGACCACACGCGCACCTGATTGGCTCCGTGGATCTGACCCTGCGCCCAGTGCCACACCTTGTCCTCGCCAGCGACGGCGAAGCCGACTACATCTCTACGGTCGAAAGCATAGAGCCCTCGTTTGCCGACATTTTTAAAAGTCAGTGTAGCGACCTTGCCCTCGACTGCCATGGAGTCGTATGTCGGGCTTTGGTAAACCAGATCGTAATTATAGTCGCGAGCCAGTGCGATGCGAGCTAGCCGCTTACCGACATCCTCTTTATTCCGCGGGTGAATATCGCGCCCCTCACCGATATCTACGATCACCGCCTGACCGGTGTTGGGCAGTTTCAGACTGTGGCTTTGTGCCTCACGGAGCTCTGCCCAATTACTATCACCAGGGGTGTCTACCTCGGCTTGGAAATCAGCTAGCTGCACCCAGTAAAAAGGAAAGTCGCCCTGGCCCCACTCTTCGCGCCAGTGGCTGATCATCATGGGGAAGAGTTTGCGGTAATTCCACGCGCGAGCGGCATTGGTCTCGCCTTGGTACCAGATCGTGCCACGGATACCGTAGCCGATGATCGGGTGCAGGACTCCCGCATAGAGGTTGCCTGGGCGATGCTGGCCCTTCATCGCATCGCGTGGCTGCCTAGGGGCTCTCTTGCCTTCTGCCTTGGCCTTTGCGGTTTGCTCCTTCCAGCGCTTCATCTGAGCGTCGAAATCCCAGCTCTCTTCTTTCTTCGCCCACTCTGCGATATAGTCGGTGTAGTCGGGATCTGCCTCGAGCACGTCGCGACGCACCCAAGCCTCGGCTGCCGAGCCACCCCAGGCATTGTCGATCAGACCAATGGGGACATCCAGCGTCTGGTGGAGCTGCTTGCCAAAGGCATAACCCACCGCAGAAAAATTCACCACGGTCTCAGGTGTGCACGCCTCCCATTGACCTACGAAATCATCCTGAATCTCCTGAGTGCCGACCTGTGGCACTGAGATAAACCGGATCTGCGGGTATTTAGCGGTGAGAGCCTCCAGATCGGGATCGTAGCTCTGTGCCACCGACCACTGCATATTCGACTGACCAGAGCATACCCAAACCTCGCCGACGAGGATATCGGAAAACTTCAGGCTCTGGCTGCCGGCTGTCACCGTCATCTCCAAACCTTCGGCATTAGTCGGTATCGCTGCCAGCACTGCCTCCCAGCGGCCTTTCTCGCCCGGTTTGGCGGATACACTCTGCCCTGCGATAGCCACAGTCACCTCGCTCTCGCCTGGCGCCCAGCCCCAGACCCGATTCTCCTGATCGCGCTGTAGCACCATGTGATCGCCAAAGAGAGAGGGCATGCGCAGCTCCGCCTGAGCGAGAGTGCCGAGAGCCGTACAGAGTAAAGTCCCAACTAGGAAAATTCGATTCATCCGGCTACTCTAGAGGCGGCAATCGGCGCTGCCTAGTCAGAGCTAATCCCGCTTTGCGCCAGCTCGACAACGCTAACGTATTCTGATATTCGTATCCTATCACATTATGAAAAAGCAATCCATACTCACTCTCACGCTCCTAGCCGCTTTCGCCCTCGTAGCTCTGCCTGACGTCGGCCACTCACACTGTCAGGTGCCTTGCGGTATTTACGATGATCATGCCCGCGTGCACGCGATGCTCGAAGATGCCGAGACCGTGGTGAAAGCCAGCAAGCAAATGACCGAGCTCGCCGGCAAGACCAGCGCCCAGGACGCCAACCAGATGGTACGCTGGGTGATGAACAAGGAGTCTCACGCACAGAACGTGATCGAGACCATCGCGCACTACTTCCTGACACAGCGTGTGAAGCCCAGTCAGGAAGACTACGCCGAGCGCTTGCAAAAGCACCACGCCATCATCGTAGCAGCTATGAAGGCGAAGCAGAACGCCGATACTGAATCTGCAGAGGCTCTGGTCGAGGCGATCAAGGGGATAGCGGCCTACTATCCCAAAGCCAATTAGAAGTCGCTATTTAGCATCTTGGGAACGCGCCCGGCTCAACGCTCGGCGCGTTTTTTTGTGGCTATCAGCCTACCGCTGAGCTCTTCGTGCAAAGATTTCTGCCAGCTGCTCTGCTGTCAAAGTGCTCTCCAGGACGGTACGCAGCCGCAGCAAATAGGTGTCCATGTGCTGATCGCCAGTTCGAAAATTTTTCAGTCCAAAAGGGTCCGAAAATCCCGCCCCCCCGCTTACCTCGCCGAGAGGTCGATCGAGCCAAGGTCTCGGCCTCATTAAGGCCTTAGCTGGACGAGGGCTACTACTGGGCTCTGGCTCAGGTAATGAGCCTGGAGTTTCATAAATATCCATATCACCCAGTGTAGTCTGAGTGAATTCATCTTCCTCACCCTCCCCTTTATCGACATTTTTTCCTACAGGTATACTAACTGCCTCTACATCGTCACGATTTCTCAGCCCAAGATTCTTGGGGGGACTAAGTAGGTTCGATTCACCGTCAGGTGACTTTATCGGCTCTTCTACCTCTGCTTCTCCGGGCAAAATAGGAATCGTCTTTTCGAAAAATAGATCATCCCCTCCATGGCTCGGCTTGTATGCAGCTCCGGATGGCAGCAATGTATCACCACCGAGAATGGCAGATCCATTCGAAACCACAGTCAAGTCACGCCCCGTGATCCGAAACGCTTTTCCCGGCTGGAGCTTTCGCCGCCCCTCTAAAACGACTACGGTATTCGGGACAATGATCAATCCTCCATTGCCATCGGGCATAGAGGTCACATCCCCATTTAGAATTTCTTTGCCCGCTCGAAAAATCCTCACGCTCCCATCGAGCGACTCCCGTCGGGATTCACTATCTTCCGAGTTTGTCACACCCTGAGACCAAACAGAGCTACTCAATGACACAATAACCCACAGAGATAGCAGCCCTGCTACTACCGAGCGATCTCCGGTGAATTTGCTTAGTGAGAACATGTGTAGAAACGGGGGGCTCCACACCTTAATCTCACCCTTTTATAATTTCAATAAAATTCAATTCAGCCAAATTTTATGAAAATTACCAAACAACACCCTACTGCTCGGATAAAATCCGCTCAAAAATCGCTCTGCCGACTCGTACTGCTACGGGATTCTCCCGCTCGACCTCCTCTAGCATGCCATTGATCACTGCAGGTGCATCGGTCAGCACCTGATCGATTACTACAGGGTCTAGCTCGGGTTGCTCGCCATTCAATATCGCCCCGATGATCTCTGGTGCGTGCTGACCGATGGGGTGATCTTTGAGATTGTCGATCGCGACCGCGACTTCTTGCTCGATTTCGGCTGGATCGATCTGTTTTCCCTCGCCGATCATGCCGCCCAATATCTCAGGAGCACGGTTGAGGATTTCTCCCTCGATACCCGATAGATCTCCATCCCCAAAAATCACATCTCCCAACACCCCTGCTAGGATGTCCTCCATACCCGATACCTCTGGTTGATCAGACTGCTCAGATGGCATGGGCTCGTAGTATGGCCTCTCATTATTGCCAGGGTAGCCCTGTGGAACACCTCTTCCACCTACGGCTGGATCTGGAAACTCCGTGCGCCCAGTGTAGACACCTATAGTGGGATCGTGAGGCTGAGAGCCAGTCCGTACATCCCCCCCTCCTTCAGCACCGATCGGCTTGGCGTCTGGCAGACGATAGTCCCTACCATAAGCGGCATCGCCATCTACGATGAGAGCGTCTTTAGGATCGTCACTACTATCCCGGTCCAGAGCCAGCAGAGCTACGGTAGCCAGGCCCAGTAGGGAGAAACTGAGGATCAGGAAGATGCGCGTTTTCATCACTATCAGTATAGCAGGCCCACCGAGCAAAGACCAACAGAATCGAAACCTCAATCCAGGGCCCCAATTGCTCACTTTAAACCAATAACTGTTTCACCACTCGCCCCTCACTGATCGGCACTGGCCTGCCTATCGGGGTGTCTAGGTGGTGCTCTGGGTCTATGCTTAGAGCGGAATAAACAGTGGCATGCAGATCCTCCACTGTTACGGGCTGAATAGGTTGCTTCTTCTCGCCTGCCGGGTCGGTTTGGCCAATGACTCTCCCTTTGGCGATACCACCACCTCCGAGCAAGGCAGAAAAACCATGCGGCCAATGGTCGCGCCCATCAGCATTATTATGCAGGGGTGTCCGCCCAAACTCGGTGGCACAGATCACGATCGTATCATCATACCGATCCCTAGCCCGCAACTCGCCGATGAGACTGGCTAGCGCAGGGTCGAGGATGTCTGTGCGCTTGCGTTGATTCTCCTGATTGTTGATATGAGTGTCCCAGCCCCCGAGCGTCACCTCCACACAGCGCACACCAGACTCGATCAGCTGTACCGCAGCTAGACAGCTACGACCAAAAGCATGATCTCCAAAGGGTGCTTTCACACTCAGGGGGACCGCCGACACATCAAACGCCGCCAACTGCTCAGAAGTCATCATCTGCCGAGCACGTTGCGTGTTTGAGATGTGCTGAGTCCGCTGGGCATCGAGATCTGCCAATCGCCCTTGCGCAAAACTCTCCTCAAGTATCGACAGCGCCTCGTAGCGACTCTGCTCTCGCCGTGGACTGACTCGGGCACTCAGGTCTGGCACCGGCCACTGCGGATCACCCATGCGAAAGGCATCGTACTTCGCACCCAAATAGCCCCCTCGCCCTGCGTGATCCCCCGAGATGATAGAAATGTGTGTGGGGATGTCGATCTGCGGATCGGGCAGCTGATGACAGACGATAGCTCCCATCGACGGGTGCTCGATCCCTGGAAACAAACGGTGCCCTGTCTTGACCTGATAAGTCGCGCGGGAGTGATCGCCCTCCTGACTCACCAGCGACCGCACCACCGAGCACTCATGCATCCACTCAGCGGTCTGCTCAAGGCTTGCTGAAAATTGCACGCCTGGCAGCGAGGTCTTAATCGCTCGCCCACCATAGGCAATAGCTGCCCCAGGATGTGGATCGAAACTCTCCAACTGGCTCATGCCACCCTGCATCCAGAGTAAGATGACTGACTTGGGGCACCGACTCGCATCCTGCTCAGCAGCCACTGCCAAGCTATCCGCTATCGGCGTCAGCCAAGGCAGCGCAGCGGCGCCCAAGACTTTGCGTCTGGACCAGAAATGACCTGTTTTACCGCATGCCCCCTCCATGATTCAATAGGGTACAGAAAAAACTCAATAGGGTACAATGCCGCCAACTACTCCGTCGGCTCTGCCGCTTCCGCCTCCTCTGTAGGCTCCGGCGCAGTGTAGGTGAAGCTGATAGCGGGTTTCAGCCAAAACGCCCAATCCTCTGCGCCGCCGCCATTACTGAGGACGGAAAGGATCAGAGTATTAGCTGGCTGAAACGCGATCTCGATATCCTCGCCTCGGCGACTACCATGGATCGCCTCAGTCCGGTGGACTTCGCCCTCGGTATCCGTCTCGATGGTAAAGACGACATTGCCTTTCTTGGATCGGTTTTCGATACAGGCGATCGCTTGAAAGCCCTGGATCGGCTCGGCAAAGTGAAACGTGTATTTACCCGGTGAATGACTGTATAGGATCTCGCTACGAGCGTAGCCCTTGCCACGATAGTGGCGCACCCAGTCAGACTCATTCTTGATTGCATGGTTAAAGTAGTGCCCACCCTCTGCCTCGCAGTCGAGCCCCGATAGGCTGATCCACTCGGAATCGAAACTAGCGGGTGTCTCGCTCTTTGCTGGAGTCTTTGCCGCCTCTGCGACCAGCGCTGCTGCAGCAGATACACGCTCCTCTGCGGAGATCTTTTCGACTTCAGCTCTCACCTCCTTTGCCTGCGCCACATCTCCGGCTTTTATCGCCGCCCGCTTGATCGCAGCGAGACTGGCGGTGTAGTCACTGTGCCATTGGGAGATTTTCTGAGCCTCTTGCAGCTGGATATGCTCGCACTGCTCTCGGTAGACATCGCGCAGGCGGGCTAGCTCGCCATCCTCTGCTGGCAACTCGCAGACACACTGGGTGAAGGCAAATGAATGGATCTCGGCATCCAATGCCTCTAGACGCTCCAGACTACCCAGGCGAGTTGACTGCTGGCGGACTTTCAACAGTTCAGCAAAGTAGCGCTTCTTCAGAGCCACTTGCGACTGCTCGCTTTCTAGCAAAATCGTATTGAGCCCGAGATACTGAGTATTGCGCAGCTCAGATAGCTCTGATGCGACTGCTAGCTGCAGGACTAAAAACGACGAAACAATGAGAGAGTGATACAGGGAACGAAGAGACATAGCCCACGACTATCACAAGTCGCAGGCCGCATCAAGCCTACCGCGAACTAAGGGACTAAGGTGTGCCCTGCACCAAATTGCCATCCTTATCGTAGACCACGATAGCCTGCACCGGCAGCGTGCGCGTGCTACCATTATTGAGCAGGAATTTAACCTCTGCGCCGGAGAATGTGAAAGGCGCAGAACCCTCTGTGTAGGATAGTTTCCCTTGGGTCCAATCTTTATCCAAGCCTACCGATCCCGGATCTGGTTTGACCCGTGCCGTCACAAAAATCTCGAGCCCATCCTCTACCTCGGCAGAGAAAGGCAAAGTCGTGGTGTCGGGTGCTTGAGTCGGGGCTGCCCCGGTCGGATTGGTATGTAGGTAGACCGTGTACTCCTCTGTCACAGCAGGGTCGCTGAAGCCCCCGCCCAGAGCTTGGTGCTTGGCGATACACGCGTCGAAAGCATCGCGAGCGGTGCCCGAGAGCAGTGCCTGCGCCGAGGCCACATCTAGCGCGCCATTGATCAAGTCGTCCGCTTCATTGCTATCAGATCCGAGGTGGTAAAACTCATAACTCGGTGTGTCGTAGCGATCGTTAGGATTGCCCCGAGCAATCAGCTTGTAGTCTGGGTAGCTACCCAAACGAATAGAGCGCCCATCCTCACCGCTGGCAGTCACCTCTTCAAACAGCTCCGCCGATGCGTAGCGATCTGCCGTATCAGTCCCCGCTAGGATAGGCACGATACTTTGCGAGTCCAGCGCCACACCACTAGGTGCGGGCAGCCCGGCCATATCCAACACGGTACTGAAGATATCTGCGGAGTTAACCAACGTATCCGATGCTGTGCCAGCTAGGTGATTGGCTACTGCGGGCCCTTTGATCACCATCGGCACGTGGATCCCCCCCTCGAACAAAGTTCCCTTTGCGCGAGAGCTAGGCACTGGATTACCGTTGCTACTAGTGGTCATGCCATAAGGAGCCTGGATCGACTGAACGGGCGTGCCATTGTCGCCGATGATGATGATATTGGTCCGCGACTCGTCGACCGACTCAAGCAGACGGCCTATCTCGGTATCTAGTGCCTCTAGCGCCTGAATATATCGGCGATAGTCTTGATTACCGCTACCTGTGGGATAGGTACCACCAGGGCCACCGGTACCTTGCAGCAAGTCACTATCAGGCTGGTGGAACGGAGAGTGAGGCGCATGGAAGCCCATCCACACAAACCAAGGCTCACCGACCTGGTTCCGAGCATCAATGAAGGCCTTTGCCTCATTCACCTGATCCGTAGTCGCATAGGTGATGCTGTTGCTACTCACACCATTGCGATTCTTTGTCCACGCATCGTAATCGGCCAGATTATCGTTGGCTCCAGCGAAGAATGGCCAGTGACCACGAGTGCGGTAGCCCTCATTTCCCCCGCCTAAATGCCACTTACCAAAAGCCGCTAACTCGTAGGGAGAATCATTATCATCAAACACACGTGGCAGAGGATGCTCATCGCCTTGGATGTTGAAGGCATTGCCTGGAGGCGAGCCTACGGTAGTCCTGTGCGCTTGGCGGCCTGTCAAAATAGTCGCACGTGTCGGCGAGCACTGTGCATTGGCATAAGCTCTGGTAAACCTCACTCCCGAAGCAGCGATCCCCTCCATGGTATCCATCGTGGCATAGTAGTTTCCAGACACACCACCGTTGTCCCAAGGGCTATGGTCATGGCCCCAGTCATCCACGATGAGTAGTAGGATATTGTCCTTCTGTGTGTGGGTGTAAGTGCCCGTATAGGTCACTCCATCCCAGACTGCTACTACCGTGTAGGAGCCTGTAGCTAGATTCGCCGGTGCAGCCACTGACACCTTGTCCTGCTCGGGACGCGCCAGCAATGTCACGGGTGCTCCATCGAAGGTAATGCTATCGGGTAGGTCTGCCAAAGCCACTGGTGGATTGCTAGAGCCAGATAGAGTCACGGTGACCAAGGTGTACTCCGATGGCGCAGGCTGAGTGCCTAGATCGAGCATGGTATTATCGTAGGCATCGAGCGACTCCAGCTGCACACGATAGAAGCGCTTGTCATCCACTAAAGCCACACCTGGATCTGCGAGAGTGCCCTCCTCGGAGGCCGACTTCACTCGTATCGGCATCTGATCCCAGCTAGTCGCACCATCGGCGGGATCACCCGTCGTGGTCTCGACACGGTAGTTACCACCAGCTACGGCGTCCCAGGTCAGAGTCACGTCTCCACTGAACTCGTCCACAGCGATGGCTTTCATATTGCCCGCCACATTCTCAGGACCGGCGAAGTATTGCTGTACACTACCAGATACAGCTGGCAGAGCATTGGGATTGTTCTCCAGATTGAGCACCTCGCCAGTCGGGTCTGCGTAGTATTTGCGACCGATGATATAGGGGAAAAATGGCACCACTTCATTGCTGGCATTCACTGCAGTTGAGATGAAGTAGGCGTACGTGCCGCCGGGGTACTCAGGCGTTACGCACTGTCTGCCATTGTATAGATCGAGGTGAAAGTCGCCACCCGTTCCATCGACGATCTGCCGCTGTCCGACATCACCACGGTACTCGTAGTCTTCGACATAATGCCCTAGCAGAAAGTTATCGCCATTGTTCGGATCGCCTACCACTGGACCATAGCGCGTTGAATCGATCTGCGACCCATTATTTCCCTCGCCGACATCCAGACTCCACTGCGGAACAGACGTCCGCTGGTCTCCAGGGTTGAGAGAGCGCAGCTGGTAGCCACCTATCATGCGCACGATCGAGCTGCTAGCATTGGTGGGGTTGTCATAGCCATAAGGCCCGTAGACCGGGATGCCCCCACGAGTCCAACCGAGGATAGGCGAGTGCTTGGTCGGAGGTGCGACGGCCTCGGTGTAGATTCGTAGAATCGCGTTTGCATCGTTGGGATCTGGCTGCTCGCTGTAGCTGATATTATCGTCTAGCAGGTAGCGCAGAGCGATAGGGCTAGCGTGGTAGTGATGTAGAGACCCAGCCTGGTGAGCATAAGCCGGATCGAAAGTCACCGACTCGTTGTGATACGCATCGCGATTCCACACCCCGTCTCCATTCTGCACCGGATCGCCAGTGACAGGATCGGTAAAGTTTCCGGTGATATCGGCGGCGTAATCAGTGCTGTAGGACATCGCATCGCGAAAATCAAACATCGCCACACCATCGATGAAGATACCGATACTACCCAGATTAGACGGGCTCCGAGCCCCTATCGAGCCGGGTATAGTCGGCACTCTGGGTATACGATAGACGCTACGACTACGACTGAGCTGGCTCGGGTAGTTGTTAAAGATGTTAGTATCACCCTCATTCAAGTACCATGGCCCCATCGGGTGAAATGGCATGCCACTCGAGGTGATGTAGATCCAGTTGGCATCGTATCTGATATCCGTCACACCGGCATAGGCTGGCTGCAGCTGATTCCCCTGACCATGGCTCCAGGTCGTGACCGGCTCCGTGGCATACTTGTCCGGGTAAAGGCTCGCATATCGGCCAGAGTATTCGGTAAACCAAGAACTGAGCTGAGGATCTCCTAACACAGCAGACGGCTGTGCTACCAAAGCCAAACATGCCGCTGCCAGAAGGGACGAAAGAATCGTATGGAAGGTCATATTGAGAATGTTGTCTGAGTAACCTTACCATTAGATTGCTGTACTGAGCATTAAGTTTCGGCTTTGCTTAGCACTTCCAAAGACACGCCCCCGAAAACTTAGCATTCGAGGATCTTGTTTATTGTTTTTATTGTAAATATGATAATTATATGATATCCTCACCGCATGTACGTAACAGTCAGTTCCCGCCCGCATAAACTCTGCACGGTTCTATGCACTACAGTTTCTTCGCTCACCCTTCTCACTCAGGATCTTTCTGCTGATACCGCTCCTTCAGTTCCAGCTCTAGCGATCCAGGCACCTGCGCCAACAGCTTCGGTCAACACCTTGAGTGGCGATATCACCATCCTACGGGATGGCAAGCCGATCCTCAGTGGCGATGTGAACCTGATCCCAGATGGCAAGGGAGGCGTGACGCTGATCCCGAAAAAGAGCACCACTCTAGAGGGCGACATGATGCTCATCCCAGGTGGCTCCTACGACCTAAAAGGCGATCTGACCTTTGTACCAAACGGAGTGGTCACATTCGGTGGCACACAAAAGGTAGAGAAAGGCCATGTCCTCAAATCTGGCGGCACGACCCAGCATAAAACTTTCACACCGGTCTATCAGGACCCTAGTAAGGGAGCCAGCTCCCCAGTCCTAAAAGTCGATCTCGATCAGAGAGGGCGCCCCGTAAGCGAAGGCTGGGAGAAGCCACGTGTGCCAATCGCCCAGACCTTGCCTGCTCCAATCGTGGAAGTCCCTGCTGAGAGAGGCCCATTCGTGGAGACTCACTCTCTCAGTGGCGATGTGAAGCTGTATCGAGATGGCAAAGAGATCCTAAACGGCAATGTCCGTCTCATCCCACAGGACGATGGCACCATCAAACTCATCCCTAAAGAGGCAGTCACTCTCGAGGGAGATATGGTGCTCGCCCCCGGCGGGGAATACACCATCAAGGGTGGCAATGTTTTCGCCGAAGCAGGCGAAGGTGGCGCACAGTTTTCAGGCAGCGATTGGATCAGCATCGTCGATCCTGGAAAAGGCTTCACTCTCGGGAAGAACGAAATGAGCGAGAAATACACTCAGCAAGGTTTCTTCGAGGCCGGTAAGGAAGACCGTGAGAGATACTTCTCGCAGGCACCGCAGCTCGGCTCTGGCCCGACCCTACCTCCAGGAGAGGTCGGTTCTGGACCTACACTCACGCTACCAGGTGATAAACCAGGCCATAAAGCTCCAAACGGTGGTCACTTTCCACCTCACTGGGGCGCTCCACCAGAAATGCAAACCATGGATTATGGCACTTTACCTGGCGGCTATGGCAACGGCAGCAGCACCCTCGCTGGTTGGATAGCCAATAATTTGAAAAAAGACCGCGAGAATGGTGAGCTAGGCTCAGGCCCAACTCCTCCTGAAAACAATCTTGGACACAAAGCACCCAACGGAAACCACTTCCCGAAGCATTGGGGCAACCCGCCACAGATCCAAACCCGTGACCTAGGTGATCTCCCAGGCGGTTACGGTAAAGGCAGTGGCACGCTAGCTCGTTGGATCGCTGAAAATCTGAAGAAAGACAGGGAGAACCCACAGCTCGGCTCAGGCCCGACCCTGCCGCCCGGCTCAACTGGTGGTGGTGAACTGGCTGGCGGTAAATGGCACGATGGTGGTGAGTGGAAACTCGGCTACCGAGACGACCAGGAAGTCCAAAAACTCGACATCAAATCGACAGATGGCGGTAAGACCTTTGAAGGTTGGATGCAATATGAGGGCGAAGGCCCTATCCGGTTCCGTGCTGTGCAGACTGAGGACGGCAGCTACATAGTAGAAAACCAGTGGGGCTCGGAAAACTCCAAGTGGCACTACGGTGGCAAGTGGGAGCTCGGTGGTCGAGACGACCAAAAGGTCGTGGACATCTCTATCGAAAGGCGCGACGGCGAACTCGCAGGTGAGATGACTTATGAAGGCGAAGGCCCGATCGGCTTCCGCTCAAAGCAAGGCAAGGACGGGAAGTTCATTGTAGAGAACCAGTGGGGAGTAAAGCTTCCTCTGACCCCAGAAATCACAGTCGATCCTATCCTAGTGGCCCTCCCTGGTGGCCCTATCGATGGCGGCGGCTTGCTACCACCAGAAGTCGTGGTCGAAGTCGAAATCGAGGACCCTATCATCCTACCTGGTATCCAAGAGCGCCAACCTATCGATGGTGGTGGCATCAAGCCAGATGTCATTTCGGTCGAGCTGCCATCCGGTGATTACTCAGATCCACTCGGGCTAAAAGGATTCTCATCTCAAGATGCACACCTAAACAAATATCTGCAGCGCCTTCAAAACCAGATCAACACCGGTCTCACAGACGAGCAGAAAGCACGGCTATTTGAGAGAAGATCGCAACGTTAGAATCTACCCATAGGTCCCGCAAAAATCACTATCCAGCCGCACCTGTTTTCCTACGGGTGCGGCTTTTTTTGTCGCTTTAGCCGAGAGGTATCTCTAGGACAAACTCTGTCCCCTCTGCCAGCTCGCTCTTTACCGAAAGATCCGCTCCATGTGCCATCGCGATCTCATGCGTGATGGCTAGTCCCAGCCCGTAGTGCTTATTTTCGCGCTCCACTCGACTACGATCAGCTCGGTAAAAGCGCTTGAATATATGGGGCAAATCCTCAGCAGCGATACCGATACCAGTATCGCGCACAGAGATCAGAGCAGAGCCATTGGCCTTCTTCACTGTCACATCGATCCGCCCTCCACCCTCAGTGTACGAGATCGCATTCGATACCAGATTTTGGATGACCTGGCGCATCAGCACCACATCCACATGCGCCACCACAGCGGCCTCGATATCTGTGTCGATAGCGACAGCCTTGTCCTCTGCAGCAGAGCGCAGCTGCTCGACACAATCGCCAACCATTTCAGACACATCGGTCTCTTCCTTGGTCAGACTGGCTGTACCACCATCAAATTTCGCCAACTCCAGCAGCCGATTGACCAGCTCCTTCATCGCTCGCGCGTTCTTTTCGCACACCGCATAGCCCTGCTCATACTCATCGAGCGTGTCTGCACCACACTGCACCTCAGAGAGGATCACGGATATCGGCGTGCGCAGCTCGTGTGCCGCATCCGAGGTGAACTGGCGCTGGCGCTGGTACGCATCCGCCAACTTATCGAAAGTCTCATTCAACACATCGCCCAGCTGCGCCAACTCTAGACCACTGCCAGCTGTATCGATGCGCTCTTCTAGATCTCCCTGCGAGATGTGTGTGGCCGCACGCGATATCTCTCCAATCGGCCGCAGCGCCCTGCGACTAAGTACATAACACCCCACCATCAGGAGAACAAATACCGACAATCCCACCAAGCAAAGGCGCAACAGAAACAACCGCAACCCTGCCCGGTGCTGAGAGATATCCCGCCCCACCAGTATCCGCTGATCTCTCCGATGGCGACTGATCCGCTCCCGATAGTCTCCGGCAGCACGAGTAGCCCCCAGTCTAGGGATGCTCTCCCAAGCCATAGGAGCCGCCATATCCTCCGGTGCATGAGGCGATCGAAACACCGCACGATCATCCTCATCGTAGACGATGTAAAAGCGATCCGACTCCTCGTCGTCGAGCACTCGCAGCCTCGCTGGCATCTCCTCATCGCTCGGCTGCTGCTCGCGACTCTCGATCCGCGCTAGTACTGCTACGATGCGTTTGGTGCGGTTTAGCAGCCCTTCATCGATCTCACTATACACATTGGAACGCTGCAGATTGTAAGACACAGCACCCACCACCGCCAAAGCCACCAACAGCAAAAAGCCGAAAGACAGCTGCAACCGAACTAGAATAGAGCGAAACATCGGAGATCGGTCGAAACTATCGCCAATCCATGTTCTTGGCAATCCCACAGACACTGTACCCTATTCAGCCAAAACTGTACCCTATTGAATCTGGCTTCATATTAGCATTGCGATCCCACAGTGAGCGTCTTTCTATTACCCCATGATCAAAATTTTCCTACCGATCGTGCTACTGATCACCACGACCTGTTTGTCTCAAGATATCGATTTCACTTATGGGGCCGATTGGCACTTCGAGCACAAACTCCAATCCGTCTGGCAAAAAGCCGATGCCACAGGCGACGGCATCATCACGATCAAAGACAAAGGTGGCTGGTGGCACAACCGAGCGAAAGATGCCAATCAGGATGGCCAGGTGACCATAGCAGAATTCAAGACACCCCTGCCCCTGCAGAACGCTGGCAAAACCTACAGTAATGTGGTGTACAAAGAAGCCACTGGCGAACAATGCCTACTCGACATCTATCTGCCTAAGGCTAAAAAAGCTGGCTCCACGCCAGTCTTTTACTTCACCCATGGAGGCGGCTGGGCAGCGGGCAACAAAGATCTAAGCGGCAATATGAAAGCGGTATTCGAGGCCATGCTGGCAGAGGGTATCGCCTGCGTCAGCACAGCTTATCGCCTAGTGAGATCCGACAAAGACCACCCAGTCGTCATGGCGGACTGTGTGACCGATTGCAAAGATGGCCTACGCTTCATCGCCAAACACGCCGCCGCCCTAGATTTAGACATGGATAGAGTCTGCGTGTTTGGCAATAGCGCTGGCGGTCACATCTGCCTCATGCTGGCCTACAGCTCACCAGCTTCATTCCCTGGCGATCCGGCATTGAGCGACTATCAGGTCCGCCCGGCAGCTGGCATCAACTGGTATGGCCCCTTCAGCTTTCTCCAAGGCGACCTCTTCATCCATCCCATGGCCAAGCCATTCCAAGGAAACCCGAATCGATTCGCTGGGCGCATGTCGAAGGCCGGCCAAGCCGTGGAGTACATCGACGCGCCCGAAACCCAGCAAGCCCTCATGGAAAAGCTGAGCCCGATCACTTACTACGCCAAAGACAGCGTGCCCGTGCTGACTATCCACGGCGACAAAGACACAACCATCCCCCACATGCACTCTGAGCTGATGGTGGCGCGCGCCAAAGAACTGGGAGCAGACAATGTCACCTACCTTGCAGTCGGCAATGCCGGTCATGGCTTCAAAGAAGATAGCATCCCGTCATTCACCGAAATCAAAAAGCAAATGGTGGCTTTTGTATTGGAGAATCTGAAAAAACAGTGACCCCAAATTTGAGGCACTATGAAAATCAGAGTCATACTAACCATCGTAGTCATCACCCTTCTGGGCTTTTTGTGGGTTCGCGCTCACAAGATGAATACGATAATTATGGTCTCTGCTCCTGTTTTCTTCACAAGCATCGATAGTGGTTGGGGCAGCTTGTATCTAGACTTTGAGTTATTTTCACAGGGCCAAGTGGCCGACATCGAATTCATCGACGAACCCTACGAAGTCGCCACCGAGCAGATGGAGGAGGACAAATACCAGGCCCCACCCAGCCTCGGTCGCAGTTTGATTGGATTCTGGAGCATCGATTATGAGGCTCCACTCTACGCCTCGATCGAGATCCCATATTGGTTTATCACCCTAGCATTGATAGGCCTCCTATTTTCAGGAGCCATCCGCAGGCTGTTCCTGCGCTACAACAGCCCAGAAAACCACTAGATGTCGCCATTTCACAATGGAGGCTATCAAGGTCACCCCCCGATAGCATCACACTTACCCAACTAGACCCGCACGTCTTCGAGCACTTCACCATCCTGCAAGTGGATCTTGCGGTCGACACGATCGAGCAGTCGATCATCGTGGGTGGAGAAGACAAACGCTGCGCCCCGAGTCTCGTTGATCTTGCGCATCAGATTGACGATCAGATTCGCACTCTGAGTGTCGAGATTGGCTGTCGGCTCGTCTGCGATCACCAGTAGAGGGTCGGTTACGAGTGCACGAGCGATAGCGACACGCTGCTGCTGACCGCCACTGAGCTTCTGCGGGCGGTGATCCATGCGATCACTGAGCTCGACCTCATCGAGGAGAGTCTTTGCCTTCTCAGCAGCCTCTGCTGCTGAGACTCCTTGGACCTGTAGCGGTAGCATCACATTCTCCAGAGCGGAAAGCACCGGAACGAGGTTGAAATTTTGGAAGACGAAACCAATATACTCGTTTCTCGTGTCACTCTTTTTGTGATCATTCAACTGCGACACGGATGTACCTTTGATTTTGACATCACCACTCGTAGGAGTATCCAGCAGACCAATGATATTACAAAAGGTAGACTTACCCGACCCAGAGGGGCCCCACACGGCGATGAACTCGTGCTCTTCAATGTCGAGATTTACCCTATTGAGTGCAGTGACCTCCACGTCACCAAAGTGATAAATTTTAGATAAATCTTCTGTCTCAACGACTTTCATGGAAATGTTCTTCGCCTCTATTACTGAATGGTTCGACACTTATAAGCCAAGTGGCACCGGCTACCAACCTGCTTTTTGGGCACTTTGGGCGGTCTGGGTTATACTGGTGTTTGCAGCCGTTCTCCGAGTCTTCAAATTTCGTCGAGGCTTGGAGCACGAGACAAAAATCTGGGGCGACGGAAGTACGGCCGACCAACGAGCCACCGCGGTGATTGTACCGATAAAGGGCATCTCGCCAAGCCATACTTCGGAGTTTTTTCAGTCCTTGCTGGAGCAAGATTACGCCAGCTACCGCCTGATCGTGACCGTAGAGTCCGACGACGATCCCGCTGCGCTGTGGGTGCGTGAGCAATTCGGCCTGACCAATAGCCAGCCTAGCTGGGCCCCCGATGGCGCTAAAAACGGTCTGACCAGTGTGCAGCTGGTAGTCGCAGGCAAAGCCAAGGGACAAGGCCAGAAAGTGCACAACCAGTTGGCCGCTTTCGCTGAACTGACGAAGGAGGACGAGATTATTGCCTTCGTCGATGCTGATATCCTATGCCCCAGCGATTGGCTGCGCCGCCTGACCGCACCGATCAATGTGGGCAGCCACGACCCCGCTACCACTTACCGCTGGCTGGTACCACAGCGGGGTAATCTCGCAAACCTATTCGCCTCGGTGATCAATGCCTCTGTCGCCACACAGGGCGGCAATGAGCGCGACAATATGCCCTGGGGTGGCTCGATGGCGATTAGTCGCCAGACCTTCGACGATCTCGATGTGCCATCGCTCTTTTCAGGCTCGCTCAACGATGACTTACGCCTCGGCAAGGCTGCCAAGCGTGCCGGTTACAAAGTCGGCTACATCCGCGGCTTGGTTCGCCCTACCGATGTCAACTTCAGCTGGGGCAGCTTCATCGAGTTCGCACGCCGACAGTATTTACAGGCGAAGATCTACTCCCCGATCATTTACACCTCGATCAACTTCGTGTTCCTGATCTACTTTATGGCATTGATCTCCGCCGTAGTTGGAGCCGTTTTTATGGGATATCTCTGGGCGTACCTGCCCATCATCCTCGTGACCATACTCGACCAGACTCGAGCTGTGCTGCGCGAAAGTATCTACCGCAAGCTCTACGAAGACAATCCCGATACCTACCACCGAGTGTACAAGACGACCTTCGTCGAGCACTTCCTGACACCCTTCTACATGCTCGTACATTGGCTGATCATGGTCTCGACCTGGTTTATGGATAAAGTCGAGTGGGGCGGCGTGCGCTACCAAGTGGAGGGCGTAAACAAAGTCCGTATCCTCGGTCGCAAATCCAGCTCCGAGATGCAAGGCACCGAGACCGCATCGGCAGGTTCTCTAGCTCTGCCAGCCGGGGGGCTGACTGCATTAGGAGGGCTGGCGGCCGCCGCAGCTATCGCTAACGCAGAGGATGATGACAGCCCAGTGCAACTAGAATCCCGAATCGAAGCTGAGTCCCCATCAACCGACGAAGCAGATGCCGAACAGGAGGCCAAGCCGGTGGTCGATCCCACAGAGCCTATCAGCCCCGCCAGCGAATCCAGCGACGCGGATGAGGACGAAGAAATCAGTGCCGCCGAAGAGGATTCTAATGAGACGGTAGCCGAAGAGGATACTGAAGAGTCGGCAGAGGAACTCATTGATGACGCCAAAGAGAGCGACGACAGCGAATCCTACGGCGACGGCGACTCCGATGAGCACGACGACAGCGAATCCGCCGCGGACGACGACAGCGAATCCGACGAGGACGACGGCATCGACTCCGATGAGGAGGGTGACTCCGGTAAGAAGACTAGCTTACTGGCGATGACTGGCTTAGGCGGAGCAGGAGCTAGCGCAGCCCTCGCATCGGCGGACGACAGCGACGAGTCAGAGACATCGGTCGACGAAGATGAAGTTAATGAATCTGAACCTGCAGAGGAGCAAGAGCGAGTGTGGGAGGATTACCAACCTGTCATCTACGATACTGCGCCTCACTCAGCCGTTCCTGGCACACCTTCCGCTATCCTGCCAAGTGGCACCCTAGCCTGGCTCCCGCCGAAGACTCGGTTTGTGGCTCAGGGCGCCAATCACGAGGCTTACCTGCCTAGTCTGCAGCAACTACGCAAGAAAAACGCCGCAGCTACCCCATCGGTGCGCCAACACATTGTTCGCTACCCTACCAACCCTTATTCGCGGAAGCGATAAAGCGTTTGCAGCGTAGCGATTTTTCGCTCTTTTGACGGGACACACACTACTATGGCAGTTATCAAAGTCGCATGCCCCCAATGTGGGCAGAAAGTATCTGGAGATGAATCATTCTACAGCCGTAGAGTGAATTGCCCGATCTGTAATTCAGAGATCGCTTTCCCCGACAATCCCGCCACTCAGGGTGCTGGCGGCGCTTACCCTAGCTACAGCGACCCTGTGCCACCACAGCCGCAGTCCGCCCCACCACACTCAGGCTACCCACCACACTCAGGCTACCCACCACACCAGCATCAGCAGCCACCGCAGCCACCGCAGCCACCGTCATATCAGCCGCCTCCTGCTGCCGCGCCATCACAGCAGCCGACTTCGTCGCCTCACTACGAGGCACCTCCGCAAGCTGGCCCTCCTGCACAGCCAGTTCCTAGCAGCTACCCAGCAGCAGCCAGCCCCGGCTTAGACGCTCCATCGCCCAGCGCTGATGAGGATGATGCACCCAGCCCGGCTATGGGGATCATGTCGCTGGTCTTCGGCATTATCACTTGCCTATCAGCCTGTATTCTAGCTCCAGTTTTTGCACCGCTAGCCGTTATCTTCGGCCACATCGGTCTCGCGCGAGCGAAGAATAGCCCTGTCAAACCCGCTCCAGGTAAGACTGCAGCAGTCATCGGCACCATCACCGGTTACCTAGGCATAGTCATGACCATCATCCTACTCGCCTCGATGGTTATATTTAAAGAGCCTTTGATGCAGTATTTTCAAGAAGCTGCTGAAGCTAGCGATTCTTCATTCTAAATAAATAGCAAACCCTCTGCTGAAGAGGAGTAAAAAGCTAACCCACCCCGCTAGTACCCAAAAGATCCGTGCTTCTTTATCAGAAACACGGACCTTTGGAAGCCAGTTGCTCTTACCGGGGTTTACGGGGTTATCCTTTTAGGGGACCAGGGTAGGGCGGTTTTCTTGACTTGCGCAAAGCTTTTCAGCTTCACTTGGGGTTTCCAGCGGGTTTTTTGGAAAAATTCTTAATTACCTGCTCTCGATTTCACCCAGGAGCATCTCCAGGGTTTCAGTGATACGAGCTTGCTCGTCTAGGAGGATATCCATGTCGTCGTTTAACTTATCTAATCTTGTTTCAGCGGCGTTATGGACTTCAAGAAGTTGTGGGATGTAGTTCATTAAGTAAGACCGGGTTTTCGATTTGAGACTACACAACCTCAGAAACAAGACAAGCAATTTCGTTCAACTATTTAAGAAAAGTTAAATAACTCGCATCAGCGCCAACCCGCACCAATAAAAGAAATGAGACCACTATCAAATATCACTCTCGCATTTGATTAACATCACCAAAACGAGCTTCAACCATCATTAGGTGCCATATTCATCGTCCTTTTAAGACTCAAAATCTTCACTTATTTAAGAAATCTTAAATAATTCCTTGCGCTCCCCCCTTTCCTCTCAAACATGCCAATTAGATCTGGCCGGATCTTTGATTCCCATTGAGTTTCGAGAGGTTAAATATTGGCGGGCTCACTTTTGCAGGAGTAGCCCTACTGCTAGTCGGATGTTCCACAGGATCATCCCCGCACAATATCTCTGCCTTTGCGGAATTTCCAATGCGGGATAAATGGGTTTCCAAGGAGAAAACTCAGCCCACGCACACGCCAGATCGTTTTTGGATAGACGAATTTGGAGACGAAACTCTCAACTGCTACGTGCGTGATGTGCTGAAACACAACCGCGATATCAAGCTCGCTGAAACCCGTATCCAGATCGCAGCGTCCAATGCCCGCATCGTCGGGGCCGATCTTTACCCCCACTTTGGAGTCTCCCTGGATGCCGAGCGGCGAAAGCAAAACATCTTTGGCATCCCCCTGCCCGGCCTGCAGAGCGGCCAGCCTCTCTCCACCCAAAACAATCGCTTTGGCGTGTTATTCAACTTCGCCTGGGAAGCAGATCTCTGGGGCGTGATCCGCTCGGAGCACAGCCAAGCCATCGCCGAGATGGAGGCCACGCAGTACGACAAAGAAGCCCTCAAGCTATCACTCGGCGCTCAAGCCGTGCGCACTTGGTTTATCATGGCAGAGGCAGCCGAGCAGGTCGCACTGGCCGAGCAGATCCTGCAGACCTATCGCTCGACCGAGGGCATCGTGCAGGATCGCTTCGAGTTCGGCTTGGCCGAGGGCAATACCGGTAGCTACGGCTCACAGCTACTACTGGCACGGGCCGACATCGCCTCGGCGAAGGATGCAGTCGCTGCGCGCAAAGAGATCGTAGCTCGCACCGCGAGGCAGCTAGAAGTACTAGCTGGCAAGTATCCGGATGGTAAAGAGGGTGCCAAAGCCCGCCTGCCACAGCTACCCACCAGTCAGCCCTGCAATCTCCCCTGCACCGTCTTATCCCGCCGGCCAGACATCGTCGCCGCAGAGCGCCGCCTAGCCGCCATCGACCAAGCCTACGAGCAAAGCACTAAAGTCATCTTTCCCACCATCATGATCACAGGCGATGCCGGTACCGCCACTGAGCAGTTCATCAATATTCTCAACGGCGACTTCAGCGTGTGGAGCTTGGTAGGCGATATCACTCGGCCGATCTTCCAGGCAGGCAAAATCCGCGCCGCTCAGCAGCAAGTTTTGTTCACCATCGAGTCTGCCAAACTGGATTATGAAAAAGTCATCCTAAACGCCTTTGGCGAAGTCGAGACAGCCCTTTCCTCCGAGCAATACCTACGCGAGCGAGTGATCGCCAGCACCGAGGCCGCCAAGCTCGCGCGAGAGGCCTACGAGCGGGCTGGCGAAGAATACGTGGAGGGAACTGGCGATATTTTGACGGTTCTGACTGCCCAGCAGCGTATGTATAGCGTAGAATCTGCTCTGATCTCCCTACGGCGCCAGCAGCTCGAAGCTCGCGTGAGTTTGCACTTGGCACTAGCGGGGAGCTTCGATTGCATCGAGACTATCAATGCCGATCCCCTACCCGTACGGGTCTGGTGATCAATCGCATGCAGCCATCCATGACTATCACCCGCAAGAACATCAAGCGCCTCGTGCAGCTCGCATTGATCGTGCTCTTCCTCCTGCTCACCGCAGGTGTCACTTGGTTTTTGCGCGCTACCAAGCCGATCGCCGAGGGGAAAGAAGAGGTCATCAACCTACCTTTGGTGGAAATCGCCAAGGTCGCTTTTCAGGACTACACACTGGACGTCAGCTCGCAGGGTGTCGTGCAGCCAAAGAAACGCACCATGGTCTCCTCCGAGCTTGCTGGTAAGGTGACTTGGATGTCGGAGAAATTCACCACCGGTGGGCAATTCGAGAAAGACGAAGTGATCCTCCGTATCGACGAGACCAGCTACCAAACCGCCCTCGCCCAGGCTCAGGCTGCCCTGGCCGAGGCAGAGGTAGCTCTCACCACCGAGCGCGCCCGCGCCGAGCAGGCACGCCGCGATTGGCAGCGCCTCGGCAGAGGTCAGATCTCATCGCTGGCACTACGCGAGCCTCAGATCAAAGGCGTAGAGGCCAGCATAGCCGCAGCAGAGGTAGCTCTAGACAAAGCCCGCTCCGACCTGACTCGTACCAGCATCGTCGCTCCCTACACAGCTACCGTAGCCAACAAAGGTACCGAGATAGGCAACTTTCTCGCACCAGGAGCACCGATTGGCGAGTTCTTCCAGACAACCCCTCTCGAGGTGCGCCTGCCACTGGCACTAGACGACCTGCGCTTCGTCAATACGGGCAAAGGCGGCAGCATACTCGGCGACCTCGAGCTATCGACCAATCTCGGCAACCAACGCATAACCTGGCAAGCCCGTATCGACCGCACCGAGGGCCAGGTCGATCCCCAGAGCCGCTCGATCTACGTGATATCAGAGATCATCCCCGATGATGAAACCGAAAAACCTCTCAAGCTGCAGCCCGGCCTATTCCTCGATGCCACCATCTCGGGCAAGGCCTTCAAAAATGTCGCTCGCATTCCGGCAGCCGCCTTCCTCGATCTCGAGCGCGTCGTGATCGTAGATGAATTCAACAAACTCAAATTCCGCCCGGTCGAGGTACTCCGCCGCGACGGCCCCTACGTCTACGTGACCGCTGGTCTCAAAGATGGTGAACGCCTCTGCGTGACCGATCTACCGACGATGATCGAGGATACCGAGGTACAAGTGCGTGAGGCAGCAGATGGACTCAAACAAGAAGTGAACTAACGCTCTACCCTTTAGAAATAGCGACTGTACCCTATTGAATAAAAATTGTACCCTATTGAATTTGGGCCTTCGGCCACCCAACGCTCCGTAAATGGATGGATTGATCACATGGTTTAGTAAGAATCACGTCGCAGCCAATTTCTTGATGCTGCTGATCGTGGTATTCGGTGTGGTCACTTGGCCGACTCTGAAGAAAGAGATCTTTCCAGAGACGGCGATCGATGCCATCTCCATCGTCATCCCCTACCCGAATGCCACTCCTGAAGAAGTGGAAAAAGGGGTGATCGTCCCTATCGAAGAGGCCATCAGCGATCTCGATGGTATCAAAAAAGTCGCCTCTACTGCGGCGCAAAACGGCGGCAACATCATCGTCGAGACCATGGTCGGCTACGATCCTCGCTCGGTGATGAGCGATATCAAAACACGCGTCGATGCCATCACCAACCTCGCCGAAGAGGCCGAGGAGCCGACACTCGAGCAGCTGATCCTGAAAAACCAAGTGCTCTCCCTAGCGGTATCGGCCGAGACCAGCGAGGCAAACCTACGCGAGCTAGCCGAAAAGATCCGCACCGCCATCCTCAACTACGAGGACGGCTCATCTCGTATCACTCAAGTCGTGATCGGTGGCATCCGCGAGTATGAGATATCCATCGAGATATCCGAGGAGCAGCTACAGCGCTACCAGCTCACCTTCGATCAAGTGGCAGCAGCCGTGCGGCGCTCATCGCTCGATATGCCCGGAGGATCTGTGCGCACCACCACTGGCGAGGTACTGATCCGCACCGAGGCGCGGCGCTACACGCAGAGCGAGTTTGCCGACATCACCGTGATCACCCGCCCCGATGGCTCGCTGGTGAAGCTAGGCGAGCTTGCCACTATCCGCGACGACTTCGAGGAAGGCGGCGTAGAGAGTGTCTTCAATGGCCAGCCAGCTATCGTCATCAATGTCCTGCGCACCGGCAATGAAGACACCCTCAAGATCGCCCGAACCATCAAACAATGGGTCTCCGACGAGGCACCGAAGCTATTGCCTCCCGGCGTCGATCTAAAAGTCTGGCGCGACGATTCCGTCTTTCTCCAAGGCCGCCTCGATCTGCTCAAAGATAACGGACTGAAAGGGATGATCCTCGTCGCCCTAGTGCTAGCGCTTTTCCTACGCCCATCGCTGGCTTTCCTTGTCGCTTTAGGCATCCCCGTATCCTTTTGTGGAGCGGTCATCATGATGCCCTATACGAGCATCTCCATCAATGTGATCTCACTGTTCGCCTTCATCCTAGTGCTCGGTATCGTGGTGGACGATGCCATCGTGGTCGGGGAGAATGTCTATCGCCGTATGCGGCTGGGCGAGCATCCGCGTATCGCCGCCCCCAAGGGCACACACGAGGTGGGAGTCGTGGTCATCTTTGGTATCCTCACCACTATGATGGCCTTCACGCCTATGCTGGGGCTCAGCGGTGTCAGTGGCAAGATCTGGCCAAACATCCCCCTCATCGTCATCCCCACCCTGATCGTCTCGCTGATCCAGAGCAAGCTCATCCTACCGGCTCACCTCTCGCTGCTGAAGCCATTCGACCCCGAGCAGGAGAAAGGCCCGATCCTGAGATTCCAGAGCATCTTCGCCCGCGGTCTGGAGCGCCTGGTCGATATCTTTTACCGACCGCTGCTGCGAGTCGCGCTAAACTTCCGTTGGGTGGTGTTTACCGGCTTCGTCGCCGCGCTATCCATCACCATCGCCTATGTGGCCAACGGCCATCTGCGCTTCGAGTTCCTCCCCTCGGTGGAGGGCGAGATCATCTCCGCCCGTGTGCAGATGACCGATGGCGTGCCTTTCTCCGAGACTCGCAAAGCGATCGACAAACTCACTCGTGGCGGCCAGCTCCTCGGCCAGGAGTACAAAGACAACGATGGCAATCCGATCGTCAATAACATGCTCTCCAGCACGGGCAATCAGCCCTTCGTCATCGGCTTCGAGGGTGTCGGTGGTGTACCGACTGGCGATAATATCGGCGAAGTCACGATCGAGCTACGGCCCGCCAAAAACCGATCTTGGACCACCGACCAGCTCATCTCTCGCTGGCGCGAACTCGCTGGCGATATCCCCGGTGTGGTCGAGCTCAACTTCCGCACCGAGGCCGACCCTGGCGGCACACCTATCGACATCGAGGTAGCCGGTCCCGATATGGCGGACCTACGAGCCGCCACCGAGGATCTCAAGTCCAGCCTGGCGAGTATCGAGGGAGTCATCGATATCTCCGATAGCGACAAAGACGGCAAGCGCGAGCTCCAGCTCGATATCAAGCCCCGCGCCGAGGCACTCGGCCTACGCCTCAGCGATGTCGCCATGCAGGTGCGGCAGGGGTTCTTTGGTGAGGAAGTCCAGCGCCTGCAGCGCGGTAAAAATGAGGTCAAAGTCTACGTGCGCTACCCACAGGATGAGCGCCAATCGATAAGTGACCTCGAGCGCATCAAGATCCGTACTCCCACCGGGGCCGAGGTCCCCTTTAGCGAGGTCGCCACGGCTACCTTTGGCCGCTCGGCCTCCCAGATCCAGCGCACCGATGGCCAGCGTGCCATCCGCATCACTGCCGATGTCGATGTCGGCAAGGGAGCCAATGCCAACGAAGTCGTCGCCAATCTCAACCGAGGTACGGAGAGCTACGGCCAGCAATGGCGCGCCAATATGCGCGACAAAGTCCGTGGCTGGCTGGGCAAAGACCCCAAACCCAAAGAGATCGGCGCTATCCTAAAAGCTCGCGAGACCTACGCCGGTATCAAGATCTCTTTCCAAGGCGAGCAAAAAGATCAGGCAGAATCAGTCGCTGAGATGGGACAAAAGGCGATCATCGCACTGCTCGGCATGTTCATTCTCATGGCTATCCCGCTGCGCTCCTACATCCAGCCCTTTATCATCATGTCGGTCATCCCATTTGGTATGATCGGTGCTGTCGTCGGGCACATTCTACTCGGGTACAATCTATCGATCATGAGCATGTGCGGCATCATCGCCCTAGCAGGTGTGGTGGTGAACGATAGCCTCGTGCTGGTCGACTATGTGAACCGCCAGCGCGCCGCAGGCCACAATCTACTGGAGGCCGCTTGGGAGGCTGGAGCCGCACGATTCCGCCCCATCCTGCTGACCTCCATGACCACCTTTGCCGGTCTCACCCCCATGCTGCTAGCCACCGATCTACAGGCTCGGTTCCTCATCCCCATGGCGATCTCCCTCAGCTTCGGTATCCTGTTTGCCACCGCTATCACTCTGGTGCTGGTACCCTGTGTCTATCTGATGATCAATGATCTGAAGCGTGCCGTGAAACGGGCAGTCCGCTAGTTCACAGAAAATCTGGGACACTAACGCGTGCGCCAAAATAGCAGTTGAAGCCTGCCAAAATCCTCCGACAATCGTAATGGTTTTTATATGAAGAAGCTCTTCCTTACACTGACAGCAGTATCCGCCCTCGGTCTTGCCTTCGCACAAGCTGAGGAGACAATCGAAATCACTGGCAACGACGCCATGCAATTCGCTCCCAAAGAGCTGAAGGCAAAGGCGGGCCAGAAATTCACTCTCAAACTGAAGCACACAGGCGCTCTGCCCAAGCTCGCTATGGGCCACAATGTGGTGATCCTCAAGCCTGGCACCGTGGTAGCCACTTTCGCGACCAAGTGCATGGCAGCCTCTACCACCGAGTACATCCCACAGGATGAAGAGACCAAATCTCAGATCGTGGCTCACACCGCCCTCATCGGAGGTGGCGAGGAGACATCTGTCGAGATCGAAGGCCTCGAGCCAGGCGTCTATCCTTTCGTGTGCACCTTCCCAGGTCACTTTGCGATCATGAACGGCACTCTGACTGTCGAGTAAACCCTCGCCTAGATTCTTTTTTCAAACAGCCGCCTCCCACTCCTGTGGGATGGCGGCTTTTTTGTGGCCAAATCGCCTGAGGCTCGTATCCTCAGCGGACAAACCACACACTACGACTTAATGAAAAAACTAACTTATCTCATCGCCTTTATTCTCATCGCCATCGGCCTAGTAGGCTACTTCGGCTGGGAAATGATCGGAGCTGCCGAGCAGTCCTGGACTAATTTGATTGCTTCTGCCTTAGGGCTCATCATGCTTATCGGCGCTATCATTGCCAATAAGAAACATGCTGTCGGTATGCACATCGCCGTTCTCGGAGCTTTATTCGGTGTACTTGCCATAGGCCGCGCTGCCTCAACAGGTTTCGACTTCTCCAAAGCTTCGACCAAACTCATCACAGTGACTTCAGTGATCTGCCTGATCTACATGATCTTCGCGATCCGCTCATTCATCGCAGCTCGCCGCGCACGCTCATAGCCTCCATCCCCTAGAGAAAGGGCGATTATTTTATCGCCCCACCTCTTCTCCTCTTCTCCTCTTCAGCGTTGATCATGAAATCGATCAGATCTCAGTCGACGTAACTGCTCCTCTAGATCTGCTTTGTCCTCGCGCAGCACCTCGACTTCATCCTCCGTATACCCTAGAGCCTCAGTCCGCACACGTAGCCTCTCTCGCTCTTGTTTCAGCTGTCTCTCCAGTTCCGCTACTTTAGGATGATTGATCCATAGGTAAGCTGCGGCCAACGAGGTGAAAACCAGCAGGAACAAAACAATAACGGTAACGGGTTTCGAGTTCATATCAGATGAATGGCCCAAAGCTAGCCAGCCTCCTCTGATCTGCCCAGAGAAAATGCGCCTGGTAGCAGATTTTATTTATACAAGCAGTATCCGACCTGCATTACCTCTCCATAACCCATAACACCCAGCAGCCACCGTGAGTGATCCAGCCGCCAGAGACCAAGAGCAATTCACCAAGCTAGTCGTAGCCCACCAGCGCCGACTCTATGGCTTCATCTACACACTGGTGAATCACCACCCTTCTACCGAGGATTTACTGCAAGAGGTCACCAGCCTGCTCTGGACCAAGTTCGATAGCTTCGAGCTGGGCACAGATTTCGGCGCCTGGGCGATGAAAGTCGCTCGCTTCAAAGTCCTCGAGTGGCGCCGAGCACAGAGCAAAGCCGCCCTACCCATCGGCGACGAGCTGCTACTCGAGCTAGCTCAAAAAGCAGAGCAAGCCCAGCAGGATGCCGGTCTAGGCAGGCTCGAGGCGCTAGAGGGCTGTGTGGCTAGTCTCCCTGAGAAAGATCAGCACCTCATCCAGCAGCGCTATACCGAGCACATCGCCGTGTCACGCATCGCAGATCAGATGGGCAAAAAGCGCGATACCATCTACAAGGCTCTAGCCAAGATCCATGGCACCCTCCAGCGCTGCGTGGAGTCCAAACTCCGCGAACAATACTCCGATCTTTAATTTTCCACGCTCTCCGACCACCTCATCTTGATGACTCCAGACGAACTAGACATCCTACTCGAACGCCACGCCGACGATAGTCTCAGCGCCGAGGAAAAACAGCGTCTCGCCGATGCGCTGACTGAGCACGAGTGGGTGCAGGACCGCTACATCGATCGGATGGCCCTCGGTGCCGAGCTCTACCAGCAGTTGGCAGATCAGCCGGTATCCGTCGCCCTCCCATCCACATCCACTAGCCGAAGCCTCCCCTGGACGACCGCTCTGATTACCGCTTTCTCCACTCTAGCTATCGCCTGGCTCGCCCTTTACTTCACACGATCCAAGCCGATCGCCACACTGGTCTCTAGCGAGCATGCCTCCTGGGAGAGTTCGCTGCCTACCGCTCCTGATAGCCAGCTCACACCGGGCTTTCTCAAACTCAAATCCGGAGTCGCCACCATCCTATTTCGCTCCGGAGCCGAGCTCAAACTCGAGGCTCCCGCCCACATTATACTCGAGACACCGATGCGAGCCAAACTACTAGCCGGTGCCGTGGTAGTCGATGTCCCCGAGCCCGCCATCGGCTTCACCATCGAGACTCCGGGCGGCAAAGCGATCGACCTAGGCACCGAGTTTGCCGTAGCCGTCGATCCTCGGAGCCAAGAGTCTTTCTTCGAGGTACTATCCGGTGAGATCGAGGTGCATCACGATGCCGATGCCGAGATGAAGCGCCTAGTAGAAGACGAGGGTATCATCTTAAAGAAATCCGGCCTCGAGCCTATCCAAGCCCGCAAAGAAATGGGCAAAATCATAGCCAGCCCCGGCGAAGATACCGTCCTACGCATCGGCACCGCCGGTAAAGAGCTCTCAGTCATCAGTGGCGATGCTAGAGAGTACCTGCATCCAGACATGCTCATGGTAAAGAATAGCCTGCTACGAGACTATGGGCGTGTTTCCATCTTTACCATCGATCTCAGCAGCATCGGCCAGTCAGACATAGGCTCTGCTGCCCTGCGCCTAAATCTCATCCCCAGTGGCCTAGGCCTGGCTAGTTTATTACCCGAGACCAATCGCTTTTCGATCTACCATGTCCCCGACGCCGAGCAGCTGCACTTCGATCAAGGTAATGAAACATTCCTAACCTGGACAGAGGTCGATTCCCTAGATAAAGGCACACACCTAGGCTCATTCACGATCTCTAGAGGCCAGCAGAGAGGTAGCTTTACCATCCAGTCAGAGACGCTGGACCGCTTGGTCAGGGAGTACCGAGGTAGCGAGATCGCCTTCCTGCTCACCCGAGACACTCAGGAGACCAGAGGCTCAGGCCTAGTCCACGCATTCGCCGCCAGCACTCACCCGACCGTATCAGGACCGACTCTCGAGCTCCAGATGCTCGACGATTAGTCCATATAGCTTCGATCGCTCAGTAGCGGAGTGTGTGCCAATCCCCCCGGAATTTCACACCTACGGCTACAACCAAGCCGGTCAGCGCACCTACCTGAAGCGCCTAGATGGCACCGGCGATGCTTACGCGTATAACCAAGCGGGCCAAGTGATAGCTGCCGAGCTAAAGGTCGACGATCCTGCGGATCGAGCCATCGACCTAGCTGTAGCTCAGTACGCCTACACCTACGACAAGACAGGCAACCGCATCAAGACCCGCATCGACCAAAAAGTCACCGACTATCAGCCCGACGACGTCAATCAGTATCAGACCATCGGCGGAGACGACATCAAATACCACCTAAACGGCAATCTCACCGAAGCCAAGTTCACCCGCTATACCTGGAATCAAGACAACCGCCTGGTCAAAGCCGACACAGCCAAAGGCCTAGCCACCTTCACCTACGACCCCTTCGGCCGCCGCACCTCCAAAACCACCAAAGACGGCACCACCATCTACATCTAGGACGGCTGAAATGTCATTGCTGAGGTCCAGGATGGAGAGCTAATCACCAAAAAGATATGGGGCACCAACCTCTCCGGCTCTCTACAAGGAGCCGGCGGCGTAGCCGGCCTAATCAACATCCTCCGCAAACAATAAGGGAAAACCTTTCCCTAAAAAATCCTGTAAACTAAAAAAGGTTCCCCAAAAGCCCGTCAGAAAATCCAATCAATCCATGTAACCTAAGCTGTAGCGGCGGTTTTCCAACCGCCGAGCAACCCAGGTTGCAAAGCCCATCATAAAATTCTGCGAACTCCCGTTAAAACTAGCCTGCCGCCAGGTCAAAACAACAAGGCAACCCAGCCAACCTTCGAGCATTCCTTTGCCCCCATTCTTTAGTCAAAAAACGCATAGCTCACAGCCAGCCTACAAGCCTAGAAACCATTGCAACATACAAGGTCAACTAAAGTTCTTCGCCACACCAGAACAAATCATCCCACCCTAAAAATTGTTTCCAAGCTTTCCCCAGGCCCTCTAATTATCCGCAATTTAATCTTGATCAAATCTTCATTTCAAACCATTCTAAAGACCTCATGATGAGACTGTTCCCACTTTTATTTTTCATCAGCACCCTTTCGGCGTCTCTCAGCCAAGCCAAATGGGTCTCAACCGACGTTATTTACGATGGTAACGGCAACGTAACAGAGCTGCTCGACGAAGCTGAAGACATTGTTGCCGAGTATGAGTACTCTCCATTTGGTGAAACCACCAAGGCAGTAGGTCCTGCAGCGGCGGATAACGATATTAGATTGTCCACGAAACAATAAGACGAAGAAACGGGGTTATATTATTACGGATTCCGATATTACGACCCTGAAGTCGGCAGATGGCCATCCAGAGATCCTATCGAGGAAGATGGTGGGATGAATATGTATGTGATGGTGGGAAACCAGTTGATTAGTAGCTGGGATGTGCTTGGCCAAAACTCAAGTTGCTCTAATCCTACAGCGAGCCACGGTGAAACAGCGAAGGCGTACGGAGACACGACTAAAACCTATGGTGGGAGTGGCAAACGGACCGTAACACATCAGGGTAGTGTCGTTTGGCAGTACTACGATATTTATCAGAACTCTAGGCTAGTCACTACATATGTCTGTCTTTGCGGTGTCTGGGAGATTGTTCAGAACAGTGGTGTTACACAGACGTGGGAAAGTAGAGAAAACTATAGAATGAACCCTTGATTGGTGTTTTTGCGACTAGTGCTATGAAAGTATGTTGGCTTATTCTTGTAATATGTTTTTCGCTGGGACTGGCGCAAGATAAGCTGCTGCGTAGGCCCGGTGAATATTTTAAAAGTAATTTTTCAAATGTGCAGCATGGTTGTTACAAGTTTCAATGGGAAGAGGTTGGTCAGGAACCAGTTGAATTATTCGTAGATTTCAACACACAGGATATCCTAATAAAAAAATACGATCAAGTGCTAGGAGACCCCCTCAAAGTGGTAACCAAAGGATTGCCCGCGTACTTTGACGCTAAAACTGGTATAGCTCTGTTTGGTGCAAATTTTGCATACCGAACTGAGAGAGAAACAGTCGATGCGTATTTAGACGAGATAACCGTATCTCTTCTAAACTTTTTTCCTCGTCGTTTACTCTTAATCGAGCAAGCTATAAAGGAGCGGTCTGGTTCAAATACAGACTTGAAGTTGCACCGTATTACGAACAGTAACGTTTATCCGAATGAACGGTTATCTCTAACAACTCAAACTGATGTTAAAAGTCAGGTTGTTTCATACTCTATACAAAAAAACAGCAAACTGTTTTTACAGTTTGAACACATTCCGGGGTGCGTTTTCCTTAGAAGTGTATCTCACAATGGTTTTGTCGCTTCATGCGAATCCATTGATAGTATTCCAACCCCCCCCTTGCTTGATGAAAGCTTACGTTCTTTGGAGCATAAGTTGGCTGCAAAAGCGATTAAGCAGCTTCGAAACGGTAATTAAATTAATGAAAAAAGGGGGATAAAGGAAAAGGGTAAAGGGAAAGGGTAAAGGGAAATAAGGGGTAAGATCTACTATTGAATATGGGGTCAGAAGTAATGGCTATGTCACAGTTAATTGTTGGTAATTCACGGCGACCGGCTTCATTAATACTCTAATTCACTCAAATCCAGTGGGTTAGGCGACCTGAAGAGCCGTGAGGGCACTGAAATAAGGGGTCAGAAATAAGGGGTCAGATCTAGTATTATGACATTTGGTAATATTAGGTCCGTTTCTTGGCCGTAACTGGACTACCGAGTCACGCTCCCTGACGGTCACGCTGTAACGCAAGTGCTGGGGCCGAGTCGTTAGGGTAAGGTCCGGGTGTCGGCGTGCTTCTCCTGGGCTAACGCCCAGCCGCCCGCCGAACCGATAGGCTGGTCCGCGCTATCGCTGCTGGAACCAGCCTATCTCACCCTCTCTGAAGCTCCGGATGTCGAGTGGGTGGTTGGGCGCCCAAAATAGCGCCTGTCGGCGGTTGGAATATGGGTACCCACTCTTCATCCTGCGCATCCCAACAAAACAAAAAGTGGCTCTCTAGGAAAATCTGTGGGTGAATTCAGGCTCTGGCAAGCGGCC
>JAHDID010000002.1 GCA_020630975.1 Verrucomicrobiota bacterium
GGGGTGTCTGCACCTCACCTCCATAACAACCAATATCGGAATAGCCCATATCGTCCACCAGGACTACGATGATGTTTGGCGAACGCTCAGTTGCCCGAGACAAGTCCACTAAAACTGCCACCATGATTAGGGCTATGATTCGGTAAAAGCGGGGCGACTGCATCTGATTTGCTAAAAAACTGGTGCTAACTGCGCCGAGCATCAAGAAGATATGCTCTACCAATGCAAAAATTGCATCAGTTATCGTCATGAGCCGACTGGAGTCCTCTCTACCGCTACCCGCGAAACAAAGAAGCCTTGGAGCTCATAGAAGCAGTCCACTCTGGCGTAGCCAGTTAGGCACAGAGTTGGGCAGGTCCCTTTGTTCTACGAAATATCAAGATTGAGCAGGGTTCGCTCCAGCTCCCCATTAAAAGCTGTCACTAGCAAGCAGTAGAGACCTGTGCTCCACTCGATCGCGAGCATTGATATTGAGTACATCAATCGTTGTTCGCCCCTCTGGAGTATGACCTATCAGTAGAGCTTCATCCCAGCTGAAGTGCTCGCTCCATTCCTGAGCGCGAGGATTGAATAGCACTGATAGCTTGCCGCCCACGGGGTCATAGCCAGCAATGTTTGGGCCTTTCGCAGCATTGCATTGGGCGCACGACCAGCAAAGGTTGTCGAGGGTAGTTGGTCCATGATGCTTCTGCGCACGGATATGATCCATCTCGTGCGGCAATACAGTGCTTCGCTGAGAGATGCAACAGTACTCACAACGATCATCTGCACGATCTCGGACTCTATCTCTCAGCGCCATATTATCTCTGTAGAGATAGTCGCGCCTTTGCTTGGAGTAGATCAATCAATTGACCGACTTGCAGATAATTTTTGAGCGATGCAGCCTGCTCCCCCGATATTTCGTCGCGGTTTTTCGCGCTCAGCAGTGATCTGATCTGCTCCTTAGCTTCATCCGAAAAACCGAGATCTAAAATCGCTCTAGCAGCAGCTTCGGTCAATCCACCCTCTTTCGAGTTGAGCACGTCTTCCAAAATCTCTGCTTCAGTTAGCATGGTTTCAAAATAGCTCTCAAATGGGTGAACCGCAACCTATCCGGAATAGGCTTGTGCTTCATTGGGCAGAACTACAGCTGTAAGGTGATGATGTGAATATGAAAGCCCTGCCCCCCTATCCCTGATCCGTGATATGATCGGAGCACGGGAGGATGATTTCGTTCACCTTCAAGCCAAGAGCAGCTCCGCTTGATAGAAAACCGGTGCTAAGTTTGCCTTAGCTTAGGCATTTACGCCCTTCGATTTGTGAAAATCACACCAGTTTTCGACATGATCCGACTGGAGTCCCATCAGCTACTGCTCTATCGTAATCTTAAACTGTTATGAGAAAGTCTGTCACCATACTCGGTTTTCTAGCAGCGCTGTTTGCCATAGCCAATGCTGCAGACTACTCAGCCGAGCAGCTCGACTTCTTTGAGCGCAAGATACGCCCTGTGCTCGCAGAGAACTGCTACGAATGCCACAGCGCCACCGGCAAAAAACTAAAAGGCGGCCTGCAGCTCGACCACCGCGATCACATGCTAGACGGTGGAGATACCGATGTGGCGATCGTGCCGGGCGATCCCGCGGCCTCGCTGCTGATCGAGACCATCGCCTACGACTCGCCAGATCTGGAGATGCCACCCTCTGGCCCGCTTCCTGATGAAGTGGTCGAGGACTTTCGCAAATGGATAGCCGACGGAGCCGCCTGGCCAGATGAGGAGCTGCCTATCCGCGGCGGCGGCCAACCAAAGAAAGAGGTATTCGACCTACAGGGCCGCTACCAGGAACACTGGAGCTGGCGGCCGATCGAGAAGCCCGCTGTGCCGACAGTGAATAGGGTACAGTCAGTTGTAGATTCGACTTCAGTCGAATTCGTCGAGCTAAGCCAGAGCACTAAGGCAGATAATTCGGCTAAAGCCGAATCTACGTCGCCGATCGATGCCTTTATCCAAGCAAAAGTCGCAGCCGCAGGCCTCACCTCCGCTAAACCCGCCGACAAACGAACCCTCGCTCGCCGCGCTTACTTCGACCTGATCGGTCTACCGCCTAGCGTAGAGCAGCTCGATGCCTTTCTAGCCGATGAATCGCCACAGGCCTACCAGACCCTCATCGATGAGCTGCTGGCCTCGCCCCACTTTGGCGAAAAATGGGCACGCCACTGGATGGACCTGATGCGCTATGCCGAGACCTACGGTCACGAGTTCGACTACCCGATCGCCTACGCCCACGAGTATCGCGACTACCTGATCCGCGCTTTCAATAGCGACCTACCCTACGACCAATTCCTAACCGAACACGTCGCTGGCGACCTGATCACTGAGCCTCGCCGCAATCCCGAGGAGGACTACAATGAATCCATACTCGGCACCGGCTTCTGGTATTTCAACGATGCCACCCATGCGCCTACCGATGTGCTCGCCAATGAGTCCGACCACATGGACACGCAGATCGATGTGTTCGGCAAAGCCTTCCTCGGCCTGACGATCTCCTGCGCCCGCTGTCACGACCATAAGTTCGACGCCATATCGACAGCAGACTACTACGCGCTCACTACCTACCTGCACAGCAGCGCCCGTCAGGACTACCCCATGGACCCCGGCCGCGTACACGAGCAGACAGCCCAGGAGCTAAAGACAGCTCTCGCCGAGGGCGACAAAGCTCTCCGACAGATCCCACAGCAGGTAACCGATAAGCATCGCCCTGGAGCATACTTCCTGGCAGCTGCCGAGCTGATGACGCAGCATAAAGCCGAGTCGCAGACCGGTGGCGATCCCTGGCAGGGCACACTGTATGAAGACTTCGAGTCAGGCGAGTATGGTGAAAAATGGAAACCTTCAGGAGCCGCCTTCGGTAAAGCTCCCGCCGCCGGCCCTCTCAGCGCCAGCCAAAAGCTATCTGGTCAGCGGGGCAACGGATTGGCCAATTCCTTCTTCGACGGTAGCGATCGCCACCGCGGCACACTGACATCGCAGCCGTTTACCATTGAGCACCCCTACATCAATTTCCTGATCGCTGGAGGCAAGCACGCTAGCCTAGGCCTGCACCTGCTGATCGATGGTCAGACAGTATCCACCACTCACGGTGAAAACTCCGACGAGATGAAGCCTGCTACGATCAATGTATCTGCCTACATCGGCAAATCGGCACAACTCAAAATCGAAGACAACTTCCACGGCGGCTGGGGCCACATCGAGGTCGATCACATCGTCTTTTCCGACACACCGGCAGATCAGCCAAAATCACTAGCCGTACCTGCTTTCGATAAAATCACCGAGGCCGCCAAGGCGAAACACTTGGATCCCGATTTGCTCGCAGCGTGGGCAAAGACATTCTCCACGGAGCAGACCGACACCCGCCGCCACCCTCAGGCTTACCTAGCCCTACTCATGGAGAAACCTGATACCGCTAACAGCTATGCCAATATGCTGAAAGGCGAGCGCAATAATGTAGCGAAATTCCAATCCGAAAACACCAAGCTGTTCGACTTTGCCGAGTCGGCAGACGGTTGGTCGACCACTGGTTTCGCCTTTCAGCACCGCCCCAATGCTATCGGTCTAAGCCTGGAGCCGGGAGCGCCTTTCTCCACACCTGGCACTATGTCGAGTGCGCAGCTAGGTGAGCAACAAATAGGTGCGCTACGATCGCCGACTATCGAGATCTCCGAAAAACAGATTCATGTCTTAGCCAAATCCGAAAAGCTATTCGCCCGCGTGGTCATGGATAACTACCACATGGGCAAATTCCACACGCTACTCTTCAATGGCACGGTGATGAAAAATCACGGCACAGCTGGCGAATTCCAGTGGTTCTCATTCAATAGAAATCTCGACAAATACGTCGACCACAAAGCATTCCTAGAGTTCGTCGACGAAGGCGGCGCCGTGGTCGAAGTCGCCGAAGTCTGGTCTGGCATGACCAATCCGCCCAAAGGCTATCCACACGCCATGGTCGAGGCGATGATCGGCGAGGGTGGTGCTACGCTACAAGACTCCGCTACCAATCTAGACAGCGCTTGGGATAAAGCATGGCAAGCCATCCGCACGGGTAAAGGTACCCGCAGCCAGGCCGAGCTACTCAATTGGCTTGTGGCAAATGATCTACTCTCTATCGAGAAGCTATCGGCACCAGTCGCCACCGTGCTAGCCGACGCCCACGCAAAGCAGGCGAAGCTACCCCGCCCCCGCTACGCGATCGCCATGGCCGAGGGCACACCCGAGGGTGGCCATGTGTATGTACGCGGTAGTTACCGGAAGCTGGGTGAGCCAGTCGCCATGCGCAATCTCACCGCTCTGGGTGGCAAAGGAGGCGATCGCCTCGAGCTATCTCAGCAGCTCACCAGTCGGGAGAATCCACTAGTCGCGCGTGTCATAACCAACCGCGTCTGGCACCATCTATTCGGTCGAGGCATCGTGCCGACTACCGACGACTTTGGCCCGATGGGTAAGACACCCAGCCACCCTGAGCTACTCGACTGGTTGGCCGCCGACTTCGCCGACAATGGCTGGAGCGTGAAACAATTGATCCGCAGCATCATGCTATCGGATACCTACCGCCAGTCGAGCCAACTGAATGCCGCCAACGATCCAGAGATGGTAGCAAACATCGACCCCGATAATGTCCTACTACACAAAATGCCCGTCCGCCGTCTCCAGGCCGAGGCGATCCGCGACTCGGTGCTATCGGTATCTGGTCGCCTCGACTCGAAGCTATTCGGCCCCAGTATCGCTACCCACCGCACTGCCTATATGACTGGTCGTGGTGGTAGAGGCAGCGGCCCGCTGGATGGTGCCGGTCGGCGTAGCATCTACGGAGCGGTGTATCGAAACTTCCTGTCACCATTCATGCTCACCTTCGATCAGCCCAGTCCATTTGGCCCCAAAGGACGCCGCTCGGTGTCGAATGTACCAGCGCAGTCACTGGTCTTGATGAATGATCCATTCGTGATCGAGCAAGCCAAGCTGTGGGCCAAGAATACCACCGCCAAAGGCTATACCGATCCCGAGACCCGCATCCGCGATATGTACGAGGTCGCACTCGGAGCCGAACCATCGACTGACCGCGTCGCTGCGCTCGCCGGATTTCTCGACACCCAGGCCGAGACCTACGGCACGGTCGATGATCGAGCCTGGACCGATCTAGCCCACGTGCTGATCAATATGAAAGACTTTATTTATTTGAGATAAGAAAATCAAAATAACGAACCGAAGGTTCCCATTCAGTAATCCATGCCATCCATGTTCAATCCGTCAAAATCCATGCTAAAAACCTCTCCTGCATTGCTATTTGCATGGATTGAACATGGATTAGAAAGAATTTTCATGGATTACCTTAATTTGACCCACTAAACAAAAAGCTAGCTATGCACTGCAACAACTTCCAATCCGCACCCACCTCGCGCCGAGATATGCTGCGCCGCTGCTCGATGGGCTTTGGCGGTATCGCCATGTCGGCTTTGGCTAGCCAGCAGCCAGCTTTGGCGGGCATCAAGAGTCCACTAGCACCAAAGGCACCGCACTTCTCCGCCAAGGCAAAGAATGTGATCTTTCTCTACATGGATGGCGGCCCCTCGCATGTCGACACATTCGACTACAAGCCGATGCTGGAAAAGTATCACGGCGAGGATCCTCGCACTGCGATCGGCGAGCTAGCTCCGACTCAGTTCGACAATATAGGTAAAGTTTTCAAAAGTCAGTGGGACTTCAAACAGCGCGGCGACTCGGGGCACTGGGTGTCTGATCTCTTTCCCCACATCGCGGAGAAAGAAGTGATCGACGAGATCGCTATGATCAAGTCGATGACCTCGAAATTCCCCGAGCACACCGCCGCTAATTACTTTCTACATTCCGGTAGTGGTTTCCAGGGGCGACCGAGTATGGGCGCATGGTTTGGCTACGGTCTCGGTACGGAAAATCAAAACCTACCCGGATTCGTCGTGCTAAACGGCGGCCTAATCCCTCCCGGTGGGCTCGATTGCTTCGGCTCTGGCTTCCTCCCTGCGGCCTATCAGGGGTCGATTTTTTTGCCACAAGATCAGCCGATAGCCAATATCAAGCCCCTCGAGCAAGAGACCAAGCTGCAGACGAACAAGCTCGACCTACTGCGCCAACTAGACGGCGAATCGCTATCGAAAGGCTACGACCCGCAGGTCGAGGCAGCGATCCAGAACTACGAGACCGCTTTCAAGATGCAGACAGCCGTGCCCGACCTGATGGACCTGAAAGGCGAGCCCGACTCGGTGAAAAAGATGTATGGCCTAGATGATGAATTCGAGGGCACCAAGACCTTTGGCCTGCAATGCCTGCTAGCACGTCGCTTAGTCGAGCGCGGAGTCCGCTTCATCGAGCTGACCTGCCCCAAGGTAGGTGGCGATCGCTGGGATCAGCATGGCAATCTAGTCGAAGGTCACAACAACAACTGCAAAACCGTCGATCAGCCGATCGCTGCTCTGATCAAAGACCTGAAGCGCTCAGGCCTACTCGAGTCGACGCTAGTCGTCTGGGGTGGCGAGTTTGGCCGCACACCATTTGCCCAGGGCAGCAATGGCCGCGACCACAATCCGTGGGGCTTCACCATGTGGATGGCCGGTGGCGGTGTGAAGGGTGGAGCCAGCGTCGGCCAGACCGACGACTTTGGCTACAAAGCTGTGCAAGACCGCTGGGAGATGCACGATCTCCACGCCACCATGCTTCACCTGCTAGGCGTCGATCACGAGAAAAGCACCTTCCGCTTCAGTGGCAGAGACATGCGCCTGACCGATGTGCATGGGCACATCATGCATCAGATATTGGCCTGATCGAGAAGACCAGTTGAATCCGCACACCTCCCCGCTACCCTGAATAATGGTAGTCAGGGCAAACGACAGCGCCGAAGCGAATCACACCTACAAAGTCGCCGACACCGAGGAAGAATTCGAGCAGATCTTCCAGCTCAACTACCAGACTTTTGTCGAGGAGATCCCTCAACATTCGGAGAACACGGAGCGCCGTCTGGTAGACAAGTTTCACGAAGAAAATACCTACCTGATCTGTCTGAAAGGCGATGCGCTACTAGGCATGATGGCCCTGCGTGATCAGCGGCCTTTCTCGCTCGATACCAAGCTAGACGATCTCGATAGCTATCTGCCCGACGGCCGCCGTTTGGTAGAGATTCGGCTGTTGTCGATCCAGCCCAAAGCGAGATCTGGCAAAGTGCTGGCCGGTTTGCTGAATCTTTTGATCGATATCAATCGAAGCAAAAACTGGGACATGGCGCTGATCTCCGGCACGACTCGCCAGCAAAAGCTGTATCGCCATATCGGCTTCCAGCCATTCGGCCCGCTGGTAGGGAGCGAGGAGGCACGCTATCAGCCGATGTCGATCTCGCTGGACGATTTTCAGCAGCATACTCGCAGCACGCTGAGACACACCGCTCGCACCGTAGAGCATCGCTTTCTACCAGGCCCCGTCCAGGTCACGACAGCTGTGAGGCAGGCTTTCGAGTCAGAGCCGCTATCGCATCGCTCGGCAGAGTTTTTAGATAACTACCAGCAGTGCCGACACAGATTGTGCCAACTGGTGAACAGTCAGCATACCATGATCGCGATGGGCACCGGCACACTGGCCAATGAAATGGTCGCCGCTCATTTGTCCGGTCTCGGTGGAATCGGCTTGGTGCTTAGCAATGGCGAATTCGGCGAACGCCTGATCGACCATTGTCTCCGCTTCGACCTAGAGTTTGCCTCCTGCATCAATGACTGGGGCGAGCCTTTCGATATCGAGCAAATACCAGAGGGACGATTCGAATGGCTGTGGATGACCGCCTGCGAGACCTCTACCGGTATGCGCAATGACTACACCACTATAGCCGCCTACTGCCAGGCACACGGCATCAAACTATGTATCGATGCCGTCAGTGCTGTCGGAGCCTATCCGGTCGACTTCTCTGCTGCCTACCTAGCGACCACGTCTAGCGGCAAAGCTATCGCCGCCTACCCGGGCCTAGCGATCGTCTTTGCCAATCACCCTATCCAGCCGACACCATGCATCCCTCGATATCTGGATCTGCATCTGTATCAGGCTGACAGCTCCGTGCCCTTCACTTTTTCATCGAATGTGATCAACGCTCTGCTAGCAGCTCTGCAAAACCTCGAGCACCCCGATCTTGCATTCGCGGAAACAGAGAGACTATCTGCCGAGCTGCGCCGCAGCTTGCCATTAGCTCCTATAGTAGACGCCGACCAGTCGTCACCTGCTGTACTCACCATCTCGGTACCAGATAAGCTGAATAGCCGAGACTTCGCCAAAAGGCTGAGGGAGAGATTTGGTATCGAAGTAGCGAGCGAAAGCACCTATCTAGTCGAGAGAAACTGGATACAGATATGCCTGATGGGCCAGCTATCAGAGCACTCCATCAAACATCTCATCGAGAGTATCGACTCACTACTCCTCTCAATAGGAATGGGAGCGGTCTAGCAGTGAAGCGGTGTACGAAGGCTCCACCTCCAAAAAGACCTGTGCCCCTGTCGTGGGAAAGGCTGGGGGTGCCCTTCTCTTGTTGCGTCTTTTGATTTAAAAGGAAGAAAATGCGGAGAGTGCCTCCACTTGTCCCACCCTCTTCGTTAGGGTATGCCTAGATTGGGGATTGGTCGTTGCCTGTGGCTGTTTCCTAGGGATGATCGATTGACCCCAATTTCTTACTACCACCACTTCATAACGCCCACCCACCCTAACTGACCAGACCACCCATGACTGATTCACAAACGTCTGCTACGGCAGCTAGCGGTGCATCGACCGCTGCGCCCTGCCCTTCTTCCACCTCTTCTATGTCTGCTTCGTCTTGCTCGTCCAGCGGCCAATCGACTCGTGTCATCTTTGGCCTGGCACTGGAGGGCGCAGCTTTGCCTAGCGGCTGTGATGGCGGCCCTACGGGATTGGACCACATCGTGGTCGGGCCGGAGGGGATGGTCGATATGCTGGAGCAGCGGCTGGGGATCGCACCACCAAAGTGCGATCAGGCGACGCGGCTGCTGGACTACCGAGCGGCTCTGCTAGTGGTGCAGTCGGCAGCCGGTGGGGATGAGACTTTCTATAGCCAGTCGTTTGATGTGGATCCGCTGGGGTCGGCCAAGGTGCTGCTGAGCTGGCGCGATGCACTAAAGCTAGCGGGCTGGCATGACAGCGGCAGTAGCAGCGGTGGTAAAGAGAATGCAGCAGCCGCACCGAAGCGGCTAGGTGATCTGGCGCGAGTCGAGGCCGCCTATGCCCAAGCGGCTCCCGCCAGCTACCAGAGCGACCTGTGCAGTCGCCTGGAGCGGCTGATCGCTGCGCTGCAGGCGGGTCTATGCCATGGCGTGGACAAAGTGGCGCTGGTGGGCGATCGCGCAGAGTTTCCCAAACGCTGGCGCGAGGTGCTAGCGCTACTACCGGTGGAGGAGAATGCCTACCCTCTGCCAACCGAGCCACTAGCTCCGACTGGCAGCCAACTGCATGCGCTGCAGTCGGGTCTGCTGGGCAACAAAGCCGATGATGAGGTGACAGCTGCCGACGAGACGGCGGAAGCCGCTACGGTGCGAGTGGTGCAGGCGGCATTCGCCAGCCGCAGTGCCGATGCGGCTGCGACACTGCTGCAGCGGCTACTGTCCGAGTCTGGACCGGACTCGATCGGCCTGATCAGCCGCGGCGATACCAATGGGCCGCTCAACCAGTCGATGCAGCAGCTAGCGCTGCCGCAGATCGCCTCTGGCAATCGCACGGTATCTGGCACCCTGATGCAGCTACCTGCTCTGGTGCTAGCGCTGCACTGGCAGCCAGCCGATCCACAAGCATGGCTGACCTTTCTACTGCACCCGGCGAAGCCGGTAGCAGCTCGCCTGGCCAAGCAACTGGCGTACACGATACAAAGCACCCCAGCTCGCGATAGCGAAGCCTGGGATCTTGCGATCGCCAAGGTGCTGAACGAGACCGACCTCGGCGACGAAACGGAAACGGCTAATGAAATCAAGCGGCTCAAGAAACAAGTGAAGCAGTGGCTCTCGCCAGAGCGATTTGAAAAAGTGGCTGATCCCAAGGTGCTGAGCGATACCATCGGCCAACTCAGGAAATGGGCCGTCGGCCGCGCCAAACTAGTGGAGGATGATGCCGCCCTCGAGGCGGAGTGGAAGCAAGCCGCTAAGCAATACGCTCGACTGGAAAAGCTGCTGCTCTCCAGCCCTGAAAAGCTGAACAAAGATGATCTCGCTCAGGTGATGGCCGAGTGGCTATCTGGCGGAGCGGCTTACTCCACCGACAGCCGCGCCGAAGTGGGCGGCCCCGCAAACTACAGCCAAGCGGCTCACCTGCTGGTACCGATCGATCACGTGTTGTGGTGGCAGCCGCAGGATGCTGGGCTACCTGTGCAGCCGTGGAATCAAAACGAACTGGCCTGGCTGGAGGGCCAAGACATGGTATTTGCCGACGAAGCGGCTCTGCGCCGCGCCGCTAATGATGCCGCGATCCGTCCGATCTTACTCGCCCGATGCTCGATCAGCCTGTATCCGGGTGCAGCAGACACATCGGTCGAGATCTCGCAATCGACTACCCTGGTGCGGCTAGAAGCCGAACTGGGCGACCGCGCGGTATACGAGGCCGAGACCATGATCCAGACTAGCGCCGAGGCACTGGTGCCGCTGCCTCGCGCCAAGAGAGAATGGCAGATCAGCGATGCATCGAAGCTAGCGGCTCGTGATCAGGAGTCTTTCTCCTCGCTAAACAAATTCATCTACAGTCCGTGGGAGTGGGTGCTCAGCTACAGCGCCAAACTGCGTGCCGGTGCGCAGTATGACTACCGGATCATCGACGATGCTCGCAGCCGCGGTTCGCTGCTGCACGGCTTTGTCGAGAGTCTACTGGAGCCAGAGATGGATCCGCTAGCCGAGTCGGACAAGTGGGATGAGAAGCCGCTGCCTGCCAGATCTGGATCTGTGACGGAGGAGACCACTCCATCTAGCGGCCTACTGGAGACGCTGATTCGCCGTCTATTCGAAGATAGTGCAGCGATCTCCTGGGACACGATCGAGAAGTCGCAGATCGATAGCTGGATCGAGGAGCAGTGGAGTGCTCTGCTAGCCAGCCATGCGGCTCAGTACCTATGCGACGGCCATGAGGCTGCCTGTAGTGAGCTGCTCTATCTGGCCAAGACCGGTCTCTGGGAGCTACTGCAGCATCTGCGCGAGGCCGATGTGCAAGAGGTGACCTGTGAGGAGAGGATCAAAGATATCGACTTCTGCGGTGGCAAGCTGGGCGGCTTCATCGACCTGCGCTGCGTGAATGGAGCGGGCAAGGTAGCAGTAGTGGATCTGAAGCTAGGCGGACTGAGCTATCGCAAAGAGGAGCTGGAGAAGGGCCGCCACCTGCAGCTAGCGACCTATGGCCACCTAGTGAAACAACAACACGGTGCCGATGCGCACTGCGCCTACTTTATCTTCATCGGCGGCGGCAGCCTGATCGCTAGGAATCGAGACTATTTCGAAAGCGCCGAAGTGCCCAGATCGATGATAGGCGACGACGAGTGGCAGACCTGTTGGCAGGAGTTTGAAGCGCTATGGCAATGGCGCCGAGCCCAACTCGACGCCGGTCGGATCGAGGTGAGCCTCGGGAAGTTTAAACCCCAAATCGCTCCGCACGGACACTGGAGTGTGGAGGAACCGGATAGGTATAGTGACTATCTGACTTTGGCGGGAGTGGTGAAGGGGTAGTGAGAAGAGAAGAGAAGAGAAGAGAAGAGGAGAGGAGAGGAGAGGAGAGGAGAAGTTCATTGGTGTTGGATGTGGTGAAAGTAATTTTACCGATTTTTTTGGAACACGAATTTTCACGGATGAACACAGATAAACACGAATCGGATAGGCTCTGCGGTATTTGGATCGCGGTAAATCGAGTTTTCAATTTTTTAAGGATAATCAAATAGGTAAACAAACGGACATGGATACCGATAAACTAACTTTCATCACAGCGAGTGCTGGTACGGGAAAGACCTATCGTCTGGTCGAAGAGATCCGGGAGGCGATCTCTTCGGGCGAAGCTCGTCCGGAGGCGATCATTGCTACTGTGTTTAATAAAACGGCGGCGCATGAGCTGAAGGAACGAATCACAGTAGCGTTTCGCAAAGACCCAACTCTAGAGGAAGCGGCATCGCGATTGGAGAATGACGCACTGATCTCTACCGTGCACGGTGTGTGCTATCGACTGCTACGACGATTTGCCTTTGAGGCAGGTATCTCCCCAGACCTGAGGATGCTCGATGAGAGCGAGGAAAAGCTACTACTCGACCGCGCTATCGATGAGGTGGTGGATGAGTCGGCGAGACAGCGACTCTATGGTGTGGCCAACCGCCTAGGGCAACGCCATAGCAAAACGCGAGCCTGGCTGTGGCGTGGTGATGTGAAAGACATCATCAGCACGGCACGGTGTAATGATATCGACTTCGAACAACTACCCGAGATGGGTCGCGCTAGCTGGGCGGAGATGCGGGCTGAACTAGGTGAGGCGAGCCCCTCCGATATGGATGCGGAGATGATCTCTCGGCTAAAGGCATTTGAGCGAGCTGAGGGCGATACGACTAAAGTTACCAATGACTTTGAGAAAGTGATTACTGACTTTCTCGAAGGTCATGAAAAGGCCTCCTTCCCCTGGAAAGCGTGGGACAAACTACGCACGCAAGCCCCTGGCGCCAAGTCTCGCAACGCGGCACAGCCGATCAAAGATCTAGCCGACCAAGTGCAACGCCATTCGGGGCTGCATCGTGATATAGAGTCGTATGTGACCCAACTGTTCGAGCTGGCTCATCGAGCCGGCGCCCGCTATGGCGAACTAAAGAAACAGCGCGGCGTGGCCGACTTTGCCGATCTGGAAAAGGCGGCACTCGACCTGCTGCGAGGTAATGACTTTGTGAAAGAGACTCTGGTCGATGAGATCGATCTGCTGTTGGTCGATGAGTTTCAGGATACCAATCCGATGCAACTGGCGCTATTCGCCGAGCTGGGCAAAATCGCTAAAAAGGTGATCTGGGTCGGCGATATCAAACAAAGTATCTATGGCTTTCGTGGCTCTGATCCGACGCTGATCCAAAAGGCTGTAGCAATGGCAAATAAAGAAGCACCGCTCGGCACCTCGTGGCGCTCGCTACCCGATCTGGTGACCTTAGCCAATGAGTGCTTTGCCGAGCCATTCGAGACGGGGCAGCATATCACCAAAAGCGAAACCGTGATCAAAGCCCAGCGAGATACCCCCAACGGCTTTCCTGCTGCGGTGGAGGTAGCCGCGATCATTTCGGATGAAAAAAACAAAGATGGATCGGCCAAGCTACTAAATAATAAACGCCCCTCGGTGACGGCTGATGCGGTCGCTGATCTGATCAACCGCGCAGGCGAGCAGGTCGGAGTGAAAGGAACCGTCTCCCTAGACGAAACCGTAGGCGACGTACGACCGCTGGAGCGAGACGACATCGCGATACTGGTGCGATCGAACAAGAATAACCGCGACATCGCCTACCAATTGCGTCGGCGTGGCTACGAAGTGAACTTAACTGGCGGCGGGCTGCTAGAGACGGCAGAAGTGATCCTAGCGGTCGCCTGCCTGCGCCGCTGGATCGATGCCACGGATACACTGGCCGCCGCAGAGATCGCGGCACTGGAGGGCACCATCGAGCCGGAGGTCTGGCTGGAGGATCGGCTCGAGCATGTGGCGTATCAGGCCGAGCATGGCGAGGAGCAGGGATTCATCCCCTGGGTGCCGCAGGCGTCGGCCGCTGTCGTGGCTCTGCACGATGCGAGACAAGCTGCCGCTGGAGCCGAGCTGCGCTCACCTCTGGAGTGCTATGACAAAGCAATAGCAGCAGCGGACTGCGAACGCATCGTCAGCCTGTGGGGCCCCAATGCCAGCCGCGTGGGGCAGCGACTCGCGAACCTCGGGCAGCTACGCCAGTACATAGCCGACTATCAGGATCGCGCCGCACAGCACGGTATACCGGCGACGCTGAATGGTCTATTCGCCTGGCTGGATGATCTGAACCAAGATGGCAAAGATGAATACCCAAGGGTAGCAGCCAAAGGAGCGATCACGGTGAGCACCTACCACTCAGCCAAGGGGCTCGAATGGCCGGTGGTGTTTTTGACCGATATGGATGATAGCGAGAAAACTCGCCTGTTTAATCTGAGAGTCATCAATCAAGAGCCGGAGCTGGACTATAGCAATCCACTGAGGGGTCGTGAGCTACGCCGCTGGATCAATCCATTCGATGGTATAAACCGAGATCGTGCAGATGAGAGCAAGATGTCGCCGCTGATCAAAGCGCTAGAGTGTAGCGATACCGGACTGGAGGCTCAGCGAGCCGAGGCCGAGGAGATGGTGCGTCTGATGTATGTGGGCATGACTCGTGCTCGCGACCGGATGGTACTGGTAGATGAGCCGCGCAGCGCGCCGGTATGGATGAACTGTATCGGAGAGGGAGCGGCTGAGCAGCTACTGAAGGGCACAGGTAGTGGCAAACTGTCGGTGCCGATCACACGTAGGCAGTATGAGCACAGCTTTAATCCGTCGACCCGTGAAGCGGCTGCGAGCACGATCGATCTGCCGGTGCGGATCGCAGAGGAACCAGAGTGGGAGTTAGCGCGAGTGGCTCCGAGCAAGGTACCCGCTATCGAGACGGCCAGAATAGGCGAGGTAGATACCTTTGGTACTCGGATGAGGATGAACCGCCCCGACGAGCGTGATCTAGGAGACGCGATGCACCGGATCCTAGCGGCTGAGATCCTGCAGGGCGACCGAGTAGCGGACGATGCGGCGAAGCTGCAGCGGATCGATGCGCAGCTAGATGCCTTTGGCCTAGTGGGCGAGGTGAAGGGAGAATATGTATTATCGACGGTCGCGGCCTTTAGAAAACATGTGCTCGAAAAATTTGCCCCACAGCGAGAGCTAGTCGAGGTGCCATTTTCGATACGCAATGAGAAGGGGCAAGACGTCGGCGGGTATATCGATCACCTGCTCGTTCTAGAAGATGGCAGTCACGTGATCATCGATCACAAGATCTTTCCAGGCGCACGCGATAAGTGGGAGGCAAAGGCGCTGACTTATTCTGGGCAGTTGCGGACCTATGCTGAGGCTGTCGGCGGGGAAAGGGTGCGAACGTTTATTCACTTGGTAACGACTGGAGTATTGATAGAGGTGGTGTAGGGGTTTTGTCTTTTTGTTCTTTGTTGGGAGTGCCGAGGTCTGAAGTCGGTTTTCGCTGTTTTCGGTAGAGGAAGGCCTCAGCCTTCCAGCCTGGGTTGGGGTGGCCTAGGTTGTCGGGCAGCTGAAAACAGCCCCTTCCAGTGAATCTCTAGGAACTCTGGGGAGTTCCGCTACGGCTTGGAACGATGGAGCTAGGCGTGAAAGCGTTTGGGGAATAGGAGTTTTAGCTGGCCTAATGCGGTGAAACGCTTTTTGCGGAAGGGGTCTTCGATGAAGCGGTAGGTGAGGACTGATAGACCAATGGTGATGGTGATCACGAATAGGTTCAGGAGTAGCGCGTAGACACCAGTGATGCTTTCTAAGGGGATCTTGAGAACGAAGGCTAAGAAATCATCGATGCCGACCATGATCAGTAGATGGGTCATGTAGATCGAGTAGGAATGTTTGCCAAGAAATTTAGGCACGCGAGTTTCTAGGAGTCGCCCTATCCAGCCGCTTTTCGAACTGGAGAAAACGTAGATGCCATAGGTGAATCCAATCAGGCTAAGGTAGGCAAACTCTGGTCGGTAGTAGGTAAGGGAAACCGAAACGATAGCCATACCGACCGCAAAGATCTCGTGAAGATTCATCTGACGGCTGAACTGGTGACGACGATACAGTGAATAGAGAGCGACTCCGATAAGAAAACCTGGGATCGATCGGAGGAAGCCAAAGTCCACAGTGAGCGCAGAAAATGGCCCGAACCACAGAAAGCCAAGCGCATATAGAACCAAGGCCAAAGCCAAACTGACGCTGACCAGGGCAGCCGGTGTGCGAATGACTCGAAGCAGGCCAAAGAAGGCAATGTAGGCAATGAACTCCGCACTGATACTCCAGCTAACCGAATTCCACCCACCTGTAGGGGTGTAGTTGAGTGTCTTGGTAAGGGTGATCTCTGAAAAAAAGCTCGTCCAATTCTCTGTGAGGGATGGATCTGTTCCACCGTAGCCGGAATGGTAGAACCAGTATTTGAAAGCGATCAATGGCAGGAATAGCAACAGCATGACTAGGTGCAGGGGATACAGACGCCAAAAGCGGGCTGAAAAGTACTCAGAAAAACGGAGGCCTGACCAAACCTTCGATCGGTAGGCTAGAGTCATGACAAATCCGGAGAGGATAAAAAACAGGTCTACAAACAACCAACTGGTCTGAAGAAATGGGATCGCCCAGCTGAAAATGGGTTGTTCGGCATGATGGAGCAAAACACAGATGGCAGCGATGCCACGTAGCGATTCCAATTTGTAGAGTATTGGGCCTTTCATTAACAAGAAGTTGAGGAGCCTAGTCTCAGACGATTCTCATTAAGTTTGCTTTCAAATTTTCATAAATAAATAAAAAAATTGTTATTTTTTTCGTTTTCAATAAACATAACCATGAAGGCATCGGAAGTAGTGGGGGGTCATGGCTCATCCTGCTGGGCAGCTGAATGAGCTCTTATTTGATGTGAGATCCCGTGATCTCACGACACAAAAAAGGGCGAAGTGACTTCGCCCTTTTCCAGAAAGTGTCGTAGCTCCTCAATCGCTTTTAGTCGCGAGACATAAAGATCTGAAGGATATACCAGAAGAGCATCACCACACTGCCGAATAGTGAGACAGCCGCGCCGACGTGCTGGTCGGTGCCATACTCGTGAATGATGTTTGAGGTGTTGTAGAGGATGGAGATCGAGAAGAAGATCACCATCGCAGCAGAGAACCAGATGCCCATATCAAAATTAAAGAGCGTGCTACAAACGATAGCCGCTAGAGCGACGAAGCCGCCGATCATCAAGAAACTCCTAAAAAATGAGAAATCTGCACGAGTAAAAAATGCAACCATTGTGAGACCTCCAAAAAGGGCTCCAGTGCAGACCAGAGCATCAGTAATCGCGCCTGGCTTGTAGGTTTGAGCGATATTCAAGATAGGCACCAAAATCACCGCATAAGCTAAGATCGAAATTCCTAAGCCCACATATTGGAGGCCTTTATTCTGTGGGGTGGAAGCGAAGTTGCTCGCCATCCATGTAACGATACCAAAGCCTCCGATGACAAGAAGCCAACCCATACGGCCCCCACTGTGAAGCAGTCCTGTAATCGCATCAGCAATAGGAGATTGTAAAATAGCCGCTTCGATCGCGATCAGCGCTAGGATGGCGCCAGCTAGGTGGGCGTAAACTCGACGGATAAATCCGGCGCGCTCGGCTACGTCAGCCTGAGCAGCAGTGTATGGGGTAGCATAGGATTGGCTCATATATGATTATTTGTAGAAGGTAAAATTTTCAGCAAGATAGGGGCTAGGCGCAGACTCTCAAATAGATTCGACGCAGGAGTGCGCCAGTTCTTTCAGGGAAAAATGGCTGCGCCCCTATTTTCAGAGACGCTGGCGCACGGCCTCAAACATGCAGACAGCAGCGGCATTGGACACGTTCAAACAGGGCACCTCACCCATCATCGGGATGAAGATCAGCTCATCGCAGTTTTCCATGGTCAGACGGCGCATGCCTTTCTCCTCGGCCCCCATGACGATCGCTAGAGCTCCGGTGAGGTCAGTATCGTAGAGGTGAGTCCTAGCTCCATCTGCCGTCCCTACCGAGCGGATACTATACTCCTCGCGCAGGGTCTGGAGAAAACGTGAGATATTCGACACGCTCACCACCGGCACGGATGCTGCAGCCCCACAGGCCACGCGCACCACTGTCTCGGTGACGGGTGCGGATTTGTGCCGCGAGATGACTACGGCCATCGCGCCAGCTCCATCGGCTGAGCGCAGGCAGGCACCGAGATTGTGCGGGTCCTGCACGCCATCGAGGATCAGTAGTAGCGGCGGATCCTCGGCCTCGTCGAGCTGCCGCAGCAGCCCTTCCTCCGACATCCGGGCGATGCCGGTAGGTGCTTCCGAGTGAGTATTGGCGCGGGCCGAGCGGCGCGGGCTGCGATTTCGATTTCTAGCCATGGCAAAGGCCAGATACCTGCCACAGCCGAGCGGTGAATTCAATTTCTATCAGCAGGCAGCTGCTCAAATGCCTCGCTGTAGTCAGCAGGGTACCAGGGAGCGCGAAAGGCACTGCCTCTGATCCTGCCAGCACTCGATCCCGCAGCACCTCCGCCTTTACCACCTTTTCCGCCCCCCTTGCGTCTGCCTTTAGCAGACTTGCCTTTGCCGCCACTCTTGCCTTTTCCTTTGCCCTGAGCCTGGGCAGCAGCAGGTGTCTCGCTGGGTTCGGTCGCAGCAGTAGAGGCGACAGGTTTCGGATTGATCCACTCGGCGATTTTTAGCTCCCAGACGCGCTCGCCCTGCGGTGTGACTACGAATAACCAACCCTGCTCACCCGAGCAGACCAGAGTATTGCCACCGGGCAGCCGCTGCGCTCCCGAGATACGCGCGGAGTAAAATCCATCGTCTGGCGCGCTGTAGCTCCAAGAAAATGCCTCTGGGGCAAATGCCTGCCCCTCCTCAAGCGGGTAGCTGCCATGCTCATCCACTGGTGGTATAAACTCATCGACGGAGGAGTACGCTCGGGCCCCGTGCTCGCCATTGTTAAAAATCATCAGATTTCCCGCACCGGGGCTGCCATCATCGATCCAGCGGACGTCGTGATGGGCGAAAAACACACGATCCGCCTCAGTACCAGCGCCATAGGCAGCAGGATTCCCCCAGCGATAGAGGATATCGCCGCCTTTGCCCTGCCTACCGCCTGTACTGCCAGCGGCTTCCTCAGTGGTAGTGCTGTGATCGATGATCCAGCCTTCGCTAAACCAGCGGGCACCTAGAGCGATCTGATCGAGATCGGCATTGTAGTCGACAGAGTTGAGATGAATCCAGTCGGCACCGCCACGCCGCGTCGCGTAGTTGAAATCGACCCGCTCGGGATGGTCGGCGACCTTGCCGTGGTTGAGCTTGGTCTCATCGTGATCCTGTACCAGATGATCCCACAAGCGCCAACGCCACACCACTTCGCCATCGGTTTTGCCTTTGGGTTTGATTTCTAGGATGGTCTCGGTCCAGATCGCATCCTCGGCCAGAGTCTCAGGGTCTCGTCCTGCGGCTATCGCTTCGTCTTTGGTGTGCCGCTCCCAGGCGATGACGAGTACATTGCCATTGGGCATCGGCTCCACGTCGTGATGGTGGTGGAGATGATCATCGGCTACCAGGTAGTCCCAGAGCAGCTCCCCATCCCATGAGTAGCGCCGGATCCGCCCGCCCGCGCCACCAGGCATCTTGCTAAACTTGCCAGATGAAAATGTAGCTCGCGAGGAAAATGCGCGGCTATCGATCTTGCCTGTGCGCAGCAGTGTGCCGCCTTTTTCCAAGTAGGTGGCATTGCCCGGTCCCTCCCCACAATCCCAAGAGTGCACGATATGCTGCTGCGAATCGATCAAATGAACCACCGAAGCTCCCATCGGTGCGATCAGCACATAGCCATCCTCCAGCCCCGAGGGCTGCTCCTCAGCCGAGCCAAGTGAACTCACTAGCCAAGTCAGCGACAAAACACAGACTGCGCTCAAAGACGAACGACATCTAGAGAAGGTCTCTGATCGTAGCCAAAGGCTCAGCCTGCTGGGTGACGAGACGTCGCCCCTCCTTGAAAGTCTCTGCCCTATCATTCTAAACTTATTGAGTCGTGTCGTGAGCGGTGTGAGCAAGATATAGGCCATCACTCTCTAGTAACCCCAGACTGAGCCGTCTGGTGTCAGAAAAGTGAGGAAAATATCAAATTCACTCCGGTCTACGCCTCCTTGGCGGCATCCCAGGCAGCATCCATCTGCTCAAGAGTCGCATCGCCTAGATCTACGCCGCTTGCGGCCAGGGCATCTTCGACTTGGTGGAAGCGATCGACGAATTTGCGATTCGCTGCATCGAGCAGTAGCTCGGGGTTGTGCCCTGTCTTACGAGCGAGATTGACCACTGCGAAGAGCAGATCGCCGATCTCCTCGCCGATGTGCTCTGGGCTCTCCTCGCCGAGCGCCTCTTCGACCTCCTCGGTCTCTTCGCGGACCTTCTCCAGCACCGGCCCCAGCGTCGGCCAATCGAAGCCAACTTTAGCGACTTTCTTCTGAATCTTGTGGGCTACCATCAGGGCGGGCAGACCATCATTTTTTAGTTTTAGGTAGCGACTCGGCTTACCACTTTCGCCTTTTTCAGCGGCTTTGATCTGCTCCCACTGGGTGATGACAGCATCGGGATCGTCAGCAGCAGCCTCGCCAAATACATGCGGGTGGCGGCGAATGAGTTTCTCGCAGATCGCAGCAGCGACATCGTCGAGATCGAAATCCTCGGCGACCTCGGCGTGAAATACCGGCTGCAGCAAAACATCACCCAACTCATCGACAAGCTCATCGCGACTACCACTACGGATCGCGGCAGCTACCTCGTAGGCTTCCTCGATCAGGTGGGGGGCTAGCGAGTCGTGAGTCTGCTGCGCATCCCACGAGCACCCGCCTGGCGAGCGCAGGATGTGCATGATCTGGCGCAGCCGATCGATCGGCGGCTGGTCGGCGGTAGGTATCGGCTGCGGCATGAGAGGGTATGCTTACCTACCATGCCGCTTATTGCTAGCTAGGGTTTTAAGTTATCGCAATTTCTGCTGCGATCATCTCGATCTCTCCTGCTTCGCAGCCTTCACAGATCATGAGCTCCGCCACTTCGGCATCGGCGACGGTGTATGCGACTGACTCGCCAAGATCGATAGTCTCGCCATCAGCAGACTCTACTACCAAAGCTTCGCAATCTTCGCAGTCGTCGAGCATAGCAGCTAGATCAAAGTCGCTATCGAGTGGATCACTCTCGATCACCGGTGACCCAGCCGTTGCTGCAAATTCATAGATATCATCTGACTCTGCTTGCGGGTCGGCATAAAGACCAAGATCAAGTCCTGACGAGAGGTCAGGCAGGCTTGCTGCCGGATCATCATCGAACTCAAATGTAACAGCCTCTACTGACGGGAGACTAGCTGCTGGATCGTCATCGGTGATCTCTAATGTGATTAGCTCTACATCAGGCAGTATCGCTGCTAGATCATCGCTTAGCTCCAGAGGGTTTGGCTCTACATCAGGCAGCATGGCTGCTATGTCGTCATTTAGCTCCAAAGCAATCGGCTCCTCGACAGGTAATAAGCCAGCTGGGTCATCTTCTAATTCCACGGCAATGGGGTCGACCTGTGGCAGCATCGTGCCTAAGTCGTCTTCCAAAATCAATGTTTCTAGGCCATCTGGCAGTGTCGTTATGTCTCCGCCTGTGCCCCAGTTTATCACTCCATCAATATCGAGAACTGAAATATCGAACTCTTCACCAGCCTCCCCCTCTAAGAGAATGTAGTCGTCGTCTTCACTATCTACATTGTCGAGCTGGGCAGCAGGATCGAAGTCTACGCTGTAGATGATTTCTTCGATCAGCCTGATACTATCTGCTTCGCTCATTCCATCAGTGATTTCATCAAACTCCTCTGCGTATTCAGGAAAAAAGAAGCTTGCTTCGATGACGGAATCAAAAAAATCGAACACCTCTTGCTCAACACTGATATCAGTAGTCACTTCATAGAACGGAAATGAATCAATAGGCTGATAGTCCAAGCTAGGTGCGAGAGTCTGTTGCGAAGAAAACGTTGTTGTAGAGAACGGAGCAGCTTGAGCAGGAGCTAGCTCGACCGGATCTGAGGCAAAACTGGTGGGTCGTGAAAAATCAGATATCTGAGTCTGGAACTCCGAAACCAAGGTGGTTTCAGCGATCGAAAATTTCTCGTCACTCAGAGAGCTAATGGAGGAAAACCGCTTAGCGCTGGATGGCTGATCCGTTTTGCGACTGTCCGTCGGCTCTTCGATCTTTTCCTCCACTGCATCAGTGGCTTGAGTCAGCACGCTTTTAGGGGGGGCAGGCTCACTCCCTCCATAGTTTTGAGGGGATGGTTGAGAAGGAGGGGTGGTGTTATCAATAACGTCGGCATTTTCGGTTCCCTTATCATTAGGGGAGTCTGATGATGTGTTTGGCATAAATCACTTGGGATTATAATTTCCATAACGATAAGCGATTTGCGCTCTGCTAAAAGGAAATTTTCCCCCTGCCCCCTACAGAGCGTCTAATCTGAATAGATATTCTGATTCAGTTAGACAATCGAAGAGTGGCATCTTTATCCCACTACCATCAAGAATAGACGCTTAAAAATTTCTTTGTTTTTCTAAGCAACTAATAAAAACGAACTATGTGAAAAATCCAAACCTCATAGCATTATCGTGTTCTGAATGAGTCATGTTTGCACAAAAAAACGGCGAGGTGTCCCTCGCCGTTTTCCTTAAATCGGTTTTGAAAGGTAGGAGTGGGATTACTCCTCGCCTGCCTCGTCGCCGCCAGCGGATGGGCTCCACTCCTCGGCGAGGTTGAACGCCTGCTCCAGTCCGACCAGGTCGCTGCTCGGGCGTAGTGCCTCGAATGCAGCTGTCTCCTTGCGGAGCTGCTCTTCGCTGTACTCGGCTGCCTTGATGGAGAGACCGATACGACGCTCGTTGCGATCGACTTTGATCACGCGAGCCTCGACGTCGTCGCCCACCTTCAGGATGTCCTTCACCTTGGCCACGTGGTCCTCGCTCAGCTGCGAGATGTGCACCAGACCATCGATATCGTCCTCGAGCTGCACGAATGCACCGAAGGATGCGATCTTGGCGACCGTTCCCTTGACCAGATCGCCGACCTTGAAGGTCTCGTCGATGTTGGACCATGGGTCGTTCTCAAGCTGCTTGCAGCCCAGTGAGATACGCTGATTGGTCTTGTCGATGTCGATGACGACTGCCTCGACTTCTTCGCCCTTCTTGAGAGTCTCGCTTGGGTGATTGATCTTGCGTGTCCAGCTGAGATCGGAGACGTGGATCATACCGTCGATACCATCCTCTAGCTCCACAAAGGCACCGTAAGCAGTGAGATTGCGGATCTCGCCTTTGATGACTTTGCCGATCGGGTAGCGCTCTTCCACATCGTCCCATGGATTGGGCTCGAGCTGACGGACACCGAGAGAGATCTTCTGCTCGTCTGTGTTGATCGCCAACACCTGTGCTTTGACCTCTTGGTCGAGAGACAGCACGTCGCTCGGGCGAGTGATGCGCTTGGTCCAAGACAGCTCGGACACGTGGATGAGACCTTCGACACCCTGCTCCAGCTCGACGAATGCGCCGTAAGGAACCAGCTTGGTGATCTTTCCTGCCACCTCGCTGTGGATGGGGTACTTCTTCTCGATGTCTTCCCAAGGATTGTCGAGCATCTGCTTCAGGCCGAGAGAGACGCGCTCTTTGTCCTTGTCGACGTCGAGCACCTGCACGGTGAGATTCTGACCGATGACGAGCATCTCGCTTGGGTGATTGATACGACCCCAGCTCATGTCAGTGATGTGTAGCAGGCCGTCCATGCCCTGCAGGTCGATGAACGCACCGAAGTCGGTGATGTTCTTGACCATACCCTCGACAGTAGAGCCGATCTCCACCTGCGAGAGGAACTCCGCACGCTGCTCGGCGCGCTCGGCTTCGATCACCTCGCGGCGACTGAGGACGATGTTTTTGCGGATGTCGTTGACCTTTACGATCTTGAATTCATAGACATTGCCGAGGTACTCGTTGAGATCCTTCGGTGGGATGATGTCGATCTGTGAGCCAGGTAGGAAGGCCTCTACGCCTACGTTTACCATCAGGCCGCCCTTCACGACGGACTTGACCTTGCCCTTCACTAGGCCGCCAGCTTCGTACACGCCGACGATCTTGTCCCAGTTTTGCTTGTGAGCTGCCTTCTCTTTGGAGAGAACGACCATGCCCTCGTCATTTTCCAGACGCTCGAGAAGCACCTCGATCTCGTCGCCGATGGCGAATTCCTCATCGTCGAACTCAGATACAGGTACGACGCCCTCAGATTTGGCACCGATATCCACGATGACCATCTGTTTGCGGATTTCGATGATTTTGCCCAGCACGATAGAATTCTCGCGGTGGGAGTGAAAGTTTTGTTCAATCAGAGCCATCAGCTCTGGATTTGGTTCAGCTAGTGCTGCCATAGTAGTATTTTAGGTTTAGTTAAGTTAATTTGGTTTGCTCAAATCGTTTCCGACTGCCCTCTCCGAATGGTTTAAAAATCTCGCCCGCTAAATGTCGCAAAGAAAGGGCACCAGCACATGCGCCACGGGCGAGCGGGGACTGTAAGGGAGATTTCCCTCGAAACGAGCGGTTTTTTATAAAAAATGCACCCCTGAGAAAACGCTGCAAACGCCCTGCTTATGAGGCCTGTAGCCTCTATGGAACCTACTGAACCGCTGTGCGGAGACATTAAAATCGCCTCTTTTTGTCACATCTGCCAAAATCCACTCGAAACAGTGCCATGCATCTCATGGTAAATCCCGAGTATTCCCAGCATAGCCAAACCAACCACGAGCCGGAAATCAGCGTGCCAGAGCCACCACAGGACCCCATACCAGCCAGGCAGCAGTTTTCACTGCTCATGCGCGAGCATCATCGCGATTTGCAGGTCTATACTCGTGCGATCGTCAAAGATCACCATGCGGCTCAGGACATCGTGCAAGATGCGCTGGTGGTGGCTTATGGGAAGTTCGACCAATACGACGCTGATCTCGATTTCGGCAAATGGCTGCGCGGCATCATCCGCCACAAATGCCTCGACTGGTTTCGCAAACAGAAGCGCACCCCTATCGCCGATACCGAGATGGTCGACCTAGAGCTAGATCTCGCCGCCTGGCAAGCCGCTCGCGACGATGGCAAAGATCCGATGCTGGAGAGCCTCGTCGACTGCATCGCTCAGCTACCCGAGGGGCTGAAAGATGTGGTGATCGAGTTTTATCTGCAGGAGCAGAGCGGCGCCGAGACTGCAGAGCGCCTAGAGATCTCTGCAGCCTCCGTGCGCAAGCGACTCGAGCGAGCCAGATCGCAGCTCTACACCTGCCTGACCAGCAAAAGCAGCAGGCATCATTAATCCTTTCCTACTACCACACCACCTACCGATTTCACTCACCCCACCCTTCTCTTCACTCAACCAAACCTAACCAATCATGGCCGACAAAAACAATTTCCAACCAAGCGCGGGGCAAAACCCTCCCGCACCCAAAGGCGACCACCTCGTCGACTCCGCGCTAGCGGAGCTGGGCAGGATGAGAACCGATGCCGATGAGGACTTTCTCAGCCGTGTGGAAGCCGCCATCGATGCCGCTGAAGCGAAACCCCAACCGCTGGAAACCGACTCGGTCATTACGCCCCTGCACCCCCGCTCCCGCAGAAAGCCACGCCTGCATCCTGCGGCTTATTTGGGCGGGATAGCAGCCTGCCTAGCCGTGGGAGTGTGCTTTTACATCCTCTCGCAAAAATCCGACGCAACCTCAGAGGAAGCGCATATCTCACTGGCCGATCTGACCGACGACTCGCACATCCATGTCGTGGATACACTTAGTTCGGTAGATATCGCAGAGAGTGAATTGCTCGACACAAATACCGACACACTCATATCGACCCTTAGCGAGGCTGCTGAAACACAGACTCTAGTTCTGGCCGACGGGCAACTCAATTTCAATACAGCATCAAGCGGCATCGTATGGGATACAGCTGCTTCCCTCAGTAATGAGAATATGGATATGAGTCGATTCAGTCCAGCTCAGACCGAATGGTCGGCCTACCCCGGTCATACTGAGCAGCAGGATTTTAAATTTTCCACGCCAGAAGAGTACGTCGGAAAGATGCAGGAGTTGGCAGGTAGTGCTGATGAGATTGCTTTGCTTGGCTCATTGCTGATGGCGGAGGGAGATGTCAAAGGGGCGATCGAGCAATACCGAAACGCTATCAATCACCTACCTGATGCGCCTATCACTGAGGCCAGGCGTAAAACCTATGTGAAGCAGTACGCCCAAGCGACCACTACTCTGGCTCGTCAATACGCAGATGAAGGCAAGTACAAAGAATCAATCAAGCTAATTGAGAATGTAGTACGACCTACCGTCGATCCGGGCAATGAAGAAGCTAGGCAACTACTGGCTCAAATGGCGGACCCTGAGCACTACTCTGGAGCGCTCACACCTGATCATCTAGAGGTCCTGAGAAATATGCAGTATGCCATGAGGGCTAGCCAGGGGTTTATCGATATTGGTGATCTTACGCAGGCTGAAGCCGAGTTCTACCGAACCTTAAACTCTGATCGGTATAACTTAGCGACTAATATGGGCTTGGCGATAAATGAGCGCCAAAAGGCGAACTATAATGATCTCGGCATTGATCAAACCAGAGCTTCGTTTTTAGAGCAGGTTGCTGAGGGGTGGGAGCTACCACTTCCCGAGTCCACCGAGAATGAACAAGTCGCAAACACCGACAGCCGAAATCTCGTTACATCATATTTCATTGATACAGAGTTACCCCAGATCACTCCACAACCCGGGGCGAAAATCAGATTCGGTGCAGGCACTTCGAAATTCGATAATGCCGAGGGTTTTCTGGATATCAAGCAGACTAATTTTGATCTATTCAATATAGGTAAAATCAATATCGCAGGCAACACTCACACCAAAGATCATGTCATTCGCCGAGAACTCGCTTTAGATCGCGATGAACACACCTTACCTTTCCCAGGGTATTTTAATGGTCGATTGACGAGATCAGCCATTCAATACCCTCCCCTAATTGACAACGTCTTCACCTCCCCTCTCGCAGAGCCACTATCCACATTCTCCATCGATGTCGATACTGCGTCCTACACCAATATTCGCCGCCTCATCAATGACAAGCAACCGATCTCACCAGATGCCGTCCGCATCGAGGAAATGATCAACTACTTCTCCTATGATTACCCGCAACCGACCGGAAATGACGAGCACCCGTTTGCTTTTGCGATCGAGACCGGGACCTGCCCATGGAATGGCGATCACCAACTGATGCGCATCGGCCTACAGGCCCAAGACATCCAGCGCGCCCAACGCCCCAATACCAATCTCGTATTCCTCATCGATGTATCGGGATCGATGCAGTCAGAGGACAAACTGCCGCTAGTGAAGGAATCGCTAGAGATTTTAGTCGAAGAGCTATCAGAAAATGACTCCATCGCCATCGTTGTCTACGCGGGTTCAGAAGGCGTGGCCTTACCCGCCACCAGCGGCAAAGATGATCGCAAGATTCTCACTGCCCTCAAGCAGCTAGAGGCTGGCGGCTCCACAAATGGCGGTGCAGGCATCGATCTCGCTTATAAGATTGCACAGGAGAACTTCATCAAAGACGGCGTAAATCGTGTGATCCTCTGCACCGACGGTGACTTTAATGTCGGCACCACTGACGATAAGGAACTCGTCGAGTTAGTAAAGACCCACGCACAGGACGGCACCTACCTCAGCGCGCTCGGCTACGGCACCGGCAATCTCAACGACGCCATGCTCGAAGCCATCACCAATCAAGGTAATGGCACCTATCACTACATCGATACCATCCGCGAAGGCCGCAAAGTCCTCTTGCAGGAATTCATGTCGACCATCGTCACTATCGCTAAAGATGTGAAGATCCAGGTCGAATTCAACCCACAGCACGTGCAACACTACCGCCTGATCGGCTATGCCAATCGCATGCTCAATCCCGAAGACTTTCAAAACGACCAAATCGATGCTGGCGAGGTCGGCGCAGGGCACTCCGTCACGGCTCTCTACGAGATCGTGCCCGCCGGCGCTCCGCCCATCGATCGTCAGGAGATCACCACTCTAAAGTACCAAAAACCCATCGCCACTACCCCTTCTGCCCCAAAGATGGAACTCATCGATAGCGACGAACTCTGCACCGTGAAACTCCGCTACAAAAAGCCAAATGCCAACACGAGTATACCGATGGAGCAACCGGTCACCTACCGAGATACTGATTGGCAAGATACCAGTGCGGACTACCAGTGGGCCAGCGCCGTCGCCCTCTGGGGTATGCACCTCCGCCAGGGTGATCACTATGGCAAAGAAAATATACCCCTCATCGAATCTCTAGCCAACCAGGGCAAATCCACAGATCCCCACAAACGCCGCTCTGAAATGATCGATCTGATCAGCAAGTGGCAGGAACAAAAGTGAGGGTAACGCGGTAGAGAAAAAGAGTGTTTGTGTCGCGGAAAGCAAAGGAGGCCGCGACTGCTCGCAACTACTTGCCTGCTGTTGACGAGCAGAAACCAGCTGTGTTAATAAGAAGGATGGGCGAACTTGGATTCAAACTGTGGCCATTTCTTAGTCAGATCTTTTGCCTTGTTGCAGTCGGCATCGCTATTGTTTTTCTAATTGTCAGGCCTATCTGCTGGGCTTTGAGGTGTTCTTCTTTGGTCGAGCAGGTTCTTTAGATTGGCGGTGTGGTGTTCGCCTTTCCTTTTGGGGGATTGCGGCTTGGGTATGGCTACGCCCTAAGTGCCTCGTTTGGCGCCGTAGAGGCGGAGGTGTAGGCGGTCGCAGTAGCTGAAGCCGTGGGCGAGGGCTTGTTCAGCTACCCAGGCGTGATTTCGGTCGAGTTGCGCAGGAGTGGCGGCTAAAGCCATAAGATAGACACGGTCGGCTGGAATGTCTGCGGCTGAGATAATCGCGAGGATCTCTTCGAGATCGGTTTGATTGCCGACGACAAACTTGAAATCTGCTTTGCCAGTGGTGGCGAGATCGCGGCAGATCTCAGGCTTGTAGCGTAGCTTCTCGGTCACCTGGGAGTTGGCTAACTTAGGCGAGACATTGAGTTGGTTGATTTTTTTTAAAAAATCTTCGCAGGGAAGTAGAGTGCCGTTGGTTTCGATCTCAAAGTGAGAGTCAGCATCGCTCTCGGAGAGGTGGGCCATGAGCTCTAGCCATGAGCGCTCCTGAAGCAGGGGTTCCCCCCCCGTAAACACGTAGCGTGAGCACCCGTGCTTACCGGCGATTTCAGCGACTTGATCGGCCGAGAGCTGGATGATCTGCTCGCTACGCTCATAAGTCTGCCCACTCTCGTGGCTTAGGTTTTTGCCCTTCCAATTCCACGTGTATGGCGTGTCGCACCAGTGGCAGTGCAGATTGCACAGCGATGACCGAATGAAGACTGAGGGTGCGCCCGTGTGACGCCCCTCTCCCTGAAGGGTGAAGAAGATCTCCGGAGATCCATCCGGCATTCTGGCCAACTTGAACATGATTAGTGATTTTAGGACTTATTGACTATCGGATTCCTTTGCGAATCAACGCTTGCCAAATTTTCAGGTTATCCTAAAAATGGAGTTGCACTTAACACGCAGATTCTCATTTTGAATCCGGATAACCCATTTTTGCAAGCTGCTCCGCCTGAAAAAGGACCTGCCACCCCAGGTCCGGCCTTTGGGTCTGCGGCAGATCAGTTGCCGCCGTTTATGGCGGCACAGTCGTCTGCTGCCCAGCAACCAGCGGCCCCGGCCCCGCCCCAAGGCCCGGCTTTCGAGTTGGGGAATTCTCTGGAACGGGATAATCAAATCCAGATGGGTGTGTCGGCCAGCCCACAGGCTACAGAAGCACCAGCTCAGGCGCAGTCCTTCGTATCGACCCCGCCCAGCGCTGCACCTGCTGCTGACGTGGCACCCACAGTGCAGACGGCTGCTGTGTCTCACGCCGCTGCTCCGGCTCAGCCGCCGATGCCTGGGCCGACTAGCTTCGGTGCATCATTTTCCGCTCCAGCCTCAACTCCTGCGCCTACCGCTGAGGCGACTCAGCCATTCTCTGCGCCCACGCCTACACCGGCCCCTGTGATCGCAACTCCGGTCACACCCACACCTGCACCGGCATCAGCGCCTGTAGTGGCAGCTCCAATCACGCCTGTAGCAACTCCGTCGCCAGCACCAGCACCTGCATCCACTCCTGCGCCTGATGCAGGACCTGAGTGGGAGCCGATCCTAGCTGAGATGCCTCACGCTGTTGTGGTGTTGGATGATCAGCAGAAAGTTCTTTTCACCAATCAGGCTCACCGCGATCTACTCGGTGTCGACGCTGCCGTCGGCGAGGGTGGTATGGAGGGCTGGCTCACCACCGTGTGCGCCTATGAGGAAGATCGCGAAAAGACGATCAACTCCTGGCATGACCATGTGTGGAGAAATCAATTGGCTCGCACTTTCAAGTTGGCGAATGCCGAGGATGAAGTCCGCCAGATCGAGTGCAAAGCGACTTTTTGTTCTGATGGACGGATGATCCTGATGCAGCAGGACGTGACCGATGAGCAAGCCAACGAAGAGGCGCTGCGAGTCGCGAATTACAAGTATCGCCAGCTGTTTACCTATGGTTCGGGTGGTCTAGTGATGGCCGATCGCGAGGGCAAGATCGAAGAAGTGAACGCTGCTTTTGTCGACTTTGCCGGCGTGTCTGCCGAGCAGCTGTCCGAGGCCAATATTTTTGATCTAGTCGACGATGCAGATCGCGACAAGATGCTGCCACAAAGCACTAACAAAGGGTATCAGAAAGTTCGCTTCACGTTTCCTGGTCAGGACAAGCCGCGGCCAAATGCCATGATGGCGATGCCGATCATGGATGAGGCCAATCAGCACGCTTACACGATCTATCAGTGCAAGCCGCGGGATAAGCAGTTGATCGGTAGGCTGAAAGAGCTGTCGACCAAGGCACAAGCTCTGCTGGATGCCGTGCCGGACATGTTTGTGCTGCTCGATCCAAATGGAGAGGTGAAAGACTGGTCGCCACCTGCGGAGGAGTGGGATGTGGATGTGCCGCTAGATGCCGACTCTGTGGGCAAGCCGGCGAAGGATAGCTGGGCGGTGTTTGGCCAGTTTCTCAGCAGCCACTTGAGCAGTGTCTTTGAGAATGGGAATTCTGTCCGTCAGGAGCTAGGGCTAGAGGGCCGCTCCGAGACGGTATCGCTGACGATGGCGCCTTTTGGTAGTGATCTGGCGCTGGTGCTCATAGAGGAGCCGCGGCTACCCAAGGCCCAAAGCGATGTGCTGCGCTGGCAGGAGGAGTTTTTCACCAGTGCGCGTGATGCGATATTAGTCGTGACACCGAGTGGCACGATCGTCGACTCGAATGAGGCGGCTGCGACTATGCTCGGTCAGAGTGCCAACACATTGCTAAAGTCGAGCCTATTTCAGATCCTCACCAAAGCACCTGGCGATCAGGAAGAATTTGATAAGCAGTCGATCAATGGGCTCACCAAAGAGCGCATGTGGCCTAGTCTGATGTCGGTGTCAGCTGCAGGACCGCAGCTGGTCGAGGTGGCTATCGTGCCGGTATTTGATCGTGAGGACACGCACAAGGTGACTCACTATCTGGTGATGATCGGCCAGAAGAAAGCCGCTAAAGCGGAAGAGGTAGTGATAAAGCCTGCCAGCTCGAATGTCCAAGTGCTGGCTGAGAGCCGCTTCCGCAGTCAGCTGCAGATGGTCACCAGTCTCTATGCCGTGACCGAGAGTGGCCGCAGCGAGTCTTTTGATTCTTGGCTGATCCGTCTGAAGGTGTTGGCCGAGTCGATGGCGGGAGCTAAGCGTGTCGGCATCGTCCATCTGCTACGCGATGTGGCGGATCAGGTATCCTCAGTAGCAGGTCAGGGATTTGGCGTGCGCGATGTGATGGTCACTGGTCCCAGCGATCTGACCATCGAGAACGAAGTCGCCACCCCATTTGCACTGCTCGTCGGTGAGCTGATGTATATGGGGGTATCTACCGAGCGAAAAGGAAAGTCGCAGACTGGTCCGGCATTGTTCTTTGATGTCGATCACGAGGACGGCGAGCTGCAGCTCACGGTGAAGCCAGGCGATAGCAAGTCGTTCTTCTCCAAGACCAAGTTCGAGAATGCCAAGATCGTCGAGATCTTGATCGAGCAGATCCGCGGCAAGATATCGAAAGGTGCCGAGGAATATGGGGATGGAGTGGCCTCTGTCCGACTGAGCTTTCCCTGCCCGCAAGAGGGCTGATCACGACAAACCCGATAACTAAGACCGCTACCCGAAGCCTACTGCGCCTGTGACTGTTCAGCTCCCTTCTCAAGTCAAAGCTCAATCACCCATGAGTGTCGAACCAGATACCTCGCTCAAAATTCTTGTCGCCGAGTCCGACAGGATAGTAGCGCGTGATGTGGAGCTTACCCTGGAGCGCTATGGTTTTCAGGTAGTCGGCACCCCGGCCGATTTGGAGAAGGCCGAGGAAATGGTGGCTGCCGAGGGGCCAGATCTGGTTTTGCTATCCGTAGATTTTAGCGATGATAGCGGTGTGGAGTTTGGCAAAAAGCTCCGCCAAGATCACAAGCTACCCGTGATTTTTCTGACTGGCGATGCCGAGGATACCGTGTTTGAAGCAATCCGCGCGAGCCGCCCTGTCGGCTACGTGCGCAAGCCGTTTAGTGGGGCCGAGCTGGTATCGAGTATACATGCCGCAGCCCAGCGCATCGAGCCAGACCAGCTCCTAGCAGGCAAGCTGCCATGGGTGCGCTCGCTCATCGACCCGATGGACGACAGTATCGTGGTATCAGGCATGGACGGCCGTGTCGTGCTGATGAATAAGGCAGCGCAGAAGCTGACTGGCTGGAGCGAGAAAGACGCGATCGGAGCGCCATACAGCAAGGTGGTGCCGACGACTCATCAGGTAGGCGACGCGAATGGCGCCAAGGACAAAGACAAGAAAGGCTCTAACGGCTCGGGATCTGCCTGCCAGATAGTCGATCGTCAGGGGCAGCAGCACACTGTGCGCACGATCACTTCGCCACTGCGTGAGGAGGCGGGGTCTAAGCTGCTCGGCACCGTGACCATCCTCAAAACGCAGGGCCGCTCCGATACCCAAGCGGCACCGACCAACACTCGGCTGAAGCGTAAGGTGCAGGTCGGTGAGCAGGCTGAAGACTACTCGGACAAGGAGCTAAATGCTCCCCAGCGTAAGCGGGCGCTAGACACGCTAAAGAGTATCCAGATACCAAGCGGCGGGGACAAAGCTGGTATCGCAGAAGGCGGTGGCACGCAGTTTGATTCGCAGGCGGAAGACCTTTTCGATCGCATTGGCGATCCGCTACTATGCCTGGATGGCGATCTGACGATCACCCAGGTCAATGGCGAGGCGCTCCGCACTTTCACCGAGGATGGAGCCGCTCTGCTAGGGATCCCGATTTGGGAGCTTTTCACCGAGGATGAGTGGTCGCGCTACGAGGCCGATTTTTGCCAACCGATGTCGGATGGCAAGCGGCACTACTTTGAGATTCATGACTCTCAGCGCACCCATTGGTATCAGGTAAACCTGTATCGTAGCTTCGACGGGATGCTCATCCTGCTCCGCGACATGACGGAGCAACGCGTGTCCAAGGCCAACGAGATCCGCCAGCAGCGCCTCGAGGGGCTGGGACTTCTAGCCAGAGGCTTCGCCCACGATTTTAATAACGATCTGACCACAGTCACCGGCAATATCGGCCTAGCTAAGGAGAAAGTGACCGATGAAGGTGTGCTCAATATGCTCGGCGAAGCCGAGAAGGCGACATCTCGCGCTGCAGGTCTGGTCCAGCAGTTGATGACCTTTGCCGCAGGTGGTCGCCCGGTGAAAGAGCCGGTGAAGATCCCTGAGCTACTGCGCAAAGTGCTCAACGAACACCGCATCGGTCTGCCATCGATCCGCTACCAATTTCGCTGTACGGAGAAGCAGTTGCGCGCCTGTGTCGACCGGGCTCAGGTCCGCCGAGTGATCGAGAATCTGATCAGCAATGCGGAGAAGGCCATGCCCAATGGTGGCACGCTCACTCTGTCCTGCTCCGAGATCTCTGCTAGCGAGGCGCAGAAGCTGCGCCAGACTACGGTATCGGTCCGCCAGGATCGCCACTTCCTAGTCGAGGTGATCGACTCTGGTATTGGCATGACACCGGAGACGGTGGCGCATGCGTTTGACCCCTACTTTTCCGTCCGCGAGAGCGATAATGCGACTGGCATCGGTCTGACGGTGTGTGAGTCGATCGCCAAAGCTCACGATGGCTACATCCAGCTGCGCTCGCAGGTGAATAAAGGGACGGTGGCTTCTTTCTGCATACCGCTCGCGCTCGACACCAGTCACGTCGAGTGGGAGGAGATGCCAGCCCACCCGACGCTAGTGACCAGCTCGGAGAAAAAGCCCAATGGCGAGGTCCCTCAGATGGATCGCTCCAAATACCGAGTGCTAGTGCTGGAGGATGATGCGCCGATCCGCTCGCTCATCTCGGCTACGCTCGGTCGCGAGGGCTATCAGATCACAGAAACCGCAGAGGGCAGCGAGGCGATCCTCGAATACGAGAAGTCTCTGGCATCGGGTAAGAAGTTTGATCTGTTTATCAGCGATCTGACTATCGAGGGAGGTATGGGTGGTGTCGAGACCATGCGCCGCCTCCAGAAGATCGATCCCGAGGTGCTAGCTATCGTGTCCAGCGGCTACTCGGATGCTGCTGCCATGGCCAATCCAGAGGCCTTTGGTTTCCGGGGAGTCATCCCCAAGCCCTACTCGCCTGCGACTCTCAAAGCCGAGGTCGACCGGATCGTGAGCAAGCACTGCCTCTAGATTGGCGGTACTCTTAGGGGGAGTTACGTACGGTTTGTAACCGGCGGACAAGCTAAGCTATTGCCCAAGGTAGCGTGCCGGGGTTGCCCGGCGGTTACAAACCGCCGCTCCCAGTACTCGAAAATCTAGGCAACCTCCTTGGCCCATTCGCTGATGCTAGACACTCTAAAGCAAGTTTGTAGCCATAAGGTGCTACTGATCTCTTGCGGTTTTCTGAAAATAAGCTAGGGACATCCCGATATCCTCCGCCCCTAAATATTTTATATTTTTTAATAAAATGTTGCATTTTGGGTCAAATATTTTAAAATAATAAACAACCCACATAACTTAAACACCCGATGAACTGTTTTCACCTACCTATCGAAGTCACCGCCAGCATGTCTCGAAACCAGAGCTCACTTCATCACCTATCCAATGAGTCTGGTACTGTGCCGGTCGGTAGTCTGATTCGCGATTGTCTGTCGAAGATTTCTCCAGATAATCCTGAGAAGGGTATCGCGGCTGCAAAGGTCATGCAGGTGGCTTTGCGCGAGGTCGTCAATCAAGAGCGGGTGAAGAGTAGTTTGGCTGAGTACTACGGGGTCAATTATCTGCTCACGTCTCTCAATCAAGCGATCCACGTCTATGAGAATGAGGGTCGAGTGGATGAGCTCATGTTCGTCACGATGCGCATCGGTCGCGAGTTGACGACCTATCAGGGATCAAATGTGGTCCAGCGCACAGATGCCAAGCTGATCTAGCTGGAGCTCGTGATCAGAGTATAGCTTTTTAGGGAATGCCGACGTCTTCGTCGGCTTTTCTATAGGTAGAATTCTCGGAGACTACTCTGCTGGTTTCCACCATACGTCGAGCTGCTGGCGCATCGCATCTACCACGTCGGGGCGTTGCTGGGCCAGGTTTTTCTGCTCGAATGGGTCGAGCTGTAGATCGAAGAGCTGGATTTTGTCTTTTGGTGGTTCGGTGAGCCAGCCGATTTTGCGGAGGTCAAGTTGTTGGTCTTCCCAGACGATGAGTTTCCAGTAATTGGTGATAATTTCGATCAGTAGACGTCGCCACGACTAGGCACCAGTGGCGGTTTGCCGGAGCTAAAGTTTCGTAATGGTAGCTGGTGGTGGCGGTTGTGCGAAAAATTTCGCACTTTAATATTGACCGAATCTCTTCGATGTGCGAAAAATTTCGCATGGCTACCGATGATAAACCCGACGCTAAGTTCAGTCGCAGAGAGGGGGAGGTCATGGATGTCTTGTATCAAGAGGGCTCAGCGACAGCCCGCGAGGTGTGGTCGACACTCGGTGAGACCTGCACCTATTCCACTATCCGAAAGATACTCAGCATACTCGAGGAGAAGGGTCACGTGACTCATGTGACCGAGGGGAAAACCTTTATTTACTCTCCCAGGGAGAAACGCGAGGCGGCTGCCTCATCGGCCATCAGTCGAGTGGTCGATATCTTCTTTCAGGGTTCGGTGGCAGGCGCGGTATCTGGATTGCTGGGCGCTAAAAGCAGCGAGCTCTCTGAGGCCGAGCTCGATCGGGTCGCGCAGCTCATCGAGGAGGCGAAGAAAAACAAGTAACGAGTGATGATGAGTGATACTTACTTCCCTATTCTTCTGGCAGAGTTTTTGATCAAGTCGGCGGTGATTATCATCCTAGGTTTTGGGGTTTCGCTACTGTTACGAAAATCTACTGCTGCGACTAAGCACCATTTCTGGCTGTGCTTGTTTGCTGGTAGTGTATTGATACCGCTGCTGCTCGTGGCCCTGCCTCGCTGGCAAGTGTTGCCGGAGTTTTGGTGGTCGGGCAGTGAGAGTGAGCAGCTACCTGTTTCTACGGAATTCTTTTCGGGAGATGCATCGGTAGTCAATGCAGCCTCAAACACATCACCATCTGACGGCCTGGCTGCTAGTGGACCAAGTGGCAGTGCCAAGATAGGTTGGGTATTTGTCGGAGTGTGGGTGTTGGGGGTGGTGGTTCTTTTGTTACAATCTGTCTTCGCTCGATTGGTTTTGGCAGGGTTCACTCGCCGGTCCCATGCGATACCCGAGTCTATGGATGCAGTGTTCCGGAATGTAGTCGACTGCGCGGGAGCGTGTAGGTCCCCACGGTTGGTGCTATGCGAGCAGATTCGAGCACCGTTTTCTTGGGGGATTTTTCGGCCAGTGATAGTTCTTCCGACTTCAGCAGTCGATTGGCAGCGCGATGAGTTGGAAATGATTTTTCTGCATGAGTTATCTCATGTAGAGCGGCGCGATGCGGTAGCGGTTTTGGTAGCTCGACTTTTCCTTTGTTTGAATTGGCTAAACCCTCTGTCCTGGGTGGCCAATCGACAAGCTGTGCAGCACAGAGAGGAAGCCTGCGACCAGCGGGTCGTACAGCAGGGCTATCCGGTGCAGGCCTATGCCGAGATGCTTTTTAAACAGGCTCAAGTGATAACGAGCCGATCTATACGCCACTGCGCCACCGCAGTGAATGAAAATGGCACCATCGAACAACGAATAAAAATGATACTAAATCCCATCAGCAACCCATCAGGAAAATCTTCTAAACTAGTTACCATTCTATCCATCATCACTATCGTGGCGATTGGTATAGCAGGCAGTCAGGACGGACGAAGCGATGCCGTAGCGGAACCTGTGGTAGGGAAGCCTGATCCAGTAGGCTCCGTCGCCTATAAGCTGAAGAATATCCGCATACCCAGCCTCGAGTTTTCCGACACTCCGATGGAAGATGCGATTCAGTTTTTGCAGCAGAAGAGTGTGGAGCTCGATCCGGCTGCAGAGGCCAAAGGGGTAAGCATAGTGATCGATAATAAAGTAAGTTCGAAGACGCCGATTTCCTTGCGCTTGACCAATGTACCACTAGGGGAAGCGCTACGCTACACCTCTGCGCTGAGTGGTGCGCACTATCGAGTGGATCCGTATGCAGTGGTGATCCTGCCTGGTCAGGGTAAATCCCAGGCGGAGGCTAATAAGTCTGCGGCGATCGCTTTGAACGAAAAGAAATTGGAGCAGACAGTTCTACCTGCACTGGAATTCAAAGATACTCCACTACCTGATGCTTTGGCATTTCTCCGGCAGAAATCGGTGGAGCTAGACTCCGTCGAGAGCGATCCGAGCAGGAGAGGGATTAACCTGATTCTCAAGGCTTCTCCCGAAGCTAAGCCGCAGGAAGCACGGATTACACTGAAGCTAACGAATGCTCCGCTATCAGCAGTGCTCGACTACACCTGCCAATTGACCAATGCGGAGTATCAAGTCGAGGCGCACGCGGTAGTGGTGCGGGTGCCGTGAGGCACTAATGCTAAAATCCACGATAGGATCGATTGCGGATCATTTTCACGTTTTGGTAGGCGAAGTAACTAAAGATCAGGCTAATGATATACCAGCCGGTCATAGCTCCTATCACTGAGACGATCATAGCGACGACCATTCCGATCCACGGCACGATGGCAGGATTTCGGCTGGCCATCAGCATGGAAAAGATATGCCCACCATCCAGCGGCATGACCGGCAGCACGTGAAGGATAAACAGGATCATATTTAGATCGGTGGCACGGAGAGTGAGGCGCGAGGCCATTGACTCTCTGGGGATCACCGCCATCCACAGGGAGAAAAGCAGCATCGATAGGATGAGGTGAAACATCGGCCCGGCCAGTGCGATGCTGATCGCCTGCCCCGGGGTGAACTTACCTGGCCCTGAGCAGTAGCCGCCCACGCCTTGCAGCTTTATCTCTGCATTTGGGGCACCGTGGTGCTTGCGCATAAAGGCGTGGCACAGCTCATGACATAGGGTGCAGACGATGAAGATAGCAATCGTCGCGCCTACGATGAGTGCTCCAGTCCGGCCGCCACCTTCGAGGAAATTGAGTCCCAGAAAGGCGCAGAGCACCCAAAACATCCAATGGATACGGATCGGGAAACCAAAGAGACGGAAGCAAAGCATGGTGGCTCCGATCATCGTGCAAGATGGGCTTTAGACAAGCCGCCAAATCAGTTCGAGCGCCATGTTTTCGGCTATTGTAAATGTAGCTATTAGAATGGCCGCTGGACTGGTCAAGGAGGGGCTGCTTTTAGCTGCCCGGCAGGCTGAGCCATATCTTTCGGCCGAGGCAGCCGGGAGCTAAAGGCAGCCCCTCCTTGACCAAGTTTGTTACCAGAAAATAGCCTAGCTGGCCTCGATCGGCTCAGCCGTCAGCAGATACTCAAATGCAGCGATACCTGCCTTTGCCCCCTCGCCCATGGAGATGATGATCTGCTTGTAGGGAGTATCGGTGACGTCGCCGCAGGCGAAGATGCCCTCGACGCTGGTTTCGCATTTCGAGGTGACGGTGATTTCGTTGCGCTCATTGAGATCGACTAGATCACTCACGAAGTTACTATTCGGCGCGAGGCCGATCTGTACAAACACACCCGCTACCGCTACATCGACTAGCTCGCCGCTGTCGCGCATTTCTACAGCTATAGCAGTGACACCGGCGTCGTCTGCCTTCACTTCTTTGACGGCGGCAGATAGGATGACTTCGGCGTTCTCGGTGGCGTGCAGTTTGTCGATGAGAACCTGATCGGCCTTTAGTGAATCCAGGAACTCCACCACGGTCACCGATTTGCAGATGGCAGCGAGATCCAGAGCGGCTTCGACGCCTGAGTTGCCGCCCCCGATCACAGCCACATCTTTGCCTTTGAAATACGGGCCATCGCAGTGTGGGCAGTAGGCCACCCCGCGACCGACATTTTCCTGCTCTCCCGGTACGCCGAGCTTGCGCCACTGAGCTCCTGTGGCGATCACACCGGTGCGCGCCTGCAGGACTTCGCCTGTGCTCAATACAAATTTCTTCAATCCAGAGTCGGTGACTTGGATCTCTTTTACGCGGATATCGTCGCGCAGGGCAATCGGGTAGTCGCCTAGATGCTGGCGGATATTTTCGGTCAGAGTCGAACCGGTAATGGCGCGGATCGAGGTGACATTTTCGATCCCTACGGTCTCCTTCACCTGGCCGCCGAAGGTCTCGGCTACGGTGGCGACTTCTAGCCCTTTGCGAGCTAGGTAGATCGATGCAGTGGCAGCTGCCGGGCCGCCGCCGATCACGATCGAGTCGTAGACCTTATCGTCTTCGACTAGGGCGCTGGCATTGCCGGAGAAACGCTCGGTGATCTTTTCGATGATCTGTGCTGGGCTGATCTGGCCGCTGGAGAAAGGCTCTTTGTTGAGGAATACAGTGGGCACACCCTGGACCTTGCGCTCGTCGGCGAGTCCCTGGTGCAGCGCGCCATCGATCATCTCGTGGGAGATGCGTGGGTTCAGCAGGCAGAGTTGGTTCAGCGTCTGCACCACATCTGGGCACACGTGGCAGTCGAGCGAGATGAACGACTCAAACACTAGGTCATCGTTGATCGCTTTGATCTGCTGCTGCAGCCCCTCGTCCAGCTTCATCGGCGTGCCGCCTGCCTGTAGCACGGCCAATACAAAGCTGCTAAACTCGTGCCCGCCTGGGATACCGGAAAAATTGATGCCCGTGTCTTCGCCCTCGGCGACGATCTTGAAGCTCAGGCCTTCGCGCACAGCCACTTCCTTCACGTTGACATCGCGGTAGCTGATCTTGTCGGAGACCGAGGCGACCTGCTCCAGCATTGTGATCAATTCGCCACGCTTATCGTGTGTACCTGCATATAGACAAAGCTCCACCTCGCGACTGAGGTCCTTAGTGTATTCCTTCAGGCTTTTGATGATGTTTTCGTCGAGCTTCATAGCAGGTAGAGACACAGGAGAAATACCTAGTCCAGCCACACACTGGACTAGGTGAAAGTCGATTATCGTGTGGGCAATTAGATCTTGCCGACCAGATCGAGAGATGGTGTGAGAGTCTCTTCGCCTGGCTTCCATGCAGCTGGGCAGACTTCGCCATCGTTGGAGGCTACGTACTGTGCCGCCTGTACTTTGCGCACTAGGTCAGCAGCAGATCTGCCGATGCCGAGGTCGTGCACCTCGATCACTTTGATCTCGCCTTCTGGATTGACGACGAAAGTGCCGCGCAGTGCCAGACCCTCTTCCTCGATCATCACGTCGAAGCCACGAGTGATCGCGCCAGTCGGGTCACCGATCATAGGGAAATTGATTTTGCCGATCGCCTCAGATGAGTCGTGCCATGCCTTGTGAGAAAAGTGTGTGTCGGTCGATACAGAGTACACCTCGACTCCCAGCTCCTTCAGCTCTGCGTAGTGCTCGGCCAGGTCCTCTAGCTCAGTCGGGCACACAAAAGTCCAGTCTGCAGGGTAGAAGCAGAACACAGACCACTTGCCTTTGACATCGTCGCTAGAGACGGTGACGAACTCGCCGTCGTGAAATGCCTGTGCTTCGAATTCTGGGATTGGATCGTTAATTTTTGCCATATTTTTGAATCAATAATTTTGTTCGGCGCATCCCTTACGCTGCGCTGGATCATAGGTAAAAGATATGCAATCTATCGCTAACATAGACACAACCTATCGCTGACACCCTCTCAAGATGGAGATCCAACAAATACGCTACTTCCTAGCCGTCGCCGAGCTGCGCAACTTCACCCGCGCAGCGGAGCGCTGCCATGTGGCGCAACCCTCTCTCAGCCAACAGATAAAGAAGCTCGAGCAGGAAATGGGTGGCCCGCTTTTCCACCGCATGGGGCGCAAGGTGAGCCTGACCGAGCAGGGCAAGCTGCTCGAGGAAAAGGCCAAGATCATCTACCGCGAGCACGAGAATGCCATCCACGAGGTGCGCGATTCTTTCTCGCACAACAACTCGGTGGCATTCGGCGCGATCCTGACCATCGCCCCCTATCTGATCCCGGCACTCATGGCGGATCTAGACTCCTCGGAGCGGGCGGGGCTCCGGATCGAGGAAAACTTCACCGAAGCCCTGCTGGAAAAGGTTAAGCGCGGCCGTCTCGACTTCGCCATCATGTCCAGCCCTGTCGACGAGCCAGATCTCCTCGTAGAGGTGCTCGGCACCGAGCGGTTCGTAGCGGTGTTACCACCCAGTCATCCGCTGGCTGCTGAGTCGGAGGTCGAGCTGGATCAGCTACTCGAGCAGCCTTTTCTAGAGCTCAGCCACATCCACTGCGCGGGCAAGCAGCTCGACGAGCTATGTGGTATCGGCATCAATCAGGTGCGCACCGTATTCATGAGTTCGCAGATCGAGACCATCCGCCGCCTGGTCTGCGGCGGCACCGGCGTGACCGTACTTCCCCAGATGGCGGTCAATGACGAACGCGAGCTGTGCATCCGGCCGATCAGTGGAGCTCCTCTAGAGCGCGAGATCACCCTAGTCTCGCATCCCGATCGCTACCTTTCCAACGCCGCGAAGTCGCTCATAGAGCGGCTAAAAACCTTCACTCAGAGTTATCTGAATACCGCTGGGTAAGGGGAGGGAGTGTTTTATCTTTCTTGCATATGCCCCCTCTTTCAAAGCAAGAAGTTCATAGCTTACAACGATATATTAATGACGGAATTTCCTGAATCATGGCAGTCTTCGCGGCTAAGTTTTGAGCCATTTTTAGAGAGCGAAGTGGAGTTGATGCAGGGCATTTTTGAATCTCATAAGAACCTGCGGCATTTAGACCCGACTTTCATCGAGTATTCTATTCAGCAATATCAAGATCTCATAGCAGCGGACCAAACCGGAGTCCAATGCCTCAGAGAATCCACATTTTTCTTGAGGAAAATCGTCGAGAAATCGACCGCCGAGGTGGTTGGTTACCTACAAGTAGAGCTGAATGCGCCGAGTACTGGATGGGCTTGGGTGCCTATGCTAGTGATCATCCCAGAAAAACAGAGGCTGGGTTTCGGAAAAGAATCAGTGCAGGCGATGATTAGTGAAATCAACCGAACAATAAGCCCGGCTAGAATCGGGCTAAATGTCTATGCATCCAATATATCAGCCTTCCGATTTTGGTTTGAGATGGGTTTTCGGGAGATTAGTAGCTGGGAGATCGAAACTGTGGGAAAACAACGTTTCGATTGCCTCGTTCTTGTGCGTGGGCAGATCGATAAGTCTTAATTGAGATTGCTGTATTCTTTTACAGTTCTTACTTTTTTGGCGATCACTCTGTAAGAGTTGCCTTATGAACACCCTATTTATGCTGGCTTGTGAGTGATTGTGACTTCAACATCTAGCGTGCCCTTGTGGTGGACTTCGCCCTTGCAGCATCATGGCTATTATGGTAAACACACTCCGCCTGTCGATAACCACCTAGATGGAAAAGTCTGAGTCCAAATCCAATAGCCGCAAAGGTGGCTACCTCCTGCTGATCTTTGCCCTGCTCATGATCACGTGGATGGTGTTTTCTGGGTACTTCGATTGGTTTCACCTCACCCTAGGTGCGATCTCCTGCGGTATCGTCACTTGGATGTCGGCGGATATGCTGTTTGCCAATCGCACTACATCGCTGTTGAAGCGGGTGGTGCAGGCGGTGCGCATGTTTTTTTACTTCATCTGGCTCGTCTGGCAGATCGTGTTGTCGAATATCCACCTGCTGAAGCTGGCTTTCGCTGGTCAGCGCGCGCTGCAGCTGCAGGTGGTCAGCTACGAGACCAAGCTGGAGAGCGATTTCGAGAAATTTCTATTGGCCAACTCAATCACCCTGACGCCGGGGACTGTGACGATGAAGATCATTGGCCAGACATTCTACGTGCACGCGATTAGTGATGTCGCTGCCAAGGGACTGGATGGCGAGATGGAGCGCCGCATCGCCAAGATTTTTGCCTAGAGGAAAGAGATGATTAATTTTGATCAAATCGTAGTCTGGACGGGGTTCGCTATCTTTATACTGATGATACCTGCGCTGCTGCGGGTCATCACCGGCCCCACGGCGATCGACCGCATCGTGGCAGTAAACATCATCGGCACCAAGACAGCGGTGCTACTAGTGGTGATTGGGCAGAAGTTTGGTCGCGTCGAGATGTTCGTCGACTTTGCGTTGGCATACGCTCTGTTAAATTTCGTCGGCTCGCTAGCCGCGTCGCGCTTTCTACACAAAAGCCCACCTAAGCGAGGAGGCTACGAGGAGTAAGCTATGGATCAGGCAGGTATCATCACTATCATATCGGTAGCTCTCATCGCATTGGGATTGCTGTTCTTCCTCGGGGCGGCGATCGGTCTGTTTCGATTCCCAGATTTCTATGCGCGTATGCATGCTGCAGGCAAGGGGGACACCCTATCCAGCCTACTCGTGGTATTGGGTTTTGCGGTTTATCAGCTGCATGACTTTGACTTCACTTTCAGTACGCTAGAATTTAATCTCCAGAGCTGGAAGGCCTGGATGTTTCATGGCGATGGATTGATTATCCTTATCGTGCTCAAGCTGATCGCCATCTGTGCATTCATCATGATCACATCGCCTACCTGTACACACGCGCTGATGGATGCGGGCTGGGAGGATGGTATCGAGCCGGAGCTGAAGGAGAAGGGTGCTAATGCGCTAGCTAAAGATATCGACGGCTGAATTCGCGAAATTCAATAGGGTACAATTTTCATTCAATAGGGTACAAAACCATATCATGGTCGAAAATTTCAACATCATCATCCTAGTGCTACTGGTAGTCACCGCAGTCATCTCGCTGCAGGTGAAAGACCTGCTATCGGCATCGATGATTTTCGGGATCTACTCATTCCTGATCTGCCTGCTCTGGGCGGAGATGGGTGCGGTGGATGTGGCCTTCACCGAGGCAGCGGTCGGGGCAGGAGTGAGTGCGGTATTTTTGATCGCCACTGTCTTTAATACCAAACGCAAATCCTCTGACTAATTTACCTACCTGATCTATGGCAATGAAATGGTTAGCCCTAGTGGCCGTGGTCTTTACCGGCGCGCTGCTCATCTACGGAGTCTCCGACTTCCCAGACTGGGGATCGGCGGACTCTCCAGCCAATGGCGGTATCGAAGGTGCCGGACGCTCGGTGTCGCAGACTTTCATCCAGGAGACCAAGCCGCTCACCCACGTGCCGAATATGGTAACCGCCGTGCTCGCCGACTACCGTGGCTATGACACGATGTTTGAGACGGTGGTGGTATTCGCTGCGGGTATGGCGATCTTTGCCGTGCTGCGTGTGCTGAAGACGGTCGATGGCCAGCACAGCCGCGTGATCCGCGATCGCTCGGTGGATGGCGATCACCAGCGCATCATCGTCGGCACTACCTGCAAGATTTTGATCCCAGTGATCCAGATGTTTGCCCTGTATGTGGTCGCCCACGGTCACCACAGTCCGGGTGGTGGCTTTCAGGGCGGCGTGATCCTCGGTGCTAGCTTCATCCTGCTCGGTCTATCCGATGGTATGGAGACTGCGATGGAACGCCTGTCGGAGGGCAAGTTCGTCGCTATGGCAGCGATCGGCGTGCTGATCTATGCCGGTATCGGGTTGCTATCGCAGTTCGTAGGACGCGACTTTCTCGACTACGGCGCGCTGCAGCCACTGCTAGGCACACCTGATGAGGGCTGGGCTCGCTCGCACGCTATGCTCGGCGTGGAGGTGGGCGTTACTTTCACCGTCACGGCTATCATGTTCGCCATCTATGTGAATCTCGCCTCGAAAGGGGAGCTGAAAGGAGGGCTCTAATATCGCTATGGTAGACTTTATCGAAATTTTTGTCGAAAGAGTGGTGCACTTTATTGAAAACGTAGTGCAGCCACACTTTAACTACTGGTCCTACGTGGTGCTGATGATGATCGGTCTCTGGGGACTCATCGCCAAGCGCAACCTGATCAAGAAGCTGATCGGTCTCTCGATCTTTCAGACGGCGATCATCTTGTTTTATGTATCTCTCGGTGTGAAGGCCGATGCGACCATACCGGTCTTTGACTACGAGGCGGAGAAATCCAAATCCGCCGCCGTCGTACTACCTGCTGAGCCCAGCGAGATGGGTGGTAAGAGTGATGGCAAGTACAAGAAGATCGATCCCGATCACTATGCCAACCCACTGCCCCACGTGCTGATGCTCACTGCTATCGTGGTAGGTGTGGCCACTCTGGGAGTCGCCCTAGCGGTGGCTCAGTCGATATTCAAAGATTTCGGCACCCTCGAGGAGCACGAGATCCTGGAGAAAATCAAAACCGGCGACTACGTGAAACATGATTGATCAGCTACCGGTGATATGTGTGCTATCTCCGCTGTTCGGAGCACTGTTTGTCGCGCTGTTTGGCTCGCGTAGCCATAGCGCGTGTTTCCCTATCGCGATCGTCTCGCTGGTGATCTCGCTGATCTGTGCGATCGGCTGCACGCAGCAGGTCTTCACGACCGGGCAGGCGATGGATTACTTCGTCGGCGGCTGGGGCGCTGGCAAAGTCGTGGAGGGGGTGGAGATCCCGCTCGGCTTTGGTATCCAGCTACGGGTCGATCATCTGAATGCACTGGTGCTATGCATCATCGGTATCGCGGTGCTGCTGGTATCGATCTTTGCCATCCGTCCACAGGGCGAGAAGGATACCGAGAAGACGCACTACTTCTACTCGCTGTTTTTGATGCTCGCCTGTGGCCTCTTTGGTCAGACGATCACGCGCGATGCGTTTAACCTATTCGTGCTGGTCGAGGTATCGTCTCTCGCTAGCTACGGCCTGATCGCTATGGGTAGCTCGCCACGGGGTACGGTGGCTGCGTTTAACTATATTATAATGGGGACGGTGGGGGCTTCCTTTTACCTGCTCGGGGTCGGCTATCTCTACCTAAAGACCGGTACGCTGAATATGGATGGTATCCGCCAGGTCATCGAGCTATCGCCCGATGTCGCCGACTCGCGCTCGGTCATGGTGGCGTTTATCCTGATCATGCTAGGCATGTGGATCAAGATGGCTTTCTTTCCGCTCTACGGCTGGCTGCCCAATGCCTACAGCTACTGCCCGAGCTCGGCAGGTGCGGTGCTCGCCCCGCTGATGACCAAGGTCTCGGTCTACGTGATGATCCGTATGATGATCACCGTCTTTGGGCTGGAGTGGGTATTCGAGAGCTTTGACTGGAGCGCGCTCATCGTCTGGCTGGCGGTGATCGCGATCTTTGCCGGATCGGTTTTCGCCCTAGCGCAGAATGAGCTGAAAAAGATGCTCTGCTACCTGATCGTGGCCGAGGTCGGCTACATGGTCGGCGGTGCCTGGTTGGCCGATGCCGATCGCTGGGGTCTGACCGGAGCGATCTACCATATCCTGGCCGATGCACTGATGACGCTGTGCCTATTCCTAGCAGTAGCGACTTTTGCCAAGCGCGCAGGGGTGATCAAGCTGGACGATCTGGATGGTTTGTTTAAGAAAATGCCGCTGACCATGGTCGGCTTCATCGTCGGTGCGCTGGCGATGATCGGTGTGCCACCGACCTGTGGATTCTTTAGTAAATTCTATCTGATCCGTGGCGGTATCGAGTCGGGGCGTTGGGAGTTTGTCATCGCGCTACTGGTATCGAGTTTGGTCAATGCGATCCTGTTTTTCCGTATCTTCGAGATCGCTTACTTTGGCAGTAGCCCGCCCGAGGGGCATGGCCATCACGACGATGAGGAGCATGGCGAGACGACCGCTCGTCGTGGTCTAGAGGCGCCGCTCACCTCGCTGGTGCCGCTATGGATCACTGCGGCACTCATCATCGGTCTAGGACTCATGAATGGTCAGGTAGTGGAATTCATCCGCAAGACTGTGGGACTACTAGGGGGAGGAGCTGCGTGATGGATAGTGTCAACGTCATCCAGAGCAATCTACCGATCTGGGCCTGCCTAGCCTCGCTGCTGGCGATACCGGGTATCGCGCTATTTCGCAAAGAGATCCTACTGCGCGAGCTGGTCACCTTCGTCGCTGGTATTCTCAAGTTTTACTTCGTCCTACAGATCTTCTTCCTGGTGAAGGATGGTTCGGTGGTCGAGACCAAGCTTTTCGATGGTATCGCGGGTATCAATGCTCCCATTGTATTTCGCGTCGATTCGCTGGGTATCTTATTTGCCCTAGTGGCATCGAGCCTGTGGATCCTCACCTCGCTGTATGCCATCGGCTACATGCGCGGGCTAAAGGAGCATGCGCAGACGAGGTTTTTCTCATTTTTCGCCCTTTCGCTATCAATGACGCTCGGCGTCGCCTTTGCGGGCAATCTACTGACGCTCTACCTTTTCTACGAGCTGCTGTCGCTCTCGACCTATCCGCTAGTGACGCACAATCAGGATAAGGAAGCGCGCTCCGGCGGTCGCACCTATCTGGTGCACCTACTCAGCACCTCGATCGGCTTTGGTCTACCAGCGATCATCTACACCTATATCAAGTGTGGTGGCGATCTGTCTTTCGCTGGCGATGCGATCTTGGCGGGTCAGGACATGGGCTTCCTCACTGGAGCCGTCTTGCTTATGGCGTTTGCCTTTGGTTTCTCCAAGGCAGGTCTCATGCCGTTTCACTCCTGGCTACCAGGGGCGATGGTGGCACCGACTCCAGTATCAGCGCTGCTGCATGCTGTGGCTGTGGTGAAGGTAGGTGTCTTTTGCGTGATCCGCGTGGTGGTCGATGTCTTTGGTGTCGATCTGCTCGGCGAGATCAATGCCAACCTAGTGCTCTGCTGGGTGGCGGCTTTCACTATCGTCACCTCGTCGCTCATCGCTATGAGCCAGGACAATTTGAAGCGCCGACTGGCATTCTCGACCATTGGCCAGCTCTCCTACATCGTGCTCGGTGTCGCACTGCTCACACCGTATGCCGTGCAGGGTAGTATGATGCATATCGCCATGCACGCCTTTGGCAAAATCACCCTGTTCTTCTGCGCTGGCGCGATCTATGTGGCCACGGGTAAAAAGTACATCAGCCAGCTCAATGGTCTCGGCCACAAGATGCCGATCCTATTCGGTGCTTTCACCATCGGTGCGATGAGTGTGACCGGTCTACCGCCTACCGGCGGACTGCTCAGTAAGATGTATCTGATCCTCGGTGCTGCCGATGCCCAGCAGATTGCTCTACTAGTCATCTACCTAGTCAGCTCCATTTTGAATGGCGTCTACTTTTTCCCAATTATCTGGCGAGCTTTCTTCAAGCCGCTACCAGAAGATGCACCAGAAACCAAAGGCGCACCGCTCGCCTGTGTGCTGCCACTCAGCATCACGGCTGCAGCATCGATCGCTCTATTTTTCTTTCCGGGGATCCTGCACAACCTAGCGAATCTGATGATGCCAGGCGGCTAGTGAGCTTGAAAATACAATAGTAAGACGGTAAGATAAAGTATGATTTCGACAAGTTTATCCAGCAAAGGGCAACTCGTAATCCCGCTCGCTATCAGGCAACGCCTAGGACTGAGTGCAGGTGACCGGCTGCTATGCGATGTAGACGGAGATCGACTTATCCTAACTCCTGATGATAAGGCTGCGGCTTCAATGCGAATGGGTGAAGATGGCCTACCAATCCTCTCTGCTCCGACTGGAGCGCCGCAGATGACTCCAGAGTTGGTTCGTGATTTATTGGCCGAAGACTAGATGAGCCTGCTTCTCGATGTAAACCTACTGCTGGCATCCGCTTGGGACACTCATCCCGATTTCAAAGTGGTCAGGGAATGGGTTACGGGGTTGGACGAGTTTTATACTTGCCCGATCACAGAGCTTGGTTTTTTGAGGGTAAGCATAGGGCCTGCCTTTGCGGCGAGCTATGAACAGGCGTTAGAGTTTTTATCCGCTATTCAAAATCTGCCTGCGGCTCAACGATTGGATGATAATTGTAATCCAGCTGAGGGTCCGGTTGTGACCAGTTACAAGAGCACAACTGATGCTTACTTGGTGTTTTTAGCTACAAAAAATCGGCTAAAGTTAGCCACTTTGGATAAAGGAATTCTCAACAAGGAATGGGGTCGAGACCAAGCAATCAATCCCCTCAATTTCTAATGAACGAACTAAAACACACAGCAAAGCCTGGCTACCGGAAGGTATTCTTGATCGCCTTCGCAGTGATGGCGGCTTACATGGCGTTCATTCTCATCTCTTCGCCGGGCAAGGTGGAGTACAAGAGGCACGATAAGGCTGGGGAAAAGCATCATCATTAACGAAGACCACTAATGAGCGATCAAAATGTAGAGCCCTCTACGGAGGGTTGGTTCGATAAGGAAAATAATATCCGCAAAGTGTTGCGGGTTTTGTTTGTGGCATGTGCTGTCTTTCTGGTAGTGGATATCGTCTACTGGGCGACAGGGTATGATAAGCACCCTTATCTGAAGTGGGAGACTTGGCCGGGATTTTATGCGGTGTATGGATTTGTCGCCTGCGTGGTGCTCACGCTAGCTGCCAAATACATCCTGCGCCCGCTGGTAAAGCGCTCTGAAGATTTTTATACCAAAGGAGGCGACGATGCCTGATTCGATTTCTGCGATCCCGCCTGCATTTCTCTACCTGCTGGGTGCTCTGCTCATGCCGTTTCTGCGCGGCTGGTTGCGCCAGACCGTGGCGCTGGCTATACCGCTGGTGGCTTTGGGTAATTACTTTCTCATCGAGAAAGGTGTGCACTGGCAGTTTCAGTTGCTCGATTTTCAGCTGATCCTTGGCCGTGCCGATGGCTGGAGCCTGATCTTTCTGAACATCTTCACCATCCTGTCGTTCTGCGGCATTCTCTATATTTTAAAGGATAATAAGGCCCTCGATCTGGCAGCCGGTCTGCTCTACGCTGGCAGTGCCATGGGAGTGATCATGGCGGGCGATCTGATCACCCTGTTCCTGTTTTGGGAGATGCTCACCCTCGGGGCAGTCATGTGCCTGATCGCACGGCGCACCGAGCGCTCGGGAGCGGCTGCCTATCGCTACGTGCTCATGCATATCCTCGGTGGTGTGATCCTGCTCGCCGGTTTGATGATTCATATCTCGAGTGGTGGTAGCACCGAGTTCACACAGATCGAGCTCACGGGTGTGGGTCCGTGGTTGATGTTTATTGGCTTTGGTATCAACTGCGCTTGGCCAGTGGTCGGTGCTTGGCTCACCGATACCTACCCCGAGGCTTCCTTTGGCGGCGTGATCTTCATGGCCACCTACACGACCAAGACGGCAGTCTACGTGCTGGCCCGCACTTTCCCCGGCGAGGAGATCCTCATCTGGGTCGGTGTGATCATGGCGACGCTGCCATTGCTCTACGCTGTCATCGAGAATGATCTGCGCCGCGTGCTCGCTTATGGTTTGATCAATCAGGTCGGCATCATGGTGATCGGAGTCGGTCTCGGCACGGCGCTGTCGCTGAATGGCACAGCAGCTCACGCCTACTGCCACATCCTCTACAAGGCGCTGCTGTTCATGGCGCTCGGCTCGATCATCTACCGCACTGGCAAGTCGAAGGCCACCGAGCTCGGCGGCCTGTGGCGCTCGATGCCGGTCACCTGTGCATTCTGCTGTATCGGTGCGCTGGCCATGGCCACTCCGCTGCTTTGCGGTTTCGTCAGTAAATCGATGATCATGAGCACGGCGGCCAAGAAAGGCGAGTTCATCGTCTGGGCGGCGATTCTCTTCGCGACGGCTGGTGCTTTCTACCAGGTCGGCCTAAAGGTCGTGTTCCGCGCTTTCTTCTCGCGCAAGGTCGATCACAATGTGCAGGAGGCTCCTGCCAATCAGCTGATCGCCATGGCCTTCGTCGCCATCCTCTGTATCGTCGTCGGTAGCTTCCCGCACTCCTACCTCTATACCATGCTGCCGAATCCAGAGGCCAGCTACAATCCCTATACTCTGTCTCACGTGACCGATCAGATCGCGCTGCTCTTGTTTGCGGGTCTCGCCTTTGCGCTACTCATCCGTGCCGGTCTCTACCCTGCCGAGGTGCGGGCGACCAATCTCGATTTCGACTACGTCTATCGCAAGAGCGGCAAGCTGATCTACCGCATCTTTGACTTCAGTCTGAACCACATCAACCGCATCGGCAAGACTCTCTTCGTAGGTGGCATCGCCGGCGGAGCCGCCAAGATCTTCGACTCCGCTCCGACTCGCCTCTACCTAGCGATCATGCAGCCCGTCTGGAAGTCCCAAGGACTCACCGTCGAGCAGATCGACGACAAACGCGAAGACACCTACCGCGAAGCCCGCAGAGGCGCCTTCCCCATAGGTATCACCGCCTTCCTAGCCGTAATCCTGCTGGCCTTGTTGGCGCTGTTCACCGGCATCCTAAACGCCAAGTCATAGCCTCTACCCCTTACCTCATTCCTCGTGACCGAGACCATCCTCATCAGTCTCATCGGCAGCACGCCTGCGGTCATGTCCGAGACGGTGTGGGCTATGGCTGCTGTTGACACCGACGACTGGTTATTCCCGATCGGATTGTTATCGACAGAGCCCTAGCCCAAGCCGGCATTCTCCAGCTGCCGAATGAGGAAGGTGAGGCGACTGATACTGGAGCCGGCCGTAGAAGATGCACCTAATAAGTTTAGGACTCGGCTGCGTCCTCTCCCCATCACCTTAGCACCACGTAGAAGCGGCTTTCCAGCCGCCTTCATCTACACTGGTCAGAATACACGGCGGTTAGAAAACCACTGCTACGCAAGAACACCCACGTAATCAGCCGAAGTCCACACGGAAAAGTTCGCTTTCCACTCACCCTAATCATTCCAAGACCAAACACTCACGTAAACCAAATCCAAAGGTGGTTAGAGAATCGCTTCTACAAACATCATGCCTTACATTCCTTTTCAGAATTACTTTCCCAAAATCGCCGAACGTGAAACTCGCTGTGTGATCCACACCGAGTTAGCAGAAGGTGATCTACCAGTAGGGGAGTATGCTTTCATGGAGCTATTCTGTGACGAATGCGATTGTCGCCGCGCCGTCATCAATGTCATGAATATAGAGAGCGACAATCCTTTGGTAGCAACGATTTCATATGCCTGGGGCACACGTTCATTTTACGTTCGTTGGCTTCGCAGAGACATTCCCGAAGTCATCGATGAGATGATGTCCACTCATCTGATGAGGCCTAATTATCAGTCAGAGTATGCCGAAGAAGTGCTAGCCATGTTCAAGGAGATGATTGAGATCGACCCCGACTACGAAAAGCGTATCCGCCGCCACTACTCCATGTTTCGCAAAAAGATGAAAGGGAAGCGCATAGGTATATCTTAATCTTAGCACACGTAGAGGTAGATAATCGGAGCATACTGTTCATTAGGTCGCTATTCTCAAGGCCGTGGTCAAAGACCCTGTCTTTCCTAATGGCGCTTTCTTGATAGACATCACCGCTTTCTCAGTTGTGATCCTGCTGGCTTTATAGGCGCTTTCCACTGGTGTTCTAGGTGCAAATTTGTAATTACTCAAATTGGAGACATGCACTCTTATTTCAGATGGTTTATCACTGGATCAATTTATTGCGAAGCTTCGTTATTTCGTTATAAACTTGAGACGCATCCTCGCTGGATATCAACGAATTGTGCTCTGCACAATTACAGATGAGTTCGTGCCCTCTCAATATCAACAGGGCTCGCCCTAAATGCACACCAATGAAATCGCTGGCCGTTTCAACTAATCGCTGTTCCAAGCCCTTGGGTTCAAGATAGGATATAAGGTTGTTTGGTATGGTGCGTTTTTTGGTGCCGTTTTTTCTTGGAGTTTCTTTCCAGCAGTACGCAGAACGCAGTGCTGAACATAATGCAAACACACTTTGCTCTGGATCGCTTCCGTTTACTTCGTAGGCTTGGCTAGCGACTCGCAGCAGTGTCCCAAAGGGTGCAAAAGGATCTTTTAACTTTACGTCATCAGTTAGACAAAAATCAAAATCCTCCATTTTAAAAGAGTAGTCCCTGTTTGTTAACTCGGTAATACGAGTTGGAGCTTCAACAACGATGGAGGGATTCAGCTCTTCTTCGATCTCAGATGCCAACTCTTCTTTATTTGGGTGGAGACCTTCAGTATGGAGTCTTCGAATAGATCGACCCATCCTTATCTCGAATAGGAAAACGCAGAACTCGGTAAGCCCCCAGGCAGTGATGTCCTCGGTCTGGAATGCCACGGTTAAAAAACGCTCTGCTAGCGCCATTGATTTATCTGGCATGCCTGCGATTAGCAGTAATTCTATCACTTCGAAAAGGGAGGTGAGAGAATAAGCTTCTGGCTTTAGTTTTAAATATTCAGTCGCTACTGCTTTCATTGCGTTGGGGTACCGCTCTTGCTTCTTGAAAAACAGTTCAGCCGCCGTCCAGTAAGCAGTATTAATTTGCTTGTGGCAGCGCTCATGTAACGGAGTGACCATTTGGAAAAACAGCTTTTCTTGATCGCACTCCTCCCACTCCAAAATACAATCCATCACTTCATACCACTCGACCATCTCCTCCTCCGGTAAAGCTAGAAGCTCTGCGATGATCGCTTCGGCATCTGCTTGAGAAGGCGATTTCATAGCTAATAGGTTATCCCATAGGATGTCTCCCGGAGACGGCTCGCGAAGTTCATCTTCAGCCCCTTTTTTATAGGTGGGAATTGGGGTGTTAGCCGCATTCATTTCTTTCCCGCTCTCTGCCTCTAGCCGCTCCTTTTCTTTTATAGTTCGCTCTACACTAGCCTCCCTTTGGTCACTAGCTTGACAGCACTTCTTATATTTTTTGCCGCTTCCACAGTGGCAGGGCTCATTTCTTCCTGGTCGGTTACTCATGTTGTTGGATATGAGAATCTTGAAAAATTTCGAAGAATTACAGCTATGTAGCATAGCTTACGAATTAGCCTGAGATTTACTCTTGTGATCAACATGTCTTTAAGGCTTCCGGTATCAATGTAAAGTTTGGCAATTTCTTAGCGCCATAGTCTATCATCAAAGAGCAACCAGCTCGGGCACCTCAAGACGAAGTCCGTATGAAAGGCAGTCGATGCTAAGGTGAGGTCTTTGGGTCCCAACAGGCTGTATGGTGCCTGATATCGATACCGTTGAAGTCGGTGCCAATGCTGTAACTTTGGTGACAAGTAACTCTCAACAAAGCTTGATCTATTCCTGAAAAATGGCTAAACCCTTTCCTGTACCATGGAAGTTTCCCAGCCCCATTTGAATGATGATGTGTCCGATGTTTTCCCGCGCAAGCCGGAGAATGTGCCGCCGAAACTCGCTGCTGCTACGGCGAAGTACAAGTGGCATGCCTGGCTGGCGATGGGTGGATTGTTTTTGTTTGGCCTGTTTTACATCGGGCTGACGGCTTGGTTCGGCTGGGCGACTTATCAGCAGCTGTTCGTGGAAGCGGAGATGGATGGCCTGCTGGCTATCATCAAAGGCGTGTGTGCGGCGATACTGACGATCTTTCTGGTGAAAGGGTTGTTCTTCAAAAAATCATCCGGTGGCGGTGGTGGTTTTCAGGTGACGGCGGAGGATCAGCCGCGGTTGTTCGACTTTCTCAATCGAGTCGCCGATGAGGCTGGAGCGCCTCGCCCGCACAAGGTATACCTATCGGCCTCTGTGAATGCCTGTGTGTTTTACGATCTATCGCTGATCAACTTTATCTTTCCGACACGGAAGAATCTCGACATCGGCCTAGGACTGATCAATGTGGTGACGCTGAGCGAATTCAAAGCAGTACTGGCGCACGAGTTTGGCCACTTTGCGCAGCGCTCTATGGCTGTGGGCCGCTGGGTATACACGGCTCAGCAGGTGGCGACGCAGCTCATCTATCATCGCGATGGGTTGGATAAATTCCTGAATGTGATCTCTGGCATCGATCTGAGGATCGCCTGGATCGGCTGGCTGCTGCGTCTAGTGGTGTGGGCGCTACGCTCGATCCTGGACTCGATGTTGAGTCTGGTGATGCTGGCGGAGCGTGCGCTGTCGCGGGAGATGGAATTTCAGGCGGATCTGGTAGCAGTCTCGACGACTGGTAGCGATGCGCTGATCCATGGGCTATTCCGTCTGCCTGCGGCGGATCAGGCTTGGCAGGAGGCGACAGGGTTTATCGACGACCAGCTGAGCGAGGGCTTCAAAACTGAAGATGTCTTTGCCATCCAGTCGTGGATCCTCGAGAAGCAGCAGTACATCCTGAATGATCCGGACTTTGGCTCGGTGCCGCCGATGCCGGCTGACGGGCGCGATCAGCACCGCATCTTCACCGCAGACATTGCTCAGCCGCCACAGATGTGGGCGACCCACCCGCAGAGCCACCTGCGCGAGGCCAACGCCAAGGCGACCTATGTGCCAGCTGATCTCGATGACCGTAGTGCGTGGTTGGTCTTCGAAAAGGCGGACCAGTTGCGCAAAGATCTGAGTGCCTTTTTGCTCAAAGAACTGGAGCAGAAAGACCGCCCTATGGAGAAGACTATCGAGGCGCTGGACAAGTCTTACCGAAAGGAATATTTCAATCCTGCCTATCGCGGTGTATACCTAAACCGATCGATCGTCAGTCAGGCGGAGAAATTGGATGATCTGTATCTGCCACAGGGATCGGCGCACCCAGTAGGCGCAGATCTCTACCCAGAGTCGATCACGGATGAACTGGAGCGGATGCGAAATCTGTATAAAGAGAAGTCTCAGCTCGAGGCGCTACGAGATCGTCGCCTGGAGACGGCAGATGGTATCATCCGCTTTCGAGGCGAGATCATCAAGCGGTCGGGGCTCGGCTCGGCTATCGAGCAATCGTCTGCAGACTTCGATCAGTACAATGAAAAGCTCTGCGAGCACGACCGCCGCTGCCGCTCGTATCACATGACGCTAGCTCAATCGATGGGCGAGGGCTGGTCTCTCTATCTGCGTGGTCTGCTATCGGCGCTGCACTACGCGGATCACAGTCTGCGCGATCTATCCGATGCCAATCGCAAGCTAGGCAACACCTACCAGGTGGTGATCGCCGATGGCAATGTGAGCAATAAGGAGCGCAATCGGCTAGTCGCCGATGCCTACGAGGTGTACCGCTGCCTACGCGATGTCTATGAGCAAAAGATCAATGTGCAGCTCGATGATGCGATCCGGAGTCGTCTCAAGGTCAGCGGCTGGCGAGAGTGTCTGGAAGACAAGCTGGGGCTACCGCGTCCCGATCAGAATAACATCGGTGACTGGCTACAGGCATCGGGTGGCTGGATAGGGGCTACTTGCCACGCTCTAAATGCTCTCCGCGAAGCCGCTCTGGAGGAGCTGCTCAAGACCGAGGCACAGCTGCGCGAGGCTCATCAAACTGAGGTGGAGACGCCTACACTGCCGCAGGCACTACCTGCTACTAGTGTGCCGACTCGCTACAAGACGATGCTAGTCGGCGACGAGCGCGAGCTCCAGACCAAGCTCAATGCGTGGGATAGCTTTCAGACGGCATCGGGCGTGGGCCCAGCGTTGTTTCGCTTTCTCGTCGCCTTCGCGATTGTTGTGTTTGCGGTGTACATCACCCTACCGCCGGATTGGGCTCGAATGATCAACTCGCTTTTGGGATTGATCTAGCAGTGGTGGAGAGGGCGGTAGGCATGCTGCCTCTGGCTATCTAGACGTGAGGTGGAAACGCTTGAGATCGGTGGGTCTAGTCGCTAGGCTCCGGACATGCGATGCATCATAGGTTTCTTTGTTGTTTTAGTGTTTGCCGTTTCTCACGCTGCCGATCGTCCCAATGCGGTGCTGATCTATATCGATGATCTGGGCTATGGAGACATCGGGCCGTTTGGCTGCGAGGATATCCCGACGCCACATCTGGATCGCCTGGCAAAGGAGGGTGTGGTGTGCACGACGTCCTACATCACCAATCCACCGTGCTGCCCGAGCCGCTGCGCTCTGATCATGGGGCAGTATGGGCAGCGCTTTGGCAAATATGGCATGTCGCGTGGGCTAGCCATACCCGATGAGGCGGAGCGGCCGACGCTGGCGAAATACCTGAGCGGTAAGGGCTATGCCACCGGCCAGGTGGGCAAGTGGGATATCGGTACCAAACAGCAAGGGCCACTACAGGTCGGGTTTGGCGAAGTGGCGCGCAGACCGCCAGCCAAGCAATACAGCGAGGAAGAAATCGCGGCTATGCCGAAAGCACTGCGCAAGACTGTGGAGGCCAAGAAGGGTGTCTCGCAGTTTTTCTGCATCGATGAGCAGGGTGAGGAGCAGTGGCTGACCGACTATGATGGCGATCGTATGGTCGACTTCATCGAGCGGCATCGGGATGAGCCGTTCTTTCTCTACTGGTCGCCACTGGCGGTGCACTCTAAGAGTATCGAGGCGCCGGAGCGGCTGAAAAGTCGCACCACAGCTCCAGAGGAGCGGCGAGCTCTAGCCGGGGCGATCTGTGCGGTGGATGATCAGGTGGGCAAGTTGTTCGAGGTGCTCGAGGCGCACGATCTGCGCGAGGAGACACTGATCATCTTTTCTAGCGACAATGGTGCCAATATCGGCGAGTACGGCACCTCCACACCCTACACAGGCGGCAAAGGCGCAGGTACGCAGAAAGAAGGTTGGGTGCGGGTGCCGACGATCTTTTCGCTGCCGGGTCAGCTACCGCAGGGCGAGACCTACGCTGGTATGATGGCAAATTTCGACTTCTACTCGACCATCGCCAGCTACACTTGCGGCGAGATCCCAGAGCATTGCGATGGGGTGGACCTATTCCCCTGGCTGCAGGGTAAAAAGACTGGAGATGCGCACAAAAATCTCTTTTGGCTAAACAACGAGCCGGGCGATGCCGAGCGCCGCCACCTGATCGCCGCCCGCTGGCAGGACTGGCGTCTCTATAAGAAATACGAGGCCGATGCCTGGCAGCTATTCGATCTGAAAAATGATCCCACCGAGTCGACTGATCTAGCCGCCGAGCACCCCGATGTGGTAAAAAAGATGGCCAAACGCCACGCTGACTGGGCAAAGACCCTAGCGCCGCTGGGTGAGACACCGACGCTGAAGAAACCAGCCAAGCCGACGGTGCCGAAAGGTCACGGCTGGGAGACTGCGTCTGCCGAGTAGCCGCATGCCATAGCCCCGAATAACGCCATAAGCCGCAATGGCTGCTGGCCAATATCTGCCTAGACTAGCCAGAACATGATGAAACGATTCTCCGCCTGGACTGCAGCCCTGCTGGTAGGTGCTGCTACTACCTTCACGCTTTCTGCAGGTGAAAAGCCTAATGTGCTATTCATCGTCTGCGATGATCTGAATGACTACATCGAGACGATGGGTGGGCATCCTCAGGCCAAGACACCACACATCAAGCGGTTGATCGATAGCGGTGTTTCCTTTGAGCAGGCGCACTGCAATATCCCCATCTGCAATCCCTCGCGCGCGAGCTTCGCCACTGGGCTACTGCCGCACACCACTCAGCACTACGGCTTTGAGGATTGGGACAAAAACGAGGCGCTGAAGAACTCTCACACCATGATGACCTACTTCCAGGCCAATGGCTATCACTCCCTCGGCACTGGTAAGGTGATGCACAATCGGGATAAAACCGAGTGGTCTGAGTATGGTCACCCGTCGGACTACGGCCCGTTTGCCTACGATGGCGAGAGCAATCTGGCGCACCCCGACTCACCCGAGGGACTAGCTGCCGAGTTTGGCAGTATCGATGGTTCCTTTGGCCCGCTGCGCAAGCTGCCTGCCGATGGCCCGCTGCAGTGGCGCACCGGCGGCTGGGGCAAGCAGCGCCTGCTCCGCTACGAGAGCGATGCCGATCGCGACATGACTGGCGATGAGCTGAATGCCCAGTGGGCGGTGGAGAAGCTGCAGCACTATGCTGATAATCCCGATGAAAAGCCCTTCTTCATGGGCGTCGGTTTCGTCCGTCCGCACACGCCGCTGATCGTGCCGCAGGAGTACTTCGATCGCTTCCCGCTCGACTCGATCGAGCTGCCCGGCATCTTGGAGGGTGATGCCGACGACACCTTCAAACACACCATCACCTCCGATGAGGATGATCGCAGCAGCGACCGTGGGGTTAAGATCCACGACCTCCTAGTCGAGGGCTACGATGGCGACCGCGAGTTGGCTTTAAAGAAATTCGTCCAGGCCTACCTCGCCTGCGTGGCATCGGTGGATGATCTGGTCGGCGACATCCTCGATGTCATCGATAATACCTCGCTAAAGGACAATACCATCATCATCTTTACCAGCGACCACGGCTGGGGGAATGGAGAGAAAGCTTATGTGTATAAAAATACCCTCTGGCAGGAGAGCACGCGCGTGCCGCTGATCATCCGCGCACCGGGAGTGAGCGAGGCTGGTGGCAAGAGTGCTACACCTGTGTCGTTGATCGATATTTTCCCTACCTTGGTCGAGCTGTGCGATCTCGAGGGCGATACCAAAAAGAACGATAAAGGCCGCGATCTAGATGGGCATTCGTTGGTCTCGCTATTGGCGGACCCTGGTAAAGAAACTTGGGAGGGGCCGAACAGTGCGATCACGGCCTTATACAAGTGGGCGCAGTATTATGATCCGGCTTTTCAGAGCTACAGCCTGCGCTACAGAGACTGGCGCTATATCCGCTACTCCAATGGTAAGGAGGAGCTCTATGATACCACTAAAGATTTTCACGAATGGACCAATCTGGCTCTCGATGATGCCTATGCCGATCAGCTAAAAGCCTGCCGCGACGATCTGCTCAGCCAGATCCCCGAGTCCATCCCTGCGCCAAAGAAAACCGCGGATGATTGGAAAGAGGATTACTTCAAGAAGCATCCCGAGGCTGACGCTAATAAAGATGGTGAACTTAGCTGGCCTGAGATGAATACCCATAAGGAGAAAGACGCTGGTGAGAAGTGGAAGGATAAATATTTCTACAAGAATCCAGATGCGGATACTGATGGCGATGGTGTGCTAAGCTGGCCCGAGTATAAGAAGCATAAGGGCGAGTAGCGTCTTTTGGACATACCGGCGTCCGATGTTTGATGGCTTTTTGTAGTGAGCCGACGGGGACGGTCCCAGGTCACCACTTACCTGCTATCAATTTCGAAAACGAGTGGCGGATGCCGGAGGAGAGGTCGGCGGTGTATTCTTCGGTAGTGAGCGGGCGGATCTCTTTGAGTAGCTCAGGGTAGTGCTCGGTGAATGCCATGACTAGGCGAAAGGCTCTGATGCGCGTAGAGGGGATCTTTAGTGTGTCAGACCAAATTTTGATACAATGCTCGAATAGTAGGCCTTCTATATCTTCATCGTAGCGGGAGAGGGTGTCGAGTAGGCGAAGTAGCTCTCGCTGGTGGCTATCGTTGGCCAGAGGGAGGGCCTCGATTAGTTTGGCCTGATGACATATCAGCTGGCTATCATCGGTGCCGATTGAGTGGTTTAGCAGCCAGGTCGCGCGCCAGGCATCGGGGTCGGTAGGTATGGATGCCGCTTCTATCAGGTCGAGTGTGGTGATGCCATTCTGCTCGAGGCAGCCCAGGGCGCACTCGGCGCCCGATTTATCGGCGAGGATATTGCGTAGTTCAGTTTTCATGGCCGGGAGTAACGATTGTACCCTATTGAGTCAAAATTGTACCCTATTGAATTGCCTCTCCGACGAGAGTCCTACCACCACGCGATCGGATCTGAAGTCAACTTGCCAAAGATGCCAAAAGGCGTGGTGGAAAAGGTAGCGGAAAGAGCTGAGTAACATGTGGGGAATTTACGATTTTCTATTTATGACTATGAAGACCATCAATACACTACTGGTAGCCGCTATCTGCATGGCGGGGACATTGCTGGCGGGTGAGCATACGCTGAAGCTCGCGGGCAAGGAAGGCCCTGGTAAGGGCAAAAAGATCGTGCTGATCTCGGGTGACGAGGAGTACCGCTCCGAGGAGGCGATGCCGATGTTGGGCAAAATCTTGAGCCAGCACCATGGCTATGACTGCGAGGTGCTGTTTCCCTACGATGAGTCGGGCAAGTACATCGACCCAAACAATCAGGCCGGTATCCGTGGCTGGGAGGCGCTGGTCGATGCCGATCTGGTGATCATTGGTACGCGCTTTCGCAATCCATCGGCAGAGGATGCGCAGTATCTGACGGATTTCATGAATCAGGGCAGACCCTTCATCGGTATCCGCACCGCGACGCACGCCTTCCGTGGTGGAGCCAAGTTTGGCGATGCCATCGGCTATGGTGAGTGGGGGCGCAAGGTGCTGGGCGAGCAGTGGGTGAGCCACCATGGCCGCCACAAGGTGCAAGGCGCCCGTGGTGTGATCGAGGGGGGCAATGCTGGTCACCCCATCCTAAACAGTGTCAAAGACGTCTTCGCTCCATCCGATGTCTACGGTGTGAAGCACCTGACCGATGCCGACACCATACTGATGCGTGCTGCTGTGACCGAGACGATGGCTCCTGACTCCTCGCACACAGCGGACAAGAATGACCCGATGCAAGCGTTTGCCTGGCTACACCCCTACACTGCGCCGAATGGCACTAAAGCAGAGTCTTTCTGCACCACTGCAGGTGCATCGGTGGATCTGGTCAGCGAGGACCTGCGCCGCCTGATCGTGAATGCCGCTTATCATCTGACTGGGCTCGAGGTGCCAGAGAAGGCTGACGTGTCCTATGTCGATGCGTTTTACCCGAGCTTTTTCGGTTTCATCCGCGAAAAGGGCTGGTTCGCCGAGCTCGATCTGCAGGCTGAGGACTTTGGCCTAGGCAAGACTCCACATGTGAAAGATCCCCCCGGTACACCTGAGTGGAACTACCGCGACACACCTGCTGCTGAGTGATAAGCAGGCGCTGAGCGCAATGGGCTCTGGTTGGGCCGTGGGTGGAGTGAGGCAAAAAAGAGGGGAGAAAAATTTAAATTTCTGGTCCAGAGAGACTAAAAATATTTGATTTAATTAATATTTATAGAAATTTAACATTTCTTAAATGACCCAATCAATCCATTTAGGATTGGTCATCCCCTCATCTCACTCACAATAACACCCACTCACCCGCCAAGCCCATATGTCACTCAAACCAAACTGGGGAGAAGGCCGTCTGGTCGCCCCTAGCCAATTCTCCTCGGTCCATTATCTCAGCGTCTTTGAGCAGCTTTTTGATCGGTATGGGCCGCTAAATTATCTGGAAATCGGCGTGTGCCGTGGGCAATCGATGCAGCACGCCAGAGGTCACGCCGTAGGGGTCGACCCGCATTTTCAGATCGATTTTCCCGTGTATAAGGGCAAGTCAGCCCTGAAGTTGTTTCAGAAAACCAGCGACGACTTCTTTCAGGAAGTGGATGTGCAGCAGGAGTTCAATGGCGAGCCGATCGACCTGGCTTTCATCGATGGACTGCACACGGCCGAGCAGACGCTGATCGATTTTCAAAACGTCGAGTCCTATCTCCATCGCGATAGTGTGGTGATGCTGCACGACTGTATCCCGCAGACGATCGAGAGCGCTGAGCCGACCCGCACCACGCTCTACTGGACTGGAGATGTGTGGCGCACAGCGGTGTGTCTGCAGGAGCACAGGCCAGATCTGCAAGTGGCCGCTCTGGACTGTCGTCCGTCGGGCTTGTTGATGGTCACTGGCTTTGATCCTGGGCGCCTAGATAGCCCGTGTCTGCTCGACCACCTCGCCGAGATCACCGATATCTCTAGCTATGTGGATGGGCTGCAGGTCTACAGCACCGATGAATTTCTCGATGATATGCCAGCGCAGCTAAAAGACGTCGGGGCGACGCTTGGTCGCTTGGAAGATAGACTGATCCTGGCCAACTAGCTTCCCGCGTTTTCGGCAGCAGTCATATGAAGTTACTCCTAGTCCACCAGAATAGTCCCGGACAGTATCGCGAGATCGTCCATTGGCTGGCAGCGCAGGGCGAACATGAGTTGGTCTTTCTGACACAGCGGAATGACACGCCACCGATCGATGGGGTGCGTGTGGTCCAATATGAGTCGCACCACAAGATCGAAAAAGGAGCCTACGCGCTATCAAAGTTTTGGGAGGAGGCCGCAGGCAATGGCTATGGCGCGGCAGTGGCGGCCAAGCAGCTCGCCAAGGAAGGCTTTCACCCCGATCTGATCGTAGGCCATACCGGCTGGGGCGAGCTCACTTTCCTCAAGCAAGTCTGGGCGGATGTACCGATCATTGGTTACTTCGAGTATTTCTATCTGGCCGAAGGCGGTCTAGTGGGTTTCGACCCCGATGAGACAGTCTCCGAGGACTGTCGATTCATGATGCAGGCTCGCAATGTGAACAACTATGTGAACCTAGAGACAGTCGACGTCGCCATGACACCTACCCAGTGGCAGCGCGATACCTTTTCCAAAGGCTTCCATGAGAAAATGTATGTCTGCCACGATGGCATCCGTACCGAGCGGCTCTCGGAAAATCCGGATGCCTCGGTGTACCTGCGTCGCCTCGATCGTCACGTGACCAAGGAGGATGAAATCATTACCTTTATCTCGAGGAATATGGAGCCGGCGCGTGGGTTCCATGTCTTCATGCGCGCGCTGCCGATCATCCAAAAGGCTCGCCCCAATGCACGTGTCATACTGGTAGGTGGCAATGAAGTCTCCTACGGCGCACCGAGCAAACATCCCAATGGATTTCGCGGCGAGATGAGCGATGAGGTCGGTCACCTGATCGACTGGGATCGCGTACACTTCGTCGGCAAGGTGCCCTACCTGCGGCTGCTCGACATCATTCGGATCAGCACCTGCCACACCTACCTGACCAAACCTTTCGTTCTGTCGTGGTCGCTGCTCGAGAGCATGGGGCTAGGCGCTACTATCGTAGCATCGGACACGGCACCGGTGCGCGAGGCGATCACTCATGGCGAGACCGGGCTACTAGTCGATTTCTTCGATCACGAGGCACTGGCCGAGCAGATCATCGATGTGCTGGCAGATCCTGAAAAGCATGAGCATCTCGGTCCTGCTGCGAGACAGCATATCCTAGAGAATTACGATTTCGAGACCGTGTGCCTTCCAGAGCACATCGGACAAATGAATCGCCTACTACCGAGGGATAAGCAGATCAAGATAGATACGACCCTCGTTTCATAGCCGCGCAGCGGCTAGTTCAAGACTCTGTAGGTTTCCCCAGCTTTTCCTGCATCGCCTGATACAGCCGCTCGATCGCCTCATCCGGATCCTCTAGCATCATACTTTCTTTGATCTTGCTGGCGTAGAGCCCGAAGGCAAATGGCGTGACAGCTGGCACCTCGTGTAGCTCCCACTGCATCTCACCCACTCTACCCAAAAACTCGATGGCTCGATCGAGATCTAGAAAAGTGTGCGTGGCCTCGTGGTAGGCCTGCTCCATCAGCGGGTGATCTGGCTCATGCTCGCTGAGCACATCGAAGAGCAGATCCGAGCTCCAGCGCAGCTGACGGACGGCGCGTTCTTTGCCAGGTAGATTGCGCGGTACCATTAGCCCTGTCTGAGCGACGCCACCGAATTGCCACTTCACCAGCTGGGCACCCTGTAGGGCGCTTTTCATATCGGCCTCGGGGGTATCGCCGGTGGTGAATAGCTCGCGCCAGGCCTCGGCTTCCATCGCTTGGAAATCTTTCAGACTGAGGAGAAAGCCGTAGTCATCGATCGTCACCAGTGCATTGCCACCCACAGCCTCACTCACACGATGGCTGATGATGCGCGATAGGGCATCATTGGCAGCACGGCCGATCAGAGAGTGGAAGAAGTAATGCACCCGCTCAGGATCATTGTCGATGTCGCGGAATTTCTCGATCAAAAAGCGCCGCTCTGTAGGAATCGCAGACAGCAGCAACTGCGAGCGAAAGTGATCCATCACCGCAGCGGCATTGGTAGCGGAGATGTCCCACTCCTCGATCAGCCAGTCGGCGATCTCATCGGGCTCGGCCTCGTCGGCCATCATGCGATCCATCTCGGTGCGTAGGCGAGCCACCTCATTAGCGATGCCGGAGGCGAGCGGCATCTTGTTGGCATTCCACTGTGGCACGGTAGGCAGTCGGCCAGAGGCATCGGTCACTTTGATGCCGGTCAGCCCGGCTTCCTGTAGTTTCACCGTCTTTCCGCCGAGGACAAAGATGTCGCCGGGCTTCAGGTTTTTGACGAAGTTCTCCTCCACCGAGCCGAGTTTGCGGCGGTTCAGGATCACGTTCACCATGCCTTCGGAGTGGATGGTGCCGATATTGACCAGATAGTCGCGCTCGACCTTTTTGCTCACGGTGTGGTAGTGGCCATCGGCCTCGGCGATTTTGCCAAAGGTTTCGCGGTATTGCCCAGCTAGGGATTTACCGCCACCCTCTAGGTAGAGCAGGATGCGGTCGAATGTCTCGCGAGGATGATCGCGAAAGGGATAAGCCGCGGTGACTGTCTGGTAAGCCTCGTCGGCCGTCACCCCGCCATCCATAGCCATACCGATCACGTGCTGAGCGATGGCATCGTTGCCACTGGTCAGGATATTGACGGGGTCGAGCACCCGGTCTCGGGTGAGCTGGGCGCAGACGATGCATTCGATCAGATCGTTGATATTGGTCGCGCACAGCACCCCGTGGCTCATCTGATCGATGGAGTGGCCAGAGCGGCCGACCCGCTGCAGCGCGCGGGAGATACCCTTGGGCGTACTGACCATGATGACCGTATCGATATGGCCGATATCGATACCTAGCTCGAGCGAGGTGGAGCAGACCACAGCTCGTAGCTCGCCGAGCTTTAGCCGGTCCTCTACCTCCTGACGGATGTCGCGATCGAGCGAGGAGTGGTGGCACTCGATCTGGGCATTCAGATCGGGTAGCGCCAGCTTTAGCCGGTGCGAGATGCGCTCGGCACCAGAGCGGGTATTGGTAAAAATCAGGGTCGAACGATTTCGCTCGACGATGGCGGCCATATCTCGGATCACCCGAGTGGCGGTGTAGCCCGATGGCGGGTAGGCATGCTTGCGCAGAGGAGTGAGTACCTCGATCACCGCGCGGCGCTCGATGCGTGCCTCGGCGATGACGGGCTTTGGTCCAGAGCCACACAGGAAGTCGCCGACCACATCCAGCGGCGCGACAGTAGCCGATAGGCCGATGCGGCAGAGCGGCTTGCCTGTTTTCTGGATACGCTCGAGCCGCTCCAGTGAGATCGAGAGATGAGCGCCTCGCTTATTTTCCACAAAGGCATGCAGCTCGTCGATGATGACGAAGCGGCATCTCTCCAGCGCCTGCCGGTAGCCCGCCTGTGGTAGGATGATGGCGAGACTCTCCGGAGTGGTGATCAGGATGTGTGGCGGCTTGCGCCGCTGTTTGGCGCGCTCGTTGGCAGAGGTATCGCCAGTGCGCATACCGACGGTGATGACATCGCTCAGGCCCAGACCCTCAAGCGGGGCCTTGAGATTTTTCTCGATGTCGTAGGCGAGAGCGCGTAGTGGCGAGAGGTAGATGCACTGGATGCCGCTACTCGGCAGCGTGCCAGCCTGGTGCTCCTGAGCCAGGCGATCGATGATGCCTAGGAATCCGGCCAGCGTCTTGCCCGAGCCGGTAGGCGACGACAGCAGCACACTCTGCTGCTCGAGGATGTGAGGCACACACTTGGTCTGAGCCTCGGTAGGACCGCGAAATGTCTTCGCAAACCAATCCGCAGTGGGAGGGCTCAGCGCCTGGTAAAAGGCCTTTGTCTCGGTTTCGTTCGCCATCTTGCGCGTGTGTCAGGTAGTCTACGCGGCTCGACGGTAGTGGAAAGGAGGGATCGTGTTGGTCTTCAGCGACTTCTGTCTGGATTGCTAAAAATTTAATTTATCTTAAATATCTCGTTGACCAAACCAGATAAGGGAGTATCATTCTGAAGCGGTTACTGTAACAGGTAACTGTCTGTTTGTGTTTCGTGTTTCAAAGCCGTCCAGCCTTCGGGTTGGGCGGCTTTTTACGTTTTAGGTTGAATGACTTGCGACGATATTTAACATACCTTAAATATCTCATTGACTTTGCTAGCCCTCTCAGTAGGCTTACCGATAGTTACTTCTCGGTAACTGTCTGTTTGTGTTTCGTGTTTCAGAACCGCCTGGCTCTAGCTGGGCGGTTTCTGCGTACAGGGGTCCCAGTCGGATCCGAATTTCGCTTTCTCAAAAGCCCGCTATTTCATCCCAAAAGCCGGAGATCAATCCGATGGTGAAGTATTTCGAAAAACTAGATAATTAATTTAACTTAATTATTTGACTATCCTAAATATCAAGGTATTATAAGGCTCAGTTACTTAACGGTAACTGTCTGTTTGTGTTTCGTGTTTTAGAGTCGTCCAGTTCTTTGAGCTGGGCGGCTCTTTACTTTTCAGGGATCGGCTAAATTCCAACACCGTAGGACGCATCAACCTGCTCTAGCCTTCCATGCATGACTGGGAGGGGCTGTTTTTAACTGCCCGGCTACCCCAGCACGATGCCCATGGTTTACCTGGAAGACTGGGGTCTTCCTCTACTGAGATCTTCCTTACCTAAAGCGGTTAGCTCAGCGCTGTGGGCGACGAGAGACGCCGCCTCTCTTCTTATCCGTAGATGTCAGCCTTCACTAGCTCTTCAGTGGCATCAGCTGCGGCTTTGGCGCTGACTTGAGTCAGGATCAGGCCGGCAAACTGGCCGCCTGTCTGATCGATGGCGATCCGAGTGCGGACCAAGAGCTGTTTGGAGGTCTGTGTCGAGTCTGTGCAGACGTAGGTCTCATGAGACAGCTCGGAAAGGAGGAGTGAAGTCGTGCCGGACACGATCGGTGCGCCGCTGAAGATGATGTAATCGAAGCGGCTACTCGCATCGGTGAGCATTTCCTTCATCTGAGTGCTGCGTAGCAGAGTCTCGGGCTCGGCGCTGATCTCGCCACCACCAGGGACGACCCATAGGTTTTCCACATCGGTTTTGATGGCGACATCACCTAGTGTCTTTTCACCGAGCAAATGATCGGTCAGGCCAGGTGAGGTTTCGAGTCCAAATCGCTTGTGCACGGTAGGATTCTTCAGATCTCCTTCGATGACCAGTGTCGGGTGGCCGATCGCAGCTAGGCTATGAGCTAGCTCGGTGGAGATGTACGTCATCGACTCCTCGGCCAGACAGCCTACGGTAGTGATGATGACACCCTCTGGCTGGGGGTAGGTCTCTACCAGTGCCTGACGGATCTGGAGAAAAGGCATCGGCTGGTCGGAGTAGTCAGCTTTCTCAGTCTCTGGGATCAGCACCAGATTCGGTGGGACCAGCGCTTTGGCGATATCGGCGATGGAGGACTTGCGGCGATCTTGGATGGCCCAGATCAGCACAGTGATGAGTGTCGCCAGCAGGGCTACGCCAGCAGCGGTGATCAGACCTTTAAAAACGTCGGCCTTCTCGATGACGGTACCAGGAGTCGCAGGCATGGCGATGGTAGCTGCATCACTGAGGGTACTGCGGCCGGTGTCGATATCGGCGAGACGTTTGTGAAATTCTGCGTTTCGCTCCTTTAGCTGGCGCAGTTCATCGCGCGCTTTTAGCAGCTCCTCTGGCTTGGAGCTAGAGGCGCCTAGCACTTCGAATGCCGCCAGCTTCAGTTTGGTCGAGGATTTGAAGGTATCGTGCTCGGCACGCACGGTTTTCTCCATATCATCGTAGCGATCGCGCTGCATGCGTTTCCAGTGGTCGACATAGGCTGTAGCGATGACGTTAGCGATTTCGGCAGACTCTGTGTCGATACCTGAACGGTAGTTTATCTCGATCTCTTGGGTGCGGCGTTTTACCGATGTGGAGCGCTTCATGCGCGATGCGGCGCGGCCATTGGAGACACCCCAGCGGCTGGCCAACCCGTTTTGCCCTGCGATCTTGGTGAGAAAAGAGTCGCTACGGATCACTTCTGCCTGTGCTTTGACCAGCGAGGGCAGTTGAAATTTCATCCCATCGCTATGAGTGGGGGCAGGGCTGGTACCTGCAGGCGGGTCCAGAGCGATTTTGGCAGTGGCCTGGTAGACGCTCGGCCAGATCATGATCGAGCAGCAGCCTAGCAGGAAAGCTCCGGCGATGACTCCACACAATATCTTGGCTCGACCCGATGGTCGCAGCCGTTTTGACAGCTTCTGTGGTGTGTGATGTTTCATGGGTTTCGGTGTTTGTGTCTACCAAATCGCAGATCATAGCAAGAATTCTTAGGCATACAAACATTTAAGACTATTGAAGTAAGCGTTTTTTCGTTGCATACCCGTGGAGTCTATCGACCGTAAGCCGCTGTGAGTGTGAACTATAAAACTGGCAACGAATCGCTGATCAAAGTGCTGGATGGCGCTTCTGAGAGGCTCTGCTCGCTCCTGACCAAGCAGGGTAGAGCCGAGCATGGGGCGCTGCGGATCGCTGTGATCGGGGGCGGCTGCTCGGGGCTGCAGTACAAGATGGATCTCGTAGATGGCCCTGCAGACCGCGATATCATGGTGGAGTCGAATGCCGTGCGCGTGGTGATCGACCCCAAAAGCGCGCTCTTTGTGACGGGATCTGAGCTAGATTTTAGCGACGACCTGCAGCAAGGCGGCTTCAAAGTGACCAATCCCAATGCGGTAGTCACCTGCTCGTGCGGCGAGAGCTTTGCCGCATAGTGAGTCCAGCGAGCCCATCTGTGATGGGGTGGGGTAGAAAAAGAAAAAGTCCCTGTCGAACCACCGGCTGGACCGATACTAAAGTCGTCCGGAGAGTGCGTCGAGCTCGCAAGAGCCGATTAAGAGCACCTTCCCGCTGAATGGAAAGCTAGTCTGGCTCGATAGCCCGACAGGTGTTTAAAGATCGCTGATCTTATGGTTTTTTCCACAGGAAAAGGTGGGTGAAATGCACTCTCGATGTATGGTCGGCATGGATTTAGCCCGTTGGCTCGACTTGATGCGCCGTCTGGATCTGCCGAGAACGGAAGATACCTGGCAGCAGCTAGTCGACGCCCACGGTGAACCAGCGCGGCACTACCACGAGGTCGGGCATATCGAGCACTGTCTAGCTCTGGTCGATCGGCACCGAACGCAGATCCCAGATGCCGATTGGGTGGAGTTGGCATTTTGGTTTCACGATGCGATCTACGACACGCACTCGCAGACCAATGAGCAGGATAGTGCGGACTGGGCGCTAGGATTTTTGCAGGACCAAGGAGCTGCCCAGGAAGTGGCGCAGTCGGTTTATGATTTGATCATCGCGACGGATCACTCCCGAGAGGTAGCGGCTGCAGCAGCAGCTTGGATGATCGATATCGATCTATCGATCCTAGGCGCAGAGCCTGAAGTCTATGATCGCTACTGCGCGGCTATCCGGCGGGAATATCACTGGGTGCCGGAGGCTGATTACCGAACAGGACGAGCAGCTGTGTTGCAGACGTTTCTGGGTAGAGAAACGATCTACAGGACTGCGGAGTTTCGTGATCGATACGAGGCAAGGGCCAGGGCTAATCTGACGCGGGAATCAACCGTGCTCGAAACGCGGCTGAGTTAGGTCGTGGGCTTACCCTTTCTTGGGAAATCTCCCCTTTGGCTTCTTGCGGTTGGGCTTATCGCCGCCGTATGACTTCTTTTTGCCGCCGCCAGTCTTGAAGTCTTTCTTCTTTTTGTAGCCTCTGTCTTTGCCGCGCTCACTGCGCCATTCGCGATTTTCATCGCGCTCTTTCTTTCGCGGTGGGCGATCTGGGCGATCTGGGCGCTCCGGACGGTCGGCAGGAGGCGAGTCGTCTCTGACGGAAGCACCGCCGGATCCGGACGCTCGGTCGCGGTCGAGGATGAATTTTTTGCCGCGCAGCTTGGCAGTCTTGGCTTCTTCGATAGCGGTGTCGGCGAATTCGTCGGCGATCTCGATCAGGGAGAAGCGCGGTGCCATGGTGATGCGGCCGAGCGAGTCGCGCGGGATGCCTAGCTCATTGTGCATCATACCGACGATGTCGCCGGGGCGGGCGCGATGAGCCTTGCCGAGATTCATAAACAGGCGGGTCATGCCCTCTTCGGTCTCGGTGGGATTGTCACGCTGGCGGCGCTCGCGTTTGCGATCGTCTCTGCCACCTCGATCGTCGCCATCTCGCTCGCGGCGTGGGCGGCGCTCGGATGGGGCCTCGTAGTCGGGGCGATCCTCGAGGATCTCTTCGCTCTCGCGGCCAGTCTCTTCGCGCAGTAGCGCCATCAGTGCATTGGCGATGTCGTATTCGCTGTGGCCCTCTTCTTTTAGCGTATTGATATCGGCGCTGGCATCTTCGAATGCCTTGGACTGGAGCTTCTCGCGGACGGTATCGATGAGCTGGCTGGCCAGGCGGCCCTCGACTTCCTCGGTGGAGGGGATCGGCGCCCGAGTGATCTGCTGGCGAGTGTAGCGCTCGATGGTCTGCAGGCGATAGACATCCCGACCAAAGACAAAAGACACGGCTCGACCAGAGCGGCCTGCCCGACCGGTCCGGCCGATGCGGTGTACGTAGTCCTCTGGATCCTGCGGGAGGTCATAGTTGATGACCATGTCGATATCGTCGATGTCGATACCGCGAGCCGCCACATCGGTGGCTACTAGGATCTCGACTGTGCCCTCGCGGAACAGGCGGATCACCCGCTCGCGCAGCATCTGGGCGATATCGCCGTGGAGTCGATCGGCGGGGTAGCCGCGGGCTAGCAGTGCCTCAGTACAATCGTCGACTGCCTTTTTGGTATTGCAGAAAATGATGGCCAGGCGCGGCTGCTCGAGGTCGAGGATGCGGGAGAGCACCTCGGTCTTGGAGCGCTGACGCACCTCATAGACGACCTGATCGATCGAGTCGACCGTCAGTGTGGCTCGCTCGATCTCGATGGTCTGCGGGTCGTCGCTGTGCTGGTGAATAAGCCGCTGCACCTGCTTGTTCATGGTGGCGGAGAAAAACAGCGTCTGCCGGTCCTCGGGCAGAGCGCGCAGGAGTTTCTCCATCTCGTCTTGGAAGCCCATGTCCAGCATGCGATCGGCCTCGTCTAGGATGACGGTCTCGATATCGAAAAGCTCCAACGAGCCGCGCTCAACGTGATCGATGATGCGGCCCGGCGTGCCGACGATGACCTGTGCCCCTTGGTTGAGCGCACGGATCTGGCGGGTGATGGGTGCGCCACCGTAGATGGCGACAGTCTTGAGCTTAGGTGTCTTGGCGCCGAGCCGATTGATCTCGTCGCAGACCTGCACGGCTAGCTCGCGAGTCGGACACAGTACGATCAGCTGTGGTACGGCTAGGTCGACATCCACCTTGGCGAGCGAGGGTAGGCCAAAGGCCGCCGTCTTGCCCGATCCGGTCTGCGATAGGCCGACGATGTCGTGACCCGCTAGGGCCACGGGTATAGTCGCCGCCTGGATAGCGGATGGCTCCTCAAAGCCGATCTCAGTTATGGCTTCGAGTAGCGGCTCGGGCAATCCTAGCTCGGCGAATGTTGTTTTTTCCACAGTGCTCAAGCCGAGAGTCTACGGGCATTTCCACCAATAACCCCCATTTTTTTAACAAGTTTTTCACAGGCGGTGAAAGGTATCAGAGAGAGTCGACCGAGATCCGAATTTCGGCAGTTGGCGTTACATAAGTCCAGCGAGCAAGCGGCCCACTACAGTGCCAGGTTTCGGTGTTTCGCTTTCGTCAGGAGCGATCATAGTGATCTCAAAGATCACCGAGCGACCTACACCTTTGCTATCGATCCAATCGACAAGCACCGACATGGGGTCGTAGAATGCCAGTCCCTCATCCACCCGAAAATCTAGATCGCGGGAAAATATGTCTGCGACCGTGATCGCCCATGAGCCATCGCGTCTGGTCGGTATGATGAAGGAGCTATTCTCGGTGGCATACTGTACCCTGACCCTAGCTGATAGATCACGGCTTGCTCCAGTCTCAAAGGGCGCATCTGCTGCATCTGTATCAGGTATGGCAGGTGTTTTTGTTCCAAACATCAATGAACCTAAGTCTAGATTGGCGACGTCGAAGAGTGTGGTAGCTCCTGAGACTCCCAAAGAGATATCGGCAGAGTAGTCAACGGCTGCGAGATTTTGATACCCCAAGCCGGATGTGGCTGTGGAAACACCGCTAGCGATAGCCACAATAAGAGTTCCCTCAGTGGGTAGCACCTCGATGAGATAAGTACCATCGCCATTGTCAAATAGAGCAACGACTTGGCCATTCGTCACATCTACATCATCGATAGTAAAACCACTCACTGACTCGCCAAAGTCAATAGTGAGCGTGATAGGCTCATCGGCCACGCTGGAACTAGGTCCAGATATGATGGGCGTTGGTCCGTAGTTGTCTAACAGGTAGCTCTCGGAGGTAGCGGGCGGCACAGCGGACAGCAAATTGCCAGATAGATCTGTTACTTGATTGCCAGCTGATAGCATCAAGCCAACATCACCCTCGATATCAGCTAGGTCGCCACCCTCGACTGTCACAAGATACTCGCCCGGGGCGATCAGAGTCAGACTGGAAGGTATACCCGTCGATCCGGTCACTGCGAAATCGCTTAGACCGATAGTGCCTATTGGCTCATCGAATACCACTCGGAAAGTTAAATCATCGGCAGCCGTCAATGGTGCGGCAGGAGAAAACCTCTCGATAGCTACCACTTGGGGGGCTACCACATCTGCTACAACAAGCGAGAATGTCTGAGCAGTGGCTATACTTGAGTCTTCGTCTCCGTCTTCGACCATGACGTCGAATGCGGCAGATAGGGTGTCAGATCCGTCATGCTCGAACGATACCAGTCCATTCGCCAGATCAGCACCTGAAAATGATAGGGCAGGCACCCCTGATAGCAGTATCTGGCCATTCACAGCAGAGCTCACTGTGTAGGTGATATCTTCAGCGCTATCGTCTGGGTCTACATGATATAAATCGCTATTGGTGATAGTGTAGCTATTTCCCTGGGCGCTGATAGTAGCTGCAAGGTCGCCAGTGAACACGGGTGCATCATTGGTGCCTGTTAGTGTGATGGTGACCGCCTGGGTGACAGATTGGCCATTCTGATCGTCAATCCTCAGCAGATAGGTCTGGGTGATGACCTGTCCCGCAGCCAAGAAATCTAGATCCGCATCCGCCACACTAAATACCCAGTTAATCGAGCCTGCCCCATCGGTTGTGGTATTGTTGATTATGGTTGGAACTAAGGTTCCCACTATTGCTCCAGAGCCTCCATCTCTAGTGGTTGACGGGCTACCAATTATCGATACCGTTTGGGTATTGCTTAGATCGGCATCAGCCATGCTAAAGCTACCGCTATCAAATAGGGTACCACCTGCGCCCTCGGCTAAACCGCCAGACACGTCTCCACCAGCAATCACTGTAGGTGCGTCATTGGTACCTGTTATGGTTATCGCTATCATCTGGGAAGCGGTATCTGACTCATCAGGGGCACTAGAGATAGTGCCTACAGAGCTATCATCCACAGCCTCTACCTGATAGTGCAATACGAGCGTCTCGCCTGCAGCTAAAAAATCGAAAGCCGGGTCGCCTGATGTTCCTGATAGAAAATTCCAGGCGACTGTATCCCCAGTTGGCGCATTAGCATTAACTGTACCTGGCGATAGCGATAGCATAGAGAGTAGGTCGCTATCAGACAGTGGCAAATTACCCGAGAAGCTACTCGAACCATCGACCGATACGGAGGATGCCGATAGAGATACCACATCGGTGGTGTCGACATCTAGAACTGTTAGGTTGCCGCTGGCAGATATTGCTGCATTCGTCTCGGTGATCGCCGCGCTCGAGGCTCCTATTGGGGTGATATCCGGAGTATCATTATTCCCCACCACCGTTACCGTTACTGTCGCCGTATCGCCTGCCATAGGTGCGACTTCGTTGTAGAAATCGGCCGAACTAATAGTGCCATCGAAATCTGAATATTGGGTGAACCTCGTGCCTGTCCCACCTGAACTACCAGACCAGGAGAGAGCGCCTAGATTCAGGTGGTCTGCAACACCGTCAAAGTGAGTTCTGCCCACGGAATACGTTTGATCGCCTAGCCAATTGGTTGAGTCGGCCCCAGAAAAGACGAATGTTTCGGTCTGTCCATCTACGATGAATCTCAATATGGGATTTCTGACGCCTGGGCTACCCGGATCGAATATGATCGATATGGTGTGTGCTCGATCTGCAACCAATGTCGATGGTGTGCCGCTGCCTGATATGCCCGCACCATGCTGTACGGCTACAGCGTCATCTTCTGGAGCAGAGGAGTTGCTCGGTGTTAGCGTAGATGGGTTGGTATCGGTATGCCAGCCTGCATCATAGGTTCGATCATCGAAGGTGAACGGACTAGTGGGATCATAGTAAGGTGCAGAGGTCCGGGCATCCTGAAGACTGTAGGGGCTGTTAGCACCTGTACTGCCCATTTTATTGATAAATGTAGGTACACCGTCCACGAGGTAGAGCCCAGTTCCATTGGGATGATTTCCCACATGAAATAGCACCCTCTTTGTTCCCGCTGCCACATCCTGTGCCGTCGGGGTGATGTCCATGGTAAAGGTAAATCCATTTACCGTATTTGCGGTTAGACCGCTCACCTCAGAGGCAGTAGGCCCGTTCGTCGAGAATAAGGCTGTACTTTGCGGCGTGATCGCACCACCTTGCCCTACTGCCACCTGGTAGGTAAACGTATCCGTCATAGACTCCCCGTCGGCTAGTGCCTGATAGCCTGCTAAGCTGGTTGCATCGTAGCTAAAAGTGCCATTGCTGTTTACGATTATCGTAGCACCATTCGCGGATGTCACACTAGCAGAGCCGCCTACGAGTTGCGAACCCTGGGCAGATAGGATGGTGAGGGTGTCATCTGGGTCAGAGCCGTTGATATCAATTTCCACATCATTCGACAGCAGAGATGTCGCCCCTGTCAGTAGCTCGTCTTCATGGGTCGTGTAGCTATCGTCCGTTGCAGTGGCAGGATCGTCTCGGCCCTCTACAGTGATGTATACGGTAGCGGTATCACTAGCAGCCCCATCGCTGACCACATAAGTGAAGCTGTCTACCGCGCTTTCGCCAACCGCCATGGCCTGTATCACAGCGCCGGTAGTAGGATCGTAGGTGAATGTGCCGTTTGAATTTACCGTTAAAGTCGCACCAAGAGCGGAAGTCACGATTGCTGGAGATCCGCCCAACGTTGTGCCCTGTGCGCTAAATACCGTCAATGAATCATCTGGATTATTCCCATCCACATCGATATCATTATCGTTTTCGAGTATACCATCGGCCGTAGCTGAAATATTAAGGATATTATCTTCATCAGCTAGATAGCCAATATCATTAGTGGCGACAGGAGCATCGTTTGCACCCGTCACAGTGATAGTGACAGTACTCTCGGATAGATTGCCATTTTGAAAATTGAATCCAACCTCCTCAGCGGACAGAGCTTTGTCGTAGATGGCAAAATCATCCATCATTCCGTAGTACGCATTACCTATTGTGAGGGAGCTCGGGTTGAGTAGAGGCGTATTACTATCCGATCGAGAGCCTATCAGGCTACCGTTTAGGTAGATGGCGCTGTATCCTGTATTGGCATCTTTGGTAAATACGTAATGATTCCACTGACCCTCGTAGTCGCTCGGAGAGAGTAGTGCGGAGACTCGGCCGCCACCGATATCACTGTTACCGGAATCCCAATAAACGCGCCCATTGCTCCATGGCACATGAGCGAATGCGACTCGCTCTCCGCTAGGACCGGCCAACATAAAATTGGAATTTCGCGCTGGCTGCACAGCCGGATCGCCATATGCCCAAAACTCAATAGATACCTGCTGGGTTGTCTCAATCGAGTCAAATGCCGTGTCGCCATCGACGATGCTGATCGATCCCGATGAGAAGTCTATGGCATAGTCATCAGCATTACCACTACGGCCAGCTGCATAAGTGAGTGAGCCGGAGATGACACCCGAATTGCCATTTCCTGAAGTATCGGTCGGTGTACCACCTGCTCCCTCGGCGAACTCCCACCGACCAAGCAAGCTTGTATCGGCTACGGTGTAGGTAAAGGTGTCGATCAATGTCTCGCCCACTGACAGCGCCTGCACGGCAGCGCTGCCAGTGGGGTCGTACTGAAAGGTTCCATCAGCATTAGCTGTGACTACCGCGCTGTGAACGCTAGCACCTGTGAGGGAGTGATTTCCTTGCACCGCAATCACTTCGCTAGTGCTACCTTGCGGTTGCAAATCATTGGCTAGCACACTTGTCGCACCAGACTGCACGGTCAGAGATTGACCACTAGATGAGATGTTTAATACGGAATCCTCGCTTGCTTCAGCATGGTCATCCACAGCTGTTATTCCGCTTACCGTGTCGTCATTTAGGATAGTCCCGACGCCTTCGGCATCGCTAATCGAAACTGGTTGCTGTGTGGCTGTACCACCTATGTTTGACAGGTTTACAGTAAAAGTTTCATCGAGTTCGAAATCGCTATCTCCGGAAATATCGACAGATATGATCTGTTGCTCATTGGCGGTTCCATCAAATACTAAAGTGCCCGAAACCGGGGTGAAGTCGACACCACTGGTTGCAGTGCCATCTACGGTAGTGAAGTCGATGGTTAGTTGCACAGGAGCAGTCCCGTGACTTTCCACTGAAACATGCAACGTGTAGCTTTCGCCTACAGCTGGTGCATCACCGCTAATACCACCATCTGCCCCACTCGAGCTATAGGAGGCTACACCTACGATATAGGTGCCTGCCGCGAGAGTGCCTGCAGGTATGTCGAGATAGGAGGAAAAGCTACCGCTACCAGGGTCGGCGGAATCATCATCATTCCCGTCAATGTAGGTGCCCGCAGCATCAAAAAGGAATATCTCGGTGTCGAACGTATTATCATCGATATCGAGTATCACTCGATCACCTTCACCTATCGTAAATGCGTAATAATCGTAACTACCATCTCCTGTACCGCTGATCGAGATGTGAGGTATGCTGGTTGAGTCAGTAATATTCCCTGAAGTCACCATCGACCAATTAGCTACGGCATCGATATTTTGCGCGGTAGCGATTGTGTCATTACCTTCCACTTCAGGTATACCATTGGTTCCGGATACAAAATCCACTGCCTGATCCAGTGTAACAACGAATGACGCTTGGGTAGTGCCAGCATTCGTTTCAGTCACTTGTACGTCTGAGATAGAGAAATCTGGCAAATCAATCGTGAAAGTCCTAGTAAAGTCGTCGCCTGCCACTCCGTCGCCGTCGCCATCAAGGCCTGTGCCAAATGGATTGGTCAATCCTGCGGCACTGGCTCGGAACTCATAAGTACCGTCAACCAGGGCACTAGCTAGAGAGAAGTTTAGTCGATTAGTACCGATATGGTAATCAGTATCAAGTGTAAGTGTGATATCACTATCGTCTGCTGTGCCGAGTGCGCCATCGGCTCCTGCGCTGGTGAGCGTCCAGTTAGACATATCGGCTATGGTTGCTCCATCAAATATAGCGCCTAGATCGACACTGAAAGACGTGATTAAGCTGGATGACACCGCGAGATTCGGTGGAAGATCGGTGTTGTCGATCTTCGGGGCGTCAATTGTCTCAGTCAGAGCTAAGTATGAATTAACTCTTCCTGATCCCAGTTCGCCTGCATAGGCAGGATTCAAGGCGTCGATATCCTCAGCCGTGCCGAGTAATTGGGCAGCCACTTGATCTCTGGTCCAGGTTGGATTCTGTGACCAGATCAGCGCTGCTACTGCTGCTGCATTGGGTGCAGCCATGCTAGTTCCACTCTTAGTGCCATAGTTGTCACCTGGTAATGTTGAAAGCACGCCTGAGCCAGGTGCTGATACATCAATACCGTAGCCGTAGTTACTATAGCCGGCACGAGTGTCAGAACTGGTAGTCGCCGCTACGAATATGGTCTCATGGATACCCTGGCGTAACGGTTCTTGCTCGTTATTATTTCCTGCAGAATTAATATGCAAAACCCCAGCATCATACATATAGGATAACCCCGCACGGAAGGTGTTACTATTAACTCTTGAGTCGATACCATAGCTTAGATTAAGGATATTGGCACCATTGTCAGCGGCGTAAGTAAATGCCTCTGCATAAATCGATGCAGTCGGCGCAAAGATTCGCAGAGGCATGATTTGCACTCCAGCCGTCGTAGCACCTCCACCAGCAGTCCCTGCTATACCAATGCCGTTATTAGTGACAGCGCCGATAATGCCAGCCACATGAGTACCATGGCTATCACTACCTTCTTCATCAGGATTATTATCATCGTCATAGAAATCCCACCCCCTAATATCGTCGACGTAGCCATTACCATCGTCATCCACATTATTCCCGGCGATCTCTCCACTATTGGTCCAGATATTTGCTGTGAGATCTTCATGATCCCAGTCAACCCCAGTATCGGCTACTGCTACAACGATATTCGGTGTTCCGCCATTAATGTCCCAAGCCCCTTCGTTGTTCATTACCCCACTGGGGTGATGGTATTGAGAGGTGAACTGTGGATCGTTAGGGACAAACTCTGGTAGTTTGATATCCTCGTAAACAAAGTTTGGCTCAGCCCACTGGATGAAATTAGTCAATTCGAGATGATTGATCATCTCGTCGACATTGCCTCTCTCTGTGAGGCTTAGCAGGACTATCGTTAATTCACCTGTATCTAAGATAGTTTTTGATGAACTTAGATCGACCAAGTCGCCCAGATTAGCTCCATCTCCGGTAGTGAAGTACTGGCTTAGTTGACTCAAAGGATCTGAACCTAGGATGCCAACCATGACTTCAGTAGTGGTGTATAGATAGGTATCGCCATCCTCAGTCTCACCTACTGCTACATCGATATTTTCATAGCGGTCGATATCTAAGCCATTACCAATATTTTCGCCAGAGAAGAGTGGGTCCGTAGCAAGTCCGCCGTCTCCATCCCATCTCGGCGCTTCATTCAGTCCGTCGATGCTTTCAATGTGATCGACGGTATCGTTGGCTCGCCATGCATCAAAAGCTTCGGTGTCATCTTTTGTGAAATCTGCGATTAGACCAGATTCGTAACTGGCACCACCGTAGCCAGGCATTGATTCCAGTGTGTCAAAATCTATGGAGGGTTGAGATTCCGCGATGACTTCCTGAGCGGGATTATCGTCAGCGATTGGCGCTGCAGAATACATAATCCTCGATTCAAGAGCTTCAGCGAGGTAGGCACGATCTTCAGTGAAAGAATCACCAGCAGAGCGCTCTTTTGGAGATTGACGTTTCCAGAGTTTCATAGTTAAAGGGAATAGACTGTGGGCGGTGCTTTTTCGGCTAGGTGACGCTTCAAAACAACTAAAATCTTGGACTACCCCACCATTAAATGCCCTGTTCTCAGGGACTGGCTCTACGATTATCAAAATAGCGTTGACGACATTACGTCAACCTCCATTGACGGATCCTAATCGAATGCCATCTGATTGGTTTTAGGTAAGACACGGATTAAAGCCGTGAATCCACTTACGCTTTTGGCTAGGAGCAAACCAACCGACACCCACAGCACCACATTCAGCGATCCTGGCCATAGCCATATCTCGGCTATTAGCCAAAGATAGACGAGGAAACGCGGGCGAAACAGCCAAGAGTAGGGAGTGAGAAAGGCATTTCTCACCATCGCAAAAGTGACGACCGCGGTATAAAGGAAGAGGTACAATCCGCCAGACCACGCCCCTACCGTCCCGCTATAGATCAGAGCAATCGTCGTGGCGGATATCACCACCTGATCAGCGACGGTATCCGTGAATGATCCTCGATCACTCGCACTACCGAGCTGTCTGGCTAGAGGTCCGTCGACGCCATCCAAGATCACGTGTAGCGCGAGCATGGCGACAGCCCAAGCATACTCACCTGTGATAAAAAGCGGGCAAAATGCGAGACCGCATAGCATAGAGGTGAATGTGATAGCGCCTGGCCGTATGCCCGCGTTTGCCATCAGTGCGAGCACGGGTTGAAGGAGTTTGGCCCGAAGTGCTTGGGAATAGTTCATAAAGGCTCCTTCGCCTTCTGAGTAACAATTTACTGATCGTTTGTTATCTTGAGATTTCATATTGCGTCGTATGTGAATGATAGTGGTTGAAAGCGCATACCTCGGATGGCTGCGCCAGTGTTATGAAAGCGAATGCGACCCCGATTGCGGTCGCGGAATGGCACATGGGTATGGCCGAAGTAGCAGTCGCGGATGTCATCGCTCCAGCCAGGCAGGCACTGATCGAGATGCCACTCGATTCTGCTCTCGGCCAGACCACCCGAAAAATATAGGTGATGAAAAACTTTGGATAGACCGAGCGTATCGGTCAGGCCATACAGTCGAGCCTGAGTCTTGTTTCGCGGGGAATCCCTTTCCCACACGGAGCGATATTGGCGAAAATCGTCGAGATCCATTTTTCGATTCGCAGGGTCCCCATGGAGGAAAAGATTGCTGCCGAGGATCAGGTAGTGAGGATGAAAGCGAACACTGGGCAAGTGGCACAACTCATCGACAAAGCGAGGTAAGCAGTCGTGATTGCCAGCTAGGAAATGGATCTCCAACTGCGGAAATTGCACCGTAAGTTCGCTGAGCCAATTCAGTGCAAGAGGTATACTTTCGCTATGTGGGCACAGAGCCCAGCGAAAGTCGAAAGTGTCTCCATTCAAAACCAGAGTATCGACTCCGTCTAGTGTCGGGGCTAAATCTCGGAAACGTGATTCACCCTCTGATCGCTGCGCAAAAAGATGCAGGTCCGAAACCACTAAGCCTGTTTGGATCATTCCATAACCAAACCGACTTTAGCAGATCGATCCAATGGATAAACTTAATGAAATCATCGTTTAAAACGATGATTTCAGCGAGGATTGTGAAGCTTGGTGAAAGGTACTATTCCCACCGCTGCTAGCTGTAATTAGCTAGCAAACAATCCCTCATCAGAAGTGCGATTCGGAAAGATAACTTTGGGGCGTAGCTGGGCGAAGTGGTCTTCGTCGATCACGGTTACTCCTTCCTTCCGAAAGTCTTCCATCAGGTATTGAGCGACCTCGGAGCGCTCGGAGAAATCTCGCTCATCGGTTGTGGGGAGCTGGATCGGAAAAATCACTTCGTCTGGAGTTGTGCCGAACTGGCGGAGACGGCGGACTTTCTGCAGCCACGTGTCGCCATGGTCTAGTATCTGAGTGGCTGTGGCCTGCCGCAGGTGCAGCGGTTTGATTGCGCGCTGCGGGATACCACTATCCACCGGGGTATAGGCCAGCGGAAAGACCATGTGAAAGCGATCGTCTCCTACTTGAGTCTCCCGATAAAATTGAGCGAGCTTCAGTTCCTTTAGAAAGTTGCGGATCTCGTTGGTAAAGATTCGCTCGGCCGGATAAGATGGCGAATTGGGAGTGCGCAGGACAAAGCGGTGAAACGCTTCGTCAAGCCAATGCTCAAGGTCGCTCGCCTTGGCTGTTCCTCTCTGGCGAACCTGGAGCATCCCTTCTTTGGGGCTAGTGAGCAGACGGAACAATGCCCCACCATCCTGATCATCCAGCGGTAGTAACTCAGCTCCACTACCATTGGTCTCGTTCACTTGGGCTGCGATCAGACCGATCTCACGATGAGCGCTAGCCAGGGTGTCGGTGAAAATCTGACGGTCGATCTCGGGGAAAAACTTCGTTAGACGAGTTGTTTTCTGGACGGGGAGCAAGCGGTGTCCCATGGTGCGCCCAGGAGTCATCGCCAAAATACCCACGATCACAAACTCACCCAGATCCGGGTAAGGCATGATCTCGATAGTGGCGTAGTTGAAAAATTGACTCATAGCTCGACGAAAGGCTGCCAGAAATCCTCTTCTGCCACTATCGGGCGGATTAGGAAGTTCTCAATAATTTTCATAGAGGGCACAGGGAGAGGCTCATCGAATTCATTGGTGAGCCATTCCTCAGGGATAGTCGCCCAAAGTGAGCTAAGGCTCTCGATAGCAGGTAGAGCCATCAACTGCCAGTTTTCCCGGCGTTCTCGGTTCATCCACGCTGACTTTTCATCGCGGGCCAAGTGGTCATTGAAGAACGTTTCTAATCCAAAGGAAGAATCGAAAGCATTATCATGATCAATTAAGAGAAGATTAGGGTCTCGTCTAGGCAGCCAAAGGGCGTTGGGATTACCATGAGCTGTGCCTAGCTTCCTGTCTTCATTCGCTATCCAATAGTCAAAAATCAAGACTTCGGCTAACAGCTCGGCATCTAGCAGCGAAATATCTGAAAACACTAACTCGCGGTGCCCGATTGGAGCACATAAAGAGCCAAAGCCTATGCCGGAGCGTAGCTCTTTAAAATCGGCAGGTAAAGTTTCGGTTAAATCCGGGTCAACGTAGACCAAATTAAAATCGGCAATGGGTAATCCCATTGCCTTCGCGAGATGTCCGCCAATCCACTCGGTTATCAGACCCGATGGATGAGTATTGCCTAGCTTTACGTAGTAATCGAGACCATCCTCTCCACGACAACGAAAGGGAGCTGAGGAGTAACCACCTTGAGCTCGGCCTTTTACTTCGGTTATTTGGATTGGATCTCGCACGGTTTCGACCTAGTGACTATATTCACTGCTTTTAATTGCTTACATTAATGAGGTGCGCAAAACAGGCAGGTTCACCCCCTCAAGGAATAACCGCAAGCTTGTAATTCTTTATTAACCTCAATCTTCCAAGCACCTACAGGGTCTAGCGCTACGTAAACAACGCCGCTAATGTCATTCGGAGTCTCAATTTCACCTTTAACGAGCGCACACACATTGCTTCGACCAAGCTTCGCCATTAAATATCCATGTTCAAAAACCACATTTTGACGTGCGCGATTTCTTGCAGGAATTTTTGTTTCAGTTACTCCTCTTCCTCGATCGCAAGCAGTATATAGAATCAAAGCGAAATCCGCTTCGTTTGAATAGTACTCAATTTTTTCGATAATCGTCATGCCGCTACTTGCTTGTTCGTGCAGTACAATTACTTGTATGCCTATACTTTCTATATGACGTGCTACTTCTTGTTTTGCAGCATTGTCCCAGCCATGAACTAAAAATACCTTTCCCTTCTTTTGTGATTGATTCAAGGGGTGCACATTTCTTAAACTAGATTTCGGTTCGTTTTGTGATAATTCACCGAACTCAAGTACGTTAAATACGCTATCGAATTCTTCGGTAAGAAATTTACGCCTTTCAGCGTATGTTGGGAATTTATCTCTAATAAACGGCCAGAATGAATCTAAATCTCTATATGTAAACAACCACGGAGGCAGCAAATTCTTCAGGGTAAGATTCTGTAAAAGCTCTGCCCTTAATTGAACAAAATGGTCATCGGAAGCAGGCTGTCCTGTCGCATGATCCTTGAGGATTTTGACTAATTGAATTGCTTTATCAAGTTCGTTTTGCATGAATTTTCACGGATTGGGCATGGAGTCATATCGATTTCTTCTCAACAGGTTCACCCCACCTCCACCACTTCCCGCAGTCGCGTGAACAACAAGCACAACTTAATCTGATCCGCCCGCACGCCCAGCATCCGCTGCAGTACCTCTCGATAGGTCTCTAGCTGTGGCAGGTATTTCTCCACGGCCTGAGCCTTATCAGCCTTGGTCTTCACGCGGTCGGTTTTGAAATCTAGGATGGTGGCGCTGATGACTCGGCCGGACATGTCGCGCTGGATGGTGACGCGGTCGAAGGTGCCGGAGAGCCATTCTTTATCTAGGAGTATCTCAAAGCTCTTTTCTAGCCAGCACTCGCTTTGCTGGGTGGGGCGCTTTAGGGCTTTGCGGACGGAGCGACTCTTGAGGCAGCGAATGGTGTGGTCGATGGCTTCGTCGAGGACGTCGGGGGACCAGCCGGGGAGTTGCTTCCAGCGGGTGCGGGCTGTCGCTAGGTCGAAGTCCTCGACCCACTCGACATCTTCAAAGAGGGCGTGGACTAGGGTGCCAAATTCGCGGGCCTTTTGGCCATCGCGGCTGAAGAGCATCTTGGCGGTGACGGTGTGCTTCTCGGAGCCGCTCGGCGTCCGGCGGTTGACGCGCTCGCGTGGGATCTGCGGAACGACTGGGCGCGGGGCGGGCACCTCGACTAGATCAGCTGCCTCGGGGCGGTGGTGCTGCTGGTACCACTGGGCATCAGTAGTGGGTAGATCGCTCTGGTAGAGGATGTCTACCGGCAGATCGCCGATCTGGCCCTCGTGGGGATTGTCCTGCAGAGCGACGATGAGCTGCTTCACGAAGTTCTCGGAGCGGCTCTTCTCGGGGCGAGGATTAGTGATCAGGTAGTTGGCATACTTGGCGCGAGTCATCGCGACGTAGTATTTGCACATCGCTTCGTAGGCGGCCTCGGCCTCGCGGTCTTTGCGGTAGCCGCCTAGTGTGGAGTCGATCTCGGTGATGACTTTTTGCGGTAGGTCGTAGACCCACTCGACTTCGCGCTGGCTATTACGCTTCACGCCGATGCCACGGCGCACGGTGGTGAGCGAGCTACCCTCGAGATCGGGCAGAATACACATGTCGAAGGTGAGGCCCTTGGACTTGTGGATAGTCATGACCTGCACGGCGCTCTGGGTATCGGGATCGCGCACGGTGTAGGTGTGCGCGTAGGTGATGAATTCCTCGATATCGCGCGAACCACTGCGATCGAAGAGGCGAGCGGCTAGGGCAAAATCTTCAGCGCGGGATAGGCTGAATGGATCGAGCCCATCCTCGAGCAGACCATCGATCTCGGCAATGGTCTTGCGGATGAGCCGCTCAAAGCCATCCTCAAAGATCTGCTGCGATACCTCGCGACTGAGCCCAGCGGCGGTCAGCCCGGCCTCGTCGATGTAGCGTCGGTAGGGCGACATGCGCAGGTGCTCCCAGGAAAATCGATCGCCCGGGTGGGCAGCATGGGTGAGCAGGCTGAGCAGCAGGCGACAGAGCGCATTATCGGTGGCGACAGGTATGTCGCTCTCGCTCATCACCGGTATGTCGCTCTCGGCGCGGATGTATTCCACGATGTTGCGGCCGACTTTGTTCGACTGCACCAGTATGGCGCAGCTCAGACCACGCTGCACGGGCTGGATCTCCTTTAGCAGGGCAACGACCACGGCGAAGCGGTCTTCCTCGTCGACTTTGCTACCATCCTCGCTACGTGGGTTGATCAGTTGGGTGATGCCGGTCTTATCCTGATGCGGCGGCGCGACTAGGTGATCCTGCCACTGCCAGCGGCCCATGGCTTTTTTGGGAAACTCGATGGCATGCAGCACGCTCTCTTGGCCGAAAATCTGGTTCACCGGCTCGATCACATCGTGCCCTGAGCGCCAGGAGATATTCAGGTGCCGATTGTGGATGCGTTTCTCGTGGGCATTGTACTGGCTGTAGATGTCGTGGAAAAGCCGGGTATCGCCACCGCGCCAGGCGTAGATCGCTTGCTTGATGTCGCCCACCTGAAACAGCGAACGCATGTCGGAAGTGTCCTGCACCGCTTCATCGATGAGATTGGCGATCACCTGCCACTGCACGTAGTTGGTATCCTGAAACTCATCGAGCAGCCAGTGATCGTAGCGAGCATCGAGCCGGTAGTCGATACGCAGGCGATCGTCGTCGCCAGGGATCTGGCTGAGGATGGGTGCATCGTCGTGGCGACCGTACTCGTGGCCTGCCAGCAGCAGCTCCATATCCTGAAAGGTCAGCTTACCACGGCGGCGGACTTTCTCGCTGTATTTGCGCTCGTAGAGATCGAGCAGATGCCACACGCCGCGGGTACGATCCAAGCGCACGCGCAGTTCATCGCCTACGATGCGGCTGGTGATCTTGTAGAGGATGCGACAGGCATTGGCCGATAGCTCGTGGTCGCGGCGGGCGACTTTCAGTACCACGCGCTCATCGACTACGTCCTTCCAGTTTTCGAGAATCTTTTTCAGTAGGTACTCAGCCTTTCGCTCATACCAGGTGCCGGGGCGGTGCTCGATCATCACATCGCGGAAGTGCTCCCAGACATCTAACTGGCTATCGGTGATCTCGGGGTCTTGGGCAAACTCCTGAAACAGCTCCTCGAATGCCTCCTCTAGCTTCACATCGCTCTGCAGCCACTCGCAGCTGCCCTCCCAGATGGTGTCGGCATTTCCCCACAGCCGCTCGGGCGAGGCGTGTAGGTAGACCTCGTGCAGGCTATCGATGTAGCTATCTAGCTCGGAGCGGATGCGGGCCTCCTCGCGGCCAAAGGTGGCTCGGCGAAAGGCCTCCATAAAGTCCTTTTGCGCATCGCCACGGCGGGCACCGTGCTCGGGCTGCCGCTGAAAGACACTCTGGTACACCTCGTCGCGCACCACCGATGACATGTGGCTATCGAGTATCTCGAAGTCCCCTGCCAGGCCAAACTCAGCAGGAAAGCTGCGAAGGATATTCGAGAAAAAACTGTCCAGCGTGCCCAGGAACAGGCGCGGCATGCGCTGGATGAAGATACGCAGCAGGCGACGGTACTCGCTCTGGTCCAGCTCGCCGAGGATAGCAGAGAGTGGGTCCTGCGGATCGGCGGCTAGGCTCTGGCCATAGGCGGGATCGCTGGCAGCCATGGCCAGCTTTTCCAGGATAGAATCGAAAAACTCACCAGCCGCTTTGCGGGTGAAAGTGACAGCTACGATCCGCTCGGGGGCGACTGGCTCGCCGGCGCGCAGCTGCATGGCCATCAGGCCGATGTAGCGGTTGGTGAGTTGCCAGGTTTTGCCCGATCCCGCCGAGGCTAGGATCATTTCATTGGGGATGGTGGCTGGCTCTGCTTGCTGCTGCTCCATGTGGTGTTTGTGTGTGGTGGACCGAGGTTGATGAGGCGGCTGGAAAGCCACCTCTACGCGGATGTGTTGCCCCCGATGGTAAGCATGGAATGATGGTTAACCAAGGCTGATTTTCGCGAAAGCTTACGCCTCCACTGCAGCTGCACGGCCATTCAAGGCCAGGAACTTTCGGCATGGGTAGCCCAGCGGTTGAAAACCGCCGCTCCCAGTCTTTGGCACCGGCGCTTACTTCGCTTTCTTCTCGGCCGAGTCCATCGACTTGGTGGCCCAGGCGACGTCTTTCTCAAAAACCTTGCCGGCTTCGCCATCGGCTATGCGGCGGTAGATCGCTTTCGGTATCTTCAGATCATGGTGCTCGAGCTCTAGCTCATCATCGCCGCTCATGGCGATGTCGAATCGATGCTCATCGGACTTGGGATTGAGCTTGGCGAGATAGCCGTCGGACTGCTCATCGGCCTCGGCCCATAGGGTCATCAAAAACGGGCCGTGGGCATACTGGATGCGATGCACCATGCGATTGCCATTTTCAGACACCCACAGGTAGTCAGGCTCTTGATCGCTATCTTCAGGGGAGGTTTGCCAATAACCATGTAGGGAATCTAGGGTCATCTCGCTGTCCGGTTTTGTCTTTGTTTGGTGGTGAATAAATGGGTTGGGTCAAGGAAATCACTCCTGGTCCCAGTAGCGCTGGGCATCGCGGTGGTATTTGCGATGGTCCTTCACTCTGGTCTCCAGTCGTTTTTTCATCGCTACCTTCGATGACTCGGAGCTAGGCCGGGCCATACGGATGGTGGTAGCGACGATCAGTTTGACCATATTTTTCGCGTCGGCCAGAGAAACGTACTCCTCGCCTGCGCCTTTTTTCTCCTTGATATTGTGATAGTTACCCAATAGCACGGAAATTCCAGCTGCAGGCACCCCGTACACATTCATCGCAGTCGCCTCGCAGGAGCCGCCATCCAGCAGTGCTCGCTGGTAGGGGATCTTTTCTTCCTTGCCCGCATCGACTAGCTCCGCCGTCACCGCATCGTCAAAGACGCTCATCGCATCGCCCACTCGTATCACTGGGCCCTGACCCATCTCCGCCCCACCGCGCGGCGCGCTGCACTCTAGCGAGACAAAGCGTACCCCATCTGGTAGCGGCCACTGGCGAGCCATCTGCACCGCGCCATTAAATCCGACCTCCTCGGCCCGAGTGAATAGCCCGTACACATCGGTCTCTACCTCAGCCTCCTCCAGCTCCATAAAAAGCGCCACGATCGCCGCGCAGCCGATCAGATCATCGCACACACGCGAGTGGATCTGCCCATCGCGGATCTCAAATGGCTCTAGCTGCCACATGCCAAACGGCCCAAACCACTCGACCGGATGCTCATCGAGCCGCTCTTTGGGGAAGCCGCCGAGAAATTCTTCTTCGCCCTTGTACTTCACCCAGCCGGGATGATCCATGTGCGCCGCAAAGGCGAGGTGAGCCTTCTTTCGCCCCCTCCGATAGCGTGCGATCAGATTGCCATAGTCGTCCGACTCTACCGACACGTGAGGCAGATCGGCTAGCAGCTCACGCAGCACAGCTGCGACATGATACTCGTGAAAGGGAGCCGTAGGGGTGGATTGGATTTTCTTAAAGACCGAGATGAAGCGCTGGTGATGCATGATGAGAGAGAAAGCTGTGTGGGTGCGAGTGGCTGGCCTGTTACTTTAGCCGCGATATCGAAAAACCAAATCATGGATACGGCGCCCTTCAGCGATGCCTTTGCCCTCGTAGCGAGTCGGCACCCGCAGATCGCTGCCCGCTATCGAGTCGTCCAGCAGCCAGGCGCTGCGCTGCTGCATGAGATCGCGGCAGTGCTCGGCATAGAGATCCACATCGGTAGCGATGTGCAGTAGCGCATCTGGCCGCACTCGAGTCTCGAGCAGGTCCAGCAGATCGTGCTGCACGATGCGCCGATGTGCGTTTTCATCATTCGGCCAGGGATCGGGGAATAGGATGCTCACCCTGGCGAAGCGCACACTCGCATGGAGAAAGTCCGTCAGCACCAGCCGAGCATCGCCCCGCATCAGGCGCAGATTGGTCACACCCTGCTCAGTCATCGCTTTTAGCGCGGCACCCAGACCTGGCTTGTGCACCTCGACTCCGAGGAAACGCTGCTCCGGTAGCTGCAGGGCCTGTGCGACCAGGTTTTCCCCCATGCCAAATCCGATCTCCAGATGCAGCGGCGCCTCTGCCAGTGCGGGATCATACTGAGCCGCTAGATCGATCCGCTCTGGATAGCGATACTCTAGGCCATAGGTCGACCAGTGCTCGCGGTAGGCGCGCTTTTGAGCAGGCGTCATCTGCCCCTGCCGCCGCAGGTAGCTGGGTGCCCAGCGTAGGCGGCCATTCTTTTTGAGATCCGACATCGCCAGCAGCCTAGCGGCACCACTAGCCGCTCGCCACCGGATATCGCAGTCCGCTGTACCTAGCGGCTTACTGTGCCTTGGCTTTAGCGGCGGCCTTCGCCTTTGCTTCTTCGCGCCGTTTGATGATGCCTTCGAGCTTTTTCTTCTCAGCAGCTAGCTGATCCGCTGGGATCTCGCCCGGCGTCACCGTCCCGGGATCGATGGCATCCTCCGCTTTCAGCTCGCGAATCCGGATACTGCGGTACCAGACTGGATCGCCGTGATCCTGCAGGCTGAGGTACGCGCCGCGTTTGGTGAGATCGCCGCCGCGAGCTTTGAGCAGCGCCACGTGCTCCGCAAAAGCCGGATCCGTGTAATCGAAAGCGATCACCTTTTCACCATTCAGCCAGTGCTGGATGACTGTGCCTTTGCAGACGATTTTACCCGTATTCCACTCGCCAGGAGTCTTGGTGGCATCGTGACTAGGAGCCACTCCGAAGTAGAGCGATGCGGCAGAGGTGCGTGGATTCGCGCCATTCCCATGGCCTTTGTTGTCGAGTATCTGATACTCGTACTGAGTCGGGCGATAGTAGATGCCGCTATTCGCCTTCTCGCCGACTTTCCACTCAAAGCGTAGCTCAAAGTCATCCGGCACCTTGTAGGTACGAAAAGAAATACCACCACCTCGCTCACTACGAAACATAGAGCCATCCTCCTGCAGCACCCAGTTCCCCTGCTGCTGCCACCCATCGAAGCTAGCGCCATCGAAGATCAGGTCAAAGCCGGCAGCCCTTTCCGCTTCCGTCAGCTTATTGGGCTCGGCGAGCGTCAGTATAGGGAAAACGAGCAGCAAGCCTGCATTAGCGATTAGGCGATAGGTCGATCTTATCATCATACCATCTGAGATAAGAGACGATCCTCAGTCGATCAATTCACACAAAAACGCCGCGAGGGAACCGCGACGCCTTTGCTTTGCTTTGTATTGCTACCTGTTACCACCGGTCCATTGCTGGACCAAAGACTAAATATGAGTGGCAGTCTCATCGACTGCTACAGGGTAGACTCGTCGAGGGTGGGCTTATGCAAAACTTCCTGCTTTTTGGTCCGCTCGATCATTACCAAAGGGATAATGATGGCAGGCAAAACCAAGAGGCTCACCACCGCCGCACCAAGCGTGGACATGATGCTTAGGCTGATTTTTTCAGCAAGAACCTGGGGATCTTCACCACCTGCCAAACCCATTGTATCGAGAGCCCGTAGTAGGCTCACGATAGTCGTAAAAATACCAACACCAGGCAATCCACCAAACAGAATCACCGAGATGCACAGAATCGCTCTCCAGATCTTTAGCTTTCGGGCAGTGTGAAGTCGGTAGCCGCTCATCCATTGGTTTCTGCACGAGCAAACTTCAAAAATCAACAATAGACGGTTCGACAATCATCAATCCACTCAAGCCAAGTCGCATTGAATGAGCAGCACCAGCAAGGGTGGCGCGGATTGGCGATTGCTGATCGACCAGTGTTGATTGTTGAAGTCCTCACGGCCTTGCGGCTCATCACCCGACCGCCTCCACATACCACTCGCCGTGTTCCTCCACGAGCCGATAGAAACAACCATCTTCGTGCTGGATGTCCCACTCGTGGCGCTTCCAATAGGTCGAGCGCTCCCACCAGTTACCATTAGCCAGGTGCGGCCCGCTACAGTCGAGGATGCGGCCTTTGAAATCGCCAGACGTGATGCGCACGGGGACTCGGCGATGAGCAGTGCGATTGTACCCTATTGAGTCTGGATTGTACCCTATTGAATGATTTTTGTACCCTATTGAATCGGAGCCGCTAGGCTGCTGCGGACTGGCTAGCTCGACCTGTACGTGGCGGCGGGGGCGATAGCGGCGTAGCGGCATGCGAGACAGCACCAGCTGCTGCGGACAGTCCGGCGCGCTCGGCTCTAGCTCGGGACGAAATGGGCGCATCTCAAAGCGGTCTGACCGATGTGTGGGCTGCATACGAGGCACACCAAAGCGCTCACTGCCGAGCAGCGCCTCGACTCGAACCAGAGTCTCGGAGAGGCGATTGGGGTCTTTCACTCCCGAGGAAAAAAGTTCGTATTGATGCCGCCCAGGCCGCGCAGGTATAGCCCGCAGCGTGGCACCCACGATAGGGGCGCGGGCCTCGTAGCTCTCCAGGTGCACGCGCAGGATACCGAGCAGCATAGCCACATCGGCACATGGCTCCGGTATGCGGAAGACACGCTGGTAGAGATGGTCATCGGTCAGGTGTAGCTGCATCTGTAGCTTAGCCGCTACCAGGTAGTCGCCATGTAGCTGCGCGCACAGGCTCTCCAGCATCTGCTCGAGCAGCAGCACGAGCGGCTCAGTGCTGCGCAGCTCATACTCCAGCTCGGTCGTAGCCGTGTACTCAGCCTCCGGGCGCACCAGTCGGAGTAGCCGCGTGCTACGGCCACGGGCACGATCCTGCAGCGTACCCGCCACCTCACCGAGCCGCTCGACCAGAGCCGCTCGGGGAAGCTCTACCAGCTCGCCGAGCGTGCGCAGCCCCCACAGGTCGAATAACTCACCCATCTGTGGAGTCGGCTCGAGGATAGCCAGTGGCAAGGGATATAGCACCCGCTCGACATCGGCCTGATGCAGCACCAGCACACCGCCCTCATCAGCATCACGATAGGCGCAAATCCGAGCCGCTAGGGTCGCCAGATCGGGATTCGGCGCGATGCCAATGTAGCCGGTATAGCCGCGCCCGATGAGCCGCTCATGCAGCTGATGAGCCTGCTGGATCGCCTCCGCCTCGATAGCCGCTACGCCGCGCAGATCGAGCAGGCACAGGCCGAGTGCAGTGTCCTCGTAGTCAGGGGTAAAGGCATCGGCCAGATCCAGCAGCGTCTCGGTGAGAACCACTTCTTGAGCAGGGCGGCGGTTGAGCAGCTGCAGGTAGTCGCAGCGAGCCTGAGCCTGCACCGCCGTCATTCCCAGATGCACACCAAACTCCTCCGCCTCGCTAGAGATCTCGAGCACGCGCAGCTTGCCCCGATCGCGCTGCGAGGTAGTGACCAGCTCGGCCTCGTCGAGCACCACAGCTGGCTGGTAGCACGCCTCAGGCTGCTGCTGCAGCACAGCCTGTAGCCGGGCTCTAGGAGTGTAGATGGCAGCGTACATATTTCTACAAAAGGCAGCGCCATAGGTCGTAGGGCCTATATGACCTATAACAATGCTGAGACTAGCTAGGGCATAGCAAACGGCTCTGGACTATCGATAGCAGCTAGCTCCACCCGAGGCCCGCGCAACTGATGACGACGCGCCGCACAGGCGATGAGCGGCTCGGGGGTCAGCAGCACGCAGCTAGCGCCGCTATCCTCCACTAGGGAGCGGAGCCGTAGCCAACTGGAGCGCGGTATGGCGCGTATCTCGCGAGCGGCATTGTGCTGCAGATCGACGATGGTGCGCGGCAGATTGCCATCGCGAAGGATCATATCCGCCACCTGCACGGCCTCCTCGACGCGGCGGCAGCGCGCCCAGAGAAAGGCCCCGTCGACATCGCAGTAGTCAGGCGGCTCACCCTGCGGACCTGGCAAAGCGGCTTCGCCAAAGATCGGCAAACAAGCTGGATCAAAACTATCCGCACCATCGATCAGCACCAGCCGCTGCCGCTCCCGTAGCGTGTGCTGCAGCATCTGCGCGACGACCAGCGCACCCGCCGCCATCGACTGCCCAGAGATCTCACACAGCGCTCCGCGCGGCACCCCGCCATCATCACTGCCATCGCCACCGCCGCTGGATACAGCTCGATCTAGCCAATCGATGCCGCTCGGTACCATCTCCAGCGGTGTACAGCAGTCGCGATGCGCATCGGCGAATTTGTCTTTCAACTCGCGGCGTAGCGACTCGATCGTGGCAGGACTGGGGACAGTGGAGTTCAAAATGCAATTGCTCAAAAATACACTTCATTAAAATACTGTTCAAATAATTAATTGAACAAATAACCACATATCGCCCTATGAAAGAAAACACTCCGATCACAATTCTGAAAGACTCGTGCAGCGTCATTGGAGGTATGATGAGAGTCTGCATAGCTATCCTAGCCGGGATCTGGTCTACCTGGGGGCAGACAGCGGATCAACTGAGCCCGTCCGAAGTGCGGTTTTTCGAAGCAAAGATCCGTCCCGTCCTAGTCCAGCACTGCTACGAGTGCCACTCGATCGAGGCGGACAAGGTGAAGGGCGAGCTACTGCTCGACTCGCGAGTCGCCCTGCTACTCGGCGGTATCGGCGGCCCAGCGATCGTGCCTGGTCACCCAGAGCAGAGCCTGCTCATCGATGCGCTGCGTCACGTCGATGAGGACATAGCCATGCCGCCTAAAAAAAGTGGTGGCCAGCTGCCCGATGCCGTCATCGATGACTTCGTCACCTGGATCGAGATGGGCGCACCCGATCCCCGATCCACGCCTACCCAGCTGCACACCGAGTACGATGCTGAAAAGGCCAAACAGTGGTGGGCCTACCAGCCAGTCCAGACTACCACCACACCCAAAACCGCCGATACCGACTGGCCACGCACCGATATCGATCGCTACATACTCGCCTCGCTGGAGCAAAAAGGGCTTCGCCCAGTAGCCGATGCCGATCCTGCTTCACTACTGAGACGCGTCTTCATCGATCTGACTGGGCTACCTCCTGGGCCGGATTTTCTAGCTAAATACGAGGCCAATCCAACGCCAGCCGTGTTTGCGAAAATCGTCGATCGACTGCTCGACTCTCCCCACTACGGCGAGCGCTGGGGTCGCCATTGGCTAGATGTCGCCCGCTATGCCGAGACCACCGGTCGCGATGTGAATATGACGCTGCCCGAGGCCTGGCGCTACCGAGACTATGTGGTAAGGGCTTTCGCCGAGGACAAGCCATTCGATACCTTCATTCGCGAGCAGCTAGCGGGCGATCTACTACCTACTACAGATGCCACCGATCGAGCCGAGAAACTCACCGCCACAGGCTTTCTAGCGATCGGTCCCAAAGGGCTAAACGAGACCAACCCACGCCAGTTCGCTGTCGAGCTGGCCGATGAGCAGATCGATGCCACCACCCAGGCCTTCCTCGGCATGACGGTATCCTGCGCTCGCTGCCATGATCACAAATTCGACCCGATCACTCAGACAGACTACACCGCTCTCGCCGGTATTTTTCTGAGCACCGACACCCGCTTTGGCACTCCCGGCGGGGTGCGTGCCAGAAATGCCACTGACCTGATAGAAGTCGCCCCCGAAGCCGCTATCGCCACCCTCGGTCGCCAAATGGATCCGCACGACTGGAACCAAAAAGACCGTCAGCGCCAAGCCATCGAAGCCCGCCGCGACGAGGCCCTGGCATCGCGCCGACGCGGAGCAGGTGGTGGCAGTGGTGGCAATAACATGAGCGGCTTCGACATCGTGCGCATGATGACCCGCTCCAAGCAGCTCGAAGTCGAGCTGGCCGGCTACTACCCCGACGGGTCATACAAACCGAGAGTGATGGGTGTGGTCGACAAACCGACGACCCTCAGCCACGAGCAGCGCCGCCATCTGCGAATGATCGGTGGGCCGAATAGCTCTGCTAGCCAAGGCGAAGGCTTTCACACCATCGGCGATAGCCCATTCTTCTTGCGCGGCGATATCGATAAAGAGAAATCATCAGTATCGCGTGGATTGCCCGACTTTCTATCGAGCGGCAAAACCATCGTGATCCCTCACGGCCAGAGTGGTCGCAGAGAATTGGCCGACTGGATCGCCTCTACCGAAAACACACTCACCAGTCGAGTCATCGTCAATCGCGTGTGGCATTGGCTGTTTGGCCAGGGGCTAGTGCGCACTGTGGACAACTTTGGTGCCAGTGGCGCAGCGCCATCTCACCCCGAGCTGCTGGATCATCTAGCACAGCAGTTTGTAGACAATGGCTGGAGCATCAAAAGCCTGATCCGAGAGATCGTCACTAGCCGAGTCTATCAGCTAGGCACCACTCACCACGAGACCAACTACCTAGTCGATCCCGACAATTACCTACTCTGGCGCAGCCACGCACCGCGACTCGATGCCGAGACGATACGCGACTGTATGCTATCTGCCAGCGGACTACTCGATCGCACCCCGCCAGCAGGATCGATGATCGCTCACGCAGGCGACGGCCCAGTCGGTGGGCAGCGCTACCAGGTGCTAAAGGAAGAGCAGATCGCCACAGCGACTAGCCACACTCGTAGTCTATACCTACCGATCGCGCGCAATGTGCAGCCAGAGGTATTGGCGATCTTTGACTTTGCCGAGCCGAGCATCGTCCTCGGAGCTAGAGATACCACCATCGTGCCGCCGCAGGCTCTATTTATGCTGAATAGCGATTTCGTCCACCAGCAGGCCAGCGAGCTAGCCAGGCGAGTCATGCAAGAGCAGGGATTTGAGCAGCGCTTTTCACTAGCCTGCAGGCTCACTTGGTGCCGCGAGCCGACACAAGCAGAGTCAGCCGCCGCCCGACGTATAGCCGGAGACGATATCGAAGCCTGGACCAGCCGCTGCCGCGCGTTATTTGCTAGTGCTGATTTTTTATTTTTGAACTAACCAATAGCCCACCCTTATCAAGCATTTGTGTTAATTCGTGTTCATCTGTGTCCATTCGTGTTAAAAAAATAAAATGATCAATCAAGAAGCCACCTACGAAATCATCGAATGCGCCATGAGAGTTCAAAATGAGTTGAGAGAGAGTTTTCTTACACAGATTGACACGAATGAACACAGATAAACACAAATCTGATGGGCTTCGAAAAATATAGTTACTAAAATTTTCTTATCATGAACCGAAGACATTTTCTGAGAAACAGCTCACTGGGGTTTGGCTGGTTGGGATTCTCGGCATTAGCGGCTAGTGAGATCGCGAAAAAGTCGACCAAACGGGTGATCTTTCTCTGCATGCAGGGAGCCCCCTCTCATATCGATACTTTTGACTACAAACCCAAACTCTCCGCCGACGCTGGCAAACCCGGCCCACGCCCTGGCACACAGCTACTCGGCTCGCGCTGGCAATTTGCTCAGCATGGGCAGAGTGGCCAATGGATGTCCGAGCTATTTCCCGAGCTGGCTCACTGCGCCGATGATCTCTGCTTTCTCAAAGGTATGCAGACCGATATACCGGCACACCCCCAAGCCTACCTACAGATGCACACCGGTAGCTCGCAGTTCGTCAGGCCATCGCTCGGCGCATGGACTCACTATGGACTGGGATCGATGAATGAAAACCTACCAGGCTTTGTCACCATCACACCGGCGAGTGGATTTGGCGGTGCGCAAAACTATGGCAGCGCCTTTCTACCAGCCCACCACCAGGGTACCCGCATCGGCTCGGCCAAGCGCCCCATCGCAGAGGCAAAAGTGCCCAACCTACAGCCACGTACCAGTCCGCAGCGCCAGCGCGCCGAGCTGGATCTGATCCAGGCTTTCAATCAATCCAAACTAGACCGCGAGCGACACGATCCGCAGGTAGAAGGACTCATCAAAACCTACGAGCTAGGCTACCGCATGCAGACCGAGATGCCCTCGGTGATGAATACCGATAGCGAATCCACTGCGACCAAAAATCGCTATGGCATGGACGATCCGATGACCCGCGACTTTGGCCAGAAATGCCTACTCGCACGTAGGCTGGTCGAGTCGGGTGTGCGCTTCGTCGAGGTCAACCATGGCAACTGGGATCACCACCGCGATCTGGGGACCGCACTACCCGCTAGCTGCGCGCAGGTCGACAAGCCGCTGCGCGGACTGATCACCGATCTCAAAGCCCGCGGCATGCTCGACGATGCCCTGATCATCTGGGGAGGCGAATTCGGCCGCACGCCTCATGTCGAGGGCGCCGATGGCCGCGACCACAATGTGAAAGCCTTCACCATGTGGATGGCCGGTGGCGGGGTGAAGGCTGGCTACACCCACGGAGAGACCGATGACTATGGCTACCAGGCAGTCTCTGGCAAAGTACCTATCGTCGACTGGCACGCCACCATCCTGCATCTCCTCGGCCTCGATCACGAAGATCTGACCTACAACCACGCCGGCCGAAACTTTCGCCTAACTGATGTCAGTGGAAATGTGGTAAAAGAAATCCTCGCATGAGAGTCCTACTGATCGAAGACCACCCGACCATACGAGACAGCGTAGCCCGCGCCCTGCGCGACTCAAACTACGCCGTCGATGTAGCGAGCGACGGTCGCGATGGCCTGTGGAAGGCAGAGGACGCCGAGTACGATGCCATCATACTCGACCTCATGCTGCCCGTCATGGATGGCTGGCAGGTGCTAAAGAAGCTTCGCGAAACTCGCAGTACCCCAGTGCTCATGCTGACCGCCCTCGACTCCGTGCAGGACAAAATCCGTGGCCTCGACGAGGGTGCCGACGATTACCTACCCAAGCCATTCGAAATGGATGAGCTAGAGGCAAGACTCCGCGCCATCATCCGCCGCTCCTCCGGCGAGTCCAAACCCCAGATCACTCTAGGCTCCTACCAGCTCGACCTCAATCAAAAGGCCCTAACCAAAGATGGTGAACCCATCGCTATTACAGCCCTCGAGTACGCCCTCATCGAATACCTAGCCCTCAACCGCGGCAAAGTCGTCACCCGCACTGCTCTGTATGACCATTTGTTCGACGAGGATAATGCCAGCTTCTCTAATACCATCGACGTCCGAGTATCTCGTATCCGCTCAAAACTCGGCAAAGACTTTATCACTACCCATCGAGGCATGGGTTTCTCCATCGCCAATTAAAAGACCATCACAAAGCCTATCAGATCAGTGTTTATCAGTGTTCATTTGTGAAAATCAGTGTTAAAACCCTCCCAGGTCAGCCAGTTGATTTAAAAATCAGCTCAGCACGATGAAGAAATCCCTACTACCAAACATTAGCGAGCCGAAGGCTCCAGAAATAATCCGTGTCATCCATGTTCAATCCGTCCAAATCCATGTAAAAATTCTCAGGCTTCGCCTCACCACTTTTCTTTAGCATGTTTCGATCCATCTCATGGCAACTGCAGTTCTCCTACGGTCTGCTGGTTTTACTCGCACTGCTAGCACTCGGATTTTTCGGATTCCTCCATCAGCAATCCAAAGTGTACCAAGAGGTAGATCGAGATCTACAAACCCGCTCCAAGCAAATCAGCTCCATGCTGGTGCGGCACGATCTCAAAGGCATCGGCGCAGCCGCCCATCTGGAAAGCGGCGTAAAGGCTCTACCACCACTACCAGGTACTAGCAAAGACAGCCAACCCAACCCAAACAGATTCTACCAAGTCTGGAAATTCGAGAGCGATAACTTTGAGATCTTATTCCAGAACGGCACCATCCCCACCGACACCCATCCCCCAAAACACCCGAGAGATATCCCACAGGCAGGCATCACCTCGACCCTTGGAGCGCACCGCCAACTACTCACCCGCGCGGTGAGGAACTATGTCATCCTAGTCGGCGAAGACATATCAGATCAGCAGCAAGGTCTTTCCCACTTCCTGCTAAAAATGATCTTAGGGGAGGCGTTATTTTTCATCATCTTTCTCAGCATGGGATATTGGCTCACCCAAAAAGCCCTAAGCCCCATCAAGCAAATCTCCAGCACCGCTCAAACCATCGCCGAGGGCAATCTCAGTGAAAGAATCCCACCAGACGCAGGCAGCACAGAGCTTCAGGATCTCTCACAAGTATTGAATCACTCTTTCGATCGACTAGAAGACCACCTACTACGCCAACAGCATTTCACCGCAGTCGCCTCCCACGAGCTACGCACCCCGATCACCGCGATCCTAGCCGCCGCCCAGTCAAAACCCGAAACAATCGAAGAGCTGCGCAGCACTCTCGACAGCTGCGCAGGCACCGCCAGATCAATGAAACAGCTAGTCGACCAACTTCTAGAACTCACCCGCCTAGACAACGAAGTCAGACAGCCGCTACCACGCGAGCTAGTCGATTTAGACATCTTGGTCGACCAGTGCGTACAAACCGCACGCTCAGCGGCAGAAGAAAAATCCATCACCCTCACCACGGAGCTAGCGATGATCCAATGCCAAGTGAACCCCGTAGCCATCACTCAGATCATCCACAACCTCCTCAGCAACGCCATCGCCTACACCGAACCCAACGGCCACGTACAGATCCGACTCACCGAAACCTGCGACCACTACGAGATCGACATCGAAGACAATGGCATCGGCATAGCCCCAGATCACCTCCCCCACATCTTCGACCGCTTCTTCAGAGCCAATCGATCCCGCTCCGACTTCGACAGCAATCATTTTGGCTTAGGTCTAGCTATCTCACAGGAAATAGCAAAAGCCCACGGAGGTGAGATATATGTGCAGAGTCAGATTGGGCAAGGCTCGACCTTTTCACTAAGACTACCAAAGTGAAAAACACAACCAGTCGCTCCCACACACCAAGATAAGATCAGTAAATCTGAGGTCGCGCGAAACTTTGTACTGCCCCAAATGTCTAGCCAATCGATGCCGCTCGGTGCCATCTCCAGCGGTGTACAGCAGTCGCGATGCGCATCGGCGAATTTGTCTTTCAACTCGCGACGCAGCGACTTGATCGTGGCAGGGCTGGGGACGGCGGAGTTCAAAATACAGCTGATTAAAAATACATCACACCGAAATAGTGTTTAAATAATTATTTGAACAAATAACCACCCTTCTTCCAATCTGAAAGAAGTTTAAAATGCCCTAAGCCCGATCAAACAAATCTCCAGCACCGCTATCGCCGCAGGCAATCTCAGCGAAAGAATCCCACCAGACGCAGGTAGCAAAAATAAAGTCTTACAATTTCGATCTGACATGAGCTATTTCGTCCGTTTATTCTATGCTACGCCTTATGTCTACGATACTACCCAACAAGATCGAAGTTCCCCTGCCCGGAGGTGTGAAGATGCCGTTTCGACTGATAGTGGATCGAGGGGAGGAGGCCGAGTTTGGGATGGGTTCTCGGGGCTACTTCCCTGATGAGGAACCTGTTCACAAAGTACGATTGGTAAAGCCTTATTATATGGGGGTCACTCCAGTAACCCAGCTACAATATCAGGCGATGGCACAACAGTGCGAGGCTAAACTCAAGCAACTAGTGGGGAATAAAGGTCCATCGCCAAGTAAATTCAAAGGCGAAAATAATCCAGTGGAACAGGTGGACTGGGAAGATGCTGAGTTAGTGTGCAACTGGCTTACAGCCTCAAACATTTTGCAAGAAGGCTGGCACGCAGGATTACCTAGCGAGGCAGAATGGGAATATGCCTGCCGTTCAGGGAGTTACAGGGAGTACTGTAGTGGAGATGGCGAAGCTGTAATGAGACAACTAGGCTGGTTCGAAGGCAACAGCACGAGTCCCATGCCAGTCGGGCAGTTTGCAGCAAACAACTTCGGATTATGCGACATGCACGGCAATGTGAGAGAATGGTGTGCAGATGTTTGGGATGCTAATGCCTATCGAAAAAGAAGTAACGGTTGGCAGGCCAAAGTATGGACCGATGGTAGCGACCCTACAATACGCGTCCTTCGCGGAGGGTCATGGTTTCGCGCTGCCACGTTCTGCCGTTCGGCTTGCCGTTACTGGCGATGGTCCGGCCGCCGTCTCGGATTCTTCGGTTTTCGAATATGCCTGCGTCCTCCCAGCTAATCAGGTCTGGAAATATTGTAATCAATAACTACCTACTCAACTGTTCGATCGGCCTGAAAAAACAAACTGTTCAAATGAGCGTTAATTTGGCGGCTTTTTATTCTCACGACGGTAGTGATCCTGGCGTGGCCGATATACCGAGCCAGCTAGTCACCAAAATTGTCATAGGGCAGCTGCCATCGAGCTACAGTGCTGCACAGGCACAGGCAGCGGTGCATGCTACAGAGCTAGACTGGCTGGTGTGGTCTGAGCTAGCCACACGCTACCCTAATCTGACCCACCTGCACCTGTGGCGGGTGCATGGCCTGATCACGCTGCACAGCCTGCCTGCGCGTCTGCAGTGTCTGGATATACGCCACTGCCCAGATCTAGCCGATATAGCTCCGCTAGCGAAGACGCCGCTGCAGCGATTGATCCTGCAGGGGCTGCCGCAGATCTCGACTGTGGTCGGCACGGGCACCAGCTGCCCAGAGCTGCACGAGTTTGTGGTGGCAGCCTGCCCCCAGCTGCACCCGCACTGCCTACGCGACTGGCTACTCGGTATGCCACAACTAGAGATACTCGAGCTGGCCGATCTCCCTCAACTAGAGTCGATCCCCCGCTGGGCAGATAGTCTGGTCGACATCCGCTGCCATAGCTGCGAGCAGCTGGTTCGTCTGCCCGAGCGCCAGGGCCAGGGCTACTGGCCCAGCAACCTGCGTCGCCTAGAGCTGCGCGACTGTGCCCAGCTAAATCGGCTGGCCGCATTCCCACCTGGGCTGGACTATGTCGATCTCGGTGGTATGCGCCAACTGACGCAGCTCCCCGAGTGGCAGCAGCAGCCGCGCACGCTGTATTTGTATGGCTCGGGCATCCTCATACCGCCTACCTTCGAGCATGGCTCGGAGCCTGGGGACAATGTCGCCGAATCGACGCGCCAGTACCTGACCGATCGCCAGGAGGTAGGCGATGGCCTGGTGAAACGCTGCAAAGTGATTGTGCTGGGTAATGGTGGTGCTGGCAAAACGACACTATCGCTGCGCTTATCGGGAGATGATCCGACACGGACGCTAGAGAAAAATAAAGATAGCCCTGACTATCTTGATACCACCCATGGGGTGATCTTTCACACTATCGAGGGTGGGGTGACGGAGGATGTCGATGTGCACTTGTGGGACTTCGGCGGACAGGAGATCTACCACAATACCCATCGCCTATTCCTATCCAGTGGCACTATCTTCCTGCTGCTGTGGGATCCTGAGCAGGATGGCCGGGACCAGCACCAGCCGCTCAGCTACTGGCTAGACTACATCGACATGGCCTGCCGCCCGCAGCAGGCCAGAGTAGCGATCGTCTGCGCCAGGCCACAGCCAGATAGTGCAGCTTTGCGCAAGGCGCTGCGCACCCAGCTGGGCGACCAGCGGTACCAGCAGATCAGCCACTACCAGCTAGATGCTGTACAGGGCACTGGCGATCTGTACGATCTGCAGGACTGGATCACCCGTCAGAGTAGCGAGGTGGTAGCTAGCCAGGGTACATGTGTGCCCAGCTACTGGCAGCTAGCCCAGGAGATGGTCGAGCGCTGGGTACAGCAGATCGAGCAGGTGCCCGAGGAGCGTAGGCAGAGCGATCCATTCACCCAGGCCTACCAGCAGATGACGGTAGGCGACTTCGAGATGCATCTGACCTACGAGCTCCAGCAGTCGCTAGCCCAGCCAGAGCGGTGCACAGCATTCCCAGAACTAGCGACCAAGCTCAAAAATAAGTCTGATTGGCTCGATGCCGACCGCAGCCAGCGGGCACTACGCTTTCTCGACAATATCGGCTGGGTATTTTGGAAGCCCAAAAATGGCCAGGACCTAGCCGATAGCCGAGTCATCATCGGCCAGCGCTGGGCGCTAGACGGGATCTACACCCTATTAAAGCGAGTAGACAGCCACCCCGACTCGCCAGTGTATCGAGAGCTAGAGAAAAAGAACGGTATATTCACTCTGCAGCAGCTCGGCGAATGGGGCTGGAATGAGCTCGGCTACCAGGCTGAGGAGCAGCGGCTGCTACTCGGCTACCTGCGCGACAATGGACTGTGCTTTCACCTCGACAAGCGCGACGAACACTGGTGGCGCGAGGAAGCCAAAGAGTACCTGTGTCTGAGCCATCTGAATAGCAGTCCCCGAGACTGGGACCGAAAGTTAGACGAGATCGATGGGGAGCTGCATAGCGACATAATCGAGCTGCAGCACTACTTCCATCGTGGCCACTGGGACCAACTGCTGACAGCCTTTGGCGAAAAATATGGCCGGTCCGCGGAGTATACTCGCGACGCCATCCTGCTAAAGCGGCGCTGCAGTCTCGGCGAAATACGGCATCTAATAACAGCCCAATTCCATGGGCGGCGATTGAAGGGCCAGATCCAAATCCAAACAGTGGAACCCGAAGGCGACGACTACCACAATGCTCCTGACGAATTTCACAATGGTATCCACCAATTCGTAATAACGGCGATGGGAGATCTGACTGCCGGGCGCACCAGCACAATTAAGGCTAGCGATGATTCTCAGACAGATCCAAGGCAGGAAAAGGTGCAGGTCTTTATCTCGTATAAGCGAACTGATGAAGAGAACTCTGCTATGAGCGCCCCTGCTAAACAAGTGTATCGGAGCCTAGATCAGATGCGGAGAGTCTCGCCGCTACTAGATGAGGCATCGATCGAGAATGGCAATTTGATCACAGAATTCATGAAAAAGAGTGGTAGCAGCCACTACGCGATTGTGATGTTTAGCCAAGCGTATTTCCAGTCGCCCTATTGTATCTGGGAACTGTGGAAGGTACTAACCGATTTTCGATTCAAGGGAGAAAAATACGCAGACTCGATCGTGCTGATCGAGCAAGAGACATTCGACATCTGCCAGGGTAAAGTTTGCGACAGCATCTTGACTTATTGGCAAATCGACGAATGCGATATACCTACCAGCATGAAGCCCTTGGTACGAAACATCGACGAGCTACGCACCAAGGTCGATACGCTGGTAAATGAGTTGATTCCTGATTTGTTGAACCGCAAGCAGGGGCAATTTATCCACCAATACACAGGAGACATCGACGCGACGGTCAGCTGGATCGCGGAGCAGGTATGTGTGGATAGGGCTGCCCGATACTGAGCCGAATTAAAGTTAGTTTTATTAAATATGTTCTGGCGGAGAAATTAAGCAAGAGTCGATGCGCAAAGCCACCGTCTATCTGACTAATCAATGGGAGAATCTCAATCGCTATATAGAGGATGGCGACATCCCTTCAGCAACATCCTGACTGAGCATGCCATACCCAAGCATCCATCAGGACGACAGGGGGCTCCTCTGCCCGAAGAAAAATGTGGAAGCGAGCATAAAGCGAGTGTCCTCACTTCCCGGTGCCATTGCCACTTTTTCTCAACCCCTACGGCATTCTTTGCTTTCACCACCCTCAGGTCACGATACGCTGCACCCCACCACTACTGCATGATCTTACCCAGCCTCTATCTAGCCGACACCGGTGCATCAACGATCGACGCCACAGCTGCGGCCAACGTTAAGATCACCAACCCGATCGATATCATTATCATCATCGCTTACGTGATCGGTATCGTGCTCATCGGTTGCTTTGCCGCCAAGCTCGGCAAAAAGGGTAAGCACAGCGGCAGCGATAGCGCAGCTCAGGACTAATTCCTAGCTGGTGGCACACTCAAATGGCCGGTGATCGGTCTGGCCCTGTTTGCGACCAATATATCCACCGTCCACCTCGTCAGTCTCGCTCAGATACTGGGCTGCTCAATGGTAATTTCGAGTGGATGGCAGGCTTCACCCTAGTGCTGCTGGCCGTCTTCTTCGCACCCTTCTTCATCCGCTCTCGAGTCGCCACGCTGCCCGATTTTCTAGAAAAACGCTACAACCGCGCCTCGCGCGATATCCTTTCCATCCTATCGATCGCCTCAGCCATCCTCGTACATATCGGCTTCGCCCTCTACACTGGTGCCGTGGTGCTCAATGGTATGTTCGGTCTCGATATCGTCGCCAGCGTCATCGGCATCGCCGTGCTCACCGGTATCTACACCGTCATCGGCGGGCTCATGGCCGTGGTGCTCACCGAGTCGATCCAGACCATCATCCTGCTGCTGGGAGCGATCGTCATCACTGTCATCGCCTATCTGCAGCTCGGTAGCTGGGATGCCTTGGTAAACAATGTCGATGCCATCAAGCTGAGCATGCTACACAGCACCGAGGAGGCCAAAGCTGTCGCCGGTGGCAGCCCAGGTCTACCCTGGTACGCCGTGATCCTAGGCTACCCGGTGCTAGGTATCTGGTACTGGTGTACCGACCAGACCATCGTCCAGCGGGTGCTCGGCGCTAAGGACGAAAACCACGCCCGTGTCGGCGCACTTTTTGCCGGCTTCATCAAGATCCTGCCAGTTTTCATCTTTGTCCTCCCCGGTCTCATGTGTGCCGCCCTCATCCAGAGCGGCCAGCTCGATGCCGCCGGTATGGCCACCAAACCAGATGGCTCACCCGACTCGGGCGATACCTATGCCTTCATGATCCGCGAGCTACTCCCCGTCGGGGTAAAAGGCCTAGTCGCAGCGGCCCTACTATCGGCCCTCATGTCGACTGTATCCGGCGCTCTCAACTCCATCTCCACGCTCACCGCTTACGATCTCTTCCAGCGTTTTCGCCCCGATAGCTCCGATAGCCAGCTGGTCACCATCGGCCGCGTCGCAGCTCTCATCGCCATGATCCTAGCCATCGCCTGGTCGATCATTTTACCGCAATTCGACAAAGGCGGCCTCTTCAATGCCATGGTCAGCGTGGTGGTGAATATCGCCCCTCCAATCACCGCCGTCTTTCTCTGGGGTATCTTCTGGCGCCGCGCCTCAGGCACGGCTGCGGTCTGGACCCTCTGCATCGGAGCCGCCCTAGGCGTCGCCTCCTACATCATCAGCAATCAGCCACCAGTGTGGTTTCAGCGTCTGGAGCTTCCCGATCTCATGGTCGCCTTTTACCTATTTGTCATCTGCTCCTTAGTCCTCTTCGTCGTGTCGCTCATCGTGCCCCATCGCCACACCGCGGAGTCCCAGCAGCTAGTATGGAGCTCACCCCTAGAGCCGCTGGAGATCTCTACATCGCCCAGCGACCGCCAGGTGAGACGACTGGTAGCTTCATGTACTGCAGCACGGAGTAGTCGGTCTTGCCGACGGCACCGATCATCTTCTTACCGGTGGCACGCTTCCAGGCTTGGCAGAAGCTTTCGCCGCTGTGGCAGCCCCAGCTCTTGCAGTAGGCTTTACGAGCAAAGGCATTCTTGTTGATGCGTGCTAGATCGCTCTGGTGCAGGAAGCAGCGCGAAGCACCTAGTGTGTGATTGCCATAGTCGAGTAGGAAACAAAACTTATTCGAATGACCAAAGTACTCGAAGCCTGAAATCTTGGTGGCATTGCGGTTTTTGCCTTGGTTGATGTAGTTGATCACTTCCGCCTTGGTATCGTACCAGACTAGGTTGATGCCAAACTTGTCGCGGACACTCTCGATATTGGCGATGAGAGGCGCTCCATCCTCGTCGGCACGGCCAGCGTAGCCACGGCGATAGACGAGCCAGGTGATCTGTACCTGATTTTGCGATGCCTTCTGCAACTGCTGCACACGGATGCGAGCGGTGCGGATGAAGTTGCCCCACCACTTGTCGTGCTGGTGCTCTTCGCGGCGTAGCTTTTCCCATTTGATCAGCGCAGGTCCACCAGAGAGGATGATGTATTCATCGTTGGGGTTGAGCCCTCCCTGAGCGTGGCTCACAGCTTGGCCGAGACCCAGCACAGCGGCTAGGACTAGCATGAGACGCAGTAGGGTAGGAAAGGATCTAGAGGCGAAAGTCATCATCGATTTTGGAAAAAGGTTAGGGTCGCGACCTGACATTTTCAAGCAGACAGGCCCTGGCTAGGTCTACGCCAGATATCAGCCACATCTTTCTTTTCGGCAGGCAAAGTCGCCGGATCTGGCCCAGTCGGCGGAGCCTGGACTGGCACAGGCGCAGGATTTTGCATCGCATTCCAGCGAGCGATGCGCTGGTGGTGGCGATGTACGCGGGTGACGAACCAGCGCCAAGTGTCCCGAGGCTTGCCATTCTCCATCAGAAAGTGCGGACAGTTCTTATTCGGCGGGTCGTAGCCTTTGCGTGGCCAGTGGTAATGAGCCACCACATTCTCGATCGGGATCTGGTGGTGATGCATGAGCGAGGCAGTCAGCTTGGCTGTGCGGTCGATGGTGGCTAGGATGTTATTCCCAGAGTGCTCACACATCTCGATACCGATGGAGTGGCGATTGCCAGGACCATCAAAGTCCGCATGCTCACCCCGCTCGCTGGTCGGGATGTGCTGGATGACCACATCATCCTGCACGGTGAAGTGCCAGCAGAGGTAGCCGATCACGCCGCCTTTCAGAGCGCCTCTTTTCAGAGCGCGCGCGTGGTCGTAGGCATCGCCAGTGTAGTTCTGCGTACTATGGATGGTGATGTACTTCGCCTTCATCGGGCGCTTACCTTTGCGCCCGTAGCGATTGGGTGCGATCAGATCGACCTTGATGTTCAGCTGCTTGTGCAGCTTGCCGGGATCGAGAGGTGTATCAGGCACCGCTCCCAGCGATGCCTCCCAGTTCATACTCTTTTGCGTAGACTGACAGCCTGGTAGACCTATCAGGACCAGGGCAGCTAGCAAAATAACAGGCAGGGTGATACGTAGAGCTCTCATCGAGGCAGGTGAGGAAATGAGCTACTCTGCGGCGACGGTAGCGCGCAGAACCAGAGATAGTTAGCACAGATTTCCTCAAGAATCGAGCACGCCTTCCTCCGCCTTGGCGGGACCGGCAGCATTCTCGAGGATCTCCACTTCGTAGCCATCTGGATCAGTCACAAAGGCCATCTTGCGTTTCTCTCCTGTGGGAAAAGTCTCGCGCCAATCGCCCGGCCAGATCTCGATGCCGGACTCTTCTAAATCGTTGCAGTAGGTCATGATGTCATCCACTCCAACGGCTGTGTGCATGAGATCCTCAGGGAATTCTACTTTAAAATCGGGCGAGTAACACAGCTCGAGAAAGTGGTCGCTACCCTCCAGCTCGAGAAAGGCCAATCTGTTGCCAGCAGGCGACTTGTCATTTCGCTTGGTCACGACGAAGCCTAGCGCCTCGTAAAACTTGATGGTCGCCTCGAGATCGCTGACTCGGATACGGGTGTGCAGAAACTTAATCATAAGGATGTGTAGATGAGATAAGTGGGTATCAACCATCGGCTTCTACCGACGGTATTGAGGCGAGAAACTCGCTCATCTCCGCCCGTGAGGTCAACCTTATGATTCGGATGTTTTTGAGTTCTTCATCAGTCAACAGCGCTTCGTAGCGGCGTCGGACTTTGCGGTGCGTCTGGATCATCCACAGCACGATCGAATCTCGGGAAAACAGCCTAGACCAATAACGGAACCGAAACACCGAGAAAGCCCAGCCTTTTACAAAAAGAAAAGCAACGGAGGGCTAAAAAGCCCCCCGCTGCCCCCTTTTTTCACTTACCCAGAAAACACTCCGGGAAGCAAATTGTTACGCAGGTAGCAGTAGGTAGTTCACCTCGTTCTGCCCTGGCTCCCATGGCTGGATCTGGCCGTCGGTGCAGGTGTGAACCTGGTAGCCCAGTTCCTCAGCCAGCAGGCGCACGGCGGACCCATGTGCGCCATCGTCTAGTGGCTCGTTTATCTCGATGAAGATCGTCGGGCGATGTTTGGCCAATGTCTGGCGAGCGCCATCCAGCAGCGACAGCTCGTGCCCCTCGACGTCGATTTTGAGAAAGTCTATCCTATCTATCTCACGCCCAGTCACATACTGGTCGAGCGTGGTAGTGGTGATGGTTTGTCTGATCAGTGGTTCATCCACCGTGTGTGCCTCTAGAGAGGCTTCGTAGTAGTTCAGAGAGCCATCCGGATTCTTGGGGATGTGAAAGGTCGCATCGCCGATGTGATTGGAGAGGGCCACTTTGTTGGTGGTCACGTTCTCCATCCCTAGGCTCTCTACATTGTGCGCCAGAGCCTCGTGGATGTCTGCGGTCGGCTCGAATGAGTGCACCTGGCCAGTCGGACCTGCTGCCACCGACATGAACTTGGTAAACAGACCGAAATTCGCACCGATGTCGAAAACTGTGTCGCCCATTTCGATGAGATCGGAAACCACCTGCAGCTCCGGCTCAGCGTCGATCTGGGCATTCGCCAGCTTGCGACGGTAGTGAACCTTTTGAAGAACCTTTCTAGGTTTTACAGGCAGTGTGGAAACCAGTGCTTTCATCATCATGCTATAGCTTATCTCAAAATTATAACTCGTCCAATCATTTTTAATAATTTTTTTAAATTTAATTCTCAGTTTTGCATTTTTGACTCAGCCATAGAGCTTCCTCATCCCTTAAAACACAGGGTTTAGCGGGTAGGCGAAGGCTCTGAAAATAGCCGGATCGACTGGCTCATTTTCTCAATTGACCTAGAACTAATGGTCGAAAATCGGAGGCTGCGGCCAGATCTGCCGCCGAGCAAAGATACCCTATGAGCCTCGACACACCTGTAGTGTGGAGAATAGAGCCGAACACACGCGAAACCCTGCAAATAAAGTGGTTTTAGCCAGAAACACCGTTCGAAATTCAGCGCAGTATGCCCAGAAATTGGCCCTACTGGAAAAGGCAAAGGGAGGCTAAAAAGCCTCCCTTTCCTCCTTTTTTTACTTACCAGAAAACAGTCTTGATAAGAATCTCGTTCGCAAATGGTGAAACACTCATTTCACCCTGCTGAGACAGTATAACTCATCAAATTTATAGCTGCAACACTTTTGATAAAAATTTTATTAATTAGTCTCAGTATTGCAAAAAATATTCCGTCATTCTCGCGAATGCTATGGATTTGGGGCTGATTTTCGGGGTAAAAGCAGAGTCAGCGCAAACGCTCCCAACACGAAAGCCGCACTCACCCATAGGCAGGCGGGTAGACCTTTCCAGAGATAGACGAGGCCAGACAGTAGCGTGCCCACTAGTCGTCCCACAGCATTGGCCATGTAGTAGAAGCCCACATTCAGAGCCACCTTGTCTGAATCGGAGAAAGAAAGGATGAGATAGCTATGCAGCGAGGAATTGATGGCAAACACAACCCCGAAAATACCCAGCCCCACCAGCACAGCGGTGGTCACCTGCCAGCCCATGAGCACGCAGCCACCGATACCCGCTGTCACCACGAAAAGCAGGGCCAACCACAGCCTCGACTGAGCCACCGCTAGCGAGGCACCGGATTCTTTAGCCGAACGGACAAAGGCTGGCACTGCTGCTTGTACTAGACCATAGCCGATCACCCAGGCTGCCATAAAGGCACCCACGGCATTGAAACTCCAGCCTAGCGTGCTTTTCAAAAAGATCGGCAGCGCTACGACAAACCAGATATCGCGCGAAGCGAAGAGAAAGAACCGAGCTAGGGACAGGATATTGATCTGTCGATTCTTGGAAAAGACCTGGGTGAACTTCACTTTCGACTTCGATCGCCCCATATCACCACGCAGCCAGATCGCCAGCGCCACTAGTACCAGACCTAGAAAGCCCGCCATCGCATACAGCGCATCAGCGAAGCCTAGCCACGTGAGCAATAGGGTGCCGAGGAAGAATCCGACACCCTTGAGCGTATTCTTAGACCCTGTCAGGATAGCCACCCACTTGAAGAGTCCACGCTCGCCATCCTGACCATCAGCAGGGGCCAGTAATTTGACGGCGCTCTTCGACGACATCTTGGTCAGATCTTTGGCCACTCCCGACAGCGCCTGGGCAGCCATCACATAGCACACCGAGAATACCACACCCCAAGCCGCGATATCCACCTGCGCCAGCATCGTCAGCGCCACCACCTGCACGATCAGTCCTGCATACAGCGTGATGCGCAGCCCCCATCTCGAGCCGATCCAGCCACCGAGCAGATTGGTGACCACACCGCACAGCTCATAGAGTAGAAACAAAAAGGCCAGCTGTACTGGAGTGAAACCCAGCTCGTGAAAACGCAGCAGCACCAGCATGCGCAGTGCCCCATCCGTCATGGTAAAGGCCCAATAAGCCAGAGTCACTAGGGCATATCCACGCAGGCTATTCATCGTTTTTCAATAGGGTACAATCGCCCCTACATCAGCCCTGCCACCTTTTCCACTAGATCCATCATGCGGCTGGCGTAGCCGTATTCATTGTCGTACCAGACCAGTAGCTTCAGCATACGCTCATCCACCACCATCACACTCGGTCCATCGACGATGCCGGAGCGTGGGTCATTGGTGAAGTCGGTGGAGACCAGCGGCTTTTCCTCGTAGCCGAGGATACCCTGCAGATAAGTATCGGCCGCCTCGCGCAGCAGTCCCTGCACCTCCTCGACAGTCGTACCTCGCGCCAGGGTAAAGGTGCAGTCGGTCAGCGAGGCATTCAGCAGCGGCACCCGCACGGCGACGCCATCGAGCTTACCCTGCAGATCGGGGTAGATCATAGTGATCGCAGTGGCCGAGCCGGTGGAGGTAGGGATCAGCGAGTTCAGCGCCGAGCGCGCGCGGCGCAGATCTTTGTGCGGCGCATCCACCACGACTTGGGTATTGGTCACATCGTGCATGGTAGTGATGGTGCCGCGCTCGATGCCGATCTTTTCGTGGATCACCTTGATCGGCGGAGCGATACAGTTGGTCGTGCACGAGGCTGCAGTCACCAGGTGGTTCACTGCAGGATCATAGAGATCGTCATTGCAGCCCATCACGATATTCAGCACGCCTTCACTCTTCACAGGAGCGGCTACCACGACTTTTTTCACCCCTTGGTCGAAGTAGGGCTGCAGCACCTCGCTGGTGCGAAAGGCTCCCGAGCTTTCCACCACCAGATCGCAGCCCATCCCCGCCCAGTCGACCTCGCCCGGTGTCGATTTGTCGGAAAAAGAGATCTCGCTACCATTCACCGAGATCGAGCGATCTGTGGAGGCGATATCTGCCTCCCAGCGGCCATGGACCGTATCATACTCCAGCAGGTGCGCCGCGCACTCTGCGCCGCCTTTGTGCTCATTGATATGCACGATGTCGTAGAGATCAGAGTCGAATCCCGCGCGAAACCCCAGCCGCCCCATGCGCCCAAATCCATTGATGCCGATACGTAGCTTGCTACTGCTCATGGCTGGACTTTACGACAGAGCGCCAAAGCTGGCAGCCCCTGAGAGTGACAAATCTGTGACGTTATTAACTTTACAAACACTAAGGTGACGATTTTGTGAAAGAAAACTCTTGACTAGAGAAACAATTTTAATCTAAAAATCTCGCCAAGTGGTTAAAAGAAAAGAGACCATTTTGTATTAGGAAAATGAGTAAAAAACTGAAGGGTTTCATCAAAAAATTTCGTAAAGGCACTCCGTTGTATATTATACTGTCCCTCTTAGCTTTAAATTGGTACCAGATGGCACAAAATGTTCAATCAATGGCCAGAGTCTTTGGGAAGCTAATGATACCAATAACAAAGCAATTTGGTGGAATCGAAATTACAGCTAAAGCAAATAAAAAATCTTATAGTATCGGAGATGTAATAAATTTTAGAGTTTCATTGAGTAAGCCAGCTTTTCTTAGGGTTTATGAATTGAACGAGTCAACAAAGAAATTATCATTAATTTATCCTGATTCAAATCACTCTAAAAAGATGTTGGATCGTGGTGAGCACTTAATCCCAACCGTCGAATCCGATTGGGAGTTCATTGCAGGTCCTCCTACCGGAAAATATCGATGGATCTTTGTGGCGTCTGAAAAGCCATTCATTGAAGTAAGTTCGGATTCATCAACAACTGATCTCCCATTCAATTTGAAAAGCTTAGACATGAATCAGATTATCTTGATTGCTTTGTCGAATGAGGTAAAACTACGCGACTATGGCGTTTTTGTTTGGGATTTGGACATAAACTGATGAGAAAAATAGGGTTCACAATACTAAGCCATGTTGTCCTTATGTTGTTGGGCAATTTACCAGCACAAGAGCAGACAAAGATTTCTCCGCCTGGCCCAACTCAAACAGTGCAGCATCACGACTTGACGATCGATGTATATTTTTTAGAAAACACTTATCGGCCTGGTGATGCGGTCCAACTGACGATTGAAACTAGTAAGACAGCGTATTTTAAGATATACCAGAGCAATGGTGTATCTGGGAAATTAAAAAAAATTTTTCCAATCGGAGAAATGGAAACTATAGGTGTTGATAAGCTCGAATTTACGGATCCAGTCAACGGCCGAATGTTGAGGTCTGGAAATAAGATTGGGATAACCAAATTAATTATTCTTATCGCGACTCAACCAATACAGGATGAGTTAGAAAGAATGGACGACCGAGAAACAAAATACAGAGGTGCAGTAAATCAACCGAAATCAGCTAAGCCTTATGAACTTGTTTTGGCATATGAAGTTATTGAAGAAAAATAGACTAAAACTCGTGTGGTTGGTAATCCTTGTCGGATTTGCAGTTCCGTCGACACAATCCGAAGAGTCAGCAAAAGTGATAGATGCTCCCAAAGGTTGTTATGCTCTTATTATAGGGAACTCGAAATATACCCATTGGGAGCATTTAAATTCAATTCCGGGTGAGATGGAGGATTTGAAACGATGTCTGAGGAATTGTGGTTTCAAGATTTTTAATAATCGCGTCCACACCGACTTGGATTCTGCCCAATTGGAAGAGTTGACGCAGTCATTTATCCTAGAATGTGGGATTGGAAATAAAAACCGAAACAACCGGATTCTTATCTACTTTGCAGGACATGGGGAGCTTGTCGGAGATTTAGGTTACGCAATTGGTGTCGATACTAAACCACATCCCAGCGCTGATTTTATGAAAAAGGCCATTCCACTAGATGATTTCAGGATTCTAGCGAAGCAGGCTGACTGTTTTCAGTCACTTTTTATTTTTGACTGTTGCTATTCAGGGATGGTCATGGATACAAAACGTAATGGCAGGAGTCACTTGAGCAAAGCGCGTCAGCTTTTCGCTGTATCTGACGCCTCAAGGACTGCCCCGGGAAAAAGTGTTTTTGTAAGGGAATTTATTTCGGGAGTGGATGGTGAAGGCGATCTTAATGATGATGGATTGATAACTGCTTCGGAACTTAAGGTATACATCAAAGATCGAATATCTCTAGAGCACCCTGGCGAGGATGTACCAAAGCCACAATTAGGATGTATTGCTAAATATGAATTTGGTGACTTTGTCTTTGGTAGCCTTCCTTCAATTGAGTCGAGGGCAGTTCTCCCTAGTACAGGGTATTTCGATATTAGAACGATTATTAGCTGGCCTGGTCTAGAGGAGCTGCCTAGCGATCTTTACCCTCATGCACTTAAAGAAGTTCAGTCTCGCTTATTTAATTCAGGTTTTTTCGGGGCTGCAAATACTGATCGATCATTGATCGTTGACGGTGTGATGGGTCCGCAAACTCAGGAAGCGATCTTTAAATACCAAGAATGTTTTCAGCTGGTTCGGTCAGGTGTTGTGGACGAGCGAACGGCAAAGGCTCTGGGGCTTCCTGATAAGATTTCATTTTTTTTGGATGCAAAAACGATAAGTGAATCCAGTCTCAAACAGAGTATAGATGAATTTCTAGCTAACTGGGAGAAAGCTTGGGAATCAAGGGATCTTGAATCTTATATATCGTTCTATACTGATGATTTCAAAGGTGTATCATATTCAGTTACGACGCGGAAAGATAAGAATTTATCACTTGAGGAATGGCGGAGAGATAAGGGTGAGAAGTTTAGGTCTGCTCAGTCGATTAATGTAAATATTTCGGGATTGAGCGATCCTGCAACATTGTCTAGCGGTTTGGTGAAAGTGAGCTTCGATCAAGCTTATTCATCTCTTAATACTAGCGGTGTGAAGTATCCTCAAAATGGATTTGATAGAGGCAGTAAGGCATTGACTCTTAAGTTGGTTGATTCGAAGTTCAGTATTGTAGAAGAGCGGTTTACTCCTTCAGGTGTTTGGTAACTCCCTACCCGCTACCCACTCGCACATCGATAGGCCACAGGCGGCGATCGTCTCATCTAAGTTCCAGAAATTGGTCAGCGGATTCGCAGTGAAATACCTGGCGATGAAGATGTTGAGCACATTAAAAGCTTCACATGTATCACCTTCGCTGGGCTCGAGATGCTCTTGGATGAGATGATTCACGGTAAACTGTAGGCGCAGTAGATTGGTGAATAGTAGAAAGAACCCATTCGGCTGGCTGACATCTTGGGCGGCTAGCTTTTGGTCGAGGTGCTGATCCTGACGCTGCTCGATGATCTCGCAAAAGCGCTCGACGATGGCGCTGGTCGACTCGCGTAGTGCCTCGGGAGATTCGACTTGTTTGTACTGCCTGGGGTATTTGGTCTTTAGCAGGATCACCATGCGATCGATCAGGTTCTCGCGCAGGGCTTTGTTTTTGTTATACACCAGATTGATCCGCTTGAGCGTGCGGATGAAGTAGCCCAGATCGACCCAAGCGAAGTCGAGCTTCGATGGCTGATCGGCAAACATCGAGGAGGAGGGCAGTAGATCGGCATCTTCTTTGTTATCGAGCTTAAACTTGTACTCTACCATATCGGCAGTCAGCTCGGCTACGATCGGTGCTAGTAGCGTGCGCACTCGTATGCGCAGCCATTGGTCGATGTAGTCGACCGCCAGCTCTTCGTCGAATTCGAGCTGCCCCTTGCGGTTCAGATACACGGTGTCCATCGGCGAAATGACATTGCCGTTGGGTAGAGTCAGGTGCTCATTGCAGTCGACTGGAGATTTCAGGCTCTCCATGGTGTCGTACATCCGAGCTAGCTCGGTTAGATCACCTTGCCAGATGTGGCCCCAGCTATCGTGGATCAGGTATTTCTCGATCTCTGGTGTCTTTTCGATGGTGGTCGCCGCATTGAGCCGATCGACTACCTCTACAGGGCGGCAGCTCAGGCTATTGGCTAGCCGCTCGATCAGCTCAGGGGCCGAGTCGCGAGCGTCGAATGAGCTAAAGGTCGGGAAATGGCTGAAGTACTGAAAAGCAAAGCGGTTGGTGTATTTGAGCCAATCGTAGATCGCCTCGGCATCGGGGCGGTCGCCGAGTTCTTTCTGGCTAGGCAGGCACCAGTAGATACAGGTGCGCGTGATGACGAGATCGATGTCGTCTGCAGTGAGCGGATTCTCGGGAAAGAACAGATCAAACACCGCTTTTAGCTCGGGCTTCGCCACTACCTCGCCCTGGGCATCGAGCACCATAGCCCGCAGCTGATCGACTAGCTCACGGCGAGCAGCTAGCCGCACACGGGCATCCTCGGCACGCGCCCGAGCTTTCTGCAGCACTGGCTCGCCTACTTGAAAGTGGTCACAGATTTTGCTTACCAGGGCCTCGCGCTGTTCCGGCGAGCAGCTGGTGGCGAGAAACTTTGGCATGGTCACCAGCGGGATCGAGGTGGCCATCTCTGCTACCGGACCGACCGAGTCGGGATAGTGCTCGGCGATCAGGACCGACTCCAGAAATACCTCCACCACCTGGCTATCCATGTGCTCGGGAAAGTCTGCACTTAGATCGAGCTTCAGCTTTCTACCAAGCTGCTCCTGCCGTGCGGCTAGTTCCTCGCCCCGCGCATGCGAGTCGGCCATTTCGTCGTATTTGTCGAGATCTAGCAGCTGGGTGATATCGCCGACATCCTCCAGCAGCCGCGCGTAGTCCGCACAGATATCGCCCAGCAGTTCGTCCTCTATATGTGGAAAAAAGGTATCACTCATTCACTCTCAAATTCATTGGCACGGTCATTGCCTTCTTCATTTCTCTCGGGAGCCGCTGGAAACCGATTTTCCCAGTCGCTGCGCATGCGGGTGCGCACCCGCTCGGCTCGATCCTGCTCGTCGCGCAGCTCACGGATCGCACGGTCGAGCGTCGACTCGCCAAAATCGGGGCCATCCATATCGTGCGCCGGATTTAGCAGCGTACGTAGATTGTGGTAGGTGTGATCGAGCACGCCGATCGCCTCGTGCAGTCGCGCCGATATATCGCGCCGTGTCTCATTGATGCTGTCTACCTGGTCAGCCCCCATCGGCAGGCTATGCGCGCCAGCTAGGCGGCTATCCAGTGCTACCAGATGATCGTAGTGATCGACCGCGCCAAAGACCACATCGTCGACCAGCTTTTCGATCTCCTGTTTTTGCTGGGTCAGCCCACCATCGGCATGGCTGGCCTTTTCGATCTTTTGTTTGTAATCGACAAAGGCGGCTAGACTCGCCGCGTAGCCGTGGTGACCCGCGTCCCTTAGTTCACGGAGCTTTTCCACCAGCACCCGATCCTGCTCGCTATTGCTCTCGTCGACCAGCTCCTGGATGATCTTGCCGCTGAGCTTGTTGTGCTCTTTGTACCAATAGGCACCGACGCCACCAGCGACCAGAGCCGCCAGTCCACCCGCGATCGCTGGACCGACATCGAGAAAGGTGAACGCCCCCATCACCGGCAGAAATGGTGCCCAAGTGATGGGTGAGCTCAGAGCCAGCTGCCACTTCCGGCGCAGGACCTGGCCTGTGGGTATGGGAAATGTGGTGCGGACTTGGCTACTGCTCGATACAGACATGCTGGGAGAATATGGAGCGCTACCCCTCCTCGGCGATAAAAATCTTTGCCCGACGGCACCGCCTTTTCCAAGCGCGAAGTGATTCACCGCTTTCGCGAGCGACCGGCTCCTCGCCGCCCATGCCCATGGCATAGACTCGGTGGCTGGGCACCTGGCACTGCGATACCAGAAAGTCGCGGATCGCCTGCGCTCGATCCCGAGACAGCTGCAGATCTACCTCGGCATCGCTGCCTGGGCTCACGTGAGCCTGCACGATCACCCGGTGGCTAGGGTAGTGCGAGAGCTTAGCCGCTGCGGCTTTCAGATCGGCCTGAAACTCGTCCGGTATCTGTGCCTGCCCGACGCCGAAGGTGATCGGCTGATCGACTAGAGTGCCGGTCAGATTCTGAGCGAGCCGCTGCCAGCCGCTCTCGTCCAGCGGGCGGAAAAAAGTCGATGAACTAGTCGAGCTGCTACCCGCGCCACTCTGCTTAGCCTGCGGCGTCTGTAGGATGAATTGGCTATTCACCAGCAGGCTGGGATTTCCTCTCAATGGATCGCTCTGGATATCGCCGACATCGAGCATGATGGAGGTGATATTGCGGATGTGATCGGTCATCTTCGCCCCCGGCTGGGTACCGACTAGCCCGAGATTGTCCCAAGCGCTGTAAAACTTGATACCGCGCAGCATCGCTTCGGCATCGGCAGACGATGCGCCGCTATCAGCTATGGCGAGCTGCAGCAGCTCGCTGCGGTTTTTGTTGTAATACTCGAGGGTGTCGAAGTAGACGTCTGCGACCTTTTGCACCACCTCGGGCTGGTCTGCCACTAGCTCTCGCGAGGCGATCGCCACATCCACGATGATGCCGCGTGCCTTCGAGGTATCGATGAGCCGCTGGCTACCGGGCACTTCTTTCAGCGCACGAGAGACGAGCGGCTCCCATAGCACGGCAAATTGAGTAGCCGGATCGGTGCGGAATTTATCCAAAGCAGCATCAGCATCGTCGGTGCGGAATTTCCCCATCTGAGGCAGTAGATCGCCTAGACCAAAGTGCGCGACCTGAGACTTGAGCAAAAACTCCGATGGCGAGAAGCCGACGAAAGCGCCGGCCATGCCCTCGCCTTTCAGATCGTCCAGCGAAGTGATCGGCGGCTTGGCCACGATGGCATCGCCACCGTAGCTCTCGTCGACCGCCATCACGATCACTCCTGGGTAGCCGCTTGGCTGGCCGTTTAAGAGATAGCTATCGATCGTCGCGCAGACCATGCCAAAAGCACCAGACTGCAGCTTGGCAAAGCGCTCGCGGAAGTCGGGCTCCATCTCAAACTGCACGCTCACACCCTGCTCCAGCATCTGTCTCTGAAAGCGCGGCGAGCGGTATATCAGGTAGCCGAGCCAGTCGTCGCCACCGATCGTCAGATAGTGGTCTATGTCCTTCGCATCACTGGTCATCACCTGCTGGCTGGTCCGCTGGCGATTCTCACGCCAGCCTTCGCTGACCTTCCAAGCGGCCATGCCGACCAGCGCCAGGATACAGAGAACGACTACGACTTCTTTCTTCATGAAAATTCAATAGGGTACAATTTCGAGTCAACAGGGTACAAAACTCGAATTTCAGTCACTCCATCGCTGGAGCAGGCGGGATTTTGATGTCGGCACGATCGATCATCTTCAGGTCCTGCGCCGTCAGCTCGATATCGCTATCGTCATCGATCTCAGCATCGACCTGTGCCAGACCAGCGGCTAGTTCCTTGGCGTTTTTCGCATGAAAATAGCGAGTCGCCACCGGCTGCATGTAGTCGCCCTGCCCATGGAAACCGATACCAATCACCTCGACACTGGTCGCCGTGAGCTCCTGGATCTCGCTCATCACACCGCTGCTGCGCCGGCGATCGACAGTCTCCGTGCCATCGGTAAAGACTAGCACCACGTGCCGCTCGTAGGGCGAGTGAGATGCCCGGCGCTGCACGATTTGCTGCCTCGCCACCTGTAGACACTGGCAGATGGGGGTCTTACCACCAGGACTCAGTGCATTCACCACCTGAGCCGCTTGCTGGTGCTGGTCGATATTGATCGGCAGAGCTAGTTTGGCTTCGCCTTTATTAAAGTGCACCAAGCTGAGCCCGTATTCGCTCGGTAGTGCCTTTAGCCATTCGCCAAAAGCGGCCTGCGCGGTCTCCATCTTGTGGTCCTCGGCCATCGATCCCGAGTTATCAAAGATCACAGTGATCACGGTGGCTGTCTGCGATAGCCGCTCCTGCTCGAGGGCGGCATCTAGCTCATCGGCATGGGCTAGAGAGCCAGCCGCTGCCAGAGAGAGGCTACTGAGTAGTATCGTAAAGAACTTCATAGGTATTCTGCTCCTTTCTTCTTCGTTTCTCCACTCACTGCCTACTGCAAATCTCCAACTCCGAAGTCGAGATCGATCTCGGCCTCGACTGCGTAGATAAACATCTCGCCACGCATATTCTCCGCACGCTGGGTGGCGTCGGCAGGCTTGGCGTGCACCGGAGCGGATACTCCCATGCCCTTCACATCGAATCGCGATAGATCGATCTCATCATTGGTATAGCCCAGCGACTCGCGTAGATACTGAGCGTAGGCACGCTTCACCGCGAAGGCACGCTCATAGCTCAGCTGGTTGGCCGAGTTGACCACTTGCTCGACTTTGGGTAGCGGCAGCTCGCGGAAGTCATTGGTGCCTTTGATCCGCTTTTTGTAGGTCGTAGCGCCCTGCTGCTTTTTAGCGGCGACGAAGTTGTAGAAGAAATTATCCGAGTGGCCGCGCAGCTGCACCACGGCACCACCATAGCGGCTCACTTTCTCATGCAGGGTCGCAAAGATATCGCGGTGGTTGCGCCACTGGATGTCCGAAGTATTCGCAGGGAACTGAAACGCGCTGGAAAACAGCAGGCTCGCATCCTCGCTCTCAGCCGCTTTACGCACATCAGCCGCGTTGGAGAATGTCTGTACACTCTTAGTCTTGCTGACCTTGGCACCGGGTCCGAAGTCGGTAGCAAAGTTCCAATCCGCTACAGCCGGCACTGCCAGACCACTAACAAAACCCATCTGCTGGTAGAACTTTAGAATGCGATCACTGGTAGCACGGAATCCCACGGGGTTGTTCTGATTGGCAAAGAAGCTGAAATTGCCATCCTGCCCGGGCAGCTCCAGATCCACACCGACCCATGCGATGTAGTCATTCACCGCTGCCTCATCCATCAAGAAAAGACCGGCGAGCGGCTCACAGCGCTTTTTGAAAGCGGCTAGTTTGCCCTTATCCGCACTCGATTTCTTGGCGATATTGTCGAGCTCTACCTGAAAAGCCGCCTGACCCGCGAGCTGAGATTTCACAAAGCCATGCACCACAGCTCGGTGGTCGCGGAGGAAGTCGCTACGCACCGCATAGACATCGGCGATCACTCGCGAGGCTGTCCGTGTCGATAGCACTGGGCGGGCGCCATGCACTGAGTCCTCGGCCCCCGTGCCGACCTGGCCCCCAGCGGTCAGCGTGAGAATGTCGGGGAAAATACAAGCCGCTCCAGAGATGGAAGAATCCTCGCGAAACGCACTGGCAGGGTCGTGAGCATCATCACTCTGAGCCGCTACGCTTTCATTGTAAGTGATCTCATTGACGAATTTGATCGTCACATCTCCGGGCTTCAGACCGGCATCCTCTAGCAGCACCTGCACCAGATCCACGTGCGGACCAGACTTCTGCACCACGATAGTCTTGCCGCGCAGATCAGCGAGGGTGTTGATATCCTTTGCCACAAAGCCATCGGCTCCAGTCGACCAGGAGAGCTGTACGATCACCACGGGCGCATAGTCGGGACCGTAGCTAGCCAGAGTCTCGCTGGCCAGATTGATCATACCTGCCGTGCCTCGGAGAAACGGCGAATGCCCGGAAAGATAATTGGCCACCTGCTTATCAAAATTGTCTACCAACTCCAGATTAGCCGTCACCCCCATGGCATCGGCCAGAGCAGAACCAGACTTCGGGGCTAGACCACCATTGCTATCCACAGTCACACCATCGGCTGCCCAGGTGATGAGCGGCACATTTACCACGCCACGAGAGATATCGACTTTGCCTGGCTGGACAGACTTGAGGAATGCCGACGAGCGGTAGGGCTTGGCAGGCTCCACGTAGGCCACACCCGCAGAGAGGGAGCCTAGCGCTAGAGAGAAGAGGGACAGAAAGGTGAACAAATAGCGAATTCTCATAAAACAGGCAGATCCTAACCGATAGCGCAGTCGACCACGATTACAAAAACTTCCGAGTTCTGCAGTGCCGCACCTTCTTCGCGCCAGCATACCAGAGCGCGATGGCAGGCTAGCCTTTGCTTCAGTTCATGAAGAAATTTTGCACCTCCTTTTGCCTGGGCGCTATCATCGCACCTCTCCTGCTCGTGACTTCGATAGGCGCTGCTGAACGACCTCACATCATCCTGATCATGGTCGATGATATGGGCTACTCTGATCTCGGCTACATGGGCGGCGAGATCGACACCCCTCATATCGACCAGCTAGCGGAGACAGGCGTGAAGTTCTCCCAGTTCTACAATTCTGGTCGCTGCTGCCCGACACGAGCCACTCTGATGACTGGGCTACACCCTCATCAGACCGGCATCGGCTGGATGACCGAGCCACCCGAGCAAAACCGCGGCGCGACAGAGCCGCCTGCCTACCAGGGCCATCTCAATGAATCCTGTGTGACCATCGCCGAAGCTCTCGCTCCCGCAGGCTACGCCACCCTACTCACTGGCAAATGGCATCTCGGCTACAATGACGAATCCGACTGGCCGCTGCAGCGGGGATTCGAGAAATACTATGGCTGCATCGCAGGGGCGACCCGGTTTTTTCATCCCGAGCACCCGCGCGGCATGTTTCTAGGCAACGATGCCGTATCACACGAGAGCACCACTGAAGAAGCCTTTTACACGACCGATGCCTTTACCGATTATGCGATTCGTTTCCTACAGGAGGAGCGAGACGGCGAGGGTCGCCCCAGCTTTCTCTACCTCGCCTACACAGCCCCCCACTGGCCGCTTCAGGCATTCGAAGACGACATCGCCAAATACCGCGGCAAATACACAAAAGGCTGGGACAGTTTGCGCAAACGCCGCTTGGCTAAACAAAAAGAACTCGGCCTATTCGCAGACAGCGTGCAACTCTCGCCGCGCACCTCCCGCATCCCCGACTGGGAATCCCTCAGCGAAGCAAAGCGCGACGAGATGGATCTAAAGATGGCCATCTACGCCGCCATGATCGATCGGGTTGACCAAAATATCGGCAAGCTGATCACCTACCTAAAACAGAGTGATCAATACAACAACACCATGATCCTTTTCCTATCTGATAATGGTGCCTGTCAGGAGGGCGGCATGCTAGGCCGAGGCAATTTCCACGACATCCAGAAGCGCAATCTGGAGACGGCCAATTCCTATGGCGAAGCCTGGGCCAACGCAGGCAATACACCCTATCGACTCTACAAGCACTACGCCCACGAGGGAGGCTCCGCCACACCGTTCTTTCTCCACTGGCCAGACGGTATCCAAAACGATAGCAAAACGAATACATGGTATCACGAGCCCGCTCAACTGATCGACATCATGCCCACTCTGCTAGACGTCGCTGGTGCTGACTACCCCACAGAGCGACAGGGCCACCCTATCCCTTCGCTCGAAGGCATATCCCTCAGACCCGCCCTCGGCCACACGCCACTCAATCGCCAAACACCTATCTTCATCGAGCACGAAACCAACGCCTCCGTCCGAGATGGCGAATGGAAACTAGTCGGCAGCAAAGTATCCATGCTCGAAGGAACCCAAACCCAAAACTGGGAGCTGTATCATATCGCCAACGACCCCGCCGAAACTATTGACCTAGCAGCCAAAAACCCCGAGATCGCCACCCGACTAGCCCAGCAATGGGAAGAGTGGGCAAACCGAGTCCATGTCTACCCACGCGGCAAAACCAGCCCCAAGTCAGCCGTGGTGAAGAAGAAAAAGAAGTAAAAGTGGAGGCGAGCGTCAGTGAGTGTTTTTCGCTAGGCTGAGAGCTTTGGCTCGCGTTGTGTTGAATAGAGAATGACGAGTTAGAATTTTGATTTTTGATTAGGCTCGAGGTCAACACCGGCAGGGTGTGTTTAGACTCCTAAATCAGGTCTCCCGTATTTCGAAAAGCGCCCTACCTTCGCTGCTCGTATCGATTCCTCACAACCACAACATAAGCCACAGATAGGACCCATATAAAACTGGATACCGCCATCAGATAAAGGCATAGCTGCATCGATGATACACCATATCCAGACCCCACCGCAAAATCCCAGCCAAAATTGTATTCATACTTGAGCGTGCCGTGGATTCTCACATCCGTATGACTACACACCAGCACCCAGAGTAATAGAATTGCGGGAAATATAGAGGCTAATAAAATATCTGCAATCCGCTCATAACAATGCTTCGGTTCATGAACCAGAACATAAACAAGCCTGCAACAAGCCACCGGAAAAAGAAATATTACAATAAGGCTAAAAGCATTAAGCAAGGTCGGAACAATAGAAGGAAATCCCATACCCTAGAATCAAAGAGTAATTCGAAGCACCAATGAAGCATGTGTGAAATACCAATGAAAACTATCGCCATCCCGAGCCGCAAGTCAGCTGCGGTGAATAAGTGGAGGCGAGCGTCAGCGAGTGTTTTTCGCTAGGCTGAGGACTTTGGCTTGGGTTGTGTTGAATAGAGAATGACGAGTTAGAATTTTGATTTTTGATTGGGCTCGAGGTCAACCCCGCAGGGTGTGTTCAGGCACTCTTTAATACTCGGAGCAACATTTCCTCAACCTTGTATAAGTCCCCTTGAAAGACCGCCCACGCAGTTGCCGTAAGGCCCTATATGCGGCTAGACCTAAAATCACTCATTCTATTCTGCTTCACACTACACGACAAAAATACCGCCTATTTTGGGCTGTGACAGCCATTCAAATAGGTCGTCAATCTCTTCCTTGTAACGGTCCTGATTTGTGAACATTCGAACGATCTCATCTAGCCCCCGCCTGAAGTAGCTTTTCCGTTTTAGGTATGCTCGGATATTGGTTCTATTTTTCATCAAGCTGCCCCATCCGTAGCAGATCAAGAAGGCGAGTGTAAGAAGCCCGAAAAGCCTTTCAATTTTCCTAGGATCGCTCATGTGGGTAGTTTCCAGATCGAAGCCCCGCTTTTTCAGATGGCTAAAAACAAGTTCAATACCCCATCTCCTTTTGTAGAGCCTAAGAGCCTCCTTGCCAAAGTAGTGGTTACTCACGATGTAGAGAAACTCATCTCTTGTATTCTTTCCGGTAATCCTGCAGCCCGCGAAGAACAAGTCAGTGTCCCAAACAGGCAACGTTCTTTCGCATCGTAGCTGTTTTCCATTTCTGTATTCTCTTGCAGGCTTTCCATGGATAAGCACATTCCCTTTGATTCGGACAATATGCTTAATATCCTGATCTGTAAGCCATTGTAGCCAGGTTTTACCCCCGAATTGTGAGCACATGAATATCGGAAGCCGAGATGATTTTCAGTACCCTTTTCATAACAGCTTTCCTATCTCGAAAGTTCGAATTTCCACGCTTGGTTTTCTGTGGCAATACAATCCAGCTAACCGGAATTGCAACTTTGCCGACAAGGACGGCAAACGCTAGGATGTTGATGTGGGTTTTCCCAAACTTCCAATTCGTTCGATCAACAGCTAAAGTCCATCCCTCCGACGGCTTTGGTAGCTTTGAGAGCACAAGCCTGCCAATATCGTCGACTGGCATCGAAAATCTCAGGAAAAAGTTCTGAAACCGCCGATAGAGACTTCCCTCAATTGCATCGTTTGAAGCTTCCGCAGCAAGTTTTACAAGGTTAACCGTTCTGAATCGGATAACGGCAACGAGAAGAATACCGAAGCAATTTAAGCGCGCTTTGTTCCACGGCAGTTCTTTGATTAATACATCAGTCAAATGTGTAGCTAGCATGGAAAACATGCCGCAAAGACTGATTGTCAAGTCCTTAATTAATGTAACCCGTTTTAAACCAATTGGTTACACTTGGGTTTTTTATCGTGTAATGTGATTCTGCTTAACTCTTATCGCCAGCCCTCAAGCCTTTAGTCAAACCGACCATTTAGTGCCACCTCGTGGACTTTTGGATTATGATCATAGCTGGCAGTACAATCAAAAGATCCGTGAAATCCTTTTCAAAAAACCAATCCCTCAGTTCCCCAGTGCATTTGCGCTAGTGAAAACAGGCAGAGGCATGCCCGAATACTGCGTATGGCTAGTGCAGCTCGAAGGAGGCGGCTACACTATTATCGCCAGGCAAGCGACACATCACATCTGGTATAGCGAGGAAGGAACAGAAATCCGATTTCGGGAAGGGCGCGCCTCTCTCAACCACGACCATGGTGATGACATCGCCCAATTCTGGCTAGATGTTCTATCAGACATCAGAGTTCAACCAGACGATCAAGCTCTTCTACTTCGCGACGGCGGCGGCTGTTACTTCGCCTGCCATATCCAAGGCCGAGGGGTGCTAGCCGGGGAACTGCCGAACGATCCTCATACCAAAGGAAAGCTCGCTGAGATGGGCTCACTAACCCACTGGATGGCTGAGCTCGCTCTGGGTGCGATGATCCGGAGATAAATAGGCCTAGGGCTATTCAGCAGCAGAAGAAACACTCAGATGCGGAGTCGTGTCCGCAGAGAATGTCTGATAGGGTCGAGCACTCATGATGAAAAAATTGTCCTTCGTTCGACTTGTTGTGTTGCTGATTTTACTGGGAGGTATCGTCAGTCAGGCTCAGAGTGCAGAAATCTTGTGGAGCCAGTATTGCCAGCATCTGGGTAAGATGAAGCTGCTGGTCCATCTCGACACCGACCCCACCGCACCAGCTGCGGGTGAGCCAGATCATGCACAGCTATGGCTGAGGACTGACATACAGGCGGATTGGGAGCTGGTCGATACTCAGCCAGTCGATACACTCACCGCTACTGCGCTATTTCAGAGGGAGTCGTGGGCGCGCTATACAGAGACTTTTTTCAAAGTCACTAGCGGCGACTCCGAGTGGCAGGGGACCTTTCGCGCAGAGCCGAAAGAAGGTGCAACCCTAAAACTAGCAGGTCTATCGTGTCACAAAGATATCGCCTGGCCGTGGACCGAGGCGATCGCCGAGGTGATCAGTCATGATCCGGATCTGGTGTTTTTCTCCGGTGATCAGATCTACGAGAATGACTACGGCAGCCCCATGTTTCGTGCACAGACAGCCGAGGAGGTGCCAGCAGGTATGAAAAACTACCTCGAGAAATGGCGCAAATTTGGCGAAGCCTTTCGCGAACTGATGCGAGATCGCCCGACTATCATGATCACCGATGATCACGATGTATTCGCCAATGATCTGTGGGGGCGAGGTGGCATCCGTATGCAGGGCGATCGTACCACTGGCGGCTATCCGACGCATCCCGACTGGGTGAATGCAGCGGAGTTCACCCAAACCGGGAACTTGCCCGACCCGATAGACCCTGGTCCTCATGGTGCGGGCGTGCGGGCCTACTACACTGCACTGGAGTATGGTGGCGTGCGCTTCGCTATACTCGAGGATCGCAAGTTCAAGAGCGCCCCCTCGGAGGTTATCAAAAAATTGATCGCCCCACCAGGCTTCCAGTGGCCAAAGAAGCGCAAGACTGATTTTAAAATCGAAGTCGTGCTCGATCCTGACTATGACTGCACCCAGCTAGATCGCCCCGACCTCCAACTCCTGGGCGAGAGGCAGGAAGTCTTTCTCCAGAAATGGTCTGAAGATCTGCAGCAATCGGGACAGGTCGGTGCCGTGCTATCGCAAAGCCCATGGGCTCATGTGGCGATGTACTCGCCCACTTCGGCAGATACCGACTCGAATGCCTGGCCTCAGTCCGGTAGAAATCGTGCACTGAAAGCTATCGGCGATGCCCCTGTGGTGCTACTCCATGGCGATGTCCATCTCGGCACTCTAGGGCGGCATGGGGTGGATGAGTTTGGCGATGGTCCCGTGACTTATTCGCTGCCATCATTCTCCTCACGAGCCAGTCGCAAATGGGAGCCGCTCGAGACTGGAGCCAATCGCCAGCCTGGCGCCCCTGAAAACACGGGCGACTTTCACGATCGATTCGGCAACAAGGTGACCATGTATGGTGCAGGGAATGGGCTGAATGGCTACGGTATCATCTTGTTTGATACCGCGAAGCGAGAGATCGAGCTGCAATTTCATCCGATGAATGAGGAGCGAAAGCCGGTCGATATCGATGTCTCTGGCTGGCCGCACCGAGTGGTGTTTGATGCTGCCGAATGATGCCCAAGCCTTTTCAAATCTTTGGCCCGTCTCACATAGCGGTGCTATGTCTGATCGTGTTACTGGTGATCGTGTTTAGCCTGATCGCACGGCGATCTCGCCGAGCCGGTGATGTGATCGCCAAAGGAGTCGCGATCATGATGCTGGCGACGCAGCTAGTCTACATGATCCACTGTGCGACTCGAGATCCCATACCCTGGGCTCGACTGATGCCGATGGAGCTTTGCGAGTGGATCATCATCATCGCGGCAATCGCTCTGTGGACCAGGAGGCAGCTTCCCTATGTGCTGACTTACTTCTGGGGGATGGCAGGCACGCTGCAGGCGACGATCACACCTGACTTGGCTTACGACTTTCCACACCTATTCTTCTTTGTGTTTTTCCTAGTCCACATGGGGATACTGATTGCAGCGCTGTACCTCACCTTTGGTTATGGGATGCGGCCGACAGCGCGATCGATTCTGACTGCCTTTTGGGGGCTGTTTGTGTATTTGGCCGTGGCGAGTGTGGTGAATGCTGTGTTCGAAACTAACTATGGCTACCTATGTCGAAAACCTTTCAATCCTTCGCTCTATGATTACCTAGGCCCGTGGCCCTGGTATATCGCTGGTTTGGGTGTTTTCTCATTGTGCGCATTCGCTGTGCTGTACCTGCCTTTTCTACTCTTTGGGCGAAGCAGCAAAAAATCTTGCCATACTGGCGATCATTACAAAGCTGGTTAAAAGTTAAAAGAGGCCAACGCTTTTTTTAAGATGATCACTATTCACAGTTATTGTCCTGCCTTATTAGTGCATTCTCGAGTTGTTTTCTGGCGCGATACAGAATCGATTCGACTGCTTTCTCACTTTTGCCAATGACTTGGGCAATCTCAGCTTGAGGCATCTCTTCGAAATAATAGAGCACTACGGCAGTACGCATCTTCTGCGGTAGTTTGTTGATATGGTGCTGGACAACGTGACTATTCTCTTTTCCCTCTATTGAAGAGATACTTTCTGCTGCGGCAGAAGTATCATCTTCTGCGACGAGTGTTTCAGGGTGTCGGCTACGCCAGCGGTAGTGATTTTTGACTAAGTTGTTGGCGATGTTGAAAAGCCAGGTCGAAAATTTTTGGCTAGGTTGGTAGCGGTGGCGATAGCGGTAGATCCGCACAAAGGTCTCTTGTGCAATATCTTCGGCATCACTGTGATTTGAGACAGCACGTTGGGTAAAGCTCAGCAGAGGTAAACGCCAGCGGTCGATCAACTCATTGAGAGCTAAATCTTCGCCTGACTGAAGGCGCTGCATGGCAGTGCTATCGCTATCATGACTGGATTCGTCTCGGTCACTCGGCATAGAGCTGGCCATGGGGTAGGTAGTTGCCTAGTCCATCGATGTGTGGCTGACGCCCCTCTAGAATGATTCGCAAGATGACCATCTGCTGGTAGCGCTGGGCTTGGTTAGGCTCCATGCACTTTGCCACATCATACATGTGTGCCAGGGTTGCTTCGCGACCACGGTGGCGGAGCTTTTCGACGTGGGCTAGCACAGCGTTGATCTCGTCATCGATCTCGGAGCGGTTTTCGATGAGGCTGCGGAGCTGCTGCTGAGCCGCAGCTAGCTCGCGACAGCGGGCTTGGCACTGTGGATCGAAGGTCCTATATTTGGCGACGGCTTGCTGGTAGGCTTGATCCGAAAGCTGAAACTCTTGCTTTAGCCAATGAAGCTGAGGCATATCAGCCGACATCATGGCACGCGCTGGACGAGTGGTGATGTAGAGAGTGGCTAGATAGACCAGTGCTACTGCGACTAGACCCACCAGGGTGGGAATCATCCATCTGCGGTTAGTCATGGCTCGGGCCCTCCTCTCCGGTCATGGTGGCAGCTAGGGCGTTGGAGTCGATGGTCAGTGCATAGAGGTTTGCCATAGTCTCTGAGTGTTGCAGATTCAGCCGGGCTCCGTGGATGCTAGCGATAGCTACGGCCAGTGCTGTAATAACTGCAAAGGCGAGTCCGACTTTCTGCCAGTCGCGCCAAGCGTTCACTCGCTGTTTATCTATCCGGCGCCACACCCTACGGCGAAAGCCGGGATCGTCTGTAGCGACCCCGACTTGCCATTGATGTAGCATCTTTTGTAATTCTTTTTCCTTTCGGTCCATACTCGACTTAGTCTAGCTTCTGCAGGTATTTCCCTGGATTTTTGTTGAATTTTTTCAAGCAAGGCTTGCAGCATAGCTTTATCTCCTGCCCTTGGTGCACTAGGCGATACGGCTTACCCATAGATCCGAGTTTATTGTCCGTCACGATACAAGTGCTGAGAGGGTACTTCTTAGTCGCTGCCATAGTCTCGGTAGCGCCGACCACGAGGTAGGCAAGGGCTAAGATAGCGAGTGTGACGATAGTTAGGTTTTTCATATTTGGTTGTATATAGCTGAGTTGTTGTTGTTTTGTTTAGTAGGACGGATCAGAATCGAAATGAGATCCCGCCGCCAAATCCATGTTCCGAGTGCTGCTGGGCGATCAGCGATAGGCTTCGGGTGAGAAGGTACTCGGCCGATAGCGCAAACTCCCACTGTGAGCCCGTATCATACTGAGCTTCTGCCGATAGAGTCCACCGATCGGTCAGAGCGATGTCTTTCTCCAAAGTGAAACGAAAGTCACCCTCGGTATCGACCTGAGCATCGAGCTGCACGAGGTAGGGCAGGCGGTGCGATACACCAGCAAACGCACGGTCCTCAGCGTTGTGTTCGTTGGTCAGGCGATAGCCCGCATAGACACTCCAGTCGGGGTTGATGTAGCGCGCACCATAGAGATCTACTTCGTAATCGCCGTGCTCGTGAAAGCCATAGTCCCACATTGTGCCTAGCTCGTAGCGCCCCTGCATGAGATAGGCCATCCCCATAGTCATGTGCGACTGCACAGAGCCATCGAGAAAGCCGTGTATCGGTCTTGTTAGTTTGGGATCGAGCCTGGGACGGTGGTCTACACCCTGGTCATCATAACTGATCACTCGGGCCATACCTGCGTCCATATGATACAGGAGGTGGCAATGGAGAAACCAGTCTTTTTCCTCATCAGCGAGAAACTCGATGGTGCGCTGCATCATCGGTGGCACATCCACGGTATGTTTGAGCGGTGCGTAGTCGCCTTGCCCATTCAATAGGCGGAAGAAATGCCCGTGAAGATGGATCGGGTGATGCATCATCGTATCATTGATCAGGGTCAGCTGGACGACCTCGCCACGGCTAACGGGTATCTTCGGGCTTTCTGCTAGAGTTTTGCCATCGAAAGACCAAAGATAGCGAGACATATCACCGGTCAGGCGCAGCTCGATCTCGCGACGAGGATGGCTGCTGTCAATGTCAGTCGGCTCGGTAGCCTGTAGCTGATCATAGGGCGGTAGTGGGCGCTCGGTAGGCTCGCCTAGGGCAGCCATCATCATCTCATCCATGGAGTAGATATTGGGAGCTGGCATATCGGCAGCTAGGTGACGCTCGCCATGACCGATAAAAACTGAGGCGTGGCCCGACTGATCTTGAGCCGTGGCACGGAGTTCCCAGGCACCGCCACTGTCTGGCACTGTGTAGAGGATGTCGTAGGTCTCGGCCATACCGATGAGTAATTCATCTACCTGAGTGGGCTGCACAGCGGGGCCATCGGCAGCGACGATCTGCAGCGGGCCGTTGGCAGAGTGCAGGTAAAAATAGCTAGAGGCTCCAGCATTGATGACTCGTAGCCGGATACGCTCTCCCGGCTCGGCTGCGATAGTCGACTCAGCCTGACCATTGATCCAAAAGGCATCATAGTAGACATCCGATAGGTCCATGGGTGGCATTTTGGATTTAGCTCTATCGATATAGTCCGGCAAAGCACCTGCCCGTAGAGCTCCTAGCAGGGACTGGCTGTTGCCCTTTTTCCACGCGTGCCACTCGCTACCTCTCATCAGGTCGCGCATGACCTCGTCGGGCGATAGATCGGTCCAGTCGCTGAGGAGCAATACCACATCTCGATCGACAGATATGTCTGGACCATCGGCAGGCTCGACTACGATGGCACCGTAGACACCTCGCTGCTCCTGTAGCCCGGTATGGCTGTGATACCAGTAGGTGCCTGGATGAGTCAGCGGGAATCGAAAGACTCGTGATCCCCCCGGCTCGATCGGTGGCGTAGTCAGGTAGGGAACCCCATCCTCGATGTTGGGCAGTAGTAGACCGTGCCAATGGATAGAAGTCTGCTGATCTGCCATGCCATTGTGTACTGTGATTTCTGCCTGATCGCCCACTCGAAAGCGAAGGGTAGGTCCTGGGATAGCACCATTAATAGCCAAAGCCTGAACGGATTTGCCTGTAGGGCTGATGGTCTGCTCACGAATTTCCAAGCGGTAGCGCACTGTGTCCCCGGCTATAAGTCCGTGAGCGGCGCCTAGAATGCCTAAGATGAGAGTCAGCGTTTTTTGTCGGATTCGTTCCATGGTGTATCAGGTGATACACCGATGTTGACTGTAGCCCTCAAATAAATGAAAAAAGTTTTTCACCACATATGATGAGCCGCATTTGTGCTCAGGTGCCTCCATAACTATCGATGCTCCACTACTGAGACCGATGATATCTTGCTGGGATCAGGACTCCCGGTCGCTCGGATCTCGCAGTGCACCAATGGGTGCGGGCCAAAACGCAGCACCAGCAAAGTAGCACACACAAAGTAAGTGATAGCAAATGCCCAGTAAGTGCCAGGCCCACCCTGATCTGGCGTAACAGGAAAAACTAGGATCGTTGCATTGAAGGCGATCTGCATGAGTAGCACTAATAGACCGCTACGAGTGTGGAAGTACACGAAGGCACACATGATTGCAATACCCGATTGATTGATAAACAGAGCGGGAAGAGGCAGATTGGGGATGATTCCGAAATTGTGAACCGCCATCGGCAACCACCAAAGCGTCCAGAAAAACCCTACTATCAGAGCTGATACATAATAGGTATAACGCCGTGACAATTGACGTAGAGCATAGCTGATCCAAACCACTTCCCCGATAAAGGAACTAATAAATAAGGTCTTCAGAAGACCAAGGTGGCTAAAACTTTGTAGTCCTGGGGTAAGATCACTTAGCTGTAGGCTATCTCCAGTGAAGATGCCTTTGGCAAACAAAACTATCGTGCAAAGTGCGATAGTCCAAAAAAAAGCAAACAAGTAAAGGCCCAGCGACCTTCGCCACTCAAACATTGGCCGCAAAACCTGCCAAACCCCTGATATACCTCTGAGCCAAAATACTAAGGCAAATAAGATACTAGCCAAGAGAATGAAGCGACCGTGCCCGTAGACACCTGAAGGCAAGTGCCCTTGCACTACTGCTGAAACAAACACGGCATTAGCCGCAATGAGAATGAGTAGAAAGATCCAAATTTCGTTAGCTCTTATGTGTTTTATGAGGGAAATCTCTCGCATCGGATTATGATAAGTGTAAAAAATATAAAAAACCAGTTTTATTTTTAATAAACTTATCAAGATTGCGCAAGGTTTTGACGGAGGCATAACGGTCAATTCCGAAAGGGTGTGCCATGCGACATCTTTGTCTCAAATATTGTAGTAAATTCTCCCTATTCGGCAAAGGGGGAGATTGGCCATTTGAGCCAAGAAAAGCGCGTCGTAGGTCCGGTGAAACAGCCCTGATCTTGCCATCAAACTAGGCTAAAGCTGCTTAAACTAAACGATTCGACAGTAACAGAATCAGGTAATCCCCTACCTACATGTAGCGCCTTTTGTTACGCGATTGATCTCCTCCTTAACACCAAAAGACACAATGAAGTTGGAACTCCTATTGCCTGAGAAGAGTCTGATTCAGCTGTTTTGGGGAAGAGGAAAATTAAAGGGAAGAAAAAGATGCAGCGCGCTGCCCAGCGGGCAGCAGAAGAGGCTGCAGATAGTGAGGAAAAAGGGACCTTTCAGTAAGATCCCTCGAGGGACGATCAAGTCAGCTTAGAAGTTAATCTTACCGCCGATGACAAAGGCGTCGGCCTGGACGTCTGCATTCGACACGCGAGTGATATTGATCAGTGGCACAAAGCCCTCATTGCGCACCCACTCGGCAGATAGGCTGAAGTTGGGTGTGACATCGGTCTCGATGCCGAGGATGAATTGAGTCTGCTTCTCCCAAGGAGTGCCGTCCTCGCCGTGGCGTCCGATACCATAGGATGCTGAGACAGTGGTGGGCATACCTGCGAGGTAGAAATCCTGTGCTGCCTGGATAGTGGTGGCAGAGATGTCGAAATCGGTAGCAGGAAATGGCTCGATAGTGCGAGTGTGCTCGACGCCCAGTCGAGTGTCGCGCCAAGTCGCTTCCGCGTAGATATCCCATACGCCATTGCGGCTCAAGGGCGTCTCGCGGCTTGGTCCGAAAGATGGGTGGTCGGGGTGATGTGCGATCGAGCTATTGTACATCGAGCTATAGAGGTAGCTACCACCGACTAGTAGTGACTGCTCGTCTCCCTCGAAGAGGTAGCTCGCACTGATCGTGCCGTTGTTGAAACCCTCAGTCTTCTCGGTATCAGCGACACGTAGGTGGCGACCGCTGGGCAAGACATTACCTACCAGGTGGAAGTTTCCTTTCTTGTAGCCGACACCAATCATGGGCTCATCAGCCTCGATGCGGAAGTAGTGATTATTCACCGTGTTGGTGAATGGGTTGTAGCCGTCCATCCAGCCAAAGTCGCCCGTATTTCTACCGAAGTAGCCATAGACAGGGAACTTATCGAGATCGCCGATCATGCCGAAATACTTGCGCCAGGTCCAGTCCTCCTGACCAGGAAATTCGATCTCGCTATACTCATACTGGGTGTAGAAGCGAAACCAGCTGGTAGGCTGAATCGTAGCAGCGAAAGCCGCATTGCTGACTAGCCAGCGGTCCGACTCATTGGCGATATTGCCACGCTCTCCGGGGTGACGAGACAGGATCGGGAACAAACCGCCGAATGGAGGAGCGACGATGTTGGTCTTCTCCTTCAACCAGTTACCGACGAAACCACCGGAGATCGTCACGCCGGGCTCAAAGCCATAGTGCTGCTGATACTCAAGCAACTTGGCAGGCTTGTAAGTCACATTCTCTTGCCAGTCGAGCATCAGCTTACTGTGCTCGAGATCTTGGAAGATAAAGTTGAAGAAGGTGTGGCGCTGATGACCAAATTGGTCTTCTTGGGGTGCCTTTCCAGACACCGCCTTTGCGTCGTTTGCAGATAGTTTCTCGGTAGAGAGGAAGCTCACCAAGGCCAAAGTGATGGGAATGAGAGATTTCATAAATCTGTGTATGTTTCTAACTTTTGTTAACTTCTTATAAAATTTTATATTTTCAATAAATTTTATAAATTTTTAGGCCTTAAGGAGCTAGAAATGGCCATTTTTCTTGAGAATAGGCGGATTGGTGGTCCGCTAGTAGGGTCAATCAGCTTGCTTATGGACCGATTTCAGACCTTCATCGCACTTGTTGTTCTTTTGTGTTTAGGCGTTATCTGGGGGCAAGAAGGCGGCGTCACAATCACTCAGCTCAAGACCAATAAGTCGATACAGGTTGAGGTGGTCGATATTCAGAATGGGGTTTTGGAATTCAAAACTACCTCTGGGGGCCCTTTTAAGGTGAACATCACGGATCTGACTCAGGACAGCATCGAAAGGCTGCGAGCCCATTGGGCGACTCGAGGTACGACAGCGCACCCTACTGCCGATGATATGCCAGCATCGGCGGCAGATGATACCGAGCTAGTCGAAGGAGCTCCCACTACCGATTTTTTTCCGATCGCTCAAAGTTCGAGTTTGAGTTCACCCTATTACTTCGTGGTGAGGGCCGACGCGGTGTTTTCACCGCCGGTTAATCTTAGGGACAACTGGGTCCTCGACCTAGGGAGATCGAAAGCCGAGCCGACTAGGGTCAATTTTCCGATCAAAGTGGCCAAAGGCGTACAGCGCATCGTCAGCTCCACCACGGGCAAGCGTATCGTGGTCTTCGGGGCTGAAGATTTTGATCTACTCAAGCGAGTCGCTTCGCTCGAGTTTTACGGCAAGCTCAAGCTGCAAGAGCGCCGCGCTTTGATGGCGGTACTTAGCTCCGATGCGCTCGAGCATGGTCGCGCCTCTCGAGCTGCTGTGCGCGATCTAATCCTCACCGATTCCTTTGCTGCGCTCAAATCGCGAGACCAGGAGGAACAATTTCTCAAAGCCGTAGAGAAATCTTCTCCCAACCTGAATCGCAATTTTCAACTCACCACTTTTCAGGAGACCGAGACCAAAGAGCGATGGCGGCGGCATGCGCGCTACACCACATTCCAGATCGAAGAGCCGACGGAGGCCTGGGAGAATGAGGTGAATGTGAAAGGCGCCGGCCGAGTGCAGATCATGAGCCTGAAGGAGAATGATGAGACCGGACTGAAAGCCATGGCCCAGGCCCTAGCGGCGCTGCCACCGGAGATGGTCGAGTACCTCGAGGTTGTCTCTCTCCACTACAAAGGCGATGGCTTTTGGTGGGGAGGGGGTAGCTCGATCTACTATGTGGCGCCCAGAGATCTGCAGTACGATGGCCCGCTGGTCTACGTCGTCGCGCACGAGGTGGGCCACTGTATACAGGCACAGAAAGTGAAAGGTGACTGGAATGAAGCCCTGCAAAACTGCGTCTCCTTTCCCAGCGCCTATGGATTGACCAATGTGAATGAAGATTTCGCCGAGTTCGCCTCGATCATGACTCGCGCCTGGACCAAACCACAGGAGATTATCGAGATCGAAGAGGTCTTCCCCTGGCGCTTTGAGATCTACGCCAAAGCTCTCAAGTACAACCGCTCAAAGTCTAAAGACGCCCAGTAATCATCATGACCCCGATCAAGACAACACCTTATCCGATTTACCAATGGCAAGTCGGCCCCTCGATCTATCGGGCCGCCCCTGAGTCGGGTGCTCGGTTGATGAGTTGGGCACACGATCAAAGAGATATCCTCTATTGGCCCCAAGACGAAGAAGTGAACGATACACCTATTGCCAAAGTACGAGGCGGTAACCCGATACTTTTCCCATTCAGTGCACGGTCATTTGATCGGGGTGATATCGGCTACTGGCGTAGCGCTCAGGAGCAACGCTACGAAATGCCCAACCATGGTTTCACACGGCAGGGACAGTTCGCGATCGACTCGATCGATGAGACTGGTTTTATCGCCAGCTTCGTGCCCTGTGAGCAGGCTACAGCGAATTATCCGTTTCGTTATCAGTTTTCCGTCGAGTACCGTTTTTTCGAGACTCACTTCGACTGCGAGTTTGTGCTGCGAAATCAAGACGACAAGGCAATCCCGTGGTCAGCAGGCCATCACTTTTACTTCGCTATAGGGGTAGACGAGCGATCAGGGTACAAAGTGAGCCTGCCTGCTCAAAAAGCCTGCACCCACAGCTCTACAGGTTCCCTAGAGGCAGTGCAGGCTCCATCGGCTAGCCTATTGAGCGCGCCGGATTTGAGTGATCGCATTCACTATCAACTGACGAGCTCCGAGATTACCTGCGCACGACAGGGTAGCGGCAAGGGCTTTGCCATCGATTACCTTTCTCCACTACACCCCGAGTATGCCCTAGTTACCTGGACAGAGACTGCAGATTCGCCATTTTACTGTGTGGAGCCCTGGATGGGACCTCCGAACAGTGCCGAGACCGGTGTCGGGCTTCACTGGGTACAGCCCAAAGAGGTCGGAAGCTTCCGGATAAGGGTACGGGCGATGGATGCAGCCGCTTAGTCACCCAGTTCTACCAGACTGAGCCCGATATTTAAAAGTAATAGAGCGATGTAGACCCACATCATCACTCGGCCCGGAGTATCTAGCCTCCCACTATCGGCGAAGCCCTCAGGGCAGACGAGACAGCGACCAAAAACATAAGCATTCGCTAGTGGAACCAATACGAGCAGGCTCAACCAAGGACTCGCTCCCTGATTCTTGAATCGGAAGCCCATCGCGACAATCAATCCAGCGAAGGTGAAGATAGGAAGAAATAGTGAAAATCCAGAAATGTTGAATTGCGCTACAACAAATCCGAACAAAACCAAAGCAATAACGCCCCCCACTAGACACAGAACAAAGTAGATCCGATTGAGCCCTCCGTAAGAAAGGTCTGTCTCGAGCTCTGATATAGATGCTGCTGGGGCTTCGTAGAGATTGGGTTCTTCCATTTTCTGATGTTAATTAGTTTATTCACTTCCCCGTGTATTTGCCGTCATCTTTCTGACTCCGCGGCTCCTGGTAAGCGGCTTGTATGTACCCTTTTAGTCGAGTTGCGATTTCGGGCTGAGCCGCAGACTGATCGTTCTTTTCTGCCCGATCCTGGACCACATCATAGAGAGCGCTGGTTCCATCTTTTTGTTGGATGAGCTTCCAGTTACCGCTGCGCACCGCCATGCCACCGCGGAATTCCCAAAACATATAATCTCTTTCGACCGGGTCGCCATAGCCAGTCAGCACGGGGGCGATCGATATACCATCGACCACGTCAGGCACTTGATCGCCCACGCCTGTCAGTTCGGCGAGAGTGGGCAGTACGTCTGGGAAATACCAGGCATAGTCGCTGGTGACTCCTTCGGGGATCACGCCGGGCCATCTTGCAATCATCGGCACTCGGATGCCGCCTTCGTGTAGCGATCGCTTTTGACCCTGCATTTCGCCACAGGAGTTGTGGATTCCATCGAAGCGCTTGGCAGCGCCGTTGTCCGAGGTGAAAAAGATCAGGGTTTTATCGTCGATGCCTTTCTCTTTGAGGAAGGCGATCATCTCGCCGATTTGTCGATCCATCATGGTGTCCATGGCAGCTGCGCATCTGGCATCGTGCCCCCAGGGTTTGTCTTTGTAGAGTTGCCATGCGGGCTCGTCCTCAGGGATTTGGTAGGCAGCGTGAGGTGGAGTCCATGGGCAATAGAGGAAGAATGGCTTGTCGTGATGGTCGCGCAGGAATTGCATGGTCTCATCAAAGATCGCGTGGTGAGTGTAGCGTCCGTCGAGCTCGACTTTTGCGCTATTTCGAAACAGGTGCGTGTAGTAGGTGTGCGCGTGCCACTGGTTGTAGTAGCCAAAGAAGGTATCAAAGCCCTGTCGCTCAGCAGCTCCATCTTTGCCCTGATTTCCTAGTCCCCATTTGCCAAAGCCACCAGTGGTGTAGTCGGCTTTTTTCAGCACTTCCGCCACAGTGATATCGCTCGGCAGCAGTGGGATGCCGCCACTATTGCCACGCACAGGGGTGTGGCCTTTGTGAGTGCCGGTCATCAGTGTGCTGCGTGCAGAGGCGCAGACCGTGCCGCCAGAGTAGGCATTGGTAAAGCGCATGCCCTCGGCTGCCATTTGATCGAGGTTGGGTGTCTGAATGGTTTTGCTGCCATAGCAGCCCAGATCGTAGTAGCCCATATCATCCACCATGATGAAGATGATGTTCGGCTTTTCTCGGGCAGAAGAGATCGTGTTGACGACACACAGCACTGCGAGCAGTAGGGACCAATGTTTTACCATAAAAGACGGAAGACCGATCAACGACCTTCAACAAGGGCGTGATTGAGGCGCCCAGGACCGCCGACGTCCTCGTCGGCTTGATCAGGATGAGGTGTCATCTTATTCAAATATTCAAAAGCGACAGGCTGCTCACGATGTTTAGTAGGATGAGTCCCACGTAGCACCACAATATCACTTTCCCAGGACCATCTAACTGCTTTGTGTCAGCAAACCCTTTCGGGCAGACGAGACAACGCCCAAAGATGTAAAGATTCACGATTGGGATCAGAGCCAACAGGCACAACCATGGATTGGAACCTTGGTTTTTAAATCGAAACCCCATCGCTACCACCAGTCCTGCGAAACACACCAGTGGCAGATATCTAATGATCTGATTCTCCTTAAATACTGGTGTGAGCAGCGCAGACAGCACGATCAAGATAAACACACCAATAATCGCCAGCACAAACATCGTCCGGTTGAGCCCACAGCACGAGGCATCCCCTTCTGTTTCGATGATCGGCGCCTCAGGGGTTTGATAGAGATTAGATTCATCCATTGCTGAGCGATTTCATACATCTTAAGTCTGGGCATTGCCACCAAAGTCCCGGGGGCATATCGATTCTTACACGATACCGGCTGTTTCCTATTTATCCGAGTTGTCGTAAGATCCACACTTATGCAATCGCTAGCTCGCCGACAGTTCCTCAATCAAGCTGCAGCCATCACTACAGGGTTCTCCAGCTTGCGCTTTCTGCAGGATGTCGCTACAGCTGCCGACCCCTTCTACGCTGCGAATGGGATGCGTATCAAAGGTTACGGCGATCTGCAGGCTGATCCCGCAGGTGTGCTCGATCTGCCGGATCAGTTCACTTATCAGATCATATCAAAGCGGGGCGACGAGATGTCCGATGGGTTGATCACTCCTGGAAAGCCAGATGGTATGGCTGCATTCGCTGGGGCAGATGGGCAGACTGTGCTCTTGCGCAATCACGAGGAAGACTACAAAGGCAAGTTCATCAGTCCATTTGGCGATGATGGCGAGCGGGCTAAAGATGTCGAGCCTGCGCTGATCTATGATGGCGGGCATGGCAAGGCCTGCCCCGGAGGAGTCTCGAGACTGCAGTACGATACTAGGACTGGAAAAGTGACCGGGGCTGAGATGGCTCTCGCCGGCACGATCCGCAACTGCGCGGGCGGCCCGACTCCATGGGGGAGCTGGGTGACCTGCGAGGAGACTATGTACCGCGCGGGCAAAGATTTGGAGAAAGATCACGGCTATGCTTTTGAGGTGGATGCCCAGTATGGACAGGGCTTAGTCGATCCGGTCGCCCTCACCGAGATGGGCCGTTTCAATCACGAGGCAGTCGCTGTCGATCCCCATTCCGGCATCGTCTACGAGACCGAGGACCGTCACGATGGTCTGATCTACCGCTATATCCCCCATGTGCCCGGACAGTTGGCCAAGGGCGGTAAGCTACAGGCGCTCGCCGTGAGAGGGGCTACCAGCCTCGATACTCGCAACTGGGCTCAGCCAAATCGATTGCCCGTGGGCGAAGTCTACGATGTCGACTGGATCGATATGGAGGACGTCCAGTCACCCAATGATGACCTCCGTCTACAGGGTTTTGATAAAGGAGCGGCTCGTTTCGCTCGGGGCGAGGGCATGTGGTATGGGAATGATGCCATCTACTTCGCCTGCACCAATGGAGGTCACGCCGAGAAAGGCCAGATCTGGCGCTATGTGCCGAGCCGGTTCGAGGGCCGTAGCGACGAGCTGCGCTATCCCGGCCGTCTGGAGTTATTCTCAGAGCCCAACAATGCCGCTCTACTCGAGATGGCCGACAATCTCACTGTCGCTCCGTGGGGTGATTTGATTCTCTGTGAAGACGGCAAGAACGAGCAATTCATTGTCGGCCTCACTCAGCGTGGAGAGCTGTATCGATTGGCTCGCAATGCCATCAGCCATTCCGAGTTTGCCGGCGTCACCTTCTCGCCAGATGGCACCACCTTGTTTGTCAATATCCAGGTCGATGGGCTGACTCTGGCGATCACTGGGCCGTGGCGTGCTTAGGGTCACCACTGCCATACGCACATCACTGCTCAGATAGCAGGTCGCTGCTGAATGGTCACGGCCTTAGTGATGCGGTCTTTATCAGAGGGTGAGGTCGCTTTCACCTCTTTCGGCTTACTCACAGGAATGGCGTCTGCTTTAAAAGAATCAAATGTTCCGATAATGAACCAGGTCAAAATTACAATCCCAATAAATGCCCCGCTAATTTTTAGAACAGATTCCATAAAGCACGTCATAGATACTAACCTCTGATTGTGAAGACGTCAGGTGGCTCACTTCCGTACCATCTGGAGCAAACCAACTAGCCAATAGGGACAGCTACTCCACGCTGCGATTGCTGTGTGTAGCGGACGAGCATTTTGAGAAACCTAATGGTATCCGGAATGGGATTGATGCTGCTCTCCTCATCCTGATAGATCGTGCGCACAGGCACAGACCCGATCTGGAATCCGCGATCAGCCAAATAAAGCAGCTGCTCAGACTCGGCGGCAAAGCCTTTCGACTCGGTCTCGGTGTAGGGTAGTACCTCAGATCGGTACAGACGGTAGCCATTTTGCGTATCGGGCACGCGCTGGTGCATGATGCGGCTCAGCAGCCAACTCATGCATTGATTCGTCCTCCGGCGGATCCACGGCATATTGCGATTGGCCGTCATTCGATTGCCGACCAGCACATCGGCATCTTGAGCCTGGTAGGCATCGATGAAGTCGCGGATCTCCGCAGGATCGTGCTGCCCATCGGCATCGAGTGTCACGATCAAGTCGGCTCCCAGTTCCTGGGCTCTGGCAAATCCGGTCTGCAGCGCGATGCCTTTGCCCTGATTGACCTCATGCACGATTACATCGGCGCCAGCCTTTCGGGCAGCCTCGGCTGTGCCGTCCAGCGAGCCATCATCTACTACGATCACTGTAGAGCATTGCTGCAGAGCGGCTTGCACAGTGGTGCCGACTTTTTCAGATTCCTTGTAGGCCGGGATGACTACGGCCAGTGTTTCCGATTGCTTGTTGGTGTTGTTAAAAAACCTTTCCATGGCAATAGGATAGGCTCGAAGCACCTATCTACTAAATCGATAAATAATATCCAATCATCGATCAAATCAATAATTGAGTTTGTGTCAGAATTTTAACTTGTTTTCTTCCGTGGAATTTTAGACAGATAGGCGTTGTTAGAGTGAACTTATGACAGACATCTTCATGATATTAGGCTTTGCGATGGCCGCTTATGCGATCGTCGCAAATGATTCCATCCAAACGCTAGGCACATTCCTAGCCTCAAATGTAAAGCGGCCATGGTGGCTATTGTGGATCTGGATTTCTGGGATCATGATCGTCACAGTCACTTGGGGGTGGCTGGCCAATGATTATGACCCTGCATTCGGTCGATTGGCTGCTTCTGGAAAAAATATCCCGCACCCGGATGATATTGGCGCTTCCATCACGTGGCTCTTCATCATTCCACCACTCTGCTTGGTCATTCTGACCAGACTGGGTATCCCTGTCAGCACATCGCTACTAGTCCTCACCGCATTCAAAGGCCTAGTAGCTGCTCAGCAGGGTAAAACACCGAAGGCTGCGGTCGATCTATTCGGCTCGATGATGCAGAAGTCCCTCGTTGGGTATGCGATCGCATTCGCCGTGGGTATTATCCTCTATGCGGCAGTCATCTTCCTGATGGAGCGCAAGGTCCTGGCGGAAAAAGACGGCAAGAAAGCTCACAACGAGCTGCATCCGATCTGGATGATTTTCCAGTGGCTCTCCACCGGCTTTCTTTGGTCGATGTGGTTGGTCCAGGATTTGGCGAATATCTTCGTCTACCTACCTCGTCAGCTCACCTGGTGGGGACTGGCGCTATCACTGCTGAGCATGGTCTTGCTGCAGGGCTATATGTTTCGCGAGAAAGGCGGCAAGATCCAGCGTGTGGTCACGACCAAGACCAACACCATCGACGTGCGCTCGGCGACCTTTATCGACCTGCTGTATGGTCTGGTGTTGCTTTTCTTCAAGGTGGACTACATCCCGAAGCTATTCATGGCCATGGGCATGGAGGTGCCTTGGCCTGAGAAGATGCCTATGAGTACGACTTGGGTTTTCCTCGGTCTACTAGCCGGTCGTGAGGTAGGTATCGCGATCCGCTTGAAGATCCGCAGGGAGAATAAGGTCAGCAATCTCATCTTCCGCGATGCGGGTAAGGCATTCTTTGGCTCTGCCATAGCAGTGATCCTCGCCCTATTCTTGCCGATGCTGATCACCTCTGGCGGCAAGGATAAGGCCGAAGAGGCCAAACCTGAAGCTATCGAAGCTCCTGCCGAGCAGCAACAACAAGCCCAAGAAGAGGGCCAGTAAGCTGTAGTGCAGCGGCTATAGCACTTTTTATGATTGGCGAGCAAGGGGAGACACCCTTTGCTCGCCATTTTTTTGGGGCTAGACGATAAGGGGGATAAGCATCGAAAATGCAGTTGTCTGTCCTGCGTTTCAGTCGGACTATCGGCTGCGCTATACTACATCTACGCACTGCACTATGCCATCTCACCCGCCTATCATCCTAGCCTCTGGTTCACCTCGTCGTCGCGATCTGATGGACGAGGCGGGTTACGACTACCAAGTCATCGTACCCGATATCGAGGAGATCCACGATACCGCTATCCCGATCCGCGAGCTCACGGCGATGAATGCCAAGATCAAGGCACAGGCCATCGCACCACAGCACCCGGAGAGCATCATCATCGCAGGCGACACCTTGGTCCTGCACGATGATGAGCCACTCGGCAAGCCTGCTGATATGGAGGAAGCCGCTGCTATGCTAGCGCGGCTCAATGGCCAGACGCACGAGGTGCACACCGCTGTTTGTCTGATCCGCGAGGCTAGCGATCAGGTGGTTGAGTTTTCAGTAGCGACAGAGGTTACCTTTTACGATCTCACCCCCGAGCAGCAGGCGGCCTACCACAGTCTCATCGAGCCGCTCGACAAAGCCGGCGCCTACGCCGCCCAGGATCATGGCGAACTGATCATCGAGAAGTCCGTCGGCTCGCAGACCAATGTCATCGGTCTACCGATGGAAGCCCTAGCCGAACACCTCGAGTCCACTTTTGGGGTGAAAACCCAATTCTCTTAATCTTACTCCTACTCTTAATCTCAGCACCCTACGAGCCGAAGCCGAGGGCTCTGCTGGGATTAAGAGTAAGAATGGGATAAACGCCTCTCGACACACCCCTTGTTGTACGGGAAGGATCAGTCGATTCTTGATGAAGGTCCTACAACTCGATCCTAGAGACAACGTACTCGTCGCCCTGACCGACCTCTCGCAGGGCGAGACAGTGAGCCACGAGGGCGGCTCCTACACGCTGGCTACCGATGTCGCTGCCAAGCACAAGTTCCCCATCACCGATCTCGCGGTCGGCGACGAGGTCTTTCAGTTTGGTGTGCTAGTCGGCCGAGCGACTCAGCCGGTGGCCCAGGGTGAGCTGCTGCACACGCACAATCTCGAGCATGCTTCAGCAGCCTTTGGGATTGATGATCTAGACCAAGGTGCCAGCTACGACTGGCAGACGCGACCCGATGCCACTGCCTTTGAGCAGGCGACCTTCGATGGCTACCATCGCGAGGATGGCCAGGTGGGCACGGCCAACTATTGGCTAGTCATCCCCATGGTCTTTTGCGAAAATCGCAATCTCAAGATCCTGGAGGAAAGTCTGGTGAATGCCCTCGGCTACGGTAAGGCCTCGCCCTACGCCAACTTTGCGCAGAGCATCATCACCACTCACCTGCGTGGCGACGATGTCGATGCCGTAGAGTTCCCCGACTCGCCAGACTCATCACCCGACCGCGTTTTCCCCCATATCGATGGCATCAAATTTCTCCGCCACTCAGCGGGCTGCGGCTCGGACCGAGGCGACTCCGATGCGCTCTGCGCACTGCTCGCAGGCTACGCCACCCACCCCAATGTGGCCGGAGTCACCGTGCTCTCACTCGGTTGCCAGCATGCCCAGGTATCGATACTCAAAGACTTCATGCAGCAGCGCTGCCCGGAGTATAGCCGCCCACTGCTAGTCTTTGAGCAGCAGCAATATCCATCCGAGAAAAAGCTGCTAGAGGATGCCATTCGTGCCACCTTTCAGGGCATGGCCCAGGCCGATGCCACATCGCAGCGCCAGCCTGCACCGCTGAGCAAGCTCACGATCGGCCTCGAGTGCGGTGGGTCAGATGGTTTTAGCGGCCTGTCGGCCAATCCCGCTATCGGCCACGTATCCGATCTCATGTCAGTGCTAGGTGGGCGTTCGGTGCTATCCGAGTTTCCCGAGCTATGCGGTGTCGAGGGCGAGATGATCAAGCGCTGCCAGAGCAAAGACTTGGCCGAGAAATTCATCACCATCATGCGCGCCTACAATGCCCGCGCCAATGAGGTGGGCTCCGATTTCTCCACCAATCCCTCGCCCGGCAATATCAAAGACGGCCTAATCACCGATGCCATCAAATCCGCCGGTGCCGCACGCAAAGGCGGTACCGCCCCCATCGTAGATGTGCTCGACTATACCGAGCCCTGCACCAAGCCAGGGCTATCGCTACTCTGCACCCCGGGCAACGACGTCGAGTCGACCACAGCCATGGCAGGCTCCTGGTGCAATATCATGCTCTTTTCCACCGGCCTCGGTACTCCTACAGGCAACCCCGTGTGCCCCGTGATCAAAGTCGCCTCCAATACCCAGACCGCCACCCAGCACAGCGACCTGATCGACTACGATGCCGGTGTGGTCATCGATGGCAGTCAATCGATCGGTACGGCTGGCGAAAACTTACTCCACCTCATCATCGAGACCGCCTCCGGCCGCTACACGCCAAAGGCCGTGCAGCTCGGCCAAGACGACTTCATCCCCTGGAAGCGCGGTGTCTCACTATAGATCGTCCCAGCGAGTCGAAGAAAAATGTGGAAGCGAGCGTCAGCGAGTATCCCCACACTGCAATGGCACATCATCAAGCTCACTGGGAGGGGCTGTTTTTAACTGCCCGGCAACCTCAGCCAACTACCCACGCATCTATCAGGACGACAGGAGCTTCCTCTACCCAAAGAAAAAAGTGGAGGCGAGCATAAAGCGAGTGTCCTCACTTCCCAATACCATTGCCACTTTTTCTCAACCCCTACGGCATTCTTTGCTTTCACCACCCTCAGGTCGCGATACGCTGCACCATCACCACTACCTGCATGATCTTACCCAGCCTATACCTAGCCGACACCGGGGCATCAACGATAGACGCCGCAGCTGCGGCCAACGTCAAGATCACCAACCCGATCGATATCATCATCATCATCGCTTACGTGATCGGCATCGTGCTCATCGGTTGCTTCGCCGCCAAGCTCGGCAAAAAGGGTAAGCACGGCAGCAGTGATAGCAGCGCAGCTCAGGACTACTTCCTAGCTGGTGGCACGCTCAAATGGCCGGTGATCGGCCTAGCCCTGTTTGCGACCAATATCTCCACCGTCCATCTCGTCAGTCTCGCTCAGGCTGGCTTCGATACCGGTCTGCTCAATGGTAATTTCGAGTGGATGGCAGGCTTCACCCTAGTGCTGCTGGCCGTCTTCTTCGCACCCTTCTTCATCCGCTCTCGAGTCGCCACGCTGCCCGATTTTCTAGAAAAACGCTACAACCGCGCCTCGCGCGATATCCTTTCCATCCTATCGATCGCCTCAGCCATCCTCGTACATATCGGCTTCGCCCTCTACACTGGTGCCGTGGTGCTCAATGGTATGTTCGGTCTCGATATCGTCGCCAGCGTCATCGGCATCGCCGTGCTCACCGGTATCTACACCGTCATCGGCGGGCTCATGGCCGTGGTGCTCACCGAGTCGATCCAGACCATCATCCTGCTGCTGGGAGCGATCGTCATCACTGTCATCGCCTATCTGCAGCTCGGTAGCTGGGATGCCTTGGTAAACAATGTCGATGCCATCAAGCTGAGCATGCTACACAGCACCGAGGAGGCCAAAGCTGTCGCCGGTGGCAGCCCAGGTCTACCCTGGTACGCCGTGATCCTAGGCTACCCGGTGCTAGGTATCTGGTACTGGTGTACCGACCAGACCATCGTCCAGCGGGTGCTCGGCGCTAAGGACGAAAACCACGCCCGTGTCGGCGCACTTTTTGCCGGCTTCATCAAGATCCTGCCAGTTTTCATCTTTGTCCTCCCCGGTCTCATGTGTGCCGCCCTCATCCAGAGCGGCCAGCTCGATGCCGCCGGTATGGCCACCAAACCAGATGGCTCACCCGACTCGGGCGATACCTATGCCTTCATGATCCGCGAGCTACTCCCCGTCGGGGTAAAAGGCCTAGTCGCAGCGGCCCTACTATCGGCCCTCATGTCGACTGTATCCGGCGCTCTCAACTCCATCTCCACGCTCACCGCTTACGATCTTTTCCAGCGCTTTCGCCCCGATAGCTCCGACCGTCAGCTGGTCACCATCGGTCGCGTAGCCGCTCTCATCGCCATGATCCTAGCCATCGCTTGGTCGATCATTCTACCGCAGTTCGACAAAGGCGGCCTCTTCAATGCCATGGTCAGCGTGGTGGTAAATATCGCCCCACCGATCACCGCCGTCTTTCTCTGGGGTATCTTCTGGCGCCGCGCCTCAGGCACAGCTGCCGTCTGCACCCTCTGCATCGGAGCCGCCCTAGGCGTAGCCTCCTACATCATCAGCAATCAGCCACCAGTGTGGTTTCAGCGTCTGGCGCTGCCCGATCTCATGGTCGCCTTTTACCTATTCGTCATCTGCTCCTTAGTCCTCTTCGTTGTATCTCTCATCGTGCCCCATCGCCACACCGCGGAGTCCCAGCAGCTAGTATGGAGCTCACCCCTAGAGCCGCTACGCGATACGGGGTGGAAAGGTTTCGGAAACTACAAGTTTCTCTCGCTACTGCTGATCACCGTCATGGTCGTGCTATACGTTATCTTTAGATAGGTAAAGCTGAGCGCAGCGACCGATTGTACCCTGTTCAGTCCAGACTGTACCCTATTGAATTTTCAAAATGCTGCCACTTCGGCGTGCGGGTGCGCAGGTAGTACTCAGAGGCGGGGCCACACCAGTTGTTGATGATGGTGCCGCTGGCGTCTTTGTACCAGCTGGAGCAATCCGCCATCCACACGGTCCGCTCGAGTCGGCGGCGCAGTTCGTCTTGATAGTCGGCTGCTGCACTCGCCGATACCTCGGTAGTCGCATGCTCAGCCCGCAGACAGTGCAGGATGTAGCGGACCTGACACTCCACCATGAAGATGATCGAGTTGTGCCCCAGATTGGTATTGGGCCCATAGAGGGTAAAGAAATTCGGGAAACCGGGAACGAGGATACCGAGGTAGGCACCCGGCTGCTCGACCCAGTGCTCGGCTAGTGAGGTGCCGCCGCGGCCGATGATCTGCATGGGCGCTAGTAGCTCGCTGGTTTGAAAGCCGGTGGCGTAGATGATGGCATCGACCGGCTGTGGCTGCGCATCATCCGTCGAGATCGCACCGGCCGAGATCGACTGGATCGGATCGGTGACTATGCTCACATCATCTCGCTGCAGGGCGGCATAGTAGTCGTCGGATAGGAGGATCCGCTTGCAGCCAGCGGGGTAGGTGGGTAGCAGCTTATCGAGTAGCGACCGCTCGCGGACCTGGCGTTTCACATATCGGCTCAGCCAGTTGGTATAGATCCAGGTAGCAGGCTCGCCCTGGCGAAATGCGACGAAGCGGCTATCACACACCCAGAAAAGCCACCAGCGATAGCACTGCGCGAGTAGCGGCACGCAGGCGCAGAGTCGCTGCCAGAGTCGGCTATAGGGTTTATTGTTTAGTGGTGCTACCCAGTTGGGGCTGCGCTGGTAGAGATAGAGGTGATTCGCCTGCTCAGCGATCTCAGGCACGATCTGCACCGCGCTGGCACCATTACCGATGATGGCGATGTCTTTGCCCTGAGGATCGAAATCGGCATCCCAGCGAGCGGTGTGAAAAGCCGCTCCTGTGTAAGTGTCTCCACCCTCGATCTCGGGCAATGCCGGCCGATTGAGCTGACCGACGGCGCTGATCACCACATCGAAGCGGCCCTGCCAGCCACCCTCTAGCACGATCGACCAATCGCCTGTCTCCTCGCTGTAGGCAGCCTGCTGCACCGAGCTGCTATATCGGATGTGTGGTATGATCTCGTATTTCTCGGCGCAGTGTCGGAAATACTCGAGTATCTCTCGCTGTCGTGAGTACTTCTGCGACCAATCAGGCTTTGGCTCGAAGGAGAATGAGTAGAGAAAAGATGGCACATCGCAGCCAGCATTGGGGTAGGTGTTTTCAAACCACGTCCCGCCGAGCCGGTCAGACTTCTCAAAGATCGTGAAGCTATCGATACCGGCTTTCTTCAGCTGGATAGCCATGCATAGCCCGCTCATACCGGCCCCGACGATGGCGATGTTTTTGTCGTTAGTCATGGTGATGTCTAGCTATCCAGTCAGTCGTGGCCGGCCACACGGTATCTGGAGCCTCACAGTAAAAGAGGTGCCCGCAGCCAGCTATCTCTAGAGTCTCAGAGCCGGGGATGAGCTGTGCGAGGTGAGCCGCTTCCCCAGCCGGTACCACAGCATCTCTTTGCCCCTCTATGATCAGAGTCGGCGCAGCGATCGATCGGAGCCGCTCGGAGACATCCCAGCCACGGATAGCGGCTACCGCCTGGCCGATGGCAGAAAAGTCGTGCTGAGCAAAGCCAGCGTGGAGCTCGCGCACCAGTGTCGGCCGCTGCCGCCCGCCTGCGGTGTAGCCGCGCAGCGTCAGGCCGTAGGCGATGGGCGAGCGCACCAGTCCCGCCATGGCCAGCCGAAAGGCCCACAGCCCGCCAACTCCGAGTGCAGCTATCGCCTGCATGAGTCCGAGGGAATTTCCCCAGCGGCCACGGGCGAAACCGGAGATCGAGGTGACACTGCGCACTAGGTCGGGATGCGTAGCCGCTGTCATCAGAGCCGCAAAGCCGCCTGTCGACCAGCCGACTAGGTGCACAGGCTCGTCGCCGTGTAGCTCGCGGATCGCAGCCGCTACCGCATCGGAAAAGGTCTCCGGTCGGAGCGGTGCCCCATCGCGGTCAGTCCACTCAGACGGAGCATGGCAGGGCAGACTGACTGCGCTGCACTGGTGGCTCTGGCGCACCGCCTCGGGTAGAAACAGCTCCATACAGTCGATCGAGCCGGTGATGCCATGCACAAAGACCAGAGGTGGTAGATCCGCCGCTCCGCTCGGCCCGGTATAGGCGATGGAGTGTCCAGCTAGGCTTGCGAGTCGATGCTCCATCTACCACAGGATCAGCGCTAGCGCAGATCATCAAACATCAGCTGCAGGGTATCGCGGCAGCTGTAGCGAAACTCATATCCCAGCTCCTCGGTGAGCCGCTCGGGCGAGATCACCCAGGGGTAAGCCGCAAAGTACCAGAGCCCTGGTGGAAATCGAAACAGCGGCAAGCGCAGCGCCCACCACATCGATGCGATACCTTTGAGGATCGCCAGTGGCAGGGAAAAAATCGGCCGACTGCTCATCTCAGCCATCTCAGACAGCGAGACCCAATCCTTCGGGCCGATATTGAAAGGCCCAGTCGCTTTTTTCTCCAGTATCAGGCGAGTCGCCGCCACCACATCATCGGCATGGACGAACTGCATCGGAGTGTTGCTACCATTCGGCATCACCAGTGCAGGCGGCTTGGCGACAAAGGTGGTCAGGTAGTTCGTCAGGCCGGTCTCGTAGATGATCGTCGGGCGCGTCCAGCTGGTCGCGATCTCTGGGTTAGTCTTGGCGAAGTCGACTAGCATCTCCTCTACCTCCACCTTGTCCGCTGAGTAGCGGTACTCCTCTCTAGCCCGCAGCGGCTGGCTTTCTAGCAGAGGGATGGGGTTATCCGGCCAGGCACCGTAGGCCGTCGCGCTCGAGGAGATCAGCAGCCGCTCGGGTTGGATCTTGGCCACAGCCTTCAGCACATTGCGGGTTCCCGCCACATTGATGTCGTGCATCTTTTCATCATTGTGGATCGGGTTTACCACGAAAGCGAGGTGCAGCACAGTATCTGGCTCGAACTCGACCATCGCCTCGATCAGAGCTTCGCTACGCGCATCGCAGCGAAAAAAGAAATCAGGCGTATCCCACTCCGGAGGATCGACCACATCGATCCCATGGATGACGATCTTGGGATTCGCCGAGCGAAGCTCCCGGATCATAGCCCTGCCATAGTGCCCAGAGCTGCCTATAATAGCCACACGCTTCATTGGGTGGATTATACACGGAAGTTATGACTTTTCAGTGCTTTTGTGGGGGTGAAAATCAAAGGGGGGGGGGCAGAATGGAGGCTCAACCGCTAGGTAGGGATGAAAATCATATCGACATCGATTTCCTCGACGGGTCCTCGCCGCGTATTTCGGGCATCGCTATGAGTTTATCACGAAGTTTGTTGAGTATGCCACAACTAACCTGCTACCACAAAACCTCACAATTTCCCAAGAAAATCCTAATCCGTTGAGTCACCATATTACAATATCAAGTGAACCGGAATCAAGAACAGTGTATTTACAAATCCGAGTGCTACTCAATCGTAAAGATAATTAAATGAACAGTATTGAAGAGGCCGCCGAGCAATGAGAATAATGAAAAGATCTTCAGTAAACTTTGTCATCATATTAACGCAACTTTGGTTAGTAGGAGTAATCTGCGCTGAGCGCCCGCAAACTGCTGTTTTCAACTTTGGCATGGCCAAGGGGTCGGATGAATGGAGATGGCTAGAGAAAGGATTAGCAGACATGCTCACCAATGACATATTGGCCGCAAATTATCCTGTAGTCGCTAGGGATGAAATGCAAGCCGTGGCCATGCAGGCAGGATGGGATAAACTAAAAGAACTTGAGGAGCGAATGGGTGCACCTCCCTTATTGCAGGTTAATAATGCACTAAAGATTGAAAGACTCATTTCTGGTGCATACAAAATAGAAAACGAAAAAATCCAAATAATCACACAAATAGTTGATCCCGAATCGGGTAACCTGCTGAAACAAATTCAGACCGAAGGGCCAATTGAAGATATTCTCACACTTCGTCATGATATCTCCCGGGAATTGATTCCATGGCTAAATATGACTTCCGGAGAAGGGGAGCCCAACCTGATTTATGAAATCCGTCCTGCGCCATGGTCGCAAAGTGTCGACGCCATGAGGGCACTTTATGAGGGGATAGATTTATACGATCAAGGCCTATACCCAGAAGCTTGGCTAAAATTCCGACAAGCTGAGAAAAATACCGCGGGGTTTGCAGACGCGATATACTGGGCGGCAAAAATGGACTATTTCCAATCTCGTTATGAACACAGTCGTCACGATTTTGAAACTTTCCTTAACCAATACCCGAGTCATCCACAAGTAGGGTCAGCCGTTCGAGAATATATGCACAGTTGGGAGAACGTGAACCCAAACGCTGATCAATTACTCACTCTTTACGAGCATATGAAAACAGCCTTCCCTGACGCAAAGCAGTTGGTGGGGACTCAAATCCATCCAAACTATAAATGGTCAGAATGGAGATCTATGCGTCTTCAAGCAAGTTTAAATGATTTGGAAAAAGCATTAAAACATACTCCGAAAAACTCTAGCCTATATGGAGGCACTGACGGCGAAACTTGGCGGTTAACATATCTAAAAGAGTACCTATCAAAAGGTGGTAGAGATAAAGAGATACTCAACACGGCAATCACTCAATCAAAAAAATACAAGATCCTAAAGTTTAACAATGGTCAGCGTCAGTTGGTTGATAATAATCACCCATATGGGAGAGGGCTTCGTTTGTACTATCTACTCGTTCCGCCGGAGGGTAAGTTATTTGAATCATTACGAGTTTGGCCTATATCGGCAAATGGTTATCATACAAAGATACGGGTGCTGTGTAGTCAAGTAAGAGGATTTGATATTTTTGATTCAAAATTCGGGATTCCTCTACATCTCGGGAGGAGGGAAGGGATAAAAATTAATGCATTTGAAAAGGCGCCTGTAGCACACTTATACCTAGATCTTAATTCACCTTCAAAACCACCTTACGATAAAAGTAAAGCCTCAATCGAAGGTGTCAGACTGGAGGCGACTTTTAAAGATATACCGGAAGCGTGGGGTTCCTTGGATATCAATTGTTCTAATGCTACCAATTTCAAGGTGGAAGGCAATGGTGAATTTATACGATCAGGTTCTGGAGTGGTGGACTATTTAGCTCCAGGAACCTACCGTCTACAGTTTACACCTGGGACATGTCCATATACAAATCAAATCCATTATGCATCATTTGAAAGAGACCTTACAATTAAAGCTGGAGAAACGACAAGGCTAGAAATTAAGTTTCCCTGGCGCAACCCTGTGAAATGGGAAGGCTGGGAGGTTGGTAAAATTGAACATCCCCAAAAAATGAAATATGACCTAGACCTGCGTACTTGGAACCCTCAAAATCCACAGTTTGTTTTCACTGAAGACAAAATTCGAGTTCTATGGTGTGATGGAGGGAATATTTGGACGTGTGAAAGTAATGACGGTCTAACTTTTACTAACACTCGAAAAATTGATTTACCAGTATCGAGCGGTTGGCACGAAGGCTGGGTTAAGTGTCGTATCGACTCTTTAAATCGATTTGTTATGACATTCCTATCTAATCGAAATAAGGAAAAAACCTACCAACTCTACTCTTGCTGGTCTAGGGATTTTATTAACTGGACCTCGCCAAGGCAAGTTAAAGACAGCTATGTTGACTTATATGATCTTGGGGTTGACCCCAAAAGCGGGAATTTAGTAATCGCAGAATCAGCGGGAACGAAACAGGTCAATATTTGGACCTCGAAAGACGCTATTAATTGGTTGAAAATAAAGACTCTGGATTTTGAAGGGGCGGTCTATTCTTTATCGTTACTCACTCCTTTATCTGGGCAAGGGTTTGAGATTTATGCTACTGTCGAAGGGCAAATCAGGTACTTTGGGCCCAGTAAAATCCATTGGCGATATGATAGACACATTATGCGCATAGTCAGTCAAGATCTGATAGATTGGGAGTTTGATGACTCATTTAAGCCGATATGTAAGAACGGGCGAGTGAGCACAATTTCGGCTACTCACTCGAAAGACGATGACACCATAGTCTGCAGCACATCCGGTGAAGCTGGTGCTAATCTAGCGTCTTTCTTCAGGCTGACTCAAGACGATTCAGTTAAGCGTGTTGACTATCACAATATATTTCTCACTTACGATTCAAGCCTTGCATACCATCCCAAGTGGGGGGCGTGTGTTGCTTGGTCTCGGGTTAAGTTAGTGTCTAACGATTTTTTACCACCTAAAGTGCCGCTTATTATCATGCGCGGCCCTGATTTTAATCCATTCTTTAGTAAAAAATGATTTGTAGTTTAAGGGCTGAAGGTGTCAGGCGAAAGCTGAAAAGGGTCGGTATTAAACATTTTTTATATTTTTAGGCGCGTGGTGGATTTATCGAAGAATGCGCACTACTCTTGTTAATCTGTAGAATCGAAACGTTGAACGGCTAATCGATGATTTCCACAGAATCCTTTTGACTCTTGAGTTTCGTGACAGTGATCACATTGTATTTAGTGGTATCTTGATAAGAGGTTGTAATGGTTTGATTGTTTGATTCGATGAACAGGCTTCCGCTATGTAATGGGTTTAGCTGATGGGTAATTAATTTCATCAATCCTTACGAGTATACCCAGTGGTCTAAATGTTGAGATTTCAATTATTATATGTATGTCGACCACCTTAGAGATGATTAATATAAATGTTTGTAATCGTCGATTTCCGAACGCGCTCCTCCCTTAGACAGAAAATAGATACCTCATTATTATTGATCTGGATTTTCAATAAAGGTTAGATGGTGCCTTTTGATCTGTACTGTTCTTTTGAGGTTTCATTAACACCTCCTGAGACTCGCTGCTCCATAACTGGCTATCGTTTGAAGATTTGGGGATATCAACACAAGAGGTAGTAGCGAGTGATGGCGCAAGTGAAAGGACGAGGGGCGGGATTATGTTTTATGTTTGGGTACTTCGATCTGCTGACCTGATTTTTTGGTTGAGGCCGGAGTCGTAAGTAGTTGCTAGTCGGTTTTCTGAAGTGTGTAACGTCTAGGGTTGGGAAATTTTTTTAGTTTAGGCCAAGGGGCTTTGTATTCTTCTTCATAGCCTTTAATTGTCTCCTCCATTAACTCCACCACGTCTTCCGTTTCTCCTAACTGCTGTGTTCTAATCTTTACCAGATCGGTTTGCTCTCGAGCTTCTGCAGAAACCTCGAGATATAAGTAAAGGAAAACCCCGAAACCAATTGTAGCTATTGTAAGCCATCCTAGCACAGCGTAGCCTATAATTTTTCTGTACATATAATTCAAAAATCTTTTCTACGGACCTAGCTAGATTACCCTGTTTGATATGCCAACCCAAAGATAACAAGCTGATTATTAAAATGCTATGCTTTCTGTGTGATTTACGATTATTATATTATATTAATATTATAATAGGTGGTCAGTTTATAGAAAATGCGGCTGCACGATTTTCGGTTATCACACTAGCTAGCGTAGAGGTTGAGTTATTTGCTGATTGCTTTTTGACTCGAAGGTTCGGCTTTGGTTGCTGGGCAGTTGAAAACAGCCCCTCCCAGTACGAGTATGTTGTGCGCATAGGTTGGCTAAGGTTGCTGGGCGGCGAGGCTCGCGCCCTTCCTTGAGATTGTGGGCTGCGAATTGGCGACTTTTGTGGAGTTGGTGAAAGGCTGCCGAGAGGCACAACTTCTTTGCTCATAGGCGCGCTTGGCGGTAGGTTGTAGGCCGTCTTTCTTGTTTGTTCGCTTATGCTGCTGCGCTGTGTTTTTCTGGTTTCGTTTCTGTTGAGTCATCAGGCCCTCTCCCAAGACGGGAGGGTGCTGGAGTATGACTTTTACTTGGCTGGTGCGGAGGATACTTTTATTGATCAGGGCACGGCTTCGTCGAGCTCGGGAGATGGCACGGTGGTTTCGGTTCGGTTTAGCTCTTCTAGTGCGCAGTGGGGACTGCTGCGGTATCGCTTTGACTCACTTTCTGAAGTGGCGACTCGGCCGGTCGTGGAGGCGGCGATCCGGGTGAATATTAATCACCAAGGTGGCAATGGATTGGTCGACACCAGCGGTAGGACGCTGGGGCTTTCGTTTCACCGGATGCTGAAAGAGTGGGATGAGACCAGTACGTGGAACTCGCTGAATCTCGAGGAAGGCGTCGACTATGTGGCCACTCCGATCACCACGGCCGAGATCTTGGGAGGGGCGACCGGGAAGCATGAAATTACTGGCTTTGCCGCTGCGGCTCAGGCCTGGGCCGATGGCAGCTGGGAAAACTACGGCATCCTAGTGAAACCGTACGTGCCCGATGGCAGTAGCTACTACCCATTGGTGACATTTCGGTCGGTGGAATATCTGAAAGCTTATGATCGATTTCCGCAGATGCGGGTGCGGCTGAAGGGGACGACCTCTCGCCAGGTGCAGGGAGCCGATGTGCGCGAGCACTTGGCCGATGCGACTCTATATGTTAGCCCTACGGGTGATGATGGGGCAGATGGATCTAGCGCCACTCCGCTGGCATCGATCAATACAGCCCTGTCGATAGCTGCGACCCGCCAAAGCCAATTCCTCGGCACCCGCATCGTGGTAGCAGCAGGTGTTTATCGCGAAACGCTAGATGCCCTGCAGACGCATGACACTCCGCCAGGCTGCTACGACCCGATTATCCTCGAGGCGGCTCCGGGCGCAGAGGTGGTCATCACTGGGGCAGAGGCGTGGTCGAGCTGGCAGGCTACTGGTGCAGCAGATATCTACTCGGCTGCGTGGCCGTATGACTGGGGCAATGTGGTGCCGATACCAGCCGGCGGCACGGCCTATGAGCAAGAATGGGTCGAGGAGCACCCTCTACTGAGACGCCGAGAAATGGTAGTGGTGGAGGGAGATATCTACCGACAAGTGATCGACTCTAGCGAGCTGCAGAGCCTACCGGGTAGTTTTTACGTAGATGAGGGTGGCGATACACTATCGGTGCACTTTTCGGCTGGTCATGGGCCTAGCTCGAGCGTGGAGGTTAGTGAGCGGGCATTCACTATGGTCGCACGAGATACCGATCACCTCGTGCTGAGAGGGCTTACCTTTCAGCATGCTGGTAGTGTGTTGCTGGATCGAGGTGGGGTGCTTCTAGAGCGGTGCTCTGAGCTACTCATTGAAGGTTGCCGCTTCAATGACAATAACGGCAATGGTCTATCGATCTACGGCACCGATGATACGATCGATGGCTTCCCCATCATCTACCCATGCCGCCACATTACCCTCCGCGATACTCAATGGAATAACAACGGGATCGGAGGTATCGAAACCTATGCCAATGAGAACGTGCTGATCGAAAACTGCGAGAGCTGCCAAAACAATTGGCGAGGCAATCGGGAGGGGTTTCGGTTTGGTTGGGTGACCAGCCGCCTCTATCGCTGTCACAATGCCATCATCCGCCAATTGAAGGCTAATCAGAATGAATGCCGAGGCTGGTGGTTTGACTACGACAATCGCGATATCCTAGTCGATAACAGTCAGTTTAATCACAATCTAACTAACGGTGTGAAGTTCGAGGTCAACGAAGGACCTATCACATTCACTCAATGCCAATTTAATGACAATGGCGAGCCAGGGATCACCTCTACCAATGGCGGCGGTGTGGTATTCGAGGAATGTGAATTCCACAGAAATGGCAAAACACAGATCGAAGTGCTGCCGCTAGAGGCGCATTTTATACGCGACTGGGAGACGGGTATCAGCTCCGTGCAAGAGTCGATCGACTGGACTGTGACCGGTAATTCGTTTGAAACAGGGTTGGGTCAGAGCTTTTGGATCGTGCCGACTAGCGATCACCCGTTTATCGGCAGCCTAGTAGCCGATCGCAATCTCTACGCCGCTAGCTATGACCTGGAGGGCTTTCAGATCTCTGCCGATGCAGAGTCTATGGCTCTAGGCCAGTGGCAGAGTAGTACCGTGCAGGATAGCGGCTCGCAGATCTTCCGTCTCTACTCCACTGGTGATGCCGAAGATGACACCGAGGTGTTCCTGCCTATATCGCAGGACACCACGCTGCGAGAGGAAGTGCCGGATACCGCAGAGGGCACGGGAGTCGTGCTGACCCAGACGATCTACGGTGCTGCGAGGTATACCTTTTTGCAGTTCGATTTGAGCGCGCTAGCTAGCTTTGATAGCGCGGCTTCGATCATTTCTGGCGCAGAGATCCAGCTCGAGATCAATGATATGCACCACAGCGGCGATCGCGATGTAGCAGGTCTGTCGCATCGCATCCAAGTGCACCGCGTGTATCAGCCTTGGTCGGAAAGCTCTACTTGGAACTCGGCTGACAGTGTGACCACTGGGCGTGTCTACGATCCCACACCACTAACGAGTATAGATGTGGTAGGTAGTGAAGGCACGGGAAAGAAGGTGATCTCTGGGCTCGAGACTGCGGTGAAAAAGTGGTTATCTGGCGAATGGGAAAATGCGGGCGTCGTGCTGGTGTCTACTGCTACTGACGCCCCTTTTAATTACTTGTCGATACGATCCAGAGAAACAACAAATATTGACGATCGGCCTACTTTGAGGGTGACCACGAGAGACCAGCAGGAGAGGTGGTCGTTTTACTCTTGGGCGCGAGAGCACTTCAGTGCGCGCGACATCACTGCACCGCAGGAGGCGATCTATACGGCTGATCATGACTCGGACACGGTCTCAAACTTTGATGAGTATGCGGTCGGTAGCAATCCGAACGTAGTCGATGCGATAGGATCGACTCTGGACCTATTGATTACGGAGGACTCTGTGGATTTGGCATTTCGAGTGAAAGATGGCAACATCGATCATGTATCTCCACATGTGTTTCAGATCGATGATGTGCAGTATCGTATCGCCACCTCTCTAGATTTGGAGGTCTGGCATCAGCAATCGGTGTTATGGCAACCACAAGGGACCTCCACTCGCGAGGGTGAGCTTTGGTTTACCGCTAAGCATGATAGATCGAATTTCCCTGATAAGCGGTTCTACCGCCTGGAGTATGGGCGAGTCGAGGAGTGAGGGGGGATTCTGCTATGTTATTTTGGTAGAATAGGTTGCCTAACCCGTTCTCCATACGCTTTGCCAAATGACAAAGTAGATAGGTGCTCACAAGAAAGTGGCGGCGAACGCCAGTGAGTGGAGTTTCGTCGGGCTGAGAGATCTGGTTAGGCTTGGCGGCTAATAGCTTTGCGGTCCACTCGCTGCCACTTTTTGCATTGTTAGGAAATCTATAGTGTGATCGCAAGAAAGTGGCGGCGAACGCCAGAGAGTGGAGTTTTATCGGGCTGAGAGATCTGGCTAGGCTTGGTGGCTAATAGCTCTGCGGTCCACTCGCTGACGCTCGCTGCCACTTTTTGCATTGGTGCAAAAATGCGACAGCTTGTGCCACTGTTTTCGTCGGGACTGCGGAATATCGATGAAATTTGCTGACTATCACTTGGTCCGGTATCTCAGGAAAGTATCAATAGCAGGCTTCATACTGATTTCGCCTGAACTTCAGTTCCGGCAGTCCGTCAATTCTCTCAATGATCCGACCAATATCCTCAGGGTTAGTGGACGGTGTTGCGTCGATTCCTATCTGCTTCCACTTTACAAACTTCTCATCTACGAAGACGTCAGCGATCACAACCGTGCAGGCAAGGTCGAGATCGTCTGAGCAAACCAACACCGGAACTCTGCAAGATTCTGCACTCCGAAGATCGAGCTTTGCATTTACAATCGCTTGCTCTTTGTCTGAATAGAGATTTCCGAGCCAAGGAGATACTAATCCAAGCATCGAATCGTCACCAGACGCCTCTCGAATCATTATTTGTAATGGCTGGCCGTCAATCAGATAGGTGAGGCTGGGCTCTAGATAATCAACTAAAGATCGTTCCTCTACGGTAATCTCGGAACAGTGGGATTTGCTGCTCATATTTTAACCGTATGTTGAAAGAGCCTTAATTCAGTTCGGCAGGACTAGTAAAAGGCTTTGATGAGGTTCGCTGTCTCTATCTTGGACTTCGGGCCCTGCCTGCTGGACGCTCAGCTTAGCTTCTTCAGCACTGCGATGTACTCATCTGCTTCGGCTGAGCTGATGGTTTGGTCGCTGCTGTCTGCGGAGTTGCTGTAGAGGGCGTCTTCGCATTTGCTTTTGAGGGTGGCGATGAAGTCTTTTTGCTCGGTGGACGCGTCGGGGTTTTCTTTGACCCAGGTATCGAAGGCTTGGTTGGTCAGTTGATAGAATTCGTCTTTGCTGAGGCCCGGTTTCACGAGGCGGCTGGCTTCTCGGTAGGTGAGCGGCTTTTCGGTGATGTTTTTGGCTAGGCGGCGTTCGCGGACTTTACCTACTACTAGAAAAGAACCGAGTGCTACGATGCCTGCGCCGACTAGTCCATTGACGATACCGATAGCTAGCCATGGGCGGGTCTGGGCGGAGTAGGCTTTGAGATTGGGCGCGCCTTTGCGGATGTGCATGACATCGCTGAACTGAGCCATAGGAACGATGGGACCGGTGGCTGCAGCAGTGGGAAAGGCACCGATAGGCCCAGGGGCAGATGGCTGGGTGGGAGTGCCCCCGGCCGTGGTCGATGCCATGCCGGGATTGATCAATGTCGGAGCTGCATCGGGCTGCACGGTGAGCCGTGTCTCGGGCGACTGGTGGGTGACGTATTTTGCCGACTCGGGATCGAAGTAGGAGAGCTCGAAGGTAGGTAGGCGATCGACGACCTCGAGCGGGATCAGTACTTGGGTGAATAGAGTGCGCCCGGTATTGATGCCGTCGGATTCTTTATCGAGCACTTTCTTGCTTTTGTAGGTTTTCCATACTTTGGGGTCGAGCCCGGAGACGACGGGGGCATTCATGGTCTCGAAGTTGCCAATACCGGTCACGGCAAATTCCACGGATATAGGATCGCCCACCTTTAGTTCGGTCGGGGTGGCGGAGGCTTGCATCTGGAATTGGCCCACTCCGCCAGTGAAGCTCTGTGGCGCACCGCTGGGTAGAGGTAGCACCTCTAGATCGACGATGTTGGAGGCTACGGTGCGCTCTTTGGTAAACATACCGAGAAAGGAGCGGCTCTGCTCGTACACGCGCACACTGAACTGCCCAGGGCCAAGTTTGTGTTTGCCGGCTTTCAGCGAGTACATGGTGGTCGGCAGTTTTGCGGTGGAAAATACATTTCCCTGTAGCTCGACGCCTGCAGTCTCCATCCGCTCGAATCGCTTGATGACGAAGCTCTCATGCTTTAGCTCCGCACCGACGACTTTGTTGATGGCATTGTGCCCGGCCACATAGATAGTCGCATCGATAGGGAAGATCTGCTTTTCGTAGATGGGGGTGTCGGGTAGCTCGAGCTGGGCAAAGCGACTGCTAGTCGGATTGATCGGCGATGCTTTTTGATCGGATACCACGACCTTTACCGGCTGGCTGGTGACTTTGTTTCCCCGTATCGATACCGGTATCGCTGGTATCTCGTAGGTGCCAGGGGTCTGGCCGACTACCTTGTAGTAGTAGGTGTAGGTGAGCTCGCGAGATAGCTGACCATTGATGATTTTGGTATTCTGAAAGAACTGGCTACTGGTGTAGACCACATCTAGCCCCTGCACTGCGATTCGCTGCGGCATCTGCTCGTCGGGCTCGCCGCCGATCGCGCGAAACTCGACTGCCCCCCACTCGCCTACGGTGATGCGTGGGTTCACGACATTGGCTGAGAAGCTGTACTTTGGCTGCTGCGCGTGGAGTGGTGCAGATAGTAGGGCGATAAATGCGCCGAGGAGCAGCGTGGTGGCCGATTGTACCCTATTGAATGAAAATTGTACCCTATTGAATCGGGACTGTACCCTATTGAATATCGGTAGTGGAATCGTCGGCATGATGATTTGGCTTTCTATACTAGACCGTGGGATCACCAGTCTTGGTAGCGTTCGGCTTTGTAGGGGCGTGGGTAGACAGGGCGCAGCTCGCCATCCTCATCGGCTAGTGCTTCGATTAGGTTGCGGGCCTCGGTGGGCGAGTAGCCGGTGGTGGGATTTTTCATGGCCTGAGCGGCGGCTCGGGCGGCAGCAGCTTCTCGCTCGCGTTGCTCCTGTTCGCTACTAGGCTCTGCGGCAGATAGCTCGCCTTCTTTATCCGATTGCTCGGATGCTTCTTGGTCTTGCTGCTGCTGTTGCTCAGATCGTTCGGCGGGTTCTTGGGGCTGACCCTGCTGCCCGTCTTGGCTATCACCTTCACCGTTTTGAGACTGATTGTCTTGCGAGTCGGCATCGGACTCATCGCCTTCGGAGCCTTGCTGCGAGTCTTGGTCTTCGCCCTGGTCCTGCTGGTCGCCGTTCTGCTCGCCTTCTTCGCCCTGTTGGTTTTCTTGCTGATCCTGCTCGTTTTCCTGGCCTTCGCCTGAGTCTTGTTGATCTTGGTTTTCCTGCTCGTCTTGGTTCTCCTGATCCTGATTTTCCTCTTGTTGCTGCTCCTGCTGTTGTTCCTCCTCTGGCGGCGGCGGCTTGTTCTCTAGCTCGGCGATCTTTTCTTTGAGGACTTTGATATTGTGGCGAGCATCGGCATTGCGCTTGTTGATATCTAGCGCCGCCTCGTAGTGCTCGAGAGCGCCCACCCACTGGCGTAGGGTTTGCTCGACTTTTTTGGGATCGACTGTCATCTCCATCAGATCGCCCGGAGCGCCTTGATCGGATTGGCCGATGGTGGCCTGGCCTTTGCGGTAGAGTGTGTTGCCGAGATTGTAGTGAGCCTGCTCGCGGGTACGCCGAGACGGGCGGATGAGCGCCTCGCCATAGGCTTTGGCGGCCATCTCGTAGTCGCCGGTGCGGTAGGCGGCCGAGCCGAGGCCTAGCTGCAGATCGGTGCGCTCGCGGTCGCTCTGGCCACGCTCCAGCAGGCGGCCGATGAGCTGGCCTACCCCTCTCGAGCGGCGGCCTCTCCTGTCTGCCTCTGGGGCGGCATTCTCCTGCTCTGCTAGTGCGGTCTGAAAGCTCTCGATGGCCGAGGGAAAGTTTTCCCGCTCGAGGTACCACCAGCCATCCGAGGCCGAGCTAGAGGTGGGCGCAGCTAGCAGTAGCCAGCCGAGCGCCGAGAGAGCGGCCAGTTTTTTGCGAGGGGAAGCGGCTTTGCCTTTGAAGTGCTTTCTCCCCAGAGAAAAGACCAGCGAGCACAGGTGAGCCAGTAGCAGACAGACGGCTGCGATGCTCAGCGGCCACATGAATCTCTCGATACGGCGCTGCTCGACTTCTTCGAGCTTGGTGAGATTGGTCTCGAGACTGGCGGTGATGGTTTTGACCACCTGGGTGAGCGAGCCGCGATCGCCGAGCTGGATGTAGAGCCCGCCGCCGGATGCCAGACCTCGCAGGGCCGATGGGTCCAGTCGCGAGCGCACGATCTTGCCCTCGCTATCTTTCAGGAATGCTCCCTCGATCGGGCGGCCATCGGCACCATACTCCGGGATCAGCGCGCCCTGCTCGGTGCCGACACCGATGGTGATGATGGTCATGTTGTCGGCTTTGGCAGCGGTCTTGATTTTTTCCAGCTCGCCTTGGCCCTCGAGCGCCTCGCCATCGGAGAAGATGATTAGTGCATTTTGCTTGGAGTTGGCCTCTTTAAAGGCGGACAGCGCCTGCGAGGCTGCGGCGGTGAGATTGGTCCCACCGCGAGGGATCAGCTCGGTATCGACCTGATCGATCGACTCGATGATGGCCTCGTGATCATTGGTGAGCGGTGCCTGCAGAAAGGCGCGCCCGGCAAAGGCGACCAGACCGATGCGGTCCTCGGGCATGCCATCTACGATGTCTCTGGCGGCTAGCTTGGCTCGCTCGAGGCGATTGGGCACCAGATCGGTGGCGAGCATGCTGCGCGAGGTATCGATGGCTACCATGATGCTGCGCCCCTCGCTGTAGGTCTCCTCGATCTCCTCGTAGCCCCACTGGGGACGGGCCAGCGCGATGATGAGAAATGCCACGCCGACCATGAGAAAGCCAAAGGAAAACGACTGCTGCAGCTGCCGCGTGCGGCTGACCAGTTTTTCGAAAAGGCGCGGTGCGACCAGACCATCGAGGCTGCGCCGATTCGACAGGACGGACCACACTCGTAGCGCGATGAATAGCGGTAGCAACAGCAGAGCCAAGAGCCACATCGGCTCGGCAAACAGCTCATCTATCCAACTAAAAATCATCTATCTCGAGTCTACGTATATCTCCCTCCTAGGGAAAGCGGCGCCAGAGAGTCTCTCTGCCTATCAAAGTGACGACGCCAAAGAAAAGTGCCACACCTGCGAACCAGTAAAAGAGCTCAGTGGCCTCCACTGTGACTCTACGTCTGACCTCAGTCTTTTCCATCTGATCGATCTCATCGAAAATTTTCTGCAGATTGGAGGTATCCTGCGCGCGGAAAAATTTGCCGTTGGCGATGGCAGCGATCTGCTGCAGGGTCTCCTCGTCGTACTCCTGGGTGAGGCGGGTCGGGCCTAGAGGCGTCTGCACCACGTGATCGCCATAGGTACCTACGGCGATGGTGTAGATCTTGATACCTAGGGTCTTGGCGAGTTTGGCCGACTCGATGGGATTGAGCTTGCCGGAGTTGTTTTTACCATCGGTGAGTAGCACGATGACTTTGCTCTTCGACTCGCGCTTGTCGAGGCGCTTGGCGGCGGCTGCGATCGCCGAGCCGATGGCCGTACCATCCTCGACCAGGCCGATGGCGACACGCCCGAGACCGTAGGGCCCCTCGAGCCAGGTCTTTGATAAAGTGAGTGGACTGGCCAGATACGGCCGCCCGGCGAATGCGACGATACCGATGCGATCGCTCTGTCGACCACGGATAAACTCGCGTGTCACCTTTTTGGCAGCCTGCAGTCGATTCACTCGCCCACCGCTGATGAAGAAGTCCTCGGCCTGCATCGAGCGCGACACATCGATGGCGAGGATCAGCTCGATGCCGCTGTCTTTGATCTCCTCGCGCCGATCGATCTTTTGCGGGCGGCTGAGCGCCATGATGGTGAAGGACAGGCACAGAAAGATCGACATGTAGCGAAAGCCACCGGGGCCGCCTTTGGCCTGGCCAGCCATCCGCTCGAGGATGTGTAGGGAGGAAAACTGGATCGCACCCTCGCTACCGGAGCGGCCTTTGAGCAGGGCTAGCAGTGGCAGGAGCAAAAAGCCTAGCAGCACCCACGGGTAGGCCAGCTCGACCGAGTCGGTCAATCCGACACCGAGTAGTAGACATATGGGGAGCAGCAATAGCAGGAGAGTCGCCATGTGGGAGCGGCTACCACTGTATGGCTGCGCTAGCCCACGTCAATCCTGCGCCAAAGGCTACCAGTAGGATGTGATCGCCGGGCGAGATGCGGCCCTGGCGGTTGGCCTCGTCGAGTGCGATGGCCACAGCAGCTGCCGAGGTATTGCCGTATTTGTCGAGATTGATGAAGACGTCGTCTTTGGAGACCTCGAGGCGATCGATGATGGCATCGATGATGCGTAGGTTCGCCTGGTGAGGAATGACGAGATTGATGTCAGCCGGCTTCAGCCCTGCTTGCTCGATAGCCTCCTCGGAGGCGCGGCGCATGGCATTGACGGCGTGTTTGAAGACCTCGCGGCCCTGCATAGCGAGAGTGGCGAGCTTTTCCTCGGCATTGGAGAGGGTGATCGGGCAGGCAGATCCACCGCCTGGGATATTCAGCAGCTCGGCCTGGCGACCGTCGGTACCCATGGTCGATGAGAGGATGCGGCCCTGGCCCTCCTCGGCTGGAGTCAGCACAGCGGCACCGGCACCATCGCCGAACAGCACGCAGGTATTCCGATCGGTCCAGTTGACGAAAGCGCTGAGTTTTTCCGCACCTACGATCAGGGCATTTCCCCGGCCACCGGTAGCGATCAGGCTCTGGGCGATCTCCATGGCGTAGAGAAAGCCGGAGCAGGCAGCCGACACATCGAAGGCGACGGCTTTTTCCGCACCCAGCTGCTCCTGCACATAGCAGGCTGTGGATGGAGTGAGAGTATCTGGCGTGATAGTAGCGACGATGATCAGCTCGAGGTCCTCTGGAGCGATGCCAGCCTGCTCACAGGCCGCCTTGGCAGCCTCGGATGCGAGATGGCTGGTGAACTGATCCTCGGCAGCGATGCGGCGCTCCTTGATGCCAGTGCGTGTGGTGATCCACTCATCGGAGGTGTCGACGAGAGTCGCCAAATCCTCATTGGTCATCACCTTTTCCGGCAGGTAGCTGCCAGTGCCAGCGATACGTACGGGACGAAAACCTAGGTCTGTCGTGGGTGCAGTAGCCATGTGATGTGTAGTCGTAGTGATAGGACACTAGGCTTTTACATCAGAGAGGCGTTTTCGGCAATCGCTTCCTCGATGATCGGGTTGATTCCGTGTGCCACACCATTCATACCAGCACGGATGGCATTTTGGATGGCCAGGGCGGAACTACCACCATGACTAATAATCACCACACCATTCACACCTAGTAGAGGGCTGCCGCCGAATATTTCGGGGTTACCCTTGTCTTTAGCGGCTTTGAAAGCGCCTTTGGCCATGCTCGCGCCGAGCATACGGAAAGGTGATTTTTTTACTTCCCGCTTCACCCATTTGAACATGACCTTCACGGTAGCCTCAGCGGTCTTAAGGGTGATATTGCCGACAAAGCCGTCGCAGACGACGACATCGAGCTTGCTCTCGAAGAGGTCGTGCCCCTCGACATTGCCGCGGAAGTTGATGCCTTTGGCTTCTTTCAGCATGCCGAAGACCTCTTTGGTAAATTCTGTGCCTTTCGAGTCTTCCTCGCCTACGGACAGCAGACCGACTACGGGGTTTTCCTTGCCCTGGACATGCTCGGCGTAGACGCTGCCCATGATGGCGTACTGTAGCAGGTGAGAGGGCTTGGCCTCGACATTGGCACCTGCATCGATGATGTTGCACGGGCCGTTTTCGTTCGGCAGGGGCGAGGCGATACCAGCGCGCTCGACGCCCTTTAGGTGGCGCATTTTTACGGTGGATGCCGCGACACAGGCTCCGGTATTACCCGCGCTGATCAGAGCTTCGCAGTCGCCCTGCTTCACCAGATTGGCACCTACGCTTAGCGAGGAGTCTTTCTTTTCGCGCAGCGATTTCACTGGGGACTCATCCATGGCCACCGCCTGCGAGGCGTGGCAGATCTCCAGCTTGGCATGGCTAAAAGCGATGCGATCGAGTTCCGCCTTCAGTTTGGTCTCGTCGCCTACCAAAACCAGCTTGTCGAGCTTGCCGCCAAAGTCTGTCAAAGCAGCAGCAGCACCCTCTACGGTCACCTGTGGGGCGTAATCGCCACCCATCGCATCCAAAGCAATCTTCATCTCAGTCTAGCTATCCGCCACGAAACGGTCCAGCACGTCAGTTGGCAACCGCTAAAAAGGCAAAAGTCGTCCGAGTTTTTAGCTGGATTTATTGAGTTTACTGATCAGTACACTGGCGAGCAGAAAGATGACGGAGAGGCATAGTATTGAGGTAGGTGGCAATATAAATGATCCCAGTGTCGCCAGCTTTGCATCGGAGCCGTACAGGATGATGTCGACCGAGTCTCCGATCTGATAAGACTGGGGGATCGTGCCTGTCGAGGCTCGATACTCAGCACCTTCTTTCGAGGAGAACTCAAAAATGGGACGACTGAGCTCAGCCCCATCCACAGTGAAGGTCTCGAATGAGACGATTTTTGCTGGGATTCGCTCAGCCGTGCAGAAAACTCCGAGCTGAAAAATCAGAAACAAAAACGCAAACACACCGATTAAGATCGCGGCTCCCTGGAAAGCTTGTCGGAGGTTCATGAGCCGAGACTAAAGGGGGCTTCAAGACACAAAAAAGCCGCCGGACCTTGCGGTGGCGACTTTCTGAAAAAAGTATCTGGGTAAGACCAGTAGTCCTAGAACTCGTCTACTGTCAGAACCTGACGACCCTTGTAGTAACCGCAAGAAGGACATGCGGTGTGGGACTTGGTAGCGCTACCGCACTCGGAGCACACGTTTAGCTTAGCCGCACGCCAGCGCTGACCGCTACGACGTAGGCGTTTCTTCATCTTCGAGGTGCGACGCTTAGGGACTGCCATGGCTGCTAAAAGTGTAAAGTTAAATTAAAAGACGGACGAAAAATCGTGGGCGGGAAATAAGGACTAAAATTTTAAAAAGTCAACGCATAAATTTGGTTGGAAATCACCTTTTGAGCTTCTCTGATCAGGAGATTCTGATCTTCTCGTTTTCCCTGAGCGTTTTCGAAACGGAAAGGAGAGAAAAAATACCGGGGACAGGACTCGAACCTGCACACCAAAGGCACTTGATCCTAAGTCAAGCGTGTCTACCAATTTCACCACCCCGGCATAGAAGAAACCTTCTTGGAAGGCGAAGTGGCTGAATGTGCCACGCCTTGCGCAGAACTCAAGAGTAAAAATTTTATCTAATTCTCCGAATATCTTGTGAGATCCTACGTCTAAGCGCCAGATGAGCTTGAGCCCGCGGCAAATCTTCCCCATAATGCCGCTTATTACCCACCCACTGATCGATCTGACCTCGTGAAATACAAATTCCTGGACCACACCGACTCCAGCCCTGCCCCTCGTGAGGAGCGGCAGCAGCAGCGTGCGATCCTGCTGCCAGTGCTAATGGTGCTGGTGGTATTTGGTGCATTTTATCTGGTCATCAGTACCCGGCCCGAGGCGCGGCCGCCTATGGAAAGCGATGCGAGTGACTTCGAGCCGGTAGAACTCGCCCTAGAGACCGATGCTCAGACGGGTATCGTCCGCCCTCCCAAAATCGAACTGGAGGGGCTGGACTTTGATATGGATCTGAGGAACCACGCTCATATCCCCTCCTCGGTCGATATCGACCAGCTGTCGCAGACGACCAACGAACCGATCCCCAAAGCGATCCCGGTGGCGAGAGTGATCAGCAATGCGGCGCCAGCACCTGCAAAGACCAAGCCTCAGTACTCCCTGCCGATCTTGAAGCCCAATATCGATGCGAGCCGATTCACCCCATGGATGACACCAGCAGAGATGAATCAGCATATCCAAGAACTTAACCGCGGTCACACCGAGACCTTTTGGAATCGCGGGCACTGGATCGTGGCAGTGGAAGGTCGCTGGGGTGGTGGACGCGAGGAGTACCGCATCGTCTACGAGGCCGACCCTCGCTACGCCTGGCGCTACCGGATCTCCCAGAGTGAAAGTCAGTTCTCTGAAAATATCGAATCGCTGAAGCAGCAGGGTTTTCAGCTCGTGCAGAGCCAAGTCTTTAAAAATCCCCAGGGCGAAAGTCGCTACCAGGCGATTTGGCAGTATCGGCGCTGAGGATGCGGAAGCCCGACGTAACTCCATCCCTGTGGACCGAAAGATCGCAGCTTCTATATGCTTCTGCACTGCGACTGTCGCCTATTTTAGAGCTATGGGGTAACATAAGTTTCTAGCACCCCGCAGGGGTGCTGGTTTAGTCACGGACCATCCGGTGGCTGCGCTATGCTTGCCACCGGCTACTATCTTTGAGTCCCTCCGGGACTGATAGAGCCCCAGAGGGGCGCAGAGCTGGTAGCCTGGGGTGAAACCCCAGGGGGGATAGGCCATCAACACTATCCACCCTGGCAGGGTGGTAGAAACATCTCATCACCTTTTCCTATCGCACTTGGCCGACTCCGGTAAAACCAAGATTGGCACTGGTGTTAGCTAGGTCATGTTGCTCGGCAAGTATCAGCATGCTTTCAATCACAGTTAACACATCCCTCTTACCCAAATGTCTAAAACCGATTCGGATCCATTCTTTTTTCGTGCTTGTGAGCTTGGGTGACAATTGATGGACGAATCGATTTATCGGATCAGGAAAGCGAAAAGCATCAATGATTCCTAAATCACAGCCACCGAAATGCTCCACATGAAAAATATAGCGCTCTCCATCTCGATTCTTCACTCGAAGTCTAATTTCTACTGAGCGGTCGTCAATCTTTCCCTCGAATTGAGAAACCAGGTTAGTATTTTTTACTACCTTTAAGTCAGGGTAAGTCTCCAATATGATATCTGCTCGAGACTTAATAGCTTTGAGTCTTCGCTTCTTCCAGTGCCCGCCTTGCTTCACTTTGTTGACGCAAGTTGAACAAAGATAACCATACTCATATCCAATAAAACCATTATCAACCTCAATTACAGGTGACTCAGCCCCGCATATACTGCAATTCGGCGTGAAGCTAGGTAGACATTTTTCACATGCCCACCAGAGATTCTTCTTATTAGAAGGCCATTTTCTAACACATGTATGCAAGTAATGGGGCATTTGATGAATTCCCTCTAGAGCTTCAGCATTAATTGAAATCTTGTGGAAGTTCAATCGCCTGTTCAAGGTATCTCAAGATAATCATCAAAATCCACCCAGTTAGCAGGGTTCTGATCATCTAGACGCTCCATGAGAATCTTTTTCTGCTCAGGTTGCTTGATTCGTTTCAGATGAAACGCATGGATGATGATTCGAGTCAGGTCTTCATCTTCCAAAGTAGCGATTTGAGACTGAATTTCTTCAACAGTCATTCGATAGCATACTTATTTTTGCCTTAAAATCTCCAACTAAATCACCGCAACAATTTCTCCAGCGCATCCAGCGCCCCTAGAGGTAGAGCGACATCGTTGTTGGGATCGGGCACCTCTGGCTCGCGGGGATTGATGCGGATCAGGCAGGCGTTTTTCCAGCTAGCTACGGATTCACTCTGCATGCGCACCGTCGGCACCGCTTTGCCAGCGCCCAACTCCACGATGACAAGGCGTCTGTCGCCGAGATCGCGGAGCCAGCTGTGGTAGAGTTTTTCTTGAGTGTCGGTGCGGGCTCCATTCCAGCCCCAGTCGCCAAACATCAGGATGGCAGGGCGGGCGATGCCGCCGCAGTCAGGGCAGGTGGGTAGCGGCTGCTGAGCGCGCATGGTCTGGTGATCGATCACGAGGTTTCCGGCATCGCCGACTTCCCAAATCCGCTGTTGGCAGTCGGACAGGCACTGCAAGTGATTGATACTGCCGTGGCACTCCACCACTTGCTCGGGGCGAAAGCCCGCCTTCTCGAAGTGCCCGTCGACATTCGAAGTGTAGACGAAAGTGTCGCAGGGGAGCCGCTCGCCAAAGGCCCTAAGCATCTCAAACCCCGCATGCGGCTGAGTATCGCGATAGAGCTGATAGCGGTGCCCGTAGAATCCCCAACCAAAGGCGGGGTCGTCGGTGAAGTTCTGCGGATTGGCCACAGACATAAACTCCAAGCCGAGCCGCTCATAGGGTGGGTATGCTTTCCAAAAGCCCCGCGTTCCGCGAAAGTCGGGCAGGCCAGAGTCGACACCCATGCCAGCACCGGCTGTGATCAGTAGCGCCTCGGCCTCGGCTAGCTTCTGCCAAGCGGCTTCGATAGCAGCGGTGGTGTTGTCGGCAGAGCGGCTCATAGCTTGGTGCCGGGAAATCCTGGGACCGGCTTTTTTTTGGCCTTGGTGATGTAGGGCGGACGCAAGTAGTACGGTTCGATCGGGCGGGTCGGTATCGACTGTCGAGCGGCGGCATCGGGATAGCGGCTCAGTGCTGTGCGCGCCACAGCCACCGCACTCGGCATGGCTAGCTGCACGGCATCCCAGGCGGCGGCCATGGCTTTATCGACGGTGTAGATCGGTGCCGCATCGCCATCGAGGGAGGCGAGCTTTTCAGCAAAGGCCGCCTCATCAAGCATCTCGGGATCGCCCTGCAGTGAGCCGCTCTCGATCTGGCAGTGGTAAAACGTCTTTCGGCGCGCATCGCCGACGATGTGATAGCAGCCACCGGTCTCCGCCGCTGTGTATGCCTCCAGCGACGACCCGCCCAGCACCTGAGCCCCAGTCGCGATGCTGATGCCATTGGCGACGGCGATGCCGACACGTACGCCGCTGTAGGAGCCGGGGCCGACGCCGACTACGACCAGGTCGAGCTGGCGAGCAGCAGTATCCAGCGCCTCCTTTATCGGCCCAAAGATCTCGGAATTGTGCGAGCGGTCGGTGGTGAACACACTCTCGTAGAGCACCTCCGACGATGTGGCATCGACGAGTGCTACACTAGCCTCGGGGGCTGAGGTCTCTATGGCAAGTATTGCGGCGGCCATCTCGGTAAAAAGCTTGATGATAGGGGCTTAGTCAATGCACATTCCCAGTAGCTTTCTACCCATGAAATCCGGTCTGCAAATTCGCGAATGGCTGCCCAGCGAGGCAGCTGAGATCGAGCGGCTCGCCCGCGCGATCTGGCCTGTGGTGTATAGCGAGATCGTCACGCAGGGCCAGATCGACTATATGCTCGATCGGATGTACGCGCCCAGCGTGATCCGAGACGAGATCGAGAGCCGCCGTATCATCTACCTACGTGCTGAGGCAAGCGACCGTGGCAATGAGGGCAGCGGCTCATCATCGGTAAAGGGCTTCGCAGCCTATGGGCCTGTGAATACAGGGCAGTGGTGCGAGCTGCACAAGCTCTACGTGCTACCCGAGCAGCAGCGAAGCGGCGTGGGCAGAGCCCTAGTATCGGCCGCCGCTAGCGGGGCTGCGAGTGGCGGCGCGCGAGGGCTGCAGCTGCGAGTGAATCGCCAAAATCACAGTGCTATCGCCTTTTACCAGCGGGTCGGCTTTATCATCGCACGCGAGGACTGCCTCGACATCGGTGGCGGCTACGTCATGGATGATTACATTCTCGAAATGCCTTTCGACAGAGGAACGTAAACTGGTCACGGTGTATCGATCACATCATAGGTATCGATGCTTTCGAGTAGCACGCGAAAGAAATTTCGATCTCGGCCCACCGTCGACTCTGCGGCTTCGGTAGTGGCGCCTTGACCGGTGACTAGAGATGGGCTCTGAGTGGTCCAGTCTTCTAGGTCTTCGCTTTTCTCGATTTTGTATTGGCCGCCCTCGACACTGTCCCAGGTCAGGATCACATCGTCGCCGCTGGGGCGGATGCCGCTCACATTCAGCTGGGCACCGGCTCCGCCCTGATAGGTCACCACATGGGGCTGCTCGACAGCATCGAAGCCGACGGTGCTAGCCGCTGCGTAGTTGCCGCCCTGTTTTACACCATAGTATTGGCGACCGATGATGTAGGGGTAGGCTGGCTGGTAGGATGCGTCCAGCGTGACAAAATACGCATAGGTCCCCTCGGGGAATTCGGGCGTGACACACCACCTGCCATTGCACTCATCGAGATCGAAATCGGTCCCCTGGCTGTAGCCATGATCACCTAGGTAGTCGTAGTCCTGCATGTACCAGCCCATAGGAAAGTCGGCGCTGATCGCGGGGCCTTCGGCGGCATCGTTCACTGGGCTATCGCCGTGGCCATTGCGGATCGCCCACTGGGGCAGGCTCGCCCGACCGGTCTGGCGCAGATCATCGGTGCCATAGCTGCCATCGCGCTCCACAAATCCACTGATCATCCTGCGCACCACGCTGCCAAAGGTAGCGGCATCGCCAAAGCCGTAGGGGCCGTAGATCGGATACCCATCGAAGCTCCAGCCTAGTATGGGGCTATGCTCTGGAGCACCCACTACCTCGGTATAGGTATGGGTAGCGGAGTCGTAGTCGACATGGTCGCCCAACTCGTGTCGCAGCGCCGTCGGGCTGATGTGGTGGTGGCTCTCGCCAGTGAATGGCTGGTGCGCCCCTGCCGGATCGAAAGTCGACCCCTCGGCTAGGCGAGCATTTCGGGTCCAGTACTCGGTGCCAGTCGCGCCGGTATCGACATCGGTCGTGCCATTCCAGTAAAAAGCATCGAGCTGATTGTGAATGATCGCGGTATTCACCCAGATGGCGATCGGACCAAAGTTGGTATTCGCGCGGCTAGTCGCTGGCTGAGGCAGGCGAGGGATGCGGGCTAGCATATCCCACTGGCTGGGGAGATTCACAAAGGGCTGAGTCTTTGCCTCGTCGAAGTACCACGGCCCCATGGTGTAGTGCGGCAGTGATGAGCCTTTCACATAGACCCAATTCGGACTCACGCGGATACTTTCCACGCCAGCGTAGGCGGGAGTGGTCTGCTCGCCATTGCGGATCGGCCCTCCCGTCGTCCAGGTGGTGTCAGTGGTGCCTGCTAGAGCCCGGTCCTGCGAGCGAAAGATGCGGGCGTACTCGGCACCAGCGATAGTCTGCCATTGGGTTTCCACCGGTTCATTGAGCTGATTCACGGCAGCGACTTGGCTAGCTAGATCGAGCTTCAATTGGTCGTAGATGGCTTGCGTGGAGCTGGATAGTGTAGTCTGGAGTAGGTCGGTTTGCTCATCCGCATCCTGGCTCACGAGGTAGAGTTCTTCGGTGCCGTCTTGGAATTGGATCAGCTTGTAGTCGCCGTCGCGGATCATGGTGCCACTGGCCGAGTCGTCGAGAGTCGAGCCAGAGGTTTCGCTATAGATCTGGCGATCGGCACTGGTTTGGTCGAGTAGGAGCGGCATCAGGCTGTCGCCGTCTATGGGCTTCACCGCAGGCTGGGTAGCGGCTACGTCGATACCAGCCATTTCTAGGATGGTCGAGTAGAGATCCACGGCCTGGACTAGGGCATGGCTTTCTCGATCGGGGTTTACGATACCTGGCCCACTGATCAGTAGCGGCACTCTCACCCCGCCTTCGTAGAGAGTACTTTTCGCATGGTCTCTGGAGAAAGGCTCTTCGATCACTGGCGAGGGCGTGCCATTATCGCCGATGAAGATCACCCAGGTATCGGCTAGCACTGCCGGATCGATACTCGAAAAGATCCGGCCGATCTCGGTGTCCATCGCCTCGATGGAGGCATTGTAGTGGGCGCGCTGGTTGGCATTCACCGGCATGGTATCCCAGTTGGCTAGGCGGCTATCGTAGCCGTGCAGGTCATTTGGCGGCTTGTGGTAGGGCGTGTGCGGAGCATTGAAGGCGACCCAGGCAAACCACGGCTCGTCTCCCTGAGCATCGATCCAGGCGATGGTGTCATCGGCGGTATCAGTCGTCGCATAGGTGGTGGTGCCATTGGTCGGGCCAGTCACGCCATTGATTATTTTGGTCCACGCGGTATAGCTACCACCCCCTGTATTCCCCCCGACCAAGCTGCCGTGCAGACTACCTGAGTAGTGTGGCCAGCCAGCGATATTGGCCGGATCGTTTTCGGAGTTGGGCCCCAGCGAGAGATGCCATTTGCCAAAATGAGCAGTGGCATAGCCGAGATCGCTATGCGCCGCGAAAGCACGAGGCAGGGTGAACTCTCCTGCCATCAGTTGGCCATCGTTAGCCGTCACAGCAGTGGTCACCCCATGGCGGTAGGGTTGGCGGCCAGTCAGGATCGAGGCTCGAGTCGGCGAGCAAGTCGCGTGTGCATAGGCTTGGGTGAACTGCACGCCCGTCGATTTCAGTGCATCGATATTCGGCGTAGCAGCCAAGTCCGCTGTCTGGGATGAGCTATACAGCGAATGACTATCGATGCCCATGTCATCGGCGATCAGCAGCAATATATTTCTCTGCTGAGCCAGACTCGACATGGCGATGCAGCTGAAAGCCAGAGCGATAAGTGTTTTGCCTCGGATCATAGCAACCAGTGTCGCCGCTGATCTCTTTCAAAACTGTGATCGGTTGGGATTTCTGGGCTACTGTTGGTTTAGAAGCTCTCGTCAACCGCATCCCCATAAGAGTTACCAACATTTGACGCTAACCTAATCGACGGGTAGGCTACTGGTATGAGTGAGACGATTGCCATTGATATGCCTGACGCAGTGATGGACCGTTTTCGAAGGGCCGCTGAGAGCGCTAAGCGCCCAGTTCAAGAGCTGTTGGTCAATGCTCTGTCAAATTTTGCTCCTAAACCTCCAGATGGCCTACCTCATGAGATACGTCTAGAGCTTGAAGGGCTGGAGTCGAAGTCAGATCAAGAACTGCAACAAGTTTTTGATGAAACGATGGATGCTCATTCTTTATCCGATTACTCCGAGGGCGATGACGGCGACCGTCTAATGATGCGAAAAGCCTACGCAGGAGTCCTGCTTCAGTGGAGAGGCTGCGAGCTGCCTGAGCTGAGTACCTCAAAGTCGTGACATGTCCGTCTACATCTCCAAAGGTCTTCGGGAACAGGTTTGGAACGATGCTCAAGGACTGTGTGGTTACTGCCAGACACACGAGGAGTTGGTGGGTATCGCCCACGAGTATGAACATCTCACTCCTGTTGCTTTGGGTGGGGCAACGATAAGAGAGAACCTTTGGCTCTCCTGCCGAAGATGTAATTCCTTCAAAGGAGACCGAGTGAAGGGGCAAGATTCATGCTCAAATCAGGCGGTTCGTCTATTCCATCCGCGAAACGATCACTGGCAAGATCATTTCTATTGGGAAGGTGGCGGGCTATATATCTGGGGTAAGACCGGTATCGGCAGGGCAAGTGTGGAAGTTCTCCAATTGAATTTGTCGATTGTTACGAAGGCTCGATCGGTTTGGATATTGAGTGGAAGGTTTCCTCCAATTTAAAGGAAACACTCAAAGCCACCCTAATGCGGCAGGCCTTCTTCACTTGAAGATGATCTCAAGCTGACATGCCAGCTATCGTCGAAGATTGCTCACACCGTTCAACCTGAAAGTTTTCCCGCAGAATCGCGAAACGAAATATGCTGCTATCAAATGTCAGGATATCATACCTGCCCCTAATGTCAGGGTGACCGTTAGGGAACGTGACTCGGGGGGGCCTGTTACGGCCAAGAGGCGGCCCTAACATTACCAAATGTCAAATGAGATGTCCTGACCCCTTATTTTTGACCCTGACCCCTTTTTGACCCCTTATTTCTGGATATAATTGCGTATCAGACGGAAAAAGTGCCCGCGAATGATGCTGGAGATGGGTGCGAGACTGTTGTGCTGCGTCATGATTTCGGCGTGGGGTAATTTAGGGCATCCGATGAGAGTTATCTATGGAAATTATAAATAACCAACAGAATCTGGAGCAGACGGGAACTCTGGGGAGTTCCGCTACAGAGGTGGTAGAGGGAGAACCCAGTCTTCCTCGCGGCATCAGGCATTCGATAGGGTTGCCGGGCAGTTGGAAACAGCCACTCCCAGTGAGGCTGTGATCAAAATTCGATAGGGTACTGTCTGGACTGAATAGGGTACAATCGGCCGCTGGCCGCTTTTTTACCTAAAGATGACGTAGAGGACGACCATGACGATGATCAGCAGGAGGGAGAGAAACTTGTAGTTGCCCATACCTTTCCAGCCGGCATCGCGCATTGGGGCAGGAGATTTAGCTAGGGGCTCGATTCTTTGCTATAGGCCCTATATGGCCTATACGACCTATGGGTTCTTTCTAGCTACCTACGGTCGCCAAGGCATGGGGCCGTCTTTACCTTTGGGTTCTAGAAACTTGGCATCGACTTCTTTGTACCAAGTGTGCAGCTTGCTACGCATCTGCTGTACCCGCTCGTCATGCTCTGCGGCTACGTCGTTTTGCTCGCCGATATCGTTGGCTAGATTGTAGAGATGCACGCGGCCGTCTTCGTATCGTTCGACTAGTTTCCAGTCGCCCATGCGTACGGCTCCCGATGGGAAGCCGCCCTGATTGCTGTAGTGAGGGTAGTGCCAGTAGAGGGCTTCGCGGTCGAGCGAGCCACCTTTGAGAGCGGGGATCAGATCGATACCATCGATCGGTCCGGCACCTTTGGGCTCGCCGCCTGCGGCTTTGACGAAGGTCGGAAAAAAGTCAGTGCTCATCACTGGCACGGCGCTGGTCGCGCCGGGCTCGGTCACACCTGGCCAGCGTACGATGAATGGCTCGCGGATGCCGCCTTCGTAGATCCAGCCTTTGCCGCCACGGTGAGGGAGATTCGATGTCGGAGAGCCTTCGGAGGTGGATAGGCCGCCATTGTCAGAAGTGAAGGCGACCACCACATTGTCGGCCAGACCTAGCTCATCGACTTTGGTCATCACCTTGCCGACGGCTTCGTCCATGGCCTCGACCATAGCGGCGTAGACAGCGTGTTTCTGGAGGATGCGTACATTCCGAGGCTTATCGCCAAACACTTGCTCTTCAGCGGCAAACTCTTCCCCACTGATCTCGGCGGCGCGTTTTTTGTATTTCTCGACCAGGTCAGGACGCCCCATGAGCGGTGTGTGTACCGAGTAGAAAGAAACGAAAGCGAGAAAGGGTTGATCCTTATTTTCCTCCATGAAATTGCAGGTCTCTTGAGCTAAGCGATCAGGTAGATGCTCGCCATCAGGGCCGTCGCTCAGGCGTGGATTGCCGTAGGGAGAAAAGTATTTCTTACCACCGTAGGGACCACCGCGGTTATGGCCGCCGGCATTCACATCGTAGCCCTGCGCCTTTGGCCAGTGCTCCTCGGTCTTGCCTAGGTGCCATTTGCCGGCGAAGAAGGTGGCATAGCCTTGCTCCTTGAGCGCCTCGGCCATGGTCACTTCCTCTAGGTCGAGCTGATCGTGCAGTGGCGCACTGTTGAATTTGCCCGCACGGCGACCGCTAAAGAAATTGGTGCAATCTTTGCGAGTCGGGTAGCGACCGGTCTGGATGCCGAAGCGTGTCGGTGAGCATACGGGATTGGCTGCATAGCCATCAGTGAACTTCATACCGGATGCAGCGAGTGCATCGACATGTGGCGTGTCGTAAAAGGAGTCGGGATTGTAAGCACCGATGTCATTGTACCCGAGGTCATCGACGAGGAATACGACAAAGCTAGGTTTGGTATCGGCAGCGAGTGCAGGCAGACTGATCGCGATCAGCAGCAAAGTGAAAAGTCGTTGTTTCAAATTGGAAATGAAAGTGCTGGTTTGATTGATGATTGGGTATACTAAAACGCCTCCACTCGAGCATCGAGTGCTGACACTCGATGCGTTGTGGAGGCGGATTTGAATGTGGGTCGGAAAAGCTGCGAGCGTGATGCTGGATTATCGCTTCACACGGCCCACGCTTTCATTGGAGGATGAGCTTTTTGACTCATTACCACCGCGTCCCAGTCCGGAAAAAAGTCCTCCACCCGAGGAGCGCTCAGTCGATGTGGCAGGTGCTGCTTCACCAGTGTCGCTCTGCTCTCCGGCAGTCGATCGTGAGCCTTTAAAGATGTTACCTTTTCGCTGTGCACTGCGGTTGAGAGCTGAGAAGAAGCCGCTCGCACCAGTGTTTGAGCTACCGATCTGCCGAGCCGAAGCGATCGGTGTGGACTCCTCTTTTTCGATCTCTTCCTGAGTCTTTGGCTTAGCAGGATTTGATTTTTTGAATACCGCTCCGGTCTGCGCTACCGCTGGCTGGCTGGTAGAGCTTTTCTTCTTTGGTGCGGGCTTGGGCTTACTGGCTGCAGGCTTTCTCTCTGCTATCGCTGGAGCTGGCTTGATCTCAGGAGCCGTGGTCTCAGTTACGACTGGTTTCACTGCCTCTTTCATGGTGTCGACCTTGGGCTGCACCTTTTTCTCTACAGCTGCAGTGCCGCTAGCGGCCGCATCGTTTAGGATGATGCTGGAGGTGTCTCGGACCTGCTTTTTGATAGTAGGTGCTGGCTGCGGTGTGGGCGCTGGGGCGGGAGGGGTGTCCTGTATCACCACGGAGCTCGATGCGCGTGGCGTGAAGCTAGGGCGCTCGATCTTCATGGTATCGGCAGCAGTGGTTTTGACCTCCTCTACGGCTTTCTTGATCTCCGGCTTTGGAGGCGCTGGCGCAGGTGGGGTGGAGATCTTTGGCATTGGAAAGTCAGATTTGATCTCTCTAGGTGTGAAAGTGGGCATCGGAGTCGACTTGGGTGCTGGTGCAGGGGTGGGGGCAGGGCTGACCTTGGGTGCAGCAGGTGCTGCAGCCGCAGGTTTGGGAGTCGATGCAGGCTCATCGAAGTCGGTGCTGACTTTGCCGCCATTTTTCTCATATTCCTCGATGAGGGCGCGGAGAGCAGCTGCTTCTTCAGAGAGATCGCCAGGCGCGGTCTGACTCTGAGCCAGGGTGAAAGTGCACAGCAGCGCAGCTGCCAGCAGGAGCTTCGAGTAAAAATGAACTGTCATGTTTGGTGTAAGCGTGGCTGAAGGATACTCATAACCCGCTCTGACACCACTTATTAATTCAATTTGTCGTTTGTATGAGTCGAGGATTTTGGAAAAAACACAGGTCTCAACACCAGCCAGATCAGCGGTGGCAGGCAGGCGCTGAGAATGAGGGTCAAAAGCGGGCGCTCGACTCCTGCAGCCCCGATGGCAGCGAAGGTGAAGCCCAGAGGCACGCTACCGCAGCCAAGCGCCACTACGAACCGCCGCAGCGGCATGCGCGACAGGCCTGCCATGCAGGTCATGATCTCGGGTAGCAGTGGCATCCAGCGCGATAACGCTATGGTCCAGCCACCTAGCTCGCCAGCAAACAGGCGCTCGCCTTCGGCCAACCCTTTGGGGCCAGCTATCTTTTCTGCGATGCCACGCCCGAGAGAGCGGCATAGCCCGTAGGCGAGTAGTCCAGATGCCATGGAGCCGATCGATGCCAGAGCCCCGCCCACGATGGGTCCGTAGATGAGCCCCAGCGCTGACATGACGACTGTGCCGAGGATGGGGAGAAACAAGTCGACCACCAGTAGGCCGATACCTGCCGCCCAGGCCCAGGCACCAGTCGAGCGCAGGGTGGCGACCGTGTTGTCCATGGACATCCAGGTCTCGATACGATCGCCGAGCAACAGGAATGGTACTAGGACCAAGATGGCTAGGATAAGGAATATCAGAGCGAGGCGTTTCATCTCATGCTATATCTGCCTCACCATGCGACCGACACCCGATCCCGTCGACCCCGAAAAACTAACGGAGCTGACCCATGCCGTGATCAAAGCCGCCAAGTTTCCCATGCTAGCCACCGTGGATCCCGAGGGACAGCCGCGAGTCCGCCCTGTGTCGCCAGTGCGGGTCGATGCCGATTTTACCATCTATGTCGCCAATCTTCGAGCCTATCAAAAGACCAGTGAGATAGCCGCCAACTCGAAGGTCGAGCTCGCCTATCTAGCGCCCGATCACGATCAGGTGCGCATCACTGGGGAAGCCGTGGTGCTAGAGGATGGCGACATCATCCAAGCTATCTGGGATGCCAATCCGCTGCTGCGCCGCTACCTAGGCGATGTCGATAATCCCGATCTGATCATCTATCAGGTCCAGCCTCATGCCGTGCGCTTCATGCGCGAGTGGGCGCTGGAGTATTTTGATGTGGTGTGATGGACGGTGCGCCTAGTTGCACTCGCCAAAGAGCCAGCCCAGCCAGAGGTAAAAGATAATCTCTCCACCCAAAATCAGTATCAATTCGATGAGGTAGCTATCAAAATTAGTTACGTCTACCAGTGAGAAGCAAATCAGACCCACAGGGATTGCTAAGAGAAGCATTCGTACACCGATCACCCAACCAAGACAGAAGTACTTGCTCACAAAGTTATTAGCAAAGGTATCTCCGTTCTGTTTCTTTAAAAATAACACCCCGCCTATTGCGATACCCACGAATGCAAAATAAATAATAAATTCATAGGCGCTTCTATAACCCAGCGACATCACGATCATGTGAGCCATGAAATAGGGCCCCACCTCTTCTGGTCGAAAGGTGTTATTCCTAAATTTATCGACTAGAGGTGCTGCGGAGAGGAATTGCATGACGCGATAGGTTGGGGATTCACTTTTTGAGGGTGCTCCGTTGATCGTAAGTCTTCTTATAGAGGTGTGCTTTACTGATTCGGCTGGAAAGAAAAATGAGGTAGGTGTGATCCTTAGTGTTTTCGGAATCTTCTAAAGCCCCTATAATTCTAGTATTTCCGGACGCGATAGCGATCTGTGTGGATAGCTGACCGAAGTGAAATTGAGGTAAATCGATATCAAATGTTTGGCCGGAGGGTTCGCCCTTCATCTGTGTTGCCTTACGGATTTCTGGTTGGCGGTAGTGGTGTTCGATGCTTATCTCGAATTCTATCAGGTCATGTTCACTGCCGATTGTGGCATCGAATTCTACAATAGTTCCCGTTTGCCTAGTTTCCCATTGTGGCTGCCACTTGCCGTTTTGGATTGAGTATTCGGATAGGAATCGAACTTCTTTGCCAGATACAGATCTAACTCTAGATCCGGATCTAGATGAGCAGAGTATTCCAGCTTGGTGACGTGCTTTACCTTTCGAAATCCAGTCTGTGACTTCGTCTAATGCGCCGGATTGATCACCATCTGTGTCATAATTTTGGAGAAAGGGGAGTACTTGATCGCTTGGAATTTGAAAGATATCGATCCGGCATTGGATATTGGTGGCTGATTGTTTTCGGATCGCTTCGATGTATTTATCGATCCTTGATAGTTGCTCAGGGGTGTTACGGACGATTAAGGTGGATGTTGCTCCTGATCCGATGACAGCTGCACCTGGGCCAAATTCAACCCCTGCTTCTTCGAGTGTTTCTCGAACCGTTTTTCGCACGATGGTCTTGCCTTTTTTAGAAGGCTCAGCAAATGGGTCGGCTAAAGGAGTATGATCAAAATGAGAAGGTGAAAAGAATGAGGGAGGGACGTGGTATTGGTTGGTAAATAGGTTAGTCTTTTCGTCTCCACTTGCTCCTAGTTGCGCGGCAGATGTAGTAAAAATAACTAGGAGCATTCGCCAGGCCATTGTCATGTCGCGATACTACTTTGACTTGGTCTGTTTGTCTGGCAAATTCGTTTTACCCTGCAGCCACAAATTTTTCCATATCATACCGCCCAATGAATATCGGCACCTTTCCTTCGGCATGGCCGCATGCATCGAGTAGGCGCTGGCGGTAGGTCTCATCGGTGTAGCCCATGCGGTGGCAGAGTCCTAGGATGCCCATGTTTTCGCGGCTGCCGACTTGGGCGCGGAGCTTTTCTTTGGGGATAAAGTCGAGGATGGTGCCGTCGACTTGGAATGAGTTGAGCACTTTCTTGGGATCCTCGTCTAGAAGAACCGACTCGTCGACGGACTCATACAGATCGAACAGCGCGGCGAAGGGTTGCACGCAGTAGAGGCCGTAGGCCTGAAAGACACCGATCTCGCGATCGGAGGTATCCAGGCCACGGATTAGGTAGTTTTGCAGGCCTTTAGGCTTCACGCGAGGCAGGCGGTAGTACTCGACATCGTCGATCACCTCGCCCGCGTAGTCACAGGTGAATTCATTCATCAGGTCGCCGGTCAGCACGATGACTTTCTCTGCATCGATGGAGTCATCAGCTTTGGTGTGCTCGGCGATCCGCTCGGCGAGGAGGATGTTGAGGGCTGCGCAATGCACATTGAAGTCGCGGAAGTCCTGGCATAGATCCGGCGCGATCTCCAGAGCTGCTAGCACTTGCTCCTCGGAGGTGCCAAAGACGAGTTGCTCCACACCGAGGTGTTTGGCGATCTTTTGTGATTTCTCGGAGTCCTCACTTTTGCCGAGATCCAGAGTGGTGGCTACCGGTTGGTTCAGGTGTTGGGCGGCTTTCTTGGCGATGATGGTGCTATCTAGCCCACCGGAGAGCGCCACAAAAATGCGCCAGCCATCGGCCTCGTACTGCTGGAGTAGAGAAAACAGGGCATCGAGCCGCTGATCGAAGGTCGAGTGATAAGCCGCTACGGCTTCATTGTCCGCCTCGGAAAAAGCATCCAGCGTGAGCTGCTCGTTGACTTGCTTGGGCATGCCCACACTGCGGATCAGCTCCCTTTTGCCGCCACTTTCGATGCGCACTAGCTTGCCCGCAGGTACGGAAAAGATCTGGGAGCCGTGAGGAAATAGATCGACAAAGCGACTGGCAAAATGTAGCTCCCCAGCCTCGGTCTCGGTGTAGAAAAGCTTGCCGATACCCAGCGGGTCGCGCACGGCGTGGTAAGCGGCTGGTCCGACCTTTTGCAGGTAGGCGAACTGGCCAAAGTGATAGCCGCTCTCGAATCTTGAGAGATCCTCTGACTCCAACTCACCCCCTAGGCTCAGGTGATACATCGATTGATCATCCAGAGGCGTCATCGTAGCAGGTGTGGCGTGGTCGGTCATAGTGCGCAGATCCGATTGGTCAAATCGGGTCCGCTTATTCGCTGGAGATAGACGGCTTTTCAAACAAAAAACACCCATGCGCAACTATCCTCGACCTTCCCTGTTCTATCTCCTATGATGAAGAGCGATATGAGACCGACTATTTCGCGTAGAGCCGCTATCGAGCGCTCGATACTGGCAGCGACTACTCTAGCAGTCCCAGGTGCCCTAGCTGAGCAGCTAGCTACAGCCAGTATGGTCGAGGGGCCATTCTACCCCGATAAGCTACCGCTCGATACGGACAATGACCTGATCATCCTAAATGACTCGCTCACACCTGCTGTGGGCGAGATCACTCATCTATCAGGGAGGGTCCTCACCACGGCTGGATCGCCTATGCGCAATGTGACTGTGGAGATCTGGCAGGTCGATCATCAGGGCATCTACCTGCACTCAGGGGATAAGGAGCAGGAGCGTCGCGATGCTAATTTCCAAAGCTACGGCCGCTTCCTGACTGATACGCAGGGTCGCTACTACTTTCGCACCATCAAGCCGGTCGCCTATGGCGATGGCCGGATTCGCCGCACGCCGCACATTCATATAGCTGTCAGTCGTGGTGACAAGCGACTGCTTACCACTCAGCTCCTAGTCAATGGAGTCGAGCAAAATCAGACGGACATGCTTTTCAAAAGGATCAAAGATCCCAAAGCTCAAGCTACGGTGCTAGGTGACTTCTCGCCTCTGCCAGGGTCCAAGCTAGGCGAGCTGCAGGTGAATCACGATCTGATCATCGGTCAAACTGTGGCTGAGATGGATGATGGATCGTTGAGAGCTCTAGGCGTGAGTATAGCCTAAGCCCTTCCGGGACAGCCGACGTCCTCGTCGGCTATTTTTCTTTGTTCAGTCTTTTTCTTTGCGCCCTTTTCACTATGTCCACAATATTGAGTGGCCACTACAGGCTGCGATGAACACCTTAGCTAGCAAAGATTCGTTTCATTAGATCCTGTAATGCGTATTTTACTGAGTGTAAACTTAACCGAAGTCGAACTCTAGCGGATAAAATGCTGAAGCCCTTGTGCTATGGCGTGAGGATCTGCCTCGTAAATCCCTGCTGAGTTTAGGTTGTTTAGTTCAATGATTCTAATCTCTCCTTGATGAAGAGTGACGTCAACTGTGCCTGTAATTTCTCGATGAAATGAATTGATTACATCTTGGGTGAGCCCCCAAAGGAAATGGTCTGCGAGAATCCGCTGGTAAACTTTTTTATCTTTCCCATAGCTAGAGCCAGTGGCGATTCGATTATTGAACACAAAAAACCGGAACTCATCTTGAATCGAAATAGGATCGCTCACAAATACGATCTCTTCACCTAGCTCATCGACGCCCGTCGTTGAACACTGTACGAGGCTGTCGAATGCTTTACTCTGAAGGCCATCTATATCTAAGACTAAACCGGTGAAAAGCTTTTCCCGCATGGGTTTTACAAAAACCGTACGACTTTGGAGATCGGAGAGTTCTTTGATCGTGGTTTGAGTAGGATTACCATTAAGTAAATACTTAGCGTCAACGATATCGTCCAGTCTGGGCGTGAAACTTTCGAAAGTAGGCCAACCTCTTTTTTTGGCGATCTCAACCAGTCTGCCGGATCCCAAGACGATATCTGGAGCTTCATTGCACTCGGGCTCAATAACATCGGTAAAAGGGATGATCTGTACTTCTGTCACTTTTCCGTACTGCCTCAAAACGGATAAGAAATGCTCGTAATTTAGCTCTTGCCAAATTCTTGACTGCGCAATGACATGCATACTGTGGATTTGATTTAGCTTAGTGTTTAAAGAATTTAGGGGATAATGAAAAGTCGATAAGTAACGCCAGATTCTTAATGTCGGTATGATTTCGGCTTGTCGGACAGTGGGTGTAAAGGTTAACAAAGGGTTTTTCTAGCACCCCGCCGGGGTGCGGCTTCACATCTGCCGCATTCGGTGGCTGCGCTTTGCTTGCCACCGGCTACCATCTTTGAGTCCCTCAGGGACTGCCCCCTGGAAGATTGGTAGAAACTAGAAACGCTCTACCAAATTCACCGATTCCACTTGGCTTCAGCTGCGGAAAGCCCCAAAAACATCGTTTGGGAAGTGCTTCGCGAGATGCTTGGGGATGAAACCATCCAAAGCCCAGCATTAGTTGAGTATGATTTAGAGCTACCGACGCTTGCCAAAGATCCGCTGGAACAGCGAATTCCGTCTAGGGCTGCTGTTGGTAGGTGCCCGTGGGCGGGTGTTTTGCGATGGAGTCTGCGGGGTCGACCTCGGGCTGGCATCGCGGAAGATGGGTTTGGCTACGGCGGGGGCGGCGGCTGGCTTTGGTGCCGATGGCGGTAGGAAGTCTTCTTCGTTTACGCTGGTCAGGCTGTAGTCGCCGCGCAAGGCTTTGGAGCGTTTGGTGATCTCGCTATAGCGCTCCCAAGTCAGGTATTCGTTGAGAAAGGCGCTCAGGATAGGGGCAGCTTTCTTGCCGCCGCTGACGTTTTCGCCAGGATTACCCTCGTAGAGGATGGCAAAGGAGTAGATCGGATCTTTGGCAGGGAAGTAGCCTGCGAACCAAGCGACGTTTCTATTCTCCGAGGTAATCCACTGGCCCGTACCTGTCTTGGCTGCTACCACGATCTTGTGATAGCCGGACTTACCTGTTCCCCAGGAAGAGTTGACCACATCGTACATCCCTTTGCGGACTGGGGCGAGCGAGCGTGAGCTTACATTCAGAGAGTTGCGCACGTCTGGCGGAATGACATCGACGATGTTGTGATTGTAGTCTTGGACTTGAGTGACGGTCCGCGGATTCATGACGCGGCGCTGATCGCCGACAGCCGCCATCATCCTGGCGACCTGAATCGGGGTGCACTTCACCTGAAACTGTCCGATCGACATGTTTGCCTCGTCACCATCGGAGAGTCTGGCACGGTATTTCTCGATCCACTTTTTGTTATCGGGGATGAATCCGGCATTCTCAGGCAGTGGTAGTCCTGTCTTTTCTCCGAGGCCGAGTCGGTATGACATGGAGGCCATCTCATCGCCACCTACGCTGATGGCGATCTCGTAGAACCAGGTGTTACAAGAGCGGGCGATCGCGGAGATCACATTCATATCGCCCTCGTCAGAGGAGTTCCAATTACGCATGGTCAGGCTGCCGATCGTCCAGGAGCCAGGGCAGGGGTAGTAGTCGCCAGCATCGATGAAACCGCTCTCTAGGAAAGCCAAGGCAGAGGCGATCTTGTAGGTAGACGCTGGCGGGTAGGCACCCTGGTAGGCGCGCGGGAAGAGCGGCTTTTCAGGGTCGTTCATCAGCATCTGGTAGCGATCTTTGGAGATAGCAGGGATGAAATCGTTGGGATTGAAGCTGGGGTAGCTTGCCATGGCGAGGACATCGCCATTGGTCACGTCCATCATCACAAAGGCACCTCGATTGGAGCGCTCGCGCAGGAGGCGCTCGGCTAGCCGCTGGGCATTCAGGTCAAATGAGGTGACGATATTATTGCCCGGGATGGGATCGGATATTTTGTCTTTGCGGAGGAGCTTACCACCCTCGTCGTAGAGCTCACTAAACTGGCCAGGTGTGCCGGTGAGCATTTCGTCGTAGGCTTTCTCTAGGCCCTGTACGCCGAGACCCTGCCCCCAGATGGGTTCTGCATTGGTGATGGGACCGGTCGCGCGCGGAGGGCGCTTGCCGACGTAGCCGATTACGTGGCCGAGCAATTTCTCGTTGGGGTAGTGGCGCAGGTAGATGGGGACTAGCTCGATTCCCTCTACCATGTATTTTTCGACGCGTTGGCTCTCGGACTTGGTGAGAGCTCCGCTGAAGAGAAGTGGCATCCAGCGGCGATTTTCATAATGCTTGCGGATGACTTTGGGCTGCATGTCCCAGCTGGTGCCGAGGATACCGTTGATATAGTTGATCCGGTCGGCTGCATATTTCAGCAGAAAGGTCTCGTCTGGCTTGTCGCCGAGCTGAGGAAACTTGATGGCTGCGTAGTTTACCACCTTGTTTTGGGCTAGGGGTAGGCCATTGCGATCGAGGATCTGGCCGCGCGGCGCAGGGATGGAAAAGGTGAAGGTGCGCGCATCGAGCGCGGTCATGATATTGGACTGCAACTTTTCGTTCAGCGGGTCATCTTTTTTCTCCTCTTCGCTGTCCTTTTTCTCGGCGTCCTCTGCAGGCGGCACCTGTGCATCGGTGGGCTGGCCAGCCTCGGCTAGCAGTCGAGCATTGGAAGAGCCTGCGAGAGGGTTCGAGGGCGGTGTGATCGGTGTCTGGTTGATGGGCTCTAGCTTGCCCAGCTGGCCGACATTGCGCATCAGGGCCACTACGCCTGGTGTGCTGCGGTTGGCTGAGGCATCTCGAGCGCGGTTGAGCACTTCTTCCTCGTTGGTAGCGGGCGCAGGCTCATTGGTTGGGACGGCCTGGATGCCTTCGCCATCGGCGTCTTCGCCCTCCACAGGCTCGGCTACGATACCGTCTTCGGTCTCTGCATTGGGATCCACTTCACCCTCGGTGCCTTCCTCGACAGGGCCGCCAGCAGGCATAGATGAAGGATCTGGAGGTAGCTCCTCACCTGGGCCGACAGGGGCTACGATATTGGGTATGATCGGCTCACGATCGCGCCGATCCCGGAAGATGCTCTGTGCGGGAGAGCTATCTGGGATGACAATAAGAATGGCGAGCAGCACTGGCAGGCAGCGCAGCAATCGCTGTAGAGAAGGCGTATCCATGGAACGTGTAACCGACCGTAACATAATTTTATGTGGGGGCATCCGCAAATACGGGTCGTTCAGGAGTGAGTTTTCAAAAAATGTGCAATTTCTCCAGCTAATCTGGAATTTATGCCAGAAACTTCCGCAATCTCCTCAGGTTCAGCCTTTCGCAGACGAGAGACAGAGCCAAATTTTTCCAAAAGCCTCTCCTTTCGGCCGCGGCTGATGCCGGGGCAGTCGTCGAGGATGCTTTCTTCGATGCGTTTTTTCATGAGGAGTTGGTGGTAGCCGTTGGCGAAGCGGTGAGCTTCGTCGCGCAGCCGCTGTAGCAGCTTTAGAGCGCCGGTGTCGTGAGGTATCACGATTGGATCGCTCTCTCCATATTGAAAAATTTCTTCGCGCTGCTTGGCCAGGCCAAAAATGGGCAGGTCGTGCAGGCCTAGCCGCTGCAGCTCCTTCACCGCTGATGAGAGCTGGCCTTTGCCGCCGTCGACGATGACCACATCGGGCAGTCGGACGAAGGGCTTCTTCTTTTTCTTCGGCTTTTCGCCGCCATTTTCATCTGCGACATCGGCTTTTTCTTCTTCCTCAGCCTCGATGCGGCGCATGGCATCGATCGGATGCTCCTGGGAGGCGTCAGCAGCTTCATCGCCCACCCGCTCGCGTGCCTCCAGTAGGATGCGCGAGTAGCGGCGTCGGACCACCTCGGCCATACTGGCGAAGTCATCCTGACCCGTCACGGTCTTGATCCGGTAGCGGCGGTAGTTGCTGTTGTCAGGTAGGCCGTTTTTGAAGCGCACCATCGAAGCGACGATGTGGTTGTCGGAGATATTTGAGATGTCGAAGCACTCCATCACCTCCGGGACGCGGTCGAGATGCAGGTAGTCTTTTAGCTCGAGGATGTCTTCCTCTGGCTTGATGGCTTTGCCAGGCACGCCTTTTTTGCGGAATTGGCGGGTTGGTTTGAGGGTTTTCTTGAGGTTGTCGATCATGTCGCGCAGCTCAGCGGCGCGCTCGAAGTCGAGCTGAGCAGCGGCCTCGGCCATTTCCTCCTCGACCGAGCGGATCAGGTCTTTGGAATGGCCTTTGAGGAATTCCGAGGCTTCGGCGACTTTGGCTAGGTATTCCTCGCGTGTGATTTTGCCGATGCAGGGGGCGGCACAGTTTTTGATGACATCATCGTGACAGTGCTGGTAGTCCCGCTCGGTGGGTTTCATCGGCCGGCAGCTGCGCAGGCCGAACTCTCGATTGATCCACGATACGGTGCGCCGCAGCGCCCCCGAGTGGGCAAATGGGCCGAAGTACTGCGCACCATCGTCCTTTTTTAGTCGTGTCAGCTGGAACTTCGGCCACGGCTCCTCAAGGTGGATTTTCACTAGCAGGAAGCGCTTATCATCGCGAAAGGCGACATTGTACTTGGGGCGATATTCTTTGATCAGCTTGCCCTCCAGCAGCAGAGCTTCCTGCTCATTGCGCACCTCGTGGATCTCAAAGTCCCAGATACTTTGGATCAATGCTCGAGTCTTGTGCTCGGCCAGCCGCTGTCGCGAGGGATTGAAATACGAAGCCAGTCGCTTGCGTAGGTCCTTTGCCTTGCCCACATAGATGACCGTGCCGAGGCGGTCCTTGTGCAGGTACACACCAGGTTTGTGCGGCACCTCCTGGAGCTGCTTGTTAAGTTTGGCTTTTACGTCGGTAGACACGGCAGGGTACTGTTACGTCTGAGGGGCGGATTATCCACAGAGTCTTTGCACTGTTGTTTCGCGTAGACATCGCGCCGGCTATGGGTATCATCGGTGCCAATGTCTTCCTCATGTCGTTTCATTGCGCGATTTTTGCTCTGCAGTGCCTTTGTCTCAGGAGCTCTAGGTTTTGAGCGGTTCGACTACCAGAATGTTCCTTTCGACACGGACTATGCAGACACCTTTTCGCGTCTAGAGGGGATAGTCCCGATTTTATGTGGTATAGCAGCAAATCCAGATTATCCCTCAGCGGTGCGAGGTCAGTTAGTAGCAGCTGCTAGGCGGGTAGACCCTCTTGGTAGAGAGGCGTTCTACACCGAGTACCAGTTGGCAAATGATCTCCCGGTGACAAAGGCGCTCAGCTTATCAAAAGCCGAAGGTGAAATCCTGTTGAAAGATGAAATCGCGGATCTCAGGCGAGACTCTAGGTTGTCTACTTATCTGGATTTCATTGAGGATACTTTGTTTCCAGGTGTACAGATGTCGGAGGATAGCTTTTTCCCATTGAGTAATGATCCCTTCGAGCCAGAACCGGAAGCAGAGCCAGAGAAGAAAGAGACGCCCCTGGTTATTGCTAGGATGAAGTATCTCTCTACTCAGGGCGCTTACCTGATCGGAGGGGCCAGTCGACCGAGTGGTGATGAGTATTTCCACTACGCTCCGAGGGCATTAGACTCGAAAACGTTTCGCTCTGGCTATCGAGAGGCGGTGAAATATCTAGGGCTCTCACATGCTGGAGCACTATCGGGCATGAAGGTGGATTTCGATATCGAGGCAGACTTGGATAGCGCTGAAGGTCCTGGAGCGAATCTATCGTGCGCTATCATCACGGATGCTCTTTTGAATGGCTATCAAGTGGATTCTATCGTCGCTAGCTGTGGCGATGTGAATGCCGACGGCACCGTACAGCCTGTATGGGATCTCTACACGCGGCTAAAAGCTACTGAAGATGAGTTGCCGCCAGTTATTCTGATTGCGCCTGGCGATGACTATGTGGTGGATGATGTATTACTACTGGATGGACCGAAGCTGTTTTTGGATACCCAGATCATCAAAGTCGAAAAACTCTCTGATGCGGTGTCGATCGCTAGCCAAAAGCGTGCCGAAAAAATTCGTGATGCATTGAATCTATATGCCAGTATCCAAAAGGTGCTGGCATCTGGCGATAGCAAGATGCTAACCAATTCTCATGTGCAGAATCGTCTCAATCAAGTTTTGGAGATTCTGCCCGGTCATCTCTCCGCTACCCAGTTGAAGCGGGTGTCGGAGAAGAAGTACCCGAGACGCCTCAGTAGCTACTATTCTTTTGATCTCGTTTTTGGAGCATTGAGACCTTTGATAGAGGACGGGTATGAGGTGAATGCTCTAGGCTCGGTGAGTGAGTCAGATCTCGCAGCCTTAAAGAAATATCAGCCCCGTCTTGATCCAAGTTTAGCTGAATTGGCAAAAGCTGTGATCGCTTTTGAGCAAGGCGGTAATCTGGGGAGCGATCGTATGATCGAGAAGAAGCGTCTGGCTCAGCGAATCAAAGAAGAGTTAAACCAAGTATCCAGCGATCCAGTGATTCGTGAAAAGATTATGCGATGAATAGCTTTAGAAGTTTGAGTTTAGTTTTGATTACTTTGTTTTCTGTCTCATTCAGTCAGGGACAGGATCGAGTTCTGTCTCATTCCGTGCTAGATGAATTAGACACGATACCTCGGCAGTATTTGATGCGTGCCGTCATTTATTTCAAAGATCATGTCGAGCATTCGGATGAGGCGGCTGCAGAGAAACTAGAGCAGCTGTTCGCCATAGTGGGGGATGAACTGCGCCGCGACCAACTGAGCTCAGGTCAGGTGCCTCATGTGACGCTGACTCCGGATTTAGTTGATTCCTTCACGGCGAATAAAGATCGAGTAAGAGGTTACATGGGGAGTGCGGCTAGAACCCTGAAAAGTGATGAGGGCAAAGCTCTGGCTGCGCATATTTTCGATGCTTTAGTCGCCATTGATAAGAAAGATGTGGCGGCTGCCTATTATCGAGAGGTGCTTCATATCGAAGAGGGGATTCACTTGAACTGGGGTGGGGATTTGCTGAACCCAGAGCGTTCGAAAATCACTGCCGCCGCTCCTGCCGGGGGATATTACACAATCGATTTCCCTGGGCTTGGCGCTCCCGGTGGTGGTGATACGATCGCAGGAGTTGCCAAATCCCAAGCACTCATCAAAGGGCTGCTGGTGCAGAGTTTATCGGGTGCTCAGTTCGCCGGTAGCGCCTCGCAGATGAATGCGACAGTCATTGGATCTGCTGATCGGCTGAAAGTCGCTTTTAATCAAAAAGTAGGTCCTAGTATGATGCAGGCAGTGGAGGATATGACTACCTTTCTGCGGACGCGGCATCCCGATGCTGATATGGGAATCGAAGTGGAAATTAGCTTTGAGGAGCAATATATCGCAAAAGACGGCCCTTCAGCAGGTGTGGCCTGCACGCTGATGCTGGAGTCGCTGTTAAAAGGGAATCTCTACTCCGATACCTTTGCGGTGACGGGTGCTCTAGATGCTAGTGGGCAAGTGGGCTCAGTGGGAGGTATCGATGGTAAGGTGCGTGGAGCCATCGCGAGAGGCTGTGATGTCGTAGCGATACCGGCGGATAATGAGTCGGTCGTTCAGGATCTCCTGATCACAAATGGCATCGATATACTGAGTAAAATCCAAATTGTAAAGATCGCGACGTTTGACGAGGCACTAGCCATTGCTAGCCACCCCTCCGAGAGGCCAGTCGGCCTGCAGCAGGCAGTCGAGACGTTTAGCGAGGTGCAGAAAGTATTGGCATCGGGCGAAGAGAGTTATCTCAAGAACGCTAAGGTTCAGGGCAAATTACGAGAAGTGGTTCAGGCGTACCCGAATCACTTGTCGGCGAAATATTTACTCCTCAAAGGCTTAGGTCGAGAGCCTAAAGTTCTCACCTTGCTAGGTTCAGTGCAGGCGATCGATCGAAAAGCGGCACCGTTTATCAATGAATTGAATGAAGGGAATTTTGATATCAAAGACGCCTTTGGTAAGGATGGTTTTGCAGACACCATCGTCGCGATGAATCGACTGCGACCTTTTCTCGATGAGCGGACCCGAGCCTGTGCGGATGCGATAGTGGACTATTCAGGAGTGATCCGCATCGCTATCAACAGCCCGCCGCGATCTCCGGCGGGTATATCAGAGCTTCGATCCAAGCTAAGTCGCACCGGTAGAGCAGTGAGCCGTGAGTACGAAGAGCTCTTTTCACGTCCTGATGTGAAAGAAGAGCTCATGATCCTAGATGAAGACGAGGATGGTTAGCCGCCAATAGCCGCAAAGCGTCACGTTGAAAGTCGGGCCATATCCGTATACTCTTGGGCTTTTTCTCGGCCAGCCTATCATGGACCTCACCTTTCTAGCCTTATCGACAGCGATGTTCGTCGCCGGAGTGGTTTACTCTGTGCTGATGCTGCGCCGTGGTGGGGATAGCACGCCCGGTTGGGGGAATTTGATCATCATTGGCATTGGATTTCTCTTCCAGTGCGGCTTCCTGAGCGAGAGAGGCCAGTTGCATGGGCGCTGCCCGATCATGAATGGGGCTGAGGTGCTGGTCTTTGTGGCGTGGAGTCTGGCGATCATGTACTTCGTGCTGGGCCGAGCGTTTCGACTGTCGCTGGTGGGGGCCTTCACAGCGCCGATCCTAGCCACTCTCAGCCTAGGGGCGCTGGCTTTGAGTCTGATGATCCCTGCGCAGGCAAAGGTGGCCGACGCGATCGATCCTTGGCTGGAGATGCACGCGGCTATGTCGCTATTGGCCTATGGAGCGTTTGGTTTCGCCGCGATCGCAGCCATCATGTATCTGGTGCAGAATCATTTGCTGAAAAGTGGCAAGCCTGGCTCGCTCGCCTTTAAGCTGCCGCCGATCCGCTATCTGACCGATGCCCTAGTTCGGCTCCTCGCCATCGGGCTGCTGCTGCTCACTGTTGGCGTGGTATCGGCCTTATTTAGGGAAAAGATGCCTGATGTCTATCATCTGATTATCTTCGGTATGGTGTGGATTGCCTACGCCGTGCTGCTCGTTTATTTCTTCTGGCGCCGCCCGTCGGTGCGCTGGCTAGCGTTAGGTGCACTTATCGCTTTCGCACTGGCTTTGATCACTCTCACTGCTATACAGAACTAGGAAAATTCCGTTTTCTACTTTCTCTTCTTCCTTATTTGATGTCGATATTCTGCATAGGCCTAAATCATAAAACTGCCCCGGTGGAGATCCGGGAGCGGTTGGCTTTTGCCGAGTCGCAGCTGCCTGAGCAGCTCGAGCAGATCGGTGAGCTGCCCGCAGTGGCTGAGGTGGTCATCCTATCCACCTGCAATCGGGTGGAGATCTACGGCGCTGCGGTAGAGTCGCCTGCTGCAGCATTGAGCGAGGTGCAGGCTTACTTGGTCGATCACTTCGATATCGCGGATGAGGCGGTGGAGTTTTATCAGCAGGAGGGCGAGGCAGCGGCTCACCATTTGTTCGAGGTGGCCAGTGGGCTCGACTCGATGGTGCTAGGCGAGACCGAGATCTTTGGTCAGGTGAAAAAGGCCTATTCCACAGCCCACCAGAGCGGCGCGACAGGGCGTGCTACGAATAAGCTGTTTCAGCAGAGTTTCACCATCGGCAAGCTGGTCCGGTCGAATTCCGCGATCCAGCATGGCTCGACCTCTATCGGCTCGGTAGCGGTAGATCTGGCAGAAAAGATCTTTGGCGACCTAAAGGGCAGCAGCGTGATGATCGTCGGCGCAGGCGAGATGAGCCGCACCACCGCGCAGAGCATGGTGTCGCGCGGAGCTAGCAGCATCATCGTGTCGAACCGGAGCTACGACAAGGCTGTCGAGCTGGCAGAGGAACTAGACGGTGAGGCGCTGAGATTCGATGATTGGGAAAAGGCCCTGCGCAAAGTCGACATCCTCATCAGCTCCACCTCGGCCCCGCATCCGATCATCACCCGAGAGAATCTCGAGCCCCACATGCGTCGCCGTCGCGGCAGACCGCTTTTCCTGATCGATATCGCCGTACCGCGCGACATCGCCGACGACGTGCGCCAGCTAGACGATGCCTTTCCCTACAATATCGACCAACTCTCCGAGATCGCCGAAGCCGGTAAATCCAAGCGGCTCGAGCAGATCGCCGTGTGCCGTGAGTTGATCGCTGGGCACGTGGGCGAGAAGGGGATCGATGCGCTGGCGCAGTCGAGCTGTAGCCACCAGTCTCCACGGCAGAATTCATCAACATCGTCTCGTCAATTACCTAGCAAGTCATCATGAGCAGCACCACCACACCACTCATCCTAGGCACACGAGGTAGCGACCTCGCTATGATGCAGGCCCACATGACTCGCGACGCTCTGCTCGAGCGGGGTATCGCCTGCGAGATACAGGTCATCCAGACGATCGGCGACAAGCGGCCGGATCTGAAGCTCAGCGAGTTTAGCCAGCAGCTGGATGGCGTGCATGACAAAGGGGTTTTCACCAAAGAGCTCGAGGAGGCGCTACTGGCCGGTGATATCGACTTCGCCGTCCATAGTCTGAAAGATGTGCCCACCGAGCTGGGAGACTCATTCGAGATCTGTGCCACGCTGCCGCGCGCGCCGATCTCCGACATCCTGCTGATGAGCGATCAGCAGCTAGCAGCCGATCTCGCGACGGAATTCAATAGGGTACAGTCTGGACTCAACAGGGTACAAAAAAAATTCAATAGGGTACAATGCCCCATCCTCGATGGGAAAACGGTAGCGACCAGCTCCGTGCGCCGAGCGGCACAGCTGCAGTGGGTTTTCCCCGGTGTCATCACCACCGATATCCGCGGCAATGTGCCGACCCGCATCCGCAAGCTCATCGAAAACGACGAGTGGGATGGCACCATCCTCGCCCGCGCAGGTCTACAGCGGCTCGGCATCTACGAGCCGGGCGAGCCAGTGATCGAGCTGGAGGGCCAGATCGTCTACGTGCAGGAGTTGCCAGCTCATGTCTTTCATCCCGCCGCATCGCAGGGTGCAGTGGCCATGGAGGTGCTGACCAGTAATGACTGGGCCAAAGAAGCCCTCGCTCAGATCAACCACTCCGAGACCTTTGCTCAAGCCACAGCCGAGCGCTCCTTTCTGGCAGCGCTACAGGCCGGCTGTCAGACACCAGTCGGCGTGTGCACCGAGCTATCCGACGATGGCCAGCGGCTAGAGATCGATGCTGTCGTTTTCTCAGAAGAGGATCTGTCAGCCGCCCCGAGATTCGCCAAAGCGACGGTGGATATCGAGGAGGCCGAGACCGCTGGACAGCTATTGCTGGAGGCTTTGGATTAAGATTAAGAAGATAATACTATAGGTCGCATAGGTCCTATGCGACCTATCACGAAGGCCAAGCCGGAATCCACTCAATCCAATCCCGGTATCTCCTTACCATGAGGATCCAGCCCGGTCTCGACTAGGGATGCCTCCATCTCCTTGACGATCTCGTCACCTAGGATGTGCTCGATCTTTTCAGCGTCGTCGTGCACGTGGTCCGGGGCGATGTTGGCTTTATTAGTCAAGTAGAGCTCCCACAGGCGGTGATTGCGCACGATCTCTTTGGCACGGGTCAGGCCGGCTTCTTCGAACTTCAGTCGGCTGCCTTCTCGATCCCAGCGGATGAGTTGGCTTTTGTCGAGGAGCGAGATCTCGCGTAGCACTTCTTCCTGGCGTTTTTTGCGCTGCCCGATCAGCTCGCCCACACCAACCCACTCCTGCTGAAAGTCGCCGCCCTCCTGCAGGTGGTAGATGGCCTTCAGTACATTCTCGCGGCGGATTTGTTGCGCCTGTTTGCGGCGGGCCCACCACCTAGCGATGCGCCCGTGACGCGGAGCTGCGACAAAGGCGATGGAAAAGACCGTCGCTGCGGTGAGCACGATGAATGGCCCAGTCGGCAGGCGTGGTCCGAGAAACGAGATAAACACCCCCACAGTCGATACCACCATGCCGATGATGACCGATAGCCACACCAGTATGTGCAGCCGGTCGGTCAACAGGTAGGCCGTAGCCGCTGGGATGACGAGCATGGCCGATACCAGCACCACACCCACTGCCTGCAACGCCGCGACTACCGCCCAGGATAGTAGTAGCATGAGCAGATAGTGGAAAGTGCGCTCGGGAATGCCAATCGATTTGGCAAATGTGGCATCAAAGCTGATCACCTTTAGCTGGCCAAAAAACAGCACAAAGATCACAATGGATAGGCCAGTGATCGAAGTGATCAGGTAGAGATCGATCTCGGTCATAGCGGCGGCTTTGCCGAATAGAAAAGATTTGAGTCCTGCCGCGTCGCCCGGTAGTCGATTTTGCACCACAGACACCAAGACGATACCGACAGCGTAAAAACCGCCCAGCACAATACCGAGAGCGGTGTCTCGCTTCAGATGAGTCGTCTGCTGGATCAGGCTCACAACGAAAGAGCCGATGACTCCGGCGATGACTGCGCCGATGAAAAGGTGGATCGGCGATTTCTCCATCGCCCACAGGTAGCCCAGAGCGATACCCGGCAGTACCGCATGAGCCAGAGTATCCCCAGCCAGCGCAAACTGCCGCACCACGATGATCGAGCCCAGTAGCCCACAGCACACACCCAGTAGCAGGCAGCCCAGCAGCGCGATCCGCACTGTCTGATCGCGCAGCGATAGGATGCGCTGCGCCTGCTCCAGCAGCGACTGATCGACCACATCGGAAATGTGAGCCGCCAGTGCAGCAGCTGGAAGATTCAGCACCGCAAAAATGGCGATGATCAACCAAGGGAAATAGCGGCTGATAGGACTGGAGATAGCGGGCATGGAGTTGTCAGGATTTAGATAGAGGCGTGAGATGCTAAACTCAACCTCCCAATTTTAGAACAAATTACCATGCTATAATATCAAGCTTGCAGGCCGAGCAGATTGTGGCGATGGCGAAAGGTCTGGATGGCGATGAATAGGAGTAGCGCGCACCAGATGGGCGGGAGGATGAGTAGATCTATGCTGATGTTGCCGCCGGCTGGGAGGTTGAGGTAGATGAACAGACTGAAGACGGAGATGCCAGCGATGGTACACATCCACTTTCGTTTGAATAGGAATGCGGTAGCGACAAACCCGACCACTAGAAAGCCTATCTGCAGGTAAAAAGCTATCATGTAGGCGGTATCGGATAGCGGCTCACTGCCGTAGGCTTCGCCGAGCTGGGCATACTGCAGCACCTGCCAGCCGATCCACATGATGCCTAGATCGATGATGAGGTGGCTCACCCAGGCACCCCACAGACTGCGGCTACCGTGGTAGATCAGGCTCCAGACAGCTCCGCCAATGCCGACACAGGCACCTAGGAATACCGCTGTGCTCAGAGGGACGAACTGGCTGAGGACTACGATATGGTGCAGCGAAAAGCCAATGGCTGCAAAGAGGTGGGCCAGTCGGGGCGAGCAGATTTTGCGTAGCTGACCAAAGCCAAACCAGCGCCAGTAGAATTCCTCAAAGGCTGCATTGAAGAACGAGATAAAGATCGCGAGTAGCCAGAAGTAGCGGACCACTCCAAAGGACTCCAGGTGGCTGAAGATATTGTCAGCATTATCCCGTAGTATCACTCCCAAGACAGTCAGGTCGTAGAGCGCATACATCACCGTGATGGTGATCAGTCCAAAGAGGATGCCGCCCTGGATGGAGGCGAAGTGCTGCTTCATCGGGCGATCGGGGTCGGTATCTCGGAACCGCTCGCGCAGGCACAGACGGATGGCGATGACCGGCCAGACTAGCATGAAGACTTTGGTGAAGCTGTAGATACCTTTGGCCAGCGGTGTGCCGGGCAGCCAGACAAAATAGATCACCGATGCGATGGCTGGTAGTAGCAGCGCGATCAGCACCACCAGTAGTCGAGTCTTAGTCTTCTTTTCTTGCATGCTGTAGTCTGCGGCATATCACAGGATCGGAGAAATCCATAAAATCGATGTGAGCATCGATATGGTCGATGGTAGGCTCATAATTCTGCTATAGGGCTTATATGTCATATAGGGCCTATAAGGCTGACCTTACGTAGGATCAGCTTTTAGCTGATCGACTTCCCTCCTGCAAGGCCGCGACGACTCTGCTAAAGCTTGGCCACCAGCTCTGCTACCACTTCGGGATACATCACTAGCTCGGCATCGTTGATGCGGGCTTTCACAGCGGCCACGGTATCGTCTGGGTGGATTGGCACTTTCGATTGGCGGATGATCTCGCCGGTATCGATACCGGAGTCGACGTAGTGGACGGTGCAGCCGGTCTCGGTAGCGCCGGCGTCTACAGCCTGCTGCCAGGCATCTACGCCTGGAAAAAGAGGTAGTAGCGAAGGGTGGATATTCAGGATGCGGCCCTCGAAGGTACTCAAAATAGGGCCGCGCACGATGCGCATGAAGCCGCACAGGCAGATCAGGTCGACGCGGGCAGCCTTTAGCTTGTCGGTGTATTCTTTGCAGGCGGCATCGGTCAGGCGACCGCGCTTCTCGGTGCCGGGCTCGATGTGGATAGCGGGTAGGCCCTGCTCTTTGGCATAGGTCAGCACGCCGCAGTCGGCGACATCCGAGGCAACTAGGGCGATCTCGGCATCGATCTGGCCGCTCTGCACAGCCTCGATGATGGCGCGGCTATTCGAGCCGGTGCCGGATCCGAGTAGGGCGATGCGGGGTTTGTTTCCGCTGGCGGTGGAATCGTCGCTCATGGCTTGTCGAGAGAGAGTGGCGCTGGTCGAGCGACCGGCGACTAGAGAGAGGATGCGGATCTCGGTGCCGAGCCGTTCCATCAGCTCGCGCTCCTCGTCGATCAGGCTATCGGCGGTGTAGTCGCCGCCTTTGGTGTAAATATGGGGCTGGATGGCCTCGATGGTGGCGGTGGCGCGTTTTTCGCCAAAAACCACCACTCGATCGACAGCCTCCAGAGCGCAGAGGATCTCGGCGCGATCTTGCTCGGTGTAGACGGGGCGGCCCGGGCCTTTCAGCTCGGTGACCGACTCGTCGGAATTGATGGCTACCACCAGGGCATCGCCCAGAGCACGGGCTTCCTTTAGGTAGCGCACATGCCCAGCATGCAGCAGGTCGAAGACGCCATTGGTCAGGACCAGTTTTTGGCCCTGCGCCTCTAGCTGCTCACGCCACTCAGCGACCTCGGCGAGGCTGCTGCGGTAGTCGACCTCTGCGGACATTGCTGGGATTTACTTGAGCTCGCCGAGCTTGGCTTTGATCGCCTCGAAGTTTGGCAGATCGTGTGGATCATCACTGCTCTCGGAGTACTGGATGACGCCCTCGCTATCGACGATGAAAGCTGAGCGCTTTGGCACCCCGCCCATGGTCAGGTTTTTCTCGGGTAGAAAGCTGTCGTATGCCACGTCGTAGGCCTTGGCCACGTCGTGCTCGTAGTCGCTGAGTAGAGACAGTTTGATGCCCTCTTTCTCCGCCCACTGTGCCTGAGCAAATGGGCTATCGCCAGAGATGCCGTAGACCTTAGCATTGAGTCCCTCATAGTCGCTCAGCTCACTAGTGATCGAGCAAAACTCCTCGGTGCAGACGCCAGTGAAGGCCATCGGCACGAACAGTAGCAGGATGCTACCGCTGCCAGTTTGCTCGCTCAGGGTTACTAGCTCTGGGCCTTCTGCGCCGAGAGTCGTGAGTGTGAAGTCAGGTGCTTTGTCGCCTACGGATAGTGCCATGGTATTCTTTACGGTTAGTTGAAATTTAACGGACGCGGCAGTATAGGAGCGGACGGTACGCGGTCAAGACCGTGTTTGCCTTCAGACATCACCTCAAACTCATCAGATCCATGTCCGACGACGCTGTGCCCAATCTCGATCCTCTCTCCCTGCGACTGGCCGCTGCCAATGCGCTGATCCGCCGCCGTCGCTCGATCAAGCCCAAGGACATGTCCGACAAGCAAGTGGAGAAAGAGCACCTCGCCGCGATCCTAGAGAATGCCAACTGGGCACCGACGCATGGCATGACTCAGCCCTGGCGGTTCACTGTATTTGCCGAGGATGGCCGCCAGCGCTTGGCCGACTTTTTGCAAAAGCTCTACAAAGATCAGATGCCGGAGGACAAGTTTCGCCAAGACAAATACGACAAATTTGGTACCCAGCCATTGCTCTCGCCCATCGTCATCGCCATCGGTATGTCGCGCCAGAAAAACGAGGCCATCCCCGAGATCGAAGAGATCGAGGCCGTCGCCTGCGCCGTGCAGAATATCCACCTAACCGCATCCGCCCTCGGCATGGCCGGCTACTGGTCCAGCCCGCCGATCTGCTACACCGACGAGATGCGCGTGTGGCTAGGCATGCCTGATGAAAGGGATAAGTGCCTAGGCTTTTTCTACCTCGGCTGGCCGAAAGGTGAGGAATGGCCAGAGGGGAATAGAGGCGATATGGCGGAGAAAGTGACTTGGGTGGCTTCTTGAGGGTTGTTTGGAGCAATTATACAGACCATGGTAGTTAGTTGCCATTGTTTTATTATCTGCAGAAAGATTTGAAGTTTCGGAATCGAGAGAACTTCCATCGCAGAATGAATACTTAAAACTAAAGTTTTGCCGGAAACAATTGTCAAAGTGGTTGTATTTTGATTTTCTAGACCTCTTCCACGTCAATGTCTTCGTCAGAAAAAGAATCTGGTCTACAAAACTTAATCCAATCACAATGGGGAGCACTATCTATTGAAAATCGGCGCTTATTCTTGGGGCGAACAACACTTCGAGTGCTACCCACACTAGTTGACTTCCTTATTAAATTAGAGAGAGGAGAGGACGCGATAGGGCCTTGGGAGGAACCATCTGGAGCAGTTTTCCAACTTGCAGAGGTTGGGTTGCAACTTACTGAATTCCATGGTGATCGATTGATAAGAGGTGATGCGACTAGTGTTGCTATGTCTACCTTTTACGCAAACATACCTACCTCCGCTTCTGCCGATATTGCTTATGCTACCGCTACTGCTACTGCCAAAGCAGTTGGTGCAACTTCAGCCAAAGACGCCATAGAAATCGCCCGAGACACCGCAGCAGCTGCTGCTCGAAGCCTAGGTTGGAAACGAACTGAAATTGAAGAAATTATTCGAAACGATTTGACTAAAATCCTTCAGCTGTCTAATGCAAAAGCATACAAAGAGCCTCTTATTGACCTTAATGACATCGGCCTCAGAAAATTCGATCAGTGGCTGAGTATTTCTGATCGATTCTTTGATTGGTGTGAAAGGAATCAATTAGCTAGTCTTGTGCAAATTTATGATGCGGCATTGTATGGGCGGCTAAGTCGGAGAGATGTGATTGCCTTTCTTGAACATCGCCCGCTTCCTAGTGTGATCTCGTTACCAAGCCTTCCATTGTTGCTCCATCGCGACGTCTTTGCGGGTAGTGCAGAACTGGATATTCTTAGTCGATTGACTGATAGGATCGACAGCGTGCTGCCATTAGCTGAAGAAGAGTTGAGTCTCAGCCCTAATCCCTTGTGGCAGGCGTGGTATACTGCCCGACGAAAAGAGTCCAAGCCTAGAGGTGAAGCATGGCTGAGATAGAGGGAATCGAATCGGTCAGCCGTTCGATTGTAGCGGGTCGGGTGATGTTTCTGGTCGGATCGGGCTTCTCCATCGATAGCGAGGATCTGCGGTCAAACCGACTTATGGCTAGATTACTATTGCGGTTTGAGGGCTTAGTCGAGATGTGGCGACGACGTGCGGTGGGGCCCATGGTCGAAATCGAGCGGCTAGAGACAGAGCTGAAAACGATCTTCTGGCTGCGCGGAGACGATCGGTTTATCCAATACAAAACCAATGTCGACAAATTAACGGATAATTATTACCAAGCCAACTCGTGGTTTTGCTCAGCCTATGGTGATCTGCTGCACCAGCTCTATGTGCTCTACCCAAAAGTTGAGGTAGCAGCTATGCTGAGCGATCTGCTGGCCTACGAGGAGCAGCTACGAGTCACGCAGCCTCTGGACTGGGATCCTAACAAGACCTGGCAGCCAGATGAGGCCCCATTTCGTAGGCTCGACGAAGAACTCCTGTCTTGGGCGGGGCAGTTGGGCGATAGCTGGCAGCTACCGAAGCTCGGCAAGGTACTGTTCCTCGATACCCAGGGGTTCGCCGACTCTCGTCTGATGGCAGGTGAGCCCACTGCCAGATCACTAGCGGTGGCCAAAGGCTCGTACCGCATAGCAGGCAGAGGCCGCGGCTCTCGGCTGCGACCTAGGCACCACCTACTAGCCAGATGGGCGCGCGAGGGTTACCTGCCTGCGGTGCAGACGACAAACTTCGACCAGCTCATCGATGGGGCATATCGGCTAGCAGGTATGCCGCATGCCGTGCAAGGCGACAGCGAGGTGGCAGCCCGTATCGGAGACTACACCAGCATCTCTCGGGCCGACGAATTCTTTCACGACGGTAGTGGTGGCAGGCGAGTACGAGTAATGAAGTTCCACGGCTGCGCTGGGACTTACCGCAAACTGCGCCACGCTCAGGGACTCTATAGCGATACGGATAAGCAACGTGCGCTGCTAGACTATGTATCGGGTCTGGTCTTCACCTTTAGCGATATCCTCCATTGGCGCGACGATGGCTGGGCGCGCGATCAGATACGCTCCGAGATGCGTAGTAAACGAGCCGTGCTGGCTGGGTTTAGTGGTAGCGACCCGGTGATATTCGATACCTTTCGCTCATGCTATGCGGAGGTGGAGCGGTGCCGAACGATGGGGGCGGGAAGTCAAACAGAGCTGCCATTTGTCTTTTGTAAAAATCGAGATAGCGAGGAATTCGCCGCTCGGGAGCTAATCAGCTACGCGGAGAGTGCGGTGGGTAGATCGCGCACTCCATTTGGCAGTGGCGACGGGTATCTGCCATTTGTCTACAGCCAATCGGGCAAGTTTCCTGACTATGATCAATTGTTTCAGGTGCTCAACCATTTCGCCTACCGGCAGCGCCAGCGTGAGCTGCTGAATAGTCATCTGGAGCTGGCGGCCGACTCGATCGAGGCTCCTGGTCAGAATGCCATATCTATGGTTGCGGATTGCAAAAAGATCATTACAGAATTTGAGCATATCGTCGAGTGTGAACGGGCGTGGATCGAGAAATGCCTGGATGATGAGGGGCAGCCTTACTCGGCCGAGGTATTCGAGCGCGAGATCGTAGGGTGGACCTATACCTTCCATCCAGCTCTGCTTCGCGAGTGGGCCATACACTACCAGCGCAGAGCGACCGGCTCGTCTAGACGCGTGCCAGCTCTATCCCTACGCCAGACCCTCTACTACCCGATGGAGGATGAGCCGCTCTGGACAGTCGGTGCCATACTCTGTGAGCTAGCTCTCCGGCAGATGATCGCCTATCGCCTGACGGGAAATGCTGACGAAGGATTGAGCATCAATGCAAAGCGACTCGTCCTGGTCGCGAATGGACTGGCTGAACCGGTGCTGCACTATGCCACAAATCAGCCAGGCTACCGCACTCGCAGAGAGCTACGCCTATCGTGGGATATGAGCGGGACGATGGCGCGGCACCGGCTGCACCTAGCGCCGCCGCACTCCTCGAGAGTCTGGCAGCAGCTACACAGCCGAAATGGCAGTGTCAATAGACCCATCGGCAAGACTCCAGAGCCAATCGAGATCTGGAAATATGCATCGATGGACTGGAAAGCACCTGGAGCCTCCAATAAGAAATTGGTCGCGAAACTAAACACCTTTATACCGTAGAATCATGCTGCAAGAGCCACTCCAACAGCTAGCCAAAGCCTATCGTCTATCTTGCCGCAGTACAACAGCGAAGGGACTCTTCAGTGAGCGGGGGCTGACCGATCCACCAAGGATGCTTTTGCCGAGAGAAGGTCGCGACACGGTAAGACTCCGAGTGGATGGCTATCATGACTTCAAATCGGCGAGGGCTGTGATATGGGAGCATCGGCTAGGCGTAGTCGGGCTGATCTATCACTATCGGGGTGCGAAGAAAGAGGGCAAATCACTGTCGGAATGGCTGCGCTACTGTGCTGATGAGGGAGCCTTTCTCCAAGATCTGCTGCGCCAATATCGAGTGCAGAATGGTGCGCACGAGGCGCCGATAGGAGTGGAGGTGGTGCTGGCGGTGGATAAGAACTCGCCCGAGCTAGGCAGTGAGCTGACATCACTACTGCGCGAGACCGATCAGCTGGCGGGTATAGGGCTGCACCTGTGGGCCTACAATGATGGCACACCCAGTATGCGAAAAGCCTTCTGCTGGCTACTACATCATACTCAGCAATGGCTGAAAACGGCCGACCTGCATGGGCATTCGGATGATATGAGCTTTCCTCTGAAACATCTGGCACTGCGCGATTTCCGTCGATCGGGTAATCGAGTGTGGCAGCCCAAGCCAGATACTCGATTACAAATCGTCCAAGGGCACAATGGCTCGGGAAAATCGTCGCTCACGGAAGCCGCAGAACTGCTGATGACCGGCGACATCGAGCGGGTGACAGGTGATCTCCGGGAAACGGTGAGTTATCGCCCACTGCTAAATGAGACGAAAACCGCCCCGAAAAAAGCACAGGTCACTTATCAGCGTCAAAGTGATAAAAATACGCAGACCTATGCTTGGGATGAAAGCCATCTAGCGTCCGGTCCACTGGTAGGTGATGGCTTTCGGTTCAATGAGCAATTTAGCCATCGACTGATTCACCGAGGGGCCGAAGAGCGGGCCAAGCTGATACTAGAGGCATTCTTTCCCGATGAAAGAGAAGCGGTCGAGAATGCGCAGCGTGCCGCAAAGGCAGAGACAGAGGCGCTAAAAGAGATTCCTGAAGAACTGCGCGACTGGGTAAACGTCGCACACAAGGAGTCTGTAGCACGTTTACTCCCTGCTGTGAGTGATGGGGGAGATACTCTCTTTCTGCTCAGATTTTCGGAGATAGGCTATGAGAAAAAAGACCATATGGCAACTCGGTCAGGGCTGGATGGTGATAATCTCCCCGAATGGCAGGCGTTGGAAACCAAACTAGAGCAATTGGTCGAGCTGAAAAGTGTATTGGGTGAGAAATCTATCATCGCTGCTAGCGCCCTAGAGAGTCTACAGAGCTGGAATGCCCAATCTGAGTCGGCAGTGCGCGGGGACGATAAAGAAAAAATACTGCAAGACTACGAAGAGTTAGTTGCTGTGGAAGACTTGCTGAAGAATCTGTCCATCCTATCTCAAGTAAAACCTGCTCTGGTCGACACAGACTACTCCTATCGGTTCACTGAGGCGATCGATTTGATTCGCGTTGCGGCAGAGAAAATGCCGCAAACGGAAGAGATAGAGAGCATACGAGCAAGCCTAGACGGGAAGCGAGAGAGCATAGAGAATGATTTTAAGCGGGCTAGCCAGGTGGAAGGCAAATCTGGAGAAAAGATCGATCAGCTCGACCCCATCCAAGTAGAAGCCCTAGATACAATTGGTGAGTGGGTCGCCCTGCCTCAGCTAGGCAAACAAATCGCTCAAGCGATGGCTAGTGATGAGCCCGTAGACTTCCTGCCCAATCCCTCTCAACACTGGGAAAGCGAGAAAAAGGAGCGATTCATAACGATTGGTATCGGTAATTGGGCCGCGGCGATCATAACGGCGGTGAATGAATTTTCTGAATACCTCAGGAGTCTGCAGGTAAACAAGGCGAGGGTATCGCTGCGTGTTCATGGAGAGGCCATTGTCGACTACTACAGTGCACGTAGCAGAGCCGAAGAATCGGACCGCGCTGCACTGGAAAAGTTTGCCACACGAGTAGCAGGGGACCCTACTCTGCGTCTCGCTTTTAACGAAATGCTCGATACGCTGAACCCTGCTCGGTGGGCCTATTGCGAGGTCGTCCCTGAGTTATCCCGAAATCAGAGCGAAGTGGACTTTAAGATCAGTGACCGTGATGCAGAGCAGATATTCAATACCGCTGAGTTGAATCTCTTAGCCCTGAGCTTATTCGCTCTACTCGGCCCTACGCTCAAGCAGAACAGCCTGCGGACGCTGTGGCTGGACGATCCCTTCCAAAATATGGATGAGCTAACGATCCAGTCAGTGATTCGGGTGATTGGGCGTATTCTAAGACTCTGGCATGCCATGGGAATTGACTGGTATATGGTCGTACTGCTACACAGTGAAGTAGCGGCACGGACACTGCATGCAGAGGTTCACTCACATCTCTACCAGATCCCTTGGCTGACGCCTCGAGGAGCAGAACCAGTAAGGGGGGATCAGATCGAGTTAGATGGGTGTGCTTATGGAGCTGGGGAAAACTTCCAAGATTTGAGTAAGCTAATTGTCTCGATCACTGATTCCTAGATGAAGGGGTGAGGCATTAACCTTGAAAATCGGGAATCGATTCCAGATTTTCAGGGTTATTTGTGATTAGAGCCAGTTCTTTGCGGCAAGGCTTGTGTTGATTGATGATTGTCGAACAGGCTATTGTTGATTTTTGAGGGTTGAGTGGAGGACGATTTTTGGTGTTGGATGTTTTTATGGCAACACCGGCTGAGCTTGAAGATAGGTTGATCGACTTTTCGGTTCGAATTATCAATGTGGTGGAAAATCTGCCTAACTCCAGAGCAGGCAATCATGTGGCGGGGCAGATCATTCGATCCGGCACTTCGCCTGCTCCGAACTACGGGGAGGCTCAAAGCGCGGAATCGCGAAAAGACTTTCTCCACAAAATGAAGGTGGCTCTCAAAGAGCTGCGAGAAACCTTGGTGTGGCTGAAAGTGATCGAGCGAAAGCCGCTCTGCTCGCCCGAGCTCATGGGTCCGATTTTGACCGAGTGCGACGAGCTAATCGCGATCTTTGTGGCAAGTGTAAAAACCGCCGAAGGAAGGAAATAGTTCAAGCTACCAAGCGGCTCGTAAACAGGCACCTCAACAATCGAAAATAGCCTGTTCGCCAATCGCCATTCCACTCTACCTCCGCCGCGCTACCCTAGCCGCCCCAAAGCCTGAGCGGATTGTCGATTGCTGATCGACTAGTGTTGATTGTTGAATGATCCGAGGCTCAAGCAACCAAGCAGCTCATAGACAGGCACCTCAACAATCGAAATTAGCCTGTTCGCCAATCGTCATTCCACTCTACCTTCGCCGCGCTACCCTAGCCGCCCCCAAAGCCTGAGCAGATTGTCGATTGCCTATCGACTAGTGTTGATTGTTGAAATCGTAAGAGCAGAGGGGGTGGGATTCGAACCCACGATACGTTGCCGTATGCCGGTTTTCAAGACCGGTGCGTTCAACCACTCCGCCACCCCTCCGTAGGGTTGTTAGCTGATAACTAACAAAGTCAAAATGATCGGCGGATAATGTGGCTTGTCTTTGGAGCGATGCAAGGAGGAACATGCGAAAACCTGCATTGCTGGCTGTGAGCTGTTTTGACGGGGCGATTTTTCGCCGTTACCTTGTCCCTACCCTCTGTTTTGAAACCCAATTCTTACTAAAACAACCTGACCTGTATGACCTCGGAATCTCCCGCTACTATCCACTTTCAGCCCATCTATCAGACCCGTGTGTGGGGTGGGCGGACGCTCGAGTCACGATTTGGCAGGGAGCTGCCAGATGGGGAGAATCCCTATGGTGAATCATGGGAAATCTCGGCGCGTGAAGAGGCAGATAGCCCCGTGGTAGGCGGGTGCTACGATGGTCGCACGCTCACCGAGCTGTGGGCGGACCCTGCCTCGAGGGCAGCCATCTTTGGGCCAGAGGCTCCCGCAGATGAGCGATTCCCTCTGCTGGCCAAGATACTCGACGCGCGCGATCGCCTATCGATCCAGGTGCACCCGCCGCAGCCAGTGGCCGATGAGCTGGGCGGTGAGCCCAAGACCGAGGTCTGGTACATCGCCGATGCCGAGGAGGGGGCCGAGCTGTATGTCGGGGTAAAAGGTGGTGTGACAGCGGATGGCTTTCGCCAAGCGCTAGAGGATGGCTCGGCCGAGCAGGCAGTGCATGTGCTGCGTCCGCAGGCGGGTGATTACATCTTTATCGAAAGTGGGCGGCTGCACGCCATCGGGGCCGGCCTTCTGATCTATGAGATCCAGCAAAACTCCGACACCACCTACCGTGTCTACGACTGGGGCCGCCTAGGCCTAGATGGTCAGCCGCGCCAGTTGCACGTCGAGGAGAGCATGCGCTGTATCGATTTCTCTGATATCGAGCCAGATCTGGACGCCAGCGATACCGAGGTGATCTGCACCTGCGAGCATTTCCGCCTGGAGCGCCATGAGATCGGCGATGAGGATAGCCTAGCCGATGCGGTGGCTGGGCGCTTTGCGATTATCACCGTGGTCGAGGGCAGTCTGGCTCTGGAGGGTGGAGCGGCGGCTCAGGAGGGCGACTTTTTCATCGTGCCACACGGTGCCGACACCAGCGCGATCGGGACCGGTAGCGACTCTGCCCGCGTCCTGCTGACGACGTGGCCCTAAGCAATGAGCATGATCTATCTGGATAATAATGCCACGACTCAGGTCGATCCGGCCGTGCGCGAGGCGATGCTGCCGTGGCTCGGTGAGCAGTATGGAAATCCCTCGGCGGGCTACCGTATCGGCAAGCAATCGCGCAAAGCATTAGAGACAGCGCGCGAGCAGGTGGCGGCATTGATCGATGCCGAGCCGGGGGAGATCATCTTCACCAGTGGTGGGACCGAGAGCAATACTCTGGCCATCCTATCCGCCACGCGGCTCTGGCCCGAGCGGCGTGGGCTGGTATCCAGCTCGGTCGAGCACAGTGCGATCCATGAGGGGCTCGGCTATTTCGCCGATTCAATAGGGTACAGCCCTGACTCAATAGGTTACAATCACCACGAGATCGCTGTGGATGCCGATGGAGTCCTCGATCTCGATGCCTGGCGCGCAGCTCTCGAGACTGGCGATGTGGCGATGGCCACGCTGATCTGGGCCAACAATGAGACAGGCGTGCTCAGCCCCGTGGTGGAGGCCGCCGAGGCCGCGCGCGATGCCAAGGTCTACTTTCATACCGATGCCGTGCAGGTCGTCGGCAAAGTCCCGGTATCGGTGGATGCTGCGCCGCTGCACTCGCTGGCGATGTCGGCGCACAAGTTTCACGGGCCCAAGGGCATCGGTGCGCTTTATGTCAATAAGCACGCGCGCTTTCAGCCATCGATCTTCGGTGGTGGGCAGGAGAGCGAGCGCCGCTCTGGCACGGAGAATGTAGCGGCCATCGTCGGTATGGGTGTGGCAGCGGATCTGGCTCGCCAGCGTCTCGATGAGATGCAGTCGGTAGAGGAGCTGCGCGATCGATTCGAGCGCGGTGTGGTAGCGGCGATCGAGGGTGTCGAGATCAATGGCACCACAGACAGTCGTCTGCCCAATACGACCAATCTCTACTTCCCCGGAGTGGATGGCGAGGGGCTGCTCATCCTGCTAGACGAGGCTGGCGTCTGCTGCTCGCCGGGATCGGCCTGCAGCACGGGAGCAATACAGCCCAGTCGCATCCTAAAGGCCATGGGCCAGAGCTCCAAGCGGGCGCGCAGCAGTGTGCGCTTTTCGCTATCCCATCTCAGCACCAAGGCCGAGATCGACGAGGCGATCGCTCAGATCGAAAAAGCGGTGGGCAAGCTGCGCATCGTACTACCGAGTCGGAGGTGATCCAAAACTGTTTTGTTGACCGCTGCTGATAGATTTGAGATCCTCGCTCACGAGTGGACATGAGCGAGAAAAAGAACTTTAGCCTATTGAGAGAGGGGGAACCCAATGTCTGGGTGTTTCGATTGTTAATCTGCGTCCTGCTGGCGGGGCTGTGTGGGACATTGTATGCCACCTACCTGACATGGCCTAAAGCGATCCGCGGGGAAGATCCTGATACGATCGAAGAGCTGGCTGCTGAAATCCGTGGGCAAGAGGCCGCTCTGAAAGTGGTGAATGATAAGTTCGACCTTCTGTTCAGTCAGGTACAAGAGGGCAAGACTGAAGTCCTCGGGGAGCTTGATGAGGCAAAGCAAAAGCAGAGTCTATTGCAAAGCGACCTAGAGCTAGCGCGGGGAAATCTGGAGGCTATGCAGCAGCGTGGCCCCAAGGAGCTGGACGTATTGCTCATGGTTTTTCTACTCGGTGCTTTGGGAGGTTTTCTACGAGCCGGAGCTTCTCTGGTGAAGTATGTGGGCAATGGCAAGCTCAGTCAGCGCTGGTTCCTGTATTACTACGTCCTGCCGATCGCGGGTGCTCTGACAGCACCGATCATCTATCTGTTGTTTCGCTCGGGCATGCTGGCGTCCAATCAATCAGGCAGCTCCGGTACCGAGCATCTCAATCTGATCAGCATTTACGGGTTCGCAGCTCTGACAGGCCTGTACAGCAAAAATGCGACCGACAAACTAGAGGAAGTTTTTAACACGTTTCTTGTGGTGAAAGATAAAGATGGGGATCATTTGGGAAACGGTGAATCAACTCCTGGGGGTGAGGGTGTTGCGGATGAGGGCGGTAAAAATCCTGAAGGTAAAGGAAAGTCATAACTGGCTTTAGCTAGGCACGAGGTCCTGAGTGCGCCCCCTGATTTTACTTTGCAGAAGTAAGATTTTCGGTTACCTCAACCTTGGACCGTGCTTTTATGACAGAAATTTATATCGTGCTCGGGGTGTTAGTCCTGTCTTTCGCCCTACGCACTGTGCGCTGGGCGTTGTGCCGAAAGATCGGCATGATCGGCTTTTTCGTCGCGACATTTTTGTCGGGCTACCTTCTTTTTGGTCATTGGTGGCAAGGTGCAGGGCTGCTGGCCCTCTGGTTCATCCTCCCGTGGATCGATTTGCTCACCCGGGCGCGGCAGATGCGACTGCCCCTCGAGCGCAAACTGGCTCAGAAGCCGCCTCCGAATAGTAGTAAATTTCCCGAACTCACCAAACTGACCGAAGATCTTGAGGCTGAGGGTTTTGAGTGGGTAGCCGATCGCGGCTGGGACTGGCATGAGCTACATCAGTTTTTCCGTATCCTGTATCACCCAGAAAAGAAGGTAGAAGCCACTATCTGCTTCAGTGAGCAAAATCACCTCAGCTGGGCCGATGTGAAGTTTACCTCGAAATCAGCACTAGGGCATATCTACCGGACGGTGAATGTACCTTTCAGTACGCCGATGCGAGCGATGCCACATGTCCATATCCGCAGAGACGTCGACTCCGAGAGTATGACAGCCTATCTGGTCGGGCATTTGAACTGGATCAAGGAGCTAGGGTATACCGAGGCCACTTTGAAAGATCAATCAGTGGACTGTCTGGTCGATGAAATTGTTTCCGAGTCGGGGCAGCAGATCTCGCACAATCTCAAAGCGGGCATCCTGACCCTATGCCAGGCCGATGATGAGACCTGGCGCTACTCGTGGCGTGGTCTCTGCTACCTCTACTGCCAGCTGATCAAAGACTTCGTGCGTTTTTGCTAAACCGTTTAGTTGCCGGCTACGGCCGCGTAGATCCACGAGGCTGCGAGGAGTACGAAGAGAAATAGTGCCACGGTAGAGCCGACGGATTTGTGGCGAAACTCGTGGTCACAGTCCGAGCAGGTCAGTTTGCTGCTGTGAAAAGCATACCTGACTAGGAGATAGACCCAGCCGATCAGCAGAAAGGTGATGATATTGAACCGAGGGTGCTCAAACATATCGTAGTAAGTGTCTGAGCTGCCGCATTGGGTACACTTCTTTTGGCGCGATTGGGAGGTGACCTCTTCGTCGTAGACTTCGCTCTGTGGTGGGTTATAGGGATTCTGCATTGGGGTTTTTGCAGTATGCTCCCAAAACCCCATATTTTAGTCAATCATTCCCACGTTAATTTTATGATCTTTGGAGTCTCCGATTTCGCCACCACTGAGTCTTTCGACAATGCTGAGCTGATCACCAGTCATGGGCTGGACTTCGTCGAGGCAGGCTGCGCCAAGGTAGCCGCTTTGCCGGACGATGTGTTTGCCGCGCGTGCTGCCGATCTAGCATCGAAGGGGATCAACGTGCAGTCGATGAATTGGTTTCTGCCACCGACTCTGAAAGTAGTCGGCGATGAGGTAGACGATGCTGCCTCGCGCAGCTTTCTCGAGGGAGCGATCGCGCGGGCGGAGGTACTAGGGGCGCAGGCGATCGTGTTTGGCAGTCCCGGCTCGCGCACGAGACCAGATGGATTTTCTAGCGACAAGGCTCGCCAGCAGATCGTGCGGTTCTGCCATCTGTTTGCCGATGTGGTCGAGGAGCAGGGCGCTAGCGTGAGACTAGCAGTGGAGCACGTGAATCACACCGAGACCAATATGCTGAACACCTTTGCCGATGCCATGTCGGTAGCGACGGAGGTGGCGCGGCCCGAGGTGGGGCTAGCGGCGGATCTATATCACTTCCACATGGAGAGCGAGTCCATGGAGATCCTGCGCGATGCAGGCGATCTGGTGTGTGCTGTGCAGCTAGCCAATCCCGATGGACGCTGTTTTCCGAAGGAAGGCGCAGACGTGGCAGGGATGGCAGAGTTTTTCCAACTGCTGAAAGAGATCAGCTATAGTGGAGGTGTCTCAGTGGAGGCTACGCCGGGAAATGATCTTGCGGCGGATTGTCGTAGTGCAGTTGCGGCGATGCGTGTGGTGTGGGGTGCGTAGTCTATGCTGAGGTTGAGTGGAATGGCGATTGTCAAACAGTCTATTGTTGATTGTTGAGGTGCTTGGCCAGTGCTCTCAGCACTGAATTCAAAAGCCGATCAGGTAATTAATCCTCTCAGGCTGCGAAAGAAGTAAAGGCATTGAATCGATCGACTAGGAGTTCTCAGAGTACTTCACTGGATGTGTGCTTCGGAGAGATAGTCAGAAGTCTCGATAGCATTGGTCTTGGCACACAACCATTCCACAAACTGTAGAGTATCAGATTTGTTGTTTAACTTGCCTTGATAATCCTTCAAGTGGTTACTGGCCAGAATTGATATCTGTGGATAAAGGTGACTCGACAACTGAGGGTGAAACACGAAATAAAAGTTATCGGCTGGAAGAAATTTTTAGGGTTTAGTAATTAGAAAAATAGCATGAAAATCAGATTAATTGTATTTATGGCTTTTTTTATTTTGGTTTCCGATGTGTTTTCGACTGAGCACAAAGTGCTTAGAGGGGTTGGTGGGAACTTTGCGATTTGGGGCCATGAAGAATCTAATTTAAGCTACATAATTTTTTTCTCTGGTGATGAAGAGCCTGGAGAGGTCTCATATTCCAAGGATAAAAGAGAAGTTTATTGGAGGGAAGATTTGGTTTGGAGTAAGTCATGGAAAGGGGAGCAGTACTTTGCGGTAGTGATTGGAGAATCTATTACCGAAGGGAAAACGGGTTTCACACTTGGCGATTTTAAGCGGTGGTTTTCTGAAAAAAAGCGCGACGATGCCAAGCTAGGTATGTGTGCTAGTTTTATGAAGTGGCATCTATTGCTGAATCGAGAATTAAAATTCGAAACGCAGGAGAACCTTAATTAACTGAAATCACATTACCCGGACACAACTGAACTATCCGAGTCACGTTTCCTAACAGTCACCCTGTAGCACAAGCGCTGGTGGCGAGGCTTTAGGGTAAGGTTTGGGTATGCATTTTCGGTGCTAACGCCAGCTACCCTTGGACAGAACGTTCCAACTGATCTGGTTTGTCAGACCCGAACCTGACAGGCTGGGTCACTTTTCACTAATTCGTATTCTCTGCCAAGACGGCGACCTCTGGCAGAGGGTAGTGTAAATACTGAGAGTGAATGGAATCAAGATTGTTGGACAGGCTATTATTGAAGTGCTTGTTCTGCGCCGAATAGCACAGACTTCAAAAATCAACACTAGTCGATCAGCAATCGACAATCCGCTCAGACTATGTCCGCTCACACTGCGAGCGGATTTGTTTGCGCTGCTACCGCTCTAGGCAGCTTCACGCTTTTCGCGGGGCTTTTTGTCCTCGACGATTTTGGGCTTGGCATCGCCGATCACGACTGGGCGGTCGATCTTTACGGTGGATGGAGCTGGGGCGTCGGGTGCTTCGTACATGGTGTCGAGCATGAGCTTCTCAAAGATGGAGCGTAGGGCTCGGGCACCGGTGCCGCGTTCGATAGCTTCTTCGGCGAGGGCGGTCAGGCCGTCGTCGGTGACTTTTAGGGTCACGCCATCCATGGCGAGCAGTTTGGAAAATTGTTTGATCAGCGAGTTCTTCGGTTCGGTGAGCACGCGGACCAGTTCGTCGGCAGTCAGCTTGCGCAGCGATGATACGACGGGGAGTCGGCCGATGAATTCTGGGATCAGACCAAAACCGGTCAGGTCTTCTGGAGTGACCTTGGTCATGTGGCTGCTCACTTCTTCTTCGCTGGGTACCTTGGTGGTCTCCATGCCAAAGCCTAGCACTTGCTTGCCGAGGCGCTTGGATACGACCTCTTCGAGACCGACGAATGCGCCACCGCAGATAAAAAGAATCTTCTCAGTATTCACCTGGATGTACTCCTGGTGTGGGTGCTTGCGGCCGCCTTGTGGTGGCACGTTGCAGACGGTGCCTTCCAGGATTTTTAGCAGAGCCTGCTGCACACCCTCGCCTGATACGTCGCGAGTGATTGAGACATTCTCTGTCTTGCGGCCGATCTTATCGATCTCGTCGATGTAGATGATGCCCTGCTCGGCGCGAGCCACATCGTAGTCGGCTGCCTGCAGGAGGCGTAGCACGATATTTTCCACATCGTCGCCGACGTAACCGGCCTCGGTGAGAGTCGTGGCATCGGCGATGCAGAATGGTACATTCAGCACGCGAGCCAGCGTCTTCGCCAAAAGTGTTTTACCTGAGCCAGTGGGGCCGATCAGTAGCACGTTACTTTTCTCGATCTCCACATCGGCGAAGTCATCATTCCCGCCGAGGCGAGCAGGCGCTGTGTGCTGGTGCAGACGCTTGTAGTGATTGTGCACAGCGACGGAGAGGACCTTCTTGGCGTACTCCTGACCGATCACGTGCTGGTTGAGCGTGCGGCATAGCTCGCCGGGACGAGGCACGCTGAAATCGGTAGACATCTCTCCCTCGACCTCGCTGAGTTCCTTATCCAGGATACCTCGGCAGACAGTGATACAGCCATCACAAATATAGACACCTGGGCCCGCGATTAGCTTTTTCACTTCGGAGTGACTCTTCCCGCAGAAAGAGCACATGGTCAGGTTTGATGGGCGCGCCATAGAGTCAGAAAAGTAGATGAGTGAGGTCGAGTGGGAGAAAGAAGGTCAGGCAAACTAGACTACTCTGTTCCTGCCGATTTTCCAGTGATAATTTAAATTTCCAGAATTATAAAAGTTTCCTTAGTAGCTGAGGAAGATATAAAATTTCATCAATAGTATGAGTGGCCGTAGTGTTGATAGATTTGTCTCCACGCACCCGGATGGTGCCTCGGACCTCGGCGGCGATGCCCATCTCGATGTCGCGGTCGGCATCGCCGATCATCCAGCTGCGCGATAGGTCGATCTCGTGCTCGCTTGCAGCGGTCAGGATCATCTCGGGGTCGGGTTTGGCTCGGTGCGGGCAGTCTGGAGTGGCGGTGTAGGAGTAGATCGCATCGAATGCTAAGCCACCCCCCTTTGCATTCAGCACAGTCTGCAGCTTGTGATGGATCTGGTCGAGATCATCCTGTGTCATCAGTCCTTTGCCCACGCCTTTCTGACTGGTCACCACTACGGCTAGGTAACCCGCCTCGCGTACCACAGAGAGTGCCTCTGCGATGCCGTCGTGGATATGGAAGTCGGAGTGATGCAAAACGTAGCCTGGGCCGGGTGAGTGGTTGATCACGCCATCTCTGTCGAAGAAGACGCATGGCCGGGGTGCCAGACGTGGGACGATCGGTGAATATTCATCCATAGTGTCGATATCGCGTAAGGTCTTTAGTAACTGGTAAGAGAGAGTCGCCCGTTGGGCCTGGTCGAGAGTCGCCTGCAGGGTGTGTGCGGTGCTCCACGGGATGCCCTGAAACAGGCAATCGTGTGGCTGGCTGAGACCGATCAGGTAGTAGCCGCCATCCTCTGCGGGGCCTAGCACCACATCGCTGTGCTCTAGATTTTGCCAGGCGGTGTGTAGCAGTGTGGCATCGATGTCGATGCAGTCGGTACCTAGCACGAGTAGATCGGTAGCGGGATCATCGGCATACACGCTGTGCACTGCCGCAGTGAGGCGCTGGCCCAGATCGCCCGAGGACTGTGCTCGATAGACGATCTCAGCCGAGACACTCGCCAGGTAGGGGTGTAGCCATTGCTCGATGGCTGGGCGCTGCTCGGGTGGATCGAAAAAAAGGTAGATCACATCGGGGCACGACTGCCGGACGAGTCGGATCACTTCTCGCACCAGTTTCTGGTAGGCGACTGCAGCTTCCGCTGCGCCCAGGGTTTCGGCTAAGCGAGTTTTTACTCTGCCGGGTTCGGGGTGCTTGAGGAATAACGCGGCACCACGGCGTCTCATAAGGAGTGCGGCTCGGCATACTCCTTCACCATCGTAGCTTCAGATGTGAAGGTGATGTGATTGAAGGGGAGCGCGCACTTGGAGATGAAGTCGCAGCCTACCGTCTCCTCTGGGCCACTGGAGAAATGGCAGACTGGGCTAGAGACTCCCGAGTAGAGGATGCCATCGCGATAGACCTGGATGCCGCGATGAAGATGGCCAAAAAATACGCCTGCGACGTGGTCGCGGAATTCGCACAGCAGGTAGTGGACAGCTAGGCCATTTTTCACCAGTAGAAAGTCATCCGTCCACGGCGAACCGATCGGCAGGATCGGGTAATGGAGAAAGATCGCCAGTCGTTCGCCTTTGCCGAGAGACTCTAGGGTGCTGCGCAGTTCTCGCAGCTGGGGATCGGATACAAAGCCATGCGGGCCCTCGGTCTCGGGCACCCAGGCATCGATCACTAGGCCAGTCACGCCGGTACCGATATCGAAGGTGTAGGCCAGCTTATCGCCCACATCATTCAGTCCAGTGTGTGGAGCTAGGGCCATGTACTTGCGAGTCATCGCCGCGTCGTCGTGATTTCCCGACACATAGTAGACGGGAGCATTCAGCTGGCCGAGCACATCTCGGGCCAGAGCGTAGGCATCTTCATCTGGATCATTCACGATGTCTCCGGTGTGGATGATCAGATCCGGGGTAAAGGTCATGCCATTGATCAGGTCAACTAGGGCAGACACTCGCTCGTAGGGTCGGCTGCCCCGTATCTCCATCTCTTTCGATGGACCGAAGTGGGTGTCGCTGATGTGGATGATTTGGGCCATCACGGAATGGGGTCACCACACTAACACGGCCCACCAAACTTTCAACGGCCTAACCAATAACTAAAGCCAGAGGTGACGAAACTTGTGGCGAAGATGTCCAAACTCCACGACATTAGCGGGACAACAACACCCGAAACCAAGCAATGGACGTTATCAAATCAATACTGAGTAACCAGATTTTCTGGGGATTTATCATCGGCTTTACCCTCTGCGTGATCGCGATGGTGAGCCTTTTCAAAACTAAGATGGAGCTGCGCCGCCTGAAAGGCCATCTCTCTGACAAGCTCGAGCTCGAGGCGGAAAAGCTGACTGCCATGAAGGCTGAGATCGAGAATCTCAAAGGCGAAAACGAGAACCTGCGCATGAAGATCAACTCTGGGCGCGTGCAGAACGACAAGGTCGAGCTCGATCGCAATCTAGAAATTTACGCTCGCGCTGAGAAGACCATGGTCGTCAGCGCTCCGGGCTTTGCTCCTGCATGGGAGACCGCCAAGGAAAAAGCCATCGCTGAGATGGAGGAAGAAGAGCGCGGCAAGAGTGTGCCCAAGAAGATCTTCAACAAGCTGATCGGTACCAGCGGTCGCGATAGCGCAGTCGTCGAAGCCCTGCCAGGCGGATCTGACGGATCCTCCGACTAAGACTCTAGAAGTCACATAAGCTATCCCATCAGCCAATGAAGGCTGATGGGCGTGATTCTTAAATTTTCTTTCGGCTTGGCCATAAGTGTATGGCTGAGTGTAGAGCATGCCGGAGCGTCATGCTGTGAGGAGTTGTGCATCGTGGAGCTCAATATCAGAGTGAGTTCTCAAGCGGTTGAGCTATCCTCTGCGGTGAAGCCTATCAGCTCAATACTTGAGGTAGAGGGGGGCAGTGCTAATGCGTTTTTTAAGCGCATGCGGGCCGACTATTTGATCGAGGAAAAGGCTCCTGAGCAGATCATTGCCTATCAATCTGAGGGTAAGAAAGATTTGTTGCTTCATTTCTCTGGCCCTGCCCTAGAGCGTGGGATCGATTGGCTGGTCCTAGCTTATCATGGATCTGGTCGTCTCGTCGTAAACGGTGATGAGACTTCTCAGCAAGCGCTTTATGGGCGCGTTGCGACTTACATGGAGTCGTGCCGGATTTTAAAGGAAGAGCCAACCCTAGCATTGAGCTTTGCCGATTCTGTTCCCCTCGAGGAGGGGCTGGAATTGATTCGGCTGATCAGCCAACTGGGAGATATTAGATTGGGTCTATTTGTGGATGCATCCCCTTCAGATTGGATTTGCTGTGGCCCGGCACGGAAGATACCCGAGAAAAATCGAGTCTCGCCAAGGCTCAGTCTAGAGGATGTCGAGCCTGATTTCCCTTATATGGTATCTCCCGTTTCGTTCTCAGACCTGCCATTTGGACAGCTGGATACCGACTTTACGACTCTTTGGTGTGTGGACCCGTCGTCACGTTCGCAGTAGGCAACTATCGCCCACGCTCCAATTGCTGCTGTAGGCTGCCGGTCAGGACAGAGTCGACATCATCCTCGGTCCACATCTGCTGGTCTGGCCCGGCGGATTTCACTTCTACGATGCCCTCAGAGACTGGGTGCAGAAAGTAGGGCGTTCCCCAGCGGTCGATGAGTTCGCCTTGGGCGCTGACAGCTGGGTGATCCACTGCGAGGAATGGTTCTTTGAGCCTATTCTGGCCCAGCAGAGCTTGAGTGAACTCTTTGTTTCCACCGTAGGGCAGGCCTTTCAGGTAGCCATGGTAGTCACGGAGAAGCTGCCCCATCAGCATGACGTCTTCCTGAGCAGAGGCGCCTTCGGCATTGATGGCCTGATAGACTTGCCATCGAGGGGAGATCTCTTTTGGCGTGGCAGGGGGTGCGGCTGACACCGGGGGGACGGCTGGTGGAGGTGCCGCTTCCATTTCGGTTTCAGCTACCTCGGCTGGCGGTACTGGCGGAGGCGGTTCCTTTTCCACAAAAATAAAGAACGCTAACCCGAAGGCTACGATTGCGGCTAGAGCTAGCGTGGCGTTGCGCATTTTTGAGGTTAGGCCATGAAGCCCAAATCGGGTGTGTTGAAGCGATGCAGATTCGGGAACACTGTCGGCATATCCGTATCGGTGACTCCCATCCACTTCGCCAGAGTCGCGCCAAATTCATCGACAGCGGTCGTCGGGATCCAGCTGCCACGGATGCTATCATTGGGGCCGCCGAGATCCAGGATCGGATAGGTACCATAGAGATCGCCGCCCTGCACTCCGCCTCCCATCACCATGTGATCGGCACCCCAGCCATGATCGGAGCCCGCGCCATTCGAGGTGAAAGTCCGGCCGAAGTCGCTAGCCGTGAAGGTGACCACATCATTGGCGACACCCAACTCCTCAGTCGCCTGATAGAAAGAGCCCATTGCCTGGCTGAGAGTGGTCAGCAGATCGTGGTGCGCCTCGAGCTGTGGCATGTGCGTGTCGAATCCCCCTAGCCAGCAGAAATAAATCTGACGGCGGACATTCAGTTCTTCGCGAAGCTTGATCATCCTAGCGACCATCTTGAGCTGATCAGCTAGGTAGTTTTTCTCAGGAAAAACAGTGGCTAGCTCGCCCGACTCGATCAGCTTGGATGATATCTCGTGGTGGTTGTTAAAGGAGGTGTTGCGGACTTTGGCGAATTCTTGGCTGAAGAGATTGCCATAGTCGGCGCGGAAGTGCTCGGCCATCTTCTCATAGTGTGGGCCGAAGTCGGGACGACTGGTGTCGAATCGTATGTCGACTGTACCGCCAGTACCGATCGCGAAAGGGATGATCTCTGCACCGGTCTGGAAGTAGTTAGCGCCACCGAGCGAGATGTTCATCGATATCTGAGTGTTCTCATTCACCGACTGCATGAGATCGCCGACTCGGCCAGCCCAGCCTTGGGTCTCTCGCGAGCGAGCCAGGCTGGTCATCCATTGTTTGGACTGATCGATGTGGGAGAACAGATAGATCGGCAGATGCTGGGCATTGGAGAGGAAGTCCTGGCGGCTGGTCGGAGCATAGAGCGATCCCACGTTATTGATAAAAGCCAGATTGCCCGCGTCGAATAGATCCTTCACCTCGGGTAGCGCAGGGTGCAGGCCATAGCTACGGCCATTGTCGGTCGCCGGCGAGATGGGTAGGATGTCTTCCTTGGGTATTGCCAGATGCTGGCGGCCTTCCTGGTAGAGCGCGTAGTCGTGCTCGCCGGTGGGGATCAGTGTATTGCTGGAGTCATTACCCCCGAAAAGGAAGATGCAGACCATCGCTTTGTAGTCGCCACTACCCGATAGGGCGCTATTCATACCAGCGGCGGCCTGCAGTGTGCGCATCTGCTGGATCGAGCCTGCAGCTCCGACGGCTCCGCCAAATCCGTATAGTGATTTCTTGAGAAACTCTCTGCGTAGGTATTCCGGGTTCATATTACGTAGCATGGGGTTAAGATAAGCTTTAGTTAGTTAAAGGGCGCACCGTGGGCAGGATAGCTGTGATATGGAGCTGACACTGGTGATTTAGCAAAACTTCCTACTCCCCTATCATTTTCTTAGATTTAAGCTGCTCAGCTGACGGTTGTTGTATCCCAAAATATACTGCTTCTCTGTTGTCATTAATAGCCACCCACCTTTGCTCCATCGTTTTCTTGTTTACCTTTTTAGTGTCTAAATTTAATTGAAATCGATAAACTAAAACCAACCAACAACCATTAGCTCTTCTGATAATAGCCCGTTTAATATGGCTACCATCTTCTTTCGACCATTGATACCTTACCAGAAGCACCTCGTACACCTTGCCTAGGATATTTAGCTCTTTCGCTACAGCTGAATAAAACTGATCAGGGTCATCGTAATCAGAAATAGGCTTCACCTCAAGAAAGTCCATATTGTAGCGCTGCCGGAAAAAGAACAAATCTTCCGTAGCGTTGAAATAATTTAAGTCTTCAGACGCGACAATTTTACAGGTTGTGATCGATGAAAAACATACAATAATCACTAAGAGTAAGTGATACCTTTCGGTGGTTGAAGAAATGCGCCTCAATTTAAATTTCATTACTTCGATACGGCGAATTCTGGCTGAAGGGTGAAAAGGTGCAGAGCGATCCAGGCGCGCTCCTCGTATAGCTCGGCCTCCGTTCGAGTCGAGCCATTCCAGGCACTGGTGGTGAGAGATTCGAGGAAGGCGACCATATCATCGCGCAGCTCAGTGCTGAGTTGATTGGCTAGCAGTTGCTCATTGAGGAAGTCGACTAGCTCGGCCGGTGTGTCGGCCAGTGGGATCAGTTCGGAGAAGTCCATTCGCCCTAGTGAGTAGTAGTAAAGATTGGCCATCTGCGCTGTCGAGGTGGCGTTTTGCAGCTGAAACTCTGGCGATACATAGTTGCCATCTTTGATCGGGCCAGGGTGGGCGTAGTCTGGACGATAGAAATTAAACACCGATGGCGATTGGTAGGGGAACTGGTGAGTATCGAGCATCCAGATCTGCACATTCAGATCGAGGAAGTGCTCGTAGTTAAAGTTTGCCGCATCCGCCATGTTGATCCCAAATCGGCGGAAAACTTGGGTCGATTTCAGGATAGGTTCCTTCAAGTGGCCAAACGCTCGGACCGAGGTCATCTCCGGGGCGCGCGCTTCATAGTCGAGTAGGATGGCTTTCACCACGGCACCCATGTCGCCTCGCACACCACTGCCGTTGTCATTGAAAATCGAAGCAACTCGATAGACATAGCCTGGGCTGGGATTCGATGTGACTAGTCGCTGGATCAGCTGCTTGCTGATGAATGGACCGACATTGGGGTGGTTATATAAAGTATCGAGTGCTAGACCCGTATCCCCCAGGGTGGTGCCTCCTGCCGGTATCACCACACCGCCGATGATGGTTTTCTCACCTAGATCATGCTGGGTGTCATCGCCGATCAGTGGGTCCATGCGATTTCGCCAGTAGTAGAGGTTTTGCTGCTGGTCCTCAGGGAACTCGTAGTCTGCAGGGATCGGGGCAAATGCCCAGCCAGTCAGGGTGCGAGCTAGTTCAGAGACATCTTCCGGTGTGTAGGTCGGGATGCGTTCGCCATTGGCATCGAGTTTGGGGGTGCCATCGAGGTGCAGCATGTCCAGCCCCACGGTGAACAGTTGCATCACCTCACGGGCAAAGTTTTCGTCGGGGAATACATCATTCTCCAAGTCGGGCTTTTTCGCATGATACATGCTGAGGTAGAGCGCCATCGCTGGGTTGCGAGTGACGGCCTCTAGTAGGTCTCGGAAGTTGCCAAAAGCATTGGTGGCTAGCACGTCTTTGTATTTGCTCAGACCGTAGAGCATGCCGCTGGTGTCGGTGCCGATCTCGGATACCACGAATATCTGCGATAGTGCCCAAGCGACGCGGAGCCGGAGCTGATCATCGCCAGTCATGACGGTTTTGAAGAAAGCTGGTTTGCGAAGATGTAGATGGTTGGGGAAGCCGGGATTCTGATCGAGAGTCAGATTGTAGTGATCCTGCACAAAGTCAGAGGTGTGTAGGCTCATCTGGTGGTCGATCCAGCCCTCGTAGCCGCGAGCCTGGATATCGGCAATCTGCGCTGGGGTCGCACCAAAGCTGACCTGCTCGGAAAAGCGCACGGCATCCGCAGCAGTGATCGAGCCCGATGGCAGAGCGGGTGGGGTATCCGGTGTCGGGATCGTATCGGTCTGGCCGTTTACCAAAATGGTGCCACGGATTTCGCCGGTGGGGTAATTTTCGCTGTAGACGATCAGCTCGGCCTGCTCCGCTCTCACTGCGGCGACGATCTCGGCAGCGGTCAGGCCGCCGCTATCGGCCACTACCCACTCGTGCTCCTGTAGATCTCCTATGGGCAGGGACAGCACCGCTACGGTGCCGCCGAGGCCGTCGGGTATCAGTAGCGCTGCCCCCGTCTGCGGCGAGGTCAGATTGTCGATATCGGTGCTGATTTTTATCGTCAGCCCATTGCCGGCTATCTCGACTGTGGCGAGTCCGTAGCCAGCAGAGTAAGGGACGCCGCTGGCTCGTAGCGATGCTCGGGAGACAGTCGCAGCCGAGTCCTCTATGATACCCTGTGCGCTGGCATCGCCGATCGTGTAGTCGGCGGAGGGCTGCAGCGTCACCACTAGTGTCTCGGCAAATTCGTCTGCTCCATCGGCTGTCGGGACGATGCTGAATGTCTTGCTGCGCTCACCAAAGGCAAAAGCGATCTGCTGAGTGCCGGGTGAAAAATCGGCACCAGATGTCGCTGTACCAGAGTAGCTATAGCTAGCAGTCGTAGCCTCTAGGCTACCGCCTCGTGTCACTTCAAATATCAGCCCTGTGGTATCGCCCTCGGTACAGTAGTCGCGCACTGTGCTGATGGAGAAGTCTGGCTGGCTGCCGAGGCGTGCCATCATATCCTCGTAGTCGCCGATCGAGTAGGTGACTGGTGAGTAGCGATCGTAGCCATAGGCGACCTCATCGAGGTCAGATAGATTGTCCCCATCGCTATCTAGGGCTCGGCCTTGCAGGCGGAAAAATTGTTTGTCTGGCAGCGCCGCATCGATGAGGAAAGAAGCCGCGGGCTGGGAGTGGGCCACGATGCCACCTGTGCCGACGACATCGACTCCGGTATCAGTCCAGACGGCATCTTCGGCAGTGCTATCGCTCTGCCACAGCCGATAGACCGCATAGGGCGAGCTGTGGATGCCGAACTCGAAGGTTTCTCCATCCTCGCTCAACTGGAAGTGGGTGAAACCGCTGTATGATGCTGCGTCGAATGGGTCGGTGCCGTGCTGGCTTTCGACTAGATTCGTCTCGCCATCGCCATCGGTATCCACAGCGGGATCGAGGGCTGACGCGCCTGGGTAGAGTATGGTCCAGGCTGCGGGATACGTTCCTCCCTCGGTGCTGATCGGCGCTACCGAGGGTCTGGTGTCGGGAGCCAGACTGTAGTGCAGAATCAGCTTATCATTGCCACTCGGGTCGTCGATAAATTGGATCCAATACCTATTTTCGCTGAAAGGGCTCCAGTTCGAGCGGGCCTGGGCCTCATTGTAGCTGATCAGTTGAGCGTGAGTGGGTGTAGAGATCGTCAGCTGATCGAATGGCACATCCGGCCGGTCGACTAGGCCTACCAGATCGGGTGCCTCCATGAGGGTCATCTTTCCAGAGACGATGCCGCTGCTCGTATCCCCTGTGATTTCATAGATCTCCAGTGTGCCGCCAGCGGATAGATCGACCCCTCCACCAAAGTGAAAGCTCTGCCCTGCAGCCTCGATCGCATAGGTACAATCTGCGGAGGACGTATGATGGGTGGGGATGATCAGTGTCTGGTCATCAGGCACGACGCGTCCGCCATTCCAGATAAACTGGCCGCTCGTGTAGGTCTCTATAAAACCTACTTTGAGCGTGCCTTCATCCAAAACAAAGCGGCCAGTATCGCCGATCTGAATGATCGGGGTATGCAGAGAGCCGCCATTTTGGTGATATTCGCCATCGGCGCCAGCGTAGACGCCGATCCAGATCCGGTCGGCGATCGCTACCTCGCCGCCGAGCTGCTCGAAGCGGCCCTTCGACCCTGGCTGCTCGCCTACCCAGAGGTGTGCCTGTGGCATATTCAGAGTGCCCTCGGTCAGGGAGACATAGCCATCGCCGCCATTCTGCGCACCGACGATAAAGCCTGCGGTGCCGGTATCGATCTGAGCGCCATCAGAGATATGCAGCTCGCCTCGGGCGCTGTGGCCCAGTATGATCTGATGGCCGACTGTGAGATTGGCTGTGGAGCCGCTTAGCTCGTAGATGCCGTGCACGCTCAGATCGGTGCCCAGAGTGATGTCGCCATCGGTCTGGGTGATGGTGGTGGCATCTGCCTCATTGTAGACGATCAGCGAGCTGGTGGTCGTGAGCGATGTGGTGTCTCCTGTCAGCGATAGAGTCCCTATACCATCGCCTGCGGCTGGTCCGCCGATGTGAAGTACTCCGGCATTGATCGTCGAGCCATTGCGAAAGATCAGATCGCAGCGGTTGGTCGCGACCGAGTGAGCCGCTAGTATGCTGCCGTTTACCGATAGAGTGGAGGCGTCGACTATGATGGTGCCCTCGAGACCGGCTGTGGCGCCGAATCCCATACCGGCCTCGATACTATCAAAAGTAGCCGTTGAGCCATTGAGTAATTCGAATCGCCCCGTCGAGTTGGGGCCCGCCATACCAAAACCGACCCGTAGACCTGCGGAGGCCGATGTGATCTGGCTACTGTCGACGATCAGAGTGCCTTCGCTATCGCCACCGGTACTGATGAAGAGAAGGTGGTTTAGGGATAGCTTGCTGTTACCGTTCAGGTTTAGAAAGCCCTTCGACCCCGCATAATGAGCGACTCGCAGTTCGTTGCCGTGGTATTCACTGCCGCCGAGGAGATTCAGTGTGCCGATGCCGCCCCACGAGCCGATGTAGTCGGTATTTTGGAAATCGGGCAAGAAAGCGCCATTCTCATTCGTCACTGTGAATATGGCGCCATTCTGCAGAGTGAGAGTGCCATTGGCAGGTTCGGTGCCGCCCGCAGCTGCTCCGAGACCTACCTCTACGCGGAAGACCGAGCGAGAGGCACCATCTAGCACGGCTGTCGCTGTGGCGCCATCCACGGCCACGCGGATGTGATCGTCCTGATCAGGCACCACGCCGCCGCTCCAGTTGGCAGGGGTTTCGTAGTCTTGCCCATCGGTATTCGAGTAGTTCTCTTGAGCTACAGCGACCTGGAGGTACGAACAAAGGACCGATGTGATGATGATCAGTCGGCAGTGGAATGAATGCGGATGCATAGTGGTTCTCTGTAGGAACGATTCGGTTGGCAAAATAACAGGGAGGAACCAGCCAGCCAACAAAGCTGTTTTCCCAAAATAGTTCAAGCCTAATCGGCGGCCTTTCTCTGCTCTAGTTCTAGGTGTTCTTCCTCGATTGACGCTCCATGTGAGTGCAGTAGACTCTGCGCGTCATGTTGGATATTAGACTGATTCGAGAAGATGCCGCGGCTATCAAGGAGCGGGTCAAACAGCGGGGTGGAGACGCCTGGCAGCTGATTGATCAGATCTTGGAGTGCGATGAGGCTCGCCGCCAAGCAGAAACTGAGGAGCAAAAATTACTCAGCGAGCGCAAGTCGACATCCAAGCAGATCGGCGCGCTGAAAAAAGACGGCAAGGATACCTCCGAGATCGAGGCCCAAGTGCGTGCGCTGGGCGAGCAGATCAAAGAAGTGAGCGAGCGTGCGACCGCAGCTGGCGAGGAGCAGACTTCTCTGCTGCTGCAGGTGCCGAATGTGCCGCACACCGATTGCCCAGTGGGTGAGGACGAGGATAGCAATCCCGAGGTGCGCACGTGGGGCGAGCAGCCTAGCTATGACTTTGAGCCGATCGATCACGTCGCTCTCGGCGAGAAAAATGAGCTGTTCAGCTTTGAGCTGGGTGCCAAAGTGAGCGGCAGCGGATTCATCTGCTACACGGGCGACGGTGCCAAGCTGGAGCGCGCGTTGATCCAGTTCTTGCTCGATCGCCACACCGGTGAGAATAGCTACCGCGAGGTGTCTCCGCCATTCATCATCAATCGTGACTCGATGTTTGGCACCGGGCAGCTGCCCAAGTTCGAAGAGGACATGTATGGCCTCGAGGAGAATAGCTTTTTCCTGGCACCTACAGCCGAGGTGCCGGTGACCAATCTGTATCGCGATACGATTCTGAAGGAAGCAGACTTTCCCGTGAAGCTGACGGCCTACACACCGTGCTTTCGCCGCGAGGCTGGCTCGGCTGGACGCGAGAGCCGGGGGATGATCCGTATGCACCAGTTCGACAAGGTGGAACTGGTCAACATCGTCCATCCCGACGAGTCGATGGCGCAGCTGGAGAAGCTGACCCGCGAGGCCGAGGAGATCCTCGAGCTGCTCGGTCTGCACTACCGAACCATCGAGCTGTGCACGGGAGATGTGGGTTTCTCTTCCACGAAGACCTATGACATCGAGGTGTGGGCACCTGGGCATGGTAGCTACCTCGAGGTATCTAGCTGCTCAAACTTCGGCGACTATCAGGCCCGCCGGATGAAGCTCCGCTACAAGGATGCCGAGTCTGGGAAGAATCACTTCTGCCACACGCTGAATGGCTCTGGCACGGCTCTACCACGTCTGTATGTGGCGCTGGTCGAGACTTATCAGCAGGCCGATGGATCGATCGAGATCCCCGAGGTGCTGCGACCTTACTTTGGTAAGGATAAGATCGGTGGCTGATTCGAGACGATAACTTGCTTTTAAAAATGGAAAGAGGCGGCTTTTTGAGTCGCCTCTTTTTTTGTGGTGATCTGGACCAAGGAGGGGCGACGTCTCGTCGCCCGGCAGGCTGAGCCAACAGTTTTAGCACAATGCCAAAGATAACGGCCGAGCATGCTGGGCGACGAGACGTCGCCCCTCCTTGAGCTGGAGTCTCTGGTGGCCTCTGTTCCACCCCCACAAAAAAAATCCGCTGAAAAGAATGCCGGATGGCGATTCCTCAGCGGATTGCAAATGGTGCCTCCAATGCGAGTTGGAGGCAGCTGGAAAGAAAGTGGATTACTCCGAACCTTCTGGGAACTCAGGGCTGATTTTCTCCTGAATGATCTCGGTGAGCGCAATGTCTGCAGTGCCCATGCGGTGATCGGTCTGCACGAGAGGTGCGCGGCCCAGATTGAGCTGCTTCACTCGGCGTGAGACGAGATTGATCAGTACGGGTGGCTCAGTGATTACCTTGCTGGCTTCGTCGACGAGTTCGCTTGTCATAAAATCGGCGGCCAGTTTGCCACAAGTCTTAGATTTATCAACTATTCTCTTGACCGGCAGGGCAAAGTTACCTTTTCAGGCCCTTATTTGGGCATGATCGTCACCCGCTTGAGGCGTGCTGAGTCGCTGGGGCTCCACGTCTTCACTTGGTCGTGATTTTTGAAGTGATTGTGGATGATCCTGCGGTGGTAGGAGTTCATCGGCTCGAGCTTTTCCGAGTTGCCAGTGTTGATCACTTTGGCGGCTACGTGTTCGGCCTCTTCGATCAGGCGGTCCTCAGCAGAGGCGCGGTAGAAATCGATATCGACGCGGAATTTCTCAGCACCCCCCACACGATCTTGCACGATGCGGTTGGCGAGATACTGCAGCTCCTCGAGACGCTCACCTCGGTGACCGATGAGGAGTTTGGGGTCGCCGCTGTTCACATTGATCGTGCGAGTCTCGCGATCGATATCGACAGTCACTGCGAATCCCAGATAGCCGAGCATGTTGTCGACCACTTCTTTTGCTACGTCCAAATAATCCATCGTGCCTTTATTCTTGGTTGGGTTGTGCAGGGACTACATTTAGATCCCTTTTCGGAGTTTCGATCAACGCCTTTTTTTCTTTTTCGCCGGTGTGTGGCGCGAGCCTTTCTCGCTGGCGATCTTGGTGCGGCTTTGGCCGGGCTGTGGATCGGGCGATTGCTGCTTTTTCTTGGAAGGCGCCTTCTTGGTCGGCACAGGCTTACCAGCTGCTTTGGCATCGGCTATGGCCTGGGCTTCTTCCAGTTTCTCCTGCAGGCGCTCCTGGAAGCCGCTCATCATGCCTTTTTTCTTCGGCTTGTTCGGATCGGGCTTGGTCAGCTCCGGCTCGGGCAGCTTATTCATCACCCAGGTCTGCACGATGGTGAAGATATTGGAGATCGTCCAGTAAAGCGCCAGTCCAGAGGCAAACTGGTAACAGAAGACGAGGAACATCCACGGCATCATCATAAAGATCATGCGCTGAGTCTTGTCGGTAGTCGTCATCGGCTGGATCTTCATCTGGATGAAGGAGGCCAAAGCCATGAGGATAGGCAGGATATTCAGTGGCAGACCACCTGGCAGCATGGCCAGTTGGTCGGGCATGGTGAGATCCTCGACAAAGCCCATGAAACTCTGGTGGCGCAGCTCGACAGCCCCCCACAGCATGCGGTAGAAACCGAGGAACACAGGTAGCTGGAGGAACATCGGTAGACAGCCGCCCAGCGGATTGATGCCATACTGGCTGTATAGCTTCATGGTCTCCTGGTTCTGCTTCTGCGGATCGTCAGGATACTTCTCGCGGATGTCTTTGAGCATCGGCGAGAGCTTCGACATACGCTTCATGCTGCGGGCGCTCTTGGCGTACACCGGCCACATGAGCAGACGCACTAGGATGGTGAGGATGATGATCGCCAGACCCCAGCTGTGACACCAGCTCTCGATCCAGACCAGAGCTTTGGAGAGGTATTTGGCCAGTGGGCTGATCGCCCAGCCGAAGATCTTGCCAAAGATCGGGATGGCGGAGTAGTTCATCACTTCGCCGCGCTCGACTTCTTTCGGGTCTTTCAGGATGGCTTCCTCCTTGGGTCCCATGTAGACGGAGTAGCTGATGGTGCGCTGGCCGCCGGGATTCATCGATGCCTCTGGTAGGCTGACAGCTAGCTCACAGCCACGGATCTTTTTCTGGCGAGATTTGGTCTCGTCGCCGTGGATGGTTGCCTTGTAGTCGGCGGCCCATACTTGGCCATCGGCAGGCTCCTTGGCCTCGATGATAGTGGCGAAAAACTGGTTGTTCACACCAGCGTAGATCAGATTATCGGCGACTTCTTTCTTCGGCAGGATAGCGTGTGGCTTGTAGCTGTGGCCAAAGATGCCCATGACTTTGCCTTTGCCGCCGAAGTAATCGACGGTCTTTTTGAAGTACTGGCTCTTCTGCTCTTTGATAAAGAGGCCCATCTGCATGGACCACTCATTCCACTCCATGGGCTCGGCACCGCCGGCGTAGACGTACTTGGCAGAGCTCTTGTCGATGTCGATCGGGTTACCGCTGTCGTTGCGGATGGTGATGTCCATATCCACCTCGTAGGGGCGACCATGATCGGGGATGCTAAAGGTTTTCTCGATGTGTAGACCGTCTGGGGTATCGGCGGCGAATGTGACGCTAGCGTCGGATTGGCTTTTGATCGACCACAGCGAGGTATCCAGCTTCTCTGGCTCTGAGGAGAGGGCGCCTACGGGAGCAGGGCGGCTGGCATTGAGAGAGACATACTCGCCCTCTGAGTCCAGGCTGCGCTTGTGCTCGAGTAGCTCAGCCGACTTGATACCACCACCTTGGTTGGTCAGTGTGAGGCGGAATTTCTCGGTAGAGAGCTGTACTTCCTCGGCTGCTACAGCGGCAGGCTGTGCTGCGGCGGTAGGAGCGGGTGTGGCAGCAGTGTCTCCAGCGGCTGCCGCGGGGACAGGTGCATCAGAGGCGATAGCGGCTTCTTTTTCTGCTTTTTCCGCGTCGGCTTCAGCCTGCGCTGCTGCTAGGCGCTCAGCTTCGGCGATCCGTTGTTTGCCCGAGTATATCGTACCGCCGATGAGCAGTACTATGCAGGCGAGGATACCGAGCCATCCGGTGAGATCTAACTTCTTCAAAATTAAGTGAGATTTGAGTAAAAAAGTATCAGTGGGGGTGGTCGTGACCACCTGGCATCGCCCCTCGGTCTATGCCGTGACGATCGCGACGGCCTATATAAGCGGCGGTTTGGTTTTTTTCCACATATTCTTCCCATCCGGGCACCAAGTCTTCGCCGCAGCCTCCCCATGGATTGCAGCGGCAGACCCGCCATAGTCCCATGCAGGCCCCCTTGATCGGGCCGTGTACGAGCACTGCCTCGATGAAATACTGCGAGCAGGTGGGGTAAAACCGGCACCCAGCGCCCAGGGGCTTGGTGATGTAGTGGATCGGCGTGGAGATACCGATCTGGTAGACCCGCGCGGCAAAGATGAGCAATACGGTGAGAAAGCGTCTCATGCGGCAGCGGCCTCCTCGCTACTTTTGGTCTCGAGATGTAGGCCGGACTTGCGCAGCATCCATTTCCACTCTTTCTCCAGCTGGGTGGAGGTGGCATCGCCCGCATTGTGCCGGGCGATCAGCACCATCCAGTGGCCGGGACGCACTCGGTGCCCCTCGCGCTGTAGGATGGCACGCAGGCGGCGGCGCACTCGATTTCGCACCACAGCATTGCCGATCTTTTTGGTGGTGATCAGGCCGAGCTTGAAGGGCTCGTCCATGGCATCGTCGGCCAGATAGCCCATCACCAGAAAACGGCCGCTGATCGACTGGCCTTGGTTCCGGACTCGGGCGAATTCCGAGCGCGTACGGATACGTCTGGTGCGTGGTAGCTTCATGTACAGTCGATTCGACCAAGTCGAATCTACGATTTCGCGGGATTGTACCCTATTGAGTCAAAATTGTACCCTATTGAATTTGGCCTTTTCAGCCGAGTTTTTCGGCGATCAGCTGCTCGAGTTTTACGATATCGGCTGAGAAAGCGCGTATGCCCTGAGCCGTCTTCTCGGTGGCCATGGCATCTTCATTCAGCATGAAGCGGAAGGCTTTTTCATCGAGCTCGATTTTGTCGATGTCCATGGCTGCAGCGGCATCGGCATCCAGCTTTTTCTCGATCGGGGCATCGGCATTCTGCAGCTGCTCGAGGAGCTTGGGCGAGATGGTCAGCAGATCGCAGCCTGCTAGCTCGATGATCTGGCCGATATTGCGGAAGGAGGCACCCATCACCTCGGTTTGGTGGCCGTGTTTTTTGTAGTAGTGGTAGATGCCCTGCACCGACTGCACGCCGGGGTCCTCGGCACCCTGGTAGTCGATGCCGGTGTCTTTCTTATACCAGTCGTAGATGCGGCCGACGAATGGCGAGATCAGTTTCACCTGGGCATCGGCACAGGCTACGGCTTGGGCCATGGAGAAAAGTAGGGTCAGATTGCAGTGGATGCCTTCTTTCTCGAGCGTCTCAGCGGCTTTGATGCCCTCCCAGGTGGAGGCGATCTTGATGAGCACTCGCTGGCGATCGACGCCGTCGGCCTCGTACATAGCGATCAGTTGTTTGGCCTTGGCGATGGTGCCCTCGGTATCGAAGGACAGGCGCGCATCGACCTCGGTGGAGACGCGACCTGGCACGATGGCGAGGATCTCTTTGCCAAAGATGATCAGCAGTCGGTCGATGATCGCCTCGATAAGCGCAGCGCCGGTCAGGTCGGAGTCGGCTAGAGCGGTCACAGCCTGGTCGACGAGGTCGGCATACTCTGCCTTATTGGCAGCCTGCAGGATCAGCGAAGGATTGGTCGTCGCATCTTGCGGCAGGTACTCCTGCATCGACTGAAAGTCCCCTGTGTCGGCGACGACAGTGGTGAACTGCTTGAGTTGATCTAGCTGGTTGCTCATGGCGAGCAAGTTAGGCGAGATCTGGGGAAAGGAAAGCAGCCAGTCGATTGCGGTCTTTTTTGAAAGAAAGCTTCAATTGGCGACGAAGACTCGATAAGAATGATGAAGATGAAGTATAGCAACCACTCGAGGCAGATGATCATTTTTATCTTTTGCTGGGTGCTAGGGCTGCTGGCGGTATACGTGCCAGATGCGAAAGCGCAGTCCGATGATGCAATAGCTAAGCCTGTTTCGATATCCCCTTCTTCATCATCATCTAAGCCGACTTTGCCTGCGGCTCTGGAAGACTGGGTCGACTGGGTGCAGTGGGGCGATGCAAAAGCGCCTAAGGTATTTGATCAGTTGGATCGCAGGCTGCCGTACTGGCCGTCGCAGTTGGATCTCGATATCACAGATACGGGTGGTGAGTTTTCTATAGCGATCCGGGCCTACGATGAGGCGCGCTTTTCACTACCTGGTAGTGCAGAGAATTGGCCATTGGATGTGTCGATCGATCGTATGCCTGTACCGGTGATCCATAAAGGGCAGACACCATCGATAGCCTTGCCCGAGGGGGATGTGATCGTGCGCGGGACATTCCGCTGGCAGGAGATGCCGCAGACCCTATCGATCCCGAGCGAGGTAGGTATACTGCGCCTCTCGGTGAATGGTGAGGCGGTAGCCGATCCCAACTGGGATAGTCGAGGCAAGCTATGGCTAAAGCGTACTGGCGAGACGGCTAAGAAAAACCTGTGCGATATCAAGATCTATCGCAATCTGATGGATGGCTCGCCCATGTGGCTGATGACGGATGTGGAGCTGACGGTGAGCGGCAAGAGTCGCGAGGAAGACCTAGGAGCGATCCTGCCAGAGGGCTGGAGTATCGCCTCGCTGAGCGCACCGATACCATGCGCTCTGGATGATGATGGGCTGCTGAAAGCTCAGGTGCGTGCGGGTAAATGGGTGGTCTCGGTGGCGGCATTTAGCACCAGTCCGCAGGCCAGCTTTCGGTATGCAGAAGGTATGAGCCCGGCTGTCGAGCAGGAGTTGGTCTCGCTGCAGAACAGTGCCAACTTTCGTGTGATCGAGTTTGTCGGCGTACCATCGATCGATGCCGCTCAGACTACCTTTCCGGATAAGTGGCGCAAGTTTCCGCTACACGAATGGCGGAACGCTACGCCTTTTCAGATCAATGAAAAGATGCGCGGCATGGGGCAGAAGAAAGCTGCGGGGATCAATATCAAACGACAGTTCTGGCTGGATGAGGATGGTCGGGAGCTGACCTATCGAGACACGATCACCGGCAATGGCCTGCAAATCTGGCGACTCGATGCGGCGGAGGGTCAGCGGCTGGGCGGCTCGAAGATCGGCAGTGAGAGCCAACTCATCACACACAATCCCGAGACGGGCGCTGTGGGGGTAGAGATACGCACGCGCAATCTATCGCTCGACTCAGTCGGCCGCATGGATCGACGCGCGGATTTACCGGCTACAGGGTGGCGAAAAGATGCCGAGAATCTATCTGGCACACTATATCTGCCGCCGGGGTGGCGAGCGTTGGCGATCTGGGGTGCTGACTACAGTCAGGGCGATTGGGTGAGTGCGTGGAGCTTGTTAGATGTCTTCCTCGTAGTGGTCTTTGTGGTGGCTGTGTTTCGCTGCTGTGGCTGGCAGATGGGCGTGATCGCTATCTTTGCCAGTCTGCTCAACTACCAGGAATCGGGATCGCCGAGGGCTGTCCTCGTCTTGCTATTGATCGCCTTCATTCTTTGTCGTGTGGTGCCTGCTGGCAAGGTGAAGCGGGTGCTATACCTATCGACCTATGCGGCTTTGCTGCTGGCAGTGGTCGTCTTTCTACCCTATGCCCGACAGCAGTTGCAGCAGGCGATTTACCCCCAGTTTGAAACTCACCAATCTATGGGCACGCGCAACTGGGTGAGTAACAGCAGCAGCGCTCCGAGGGGGCCTATACAGGCGATACAATCCCGGAAGAAGAAGGTCTACGAAAAATCGAACCTGAAGCAGAGGAGTGAGGCAAAGATCCAGACAGGGCCTGCTGTGCCAGAGTGGTCGTGGCGTTCGGTTTCATTCAATTGGTCGGGACCAGTGACCGAGAGCGAGACGATGACTTTTGCGTTGGTCCCATCCTGGCTGCAGCGGATCCTGACAGTGGTGAAGATCCTGCTACTGGTTGTTTTGTTTTATGGATTTGTGCGGCTGCTACGGCGTGAGAAGTCCCTAGAAAGCGAAATGCTGCACCCGCTCTTTGCCCAGTCTGCGGCTGCGAAGCTACTCATCGCAACTCTGTTGGTCGGCAGTGTGCTCGCCGGAGCCGCATCTAGCCTGCATGCTACGACTCCAGATCCGCAGCTGCTCAAGGCGCTAAGGGAACGGCTGAATGATGAGCCGGAGGGGATCGCTCAGTATGCGGAGATACCCTCTGTCGATCTATCGATAGACGGGCAAGAGATCACGATCGACTCGGAGATCCACACCGCTGCCCTCACAGCTGTGCCACTGCCGGGCCGGCTGCCGACTTGGTCGCCGGTATCCGTCTCGAAGGATAATGGCAAGTCGCTGCCCACGATTCGGCACGAGGGATTTTTGTGGGTCGTCCTGGAGCCAGGGACTCACGATGTATCGGTGAAGGGTCGCATCCCGACTGGGGACTGGGAGTGGTCGTTTCGGCTCAAGCCTCGCTATGTATCGATCGATGCGCCCGGCTGGACGATCACGGGAGTGAAGCCCAATGGCATGCCCGAAGATCAGGTGTTTTTTGTAGAGAACGACCGGCGCGCCGATTCGGAGGTGGAGTACGATCGCAAAGACTTTGATCCGATCGTGGAGATCAGCCGCTCGCTAGAGCTGGGGCTAAACTGGGAGTCTCGCACCACAGTCGTCAGGCTATCGCCGCTGGGGAAAGCGGTGTCGATGACGGTCCCGCTCATGCCGGGTGAGCGGGTGCTGACGCCGGGCTTTTCGGTAGAGGATGGGCAAGTCGAGGTGCGGCTGAGTGCTCAGCAGAAAGAGCTAGTCTGGGAGAGCCAGCTCAGCCAGAGCGATCAGATCGAGCTAGTGGCGGGCGATGATCCATCGTGGGTCGAAAGGTGGTCCGTGCTGGCCTCGCCGAACTGGAATCTATCGATCCAAGGGTTGGCGCCACTGTTCGAGCCGCAGGCATCTGCCATCATGCCGTTTTGGAAGCCGTGGCCAGGCGAGTCGGCGACACTGCTGCTGTCTCGCCCCGAGGCTATCGATGGCGATACGCTGACGATCCGCCAGGCTGTCCACCGGATGAATCTGGGCATGCGCCAGCGATCATCATCTCTGCGGCTATCGGTGCAGACGAGCCTGGGGGAAGAGGTCGCTATCGGTCTGGGCGAGGAGGCGGCTATCACCTCCTTTCGGCTGAATGGTAAGGAATCTAATGTCCGGCAGGAGGGTGCCAATGTATTGGTCTCTCTATCGCCCGGGGAGCAGGTGATCGATCTGCAGTGGACCACTCCCGAAGGCTACGCCACCGTTGCTCGCGCGGATCGAGTCGAGCTGCCGGCCGAGGCGGCCAATGTGAGCACAGTCATGAAACTCTCTACCGCTAGGAGGTGGGTGCTGTGGGCCGATGGACCACAGCGAGGGCCCGTGGTCAGGACTTGGGCGCTATTGATTATTGTCTTGGCCTGCGGTTTTGCTTTGGGGAAAGTCTCTTGGTCGCCGCTGCGCTCCTACCAGTGGATGCTTCTACTGGCGGGGTTGACTCAGATCCCAGTGATCGCTGCTTTCTGTATCGTCGCCTATCTGTTTTGGGTTTCATTGAAGGGGTTTGAGTTTATGGAGCGAGTGCCCAATCCGCTCTACAATCTCAATCAGCTCATCACCATCATGGGAGTGTTGCCATTTGCGATCATCCTGATCTGGGCGCTCAATCAGGGGCTGATGGGATCTCCAGATATGCGAGTGTCTGGCGAGGGATCGTATCGCGAGACCTTTCAGTGGTTCCAAGCTCGCAGCGAGACGAATATCTTGCCAGATACCAGCATCGTATCGGTATCGATCTGGTATTACCGCGCGATGATGCTGCTATGGGCAGCGTGGCTAGCGGTATCTGTGGTTAGCTGGTCGAAGTGGGGTTGGAAGCAGCTGCTGTTGGGTGGTTTTTGGCGGACTGCTGGTAATGGCAATCAGCCGCCACCGCTGCAGCCTAGGCAGTCAGATGTTGCGGAGAAAAAGGACCATAATAATAAATAATACGTAATACTCAGGTTTACGATATGCAACAAAGCCACAAAGCCACAAAAGGAGAGGCGTTCCATTGCGCCATGGCTGAAAGCGATCGTATGGCGTGAGGATCAGGGCGCGAACAGGAATCTCTTGCGAGGCCGTGACGGCGAAAACGTGGTAGGCGAAAACAACAAAAAGTCCTTTTTAAAAGAAACATTGTAAGCGTCAAACCTACCCCGGCTTTCGGTTGTTGCAGGAGGGGTGAGGGTCTCGGGTATGATGATTACACCACTCGATCCGAAAAGTCCTATTCTGCAGCCACTTGCCCCATTACCTGGGAAAAGGATTCAAAGATCTCGCGAGGAGCGGGATGCCATTCTTGATGCATTTGAGAGCAGCGGTTTGTCTGCTCCAGATTTTGCAGCTTATCACCATCTCAACTATCAGACATTCGCAGCTTGGCGACGACGGCGTAGACACGAGGCAGCTCAAACTGAAAGCGCCGAGTTCACCTTTGTTGAGATGACTCATAGTCAGCAGTCAGAGCCGCCACAGGCCGGGGTCTCAATTAGTCTTGCAGGAGGAGCTCAGGCAGTCTTCGACTCAGAGGACCAAGTGCCACTAGTAGCCGCTCTCATCAAAGCCCTGGTATGATTACTTTCCCCAACTCACTCCGAGTCATGGTAGCTCTGGAGCCATGTGATATGCGCAAAAGCTTCAACGGACTGGCAGGCATCGTCGCCAGCCAGCTCCCGACCAAGCTAGGAGCGAAAAACTGGTTATTTATCGGCAGTGCGGCTGCAGGCTGGCGCAGTGCGGTGATCTACTCGATCATCGCCAGCTGTCGATCTCATGGCATCGAGCCTTTTGCCTATATACACGATGTCCTGCAAAGGCTGCCGAGTATGACCATCGATCAGATCAAAGAAATACTACCTCGCAACTGGCAGCCAAACGCTGCACGGGGACGATTTGACGCTTACGAAACATTACTCTAATCTCCAATTACATCAAATTGTCAAATGAGTTAACTGTTTGCATGCACCCTGTTTCGGGTTTTACTAACGTTTTGACATTATCAATTAAATTAGTCTGATTTAACATCTAACGATGTTATGCTAGTTATTTTGGGCTCCAAGTTTCAGGAGGAGCATCGGCATAAAATTCAGGGTTTGATATTGCGTCAAGCAGATCAAGGTAATCATGAATTTCAAACAAAACCCCAGTCAGCTCTGATGGAGTATTTTTTTTGAGGGTTTTGTTAATTGTTTTAATACGAGGATCTATATCGTGTTCAAGCTGTCTATTGATTTGATTATTCATGCCATGTTGTATCCAACTTTAATGAAGACTGTGATACAATACTAGAGAAAGTCATGAAAGCTTGCTTTAGGAATTTTAATTACTGCCTTTAGAATTCTTAATATCACTCATATCACTCACAAAAACGTAGATTGTAAGGCCGAATCTTTCAAACTTGACATCAGAAATTTGAAGGGTTGCAGCGGTATCGATCGAGTCGTAAGTAGGTATTTCTACACCAAGCCAGTCTCTTATTGCGACTTTCGATCCGGCAACCTTCCACTCTGGTTGGTAATTCACCCATGTTTGTTTTAGTGGTTCTGCGCCTAGGGCATTGGAAGGAATTCTTATGAGGAAGTCGCGAAGTAAATCTTCATTATTAAAAATACCCTTGATTGAAAAGTTGGCGCAATCGACGCTGAAGATATAGGATTTATCGCCTGTTCTGCAACACAGTCTAATTGAATTATTGTTCATTAGTCAAAAATTGTTTTAGGCTTGGGATTATTGCTCTTCGGGTGTCCTCAATCCCAGCTTGGTACTCAAGGTTTTGCACTCGGATATAATTTTCGTCTAGATTTAAAGATTTAAGATCTTCAAAGTCTTGTTGAATTGAAGCTACGCGTTGATGTCTTTCTGTGTGAGATATATCAAATCGAATTCGCGCCCGCCGTACTGCGACTTCTTCAGGGACTTCAATAAAGTAGGATTGAGTTTTTACCTTAAGGCTTTTTAACTGGATTTGGCACTTAGGGACTTCGGTAAAGTGTGTAAAAACTGCAAACAGGTGGCGCCCAAATAAAGCCGCGTCTTTAAACTCGTCAGCGTCAAACCCATAAAAATAGTCGCGTTTTTCATATGGAAAGATAATTTTTCCTAATTGAACTAATTTCCAGAACTCGTCTTCATCTATCCCTGCACTACAATAGTTCCATTCTCTGTTTCTTTCAGGTCGTGTTGTGTATTTTTTTAAAATTGTGGCACTAGGTATACTTTCGCAAACGGAAGCGAGAATTGTATCTTTTCCGGCAGAGCTAACTCCTGAAAAAGTTATAAACCTAAAGCTGTTGCAAAGCCCGGTTAGCTTTAACGGAGGGGGTGGTGTATTTCTGGTTCGAATCTCAATTGATGGGCCAAGCCATTTTGCTTTTTTGAGGATTTGGTCGGACAGGTGTATAATGTCTTCGGCAAATTGTTTCCTGCCATTCAATGTTATCTGAATGCTAGAGGGGGTAAGTACGTCGTAATTCAGACCTAAAACATAGATATTACTGCCCTTATGTGCCCTGGTTTGGAATGTGAAAATCTCGCTTGCAGCATCTCCTAATACATCACGTACCCATCTGTTAGTTTCTTTCTTGAAAGCACCTTCTAAAGAGGAGCGTAACGAGTTGACTGGTCCTTCGTTAGTTAATTCAAATTGCTGACATGGATCAGTGATAGAGGCGCGGAGTAGAACGTAGCAAAGTGCGCGAACTCCACTTGACCACATGAACGAAAGTTCACCTGTCCCTCCTCTTTCTATTACAAGTCCGTCCCTTGTTATTGATTCTAACCGAACCTCTTTGTTCTGGCTGAATTCTAAGTTTAAGTTCATTCAAATTGAAGGGTAGTACGATGATGGCGAAATGTCATTTGGGGGAAATTCTTGACTGCAAAGTGAAAATTCCAAACCTTAAAGGTTGGCATAAAAAATGCTGAAAAATGATTTTAGGTGGCGACCGTTGCTTGAATATGATTTTCACTCAAGCAGAAATTAACGGAAACGTGATTTTGGCCAGCTCGTTAGCAGGCATAGTTTTTCTTAGGTTCCTTCAATGGACTATAGATTATAATAGTAGATTAGGCTCTTAGTGGGGTTAAATTTCGTCTTGAAACGCAAAAAAACCCAGCTCTTGCGAGCTGGGTTTGTGCCTTTTTAAAAAGTTGGTTGCTGAGAAGAGAGCTGGTTTTACAGCATGATCTCTTCGCGGTCGGCGAAGAAAGCTTCGTCTTCTTCTTGCTTGGAGCCGCGTAGTGGGCGTGGGCCGGGGTCCTCTTTCTTCTGGAGGGCGCGGCGTAGTTTCTTCAGTGCGATGTTTTGCAGCTGTCGGATACGCTCGCGAGTCACGCCAAATTCTTGGCCGACTTCCTCGAGGGTCTTGGGCTTCTGACCGGCTAGGCCAAAGCGGGCATCGATGATCTTGCGCTCACGCTCGTCGAGGACCTCGAGGAGGTCATCGAGCTGCATGTGCATGTTCTTGTGGCTGAGTAGCTCCAGAGGGTTCTGAGCACGCTCGTCACCGATGATCTCGCCAAACTCGGTGTTGTCGTCGTCGCTGATCGGCGCATCGAGAGAGGCCGGGCGCAGCGCTGCGGACTTGAGGTGAGATAGCTTGGCACGATCGATACCGATCTCTTCGGCCAGCTCCTCGTCGGTAGGCTCGCGGCCTAGCTCCTCGCTGAGCACCATGGCGACACGGCGCATTTTGGAAATCTTGTCGACCATGTGCACCGGTAGGCGGATGGTCTTACTCTGGTTGGCCAGAGCTCGCTTGATAGACTGCTTGATCCACCAGGCTGCGTAGGTAGAGAGCTTACCACCCTTGTTGGGATCGAAACGCTCCACAGCCTTCATCAGGCCGATGTTGCCCTCGGAGATGAGGTCGAGCAGAGGTAGGCCGTAGTTGGCGTAGTCCTGTGCGATCTTCACGACCAGACGCAGATTGGCCTTGATCATGTGAGCGCGGGCTTCTTTGTCGCCGTTTTTGATGCGCTCTGCTAGTTCCACTTCTTCCTCGCGAGTGAGGAGAGGAGTCTTACCAATTTCGCGGAGGTAGATCTTGATACCTCCATCCATTTCTAAATTTGCCATCGATTGTTGTTGCTGTAAGGTTGTTGTTTTTTAAGGGTATAACACCAGGCGGTTCCTCTGTGACAGTTTAGAGCCACAGGTCGTTTGGATCAGTGTGTGTAGCGGATGTTTGAGCGAGGCCAGCCTGGTCGCCTTTGTGCGTTTGTTGGTATTAGACGCACGTGAGTGGCTTTGTTTAATTGGAATTTCGATGGCCGGTTTTGGGAGCCTCAGTTACTCGGTAACAGCGCTGTTAGATTTAACGTAGTTTAATGTCTTTGGTTTTAAATAAGTTCAAAAATATTTCAAGATAAAAACGAAGTTGTAAAAATACTTAAAATTTATGAAATTTCAAGTTAAATGGAGCAATTTCGTCTATTTATACGGTAGGAGAGCATGTTTTCTGCCAAATGAAACGTCAAAATCGCCAATATGTTGGATCAAGATGATTTGATGGAGGCTGGCTGGCCTCGTGCTGCGGGGTATAAGGAGCTGATCGCAGCTGCCCGCGACTATGAAGAGCGGGGAATTCACGACAAAGCCTACATCCTGAAGCTGCTGGAGCGGGATTTCGATAAACCGGATCCTCGTATGCAGCTGCGTGCCGAGCCGACGGCGTGGTCGGAGGCGATCGAGGCGACTTGTCCCGAGGATGAGGAAAATATCGCCGGTGTGCGCCGCTACATGAGGCAGCTGATGCGGGTGCCGATCATCGAGGCGGGAGCCATCATGCCAGACTCATGTCCAGCAGGCACAGCAGAGGCGACGATCCCTGTGGGTGGCGCGATCTCTGTGGAGCGGGCGATCATCCCATCGGCGCACAGTGCAGATATCTGCTGCTCGATGTATGCGACTGTCTTTGAGTCGGAGCAGTCGGTCGGTGAGATGCTCGATGCGCTGATGGCATCGACTCGCTTTGGGCCGGGTGGGCGCGAGCGCGAGGATATCGTGCCCGATCCTGTGGTGGAAGAGGATGTCTGGGACAATCGGTTTCTCTCCGGGCTGCAGCAGCACGCTGCGATCCATATAGCGGACCAGGGCGACGGCAATCACTTTGCTTACGTAGGCAAGCTGTCGGTGAGTGGCGCATTTATCGATCAGCTGGAGTCGGCTGGGCACGGCGATATCGCGAAAACGATGGAGGCAGGGCGCGACTACTATGTACTGGTGACGCACCATGGATCGCGCGGTCTGGGGGCGCATGTGTACAAGCGCGGCCAGAAAGCAGCCATCCGCGAGACCGAAAAGATCGCCGAGGGGGTGCCCGATGCTGCGGCCTGGCTAGACTACGATACCGAGCTGGGAGCCGAGTACTGGGAGGCTCTGCAGTATGTGAGCCGCTGGACGCTGGCCAATCACCGGGCGATTCATCGACTGTTTCTGGAGAAATCCGCTAGCCATCGCGTGACGGAGTTTGGCAATGAACACAACTTCGTCTGGAAGCGGGGCGATCGATTTCTACATGGCAAAGGTGCGACCCCTGCTTGGAAAGATGAGGAGGGGCGCCCAGTGCTGGGGCTGATCCCGCTGAATATGGGCGAGCCGATCTTGCTCACACTGGGGCGGGACAATGAGGAGTATCTGAGCTTTGCCCCGCATGGGGCGGGGAGAAATCTATCGCGCCGGGCGCTGAAGCGAAGCTACCTAGGTAGGGACGACTACCATGACCAAAAGAAGATCGATCAGATCGTGGCGAAGCATACCAAGGGGCTAGATATCCGCTGGTTTCGAGGGCGCGCAGATCTGTCTGAGAGTCCTGTGGCCTACAAGCCGGCCGAGCAGGTGCGCGCTCAGATCGAGGCATTTGATCTGGCCGATGTGATCGCAGAGATCACGCCGCTAGGCTGTGTGATGGCAGGGGAGTCGGCGCGGCCCAATGAAAAACCGCTGACGCCCAAGCAAAAGCGCCAGATGCAGCACCGAGCCGATCGCCGGAAAAGCCGCCAGCGTGGTTGGGATGAGTGGGAGGACTAGCTAGGGCGGATCGGAATAATAGGTCGTATATGACCTATAGGACCTATTGCGCCTCCAGGGGATAAAAAAGGCCCCACACCACAGGGGTGTAGGGCCTATTGCGGAAAGTTTTTCCTCACTGATTAATGCGCGCGGCAGAAGTCCTCGAAGCGGTCGAGGCCTTTTTTGATGATGTCGAGGCTGGTAGCGTAGCTGAAGCGCACGGACATATCGTAACCGAAAGCACAACCTGGCACCGCTGCTACTTGGTAGCGAGACAGGAGCTTCTCGGTGAGGTTCATGGAGTTGAGACCCATCTTGGTGGTGTCGACTAGGAAGTAAAAAGCACCATCTGGCTCGACCACATCGATGTTATTGATCGACTTGAAGCGGCTCAGCATATACTGGCGGCGCATGTCATACTCCTCGACCATGTCTTGGATGATACTCTGCTCACCGTGCAGAGCGGCTAGTGCACCATACTGGGCGAAGCTGGTAGGATTCGAAGTGGTGTGGCTCTGGATCTTGGAGATAGCACCGGCGATCTCCTCTGGAGCTGCGGTGTAGCCGAGACGCCAGCCAGTCATCGAGTAGACTTTGGAAAAGCCATTGATGGTGATGGTCAGATTCTTTGCCGCTTCGTTGACGGCTGCTGTGCTGATGTGCTTCTTGCCATTGTAGGTCAGCTTTTCGTAGATCTCGTCGGAGAGGATGATGATGTCCTCCTGCTCGGCTACCTCGACTAGGGCTTTGATCTCGTCCTCGGTGTAGACAGCACCAGTTGGGTTGTTCGGCGAGTTGAGGATCAGCATGCGAGTGCGGCCGCTGATGGACTCTTCGAATTCTTCAGCAGTGATTTTCCAGCCATTCTCGCGCTTGGTCTCCACCACGTATGGCTCAGCACCAGCTAGACGCACCATCTCTGGGTAGCTGGTCCAGTAGGGTGCTGGGATGATCACTTCGTCCTCAGGATCGCAGGTGGCGAGGATCGCATTGTAGCAGGAGTGCTTGGCACCACAGTTGATGGAGATCTGGCTGGTGTCATACTCGATGCCATTCTCGGTGAGTAGCTTAGCCTGGATGGCTTCTTTCAGCTCTGGGATACCAGTAGCAGGTGTGTACTTGGTGTGGCCCTCCTGCAGAGCCTCGATGGCAGCGTCTTTGATGAACTGTGGGGTGTCGAAATCTGGCTCACCAGCTCCAAAGCTAGTGATATCCTGGCCCTCAGACCTCATTTTCTTCGCTGCTGCGGTGATGGCTAGCGTCTGCGAAGGTAGAATCGACTCGAATTTACTGGCGATTAAGCTCATATCAATCAGTTGGAAAAGTTACTTACACACTCCCGCACTTACCGGGAGCACTGGTTGATGAGAAGTCTCGACCGAGATCCGAGGAAAATGCGGCCCGTCAGTTACCGGCATCTCGGGCCGTATTCAAGCGAAAGCTGACTGGCAAAATGACTTTTTCCCAGTCGCGGGTTGAGTGGTTAGCAGATCTCGATAATCTGCTCTGTCCATGCCTGCCAAAAAGACCACAAGAAAGAAAAAAACAGCCTCAAAAAAGGCTGCTGCATCGGCGGGTAGTGATCAGCTCTACCTTTTCTACGGCACCGACGAGGCCAAGGTAAAAGAGGCGGCTCTCAAACTGTCGCAGAAGATCGCGCCTAAGGATGATGAATTCGGTCTGGAAATCGTCAATGGAGCCGCAGAGAATAGCGACCACGCCACGCGTATCCTGGCTCAGGCCCACGAGGCGATCCAGACGATCCCTTTCTTTGGTGGGGATAAGGTGGTCTGGCTACAGAGCACCAACATCTTTGGCACCAACCAAACAGCCAAGTCTGAGACGACTCTAAAGGCGGTCGAAAGTTTTTCCGAGCAACTGCAGACGACCATACCGCCCGATGTGAAGGTGATCATCAGTGCGGTGGAGATGGATAAAAGCCGCCGTTTTTTTAAACAGATTTCGAAATTCGCCACCACTCAGGCCTTCGATAAGGTCGACATCTCTAAGGATGGCTGGGAGGCGCAAGTGATGGCGGTGGTCTCGAAGCGGGCTGAAAAGATGGGGCTCACCTTTGGGTATGGCGTGCTAGATCGATTCGTGATGACGGCGGGGGCCGATACCTCGGTGCTGAATAGCGAGCTGGAAAAGCTATCGCTGTACTGCGGTAGCCGCGAGGTCACGGAGCAAGATGTCATCGATATGGTCACCGCGACTCATGCGGGAGTGATCTTTGAGATCGGCGAGGCGATCACTCGCAAGGATCTGCCGCGCACGCTGGATCTCATCGAGCGACAGTTGCGTCGTGGCGAGGGGCCTATCGGCATCCTGCGAGCGGCGATCATCCCCAAGATCCGAGGACTGCTACACGCTAAAGATCTAGTGACTCGGCACAATCTATCAGTGGGGCGCAATTTTCGCTCCTTTGAGGCGGATGTGGCTAGGCTGCCCGAGGCTGAGACGGCACACCTGCCTCGCAAGAAAGATGGCAATCTATCCGTCTATCCGATCTTTCTCAGCGCTCAGGCGACGCGGAAATTCTCTGTGCCAGAGCTGGTGCAGGCACTCGAGGCCTGCCTCGAGGCAGATTTACGACTGGTGACCACGCAGCTAGATCATCGCTTGGTGCTTTGCCAGCTAGTTACTAAAATTTTAGCATAAATATAGTCTGTATATATTTTATCACTTGTCCAATTTGCTTTAGGACAGTTCCCCCAAAAATCGCCGATAAAATGCAATTTTATTGCAAAAAGGCGTTGCGAGAATTGGAAGCTATGACATCATGAGGTCCCATTATTTGGGGGGGGAATAACAGCCTCACTTGGTTTCGGCCAGGTGGGGCTCTTTTTTTGCCCAGTTCCCTGAGTTAGCGATTTCGGTAGGCTAGTCGTCGCCAAAGACTTTCCAATGGCCCGCGATGAAAATGCTTCAGCCACAGGGTGGAGACGACGATCTGTAGCAGCCAGATGGCGGGGCAGATCATCAGCACCTGATGGAAGCTGAGCTGGTCGCGCCATCCTAGGCCCGATCCATAGAAGAGTAAGCTAAACAAAATGGTCTGGCTGATGTAGTTGGTAAATGCCATCTTGCCGACCGATGTCAGCCAGCCTTTTAGGCGATTGAGTATTGAGCTTTGCGACCAGAGGATCATCGCCGTCGCGTAGGCGAGGGTGAGGCAAGGCGTCGCAGGGAATAACCAGACTGAGTTTTTCAGCAGCGATGTGTTTACCCAGCCGTCTCGATAGGTGAGCCAGACTCCGATCGCCGATAGCGCGATACCCACAGAGGCTGATATCAGCAGTGTGGCTCGGTATCGTGATGGTGCCCATTGGCCCTGAAAGAAACCGCTCTTAACTAGAGCCATACCGACTAGGAATAGGCTGCCGACTCCAGGCAGGTAGAAGAAAGGCAAAATGAAGAAGTGGCTGAGCAGTACCATAGTCGAGCGGAGCGGCATCTGATCGAGCCACGAGCCGGCAAAAGCGGCCTCCATATCCCAAAAGGTGCCTTTTTCGCTGTCCTGGTATGAGGCGAGTGCCTCGGCAGTCTGCTCGCCACCACCTAGTAGAAAAATGAGGCTGATCAAAGCCGCGAAAAATAGCAGAAAGCTCATCTGGATCGCACCTCCCACCCAGGCCAGAACTTTGGCAGACCAGCGTCGGCAGCAGTAGGCTAGGGCACCGACCAGAGCATAGATCACTAGGATGTCGCCATACCATACTAGGTACGCGTGTAGCAGGCCAAATACCCAAAGCCAGCCCAGACGGGGTAGATAGGTCCTGGCCACCGGTAGGCCCTGGCTCTCGATCCGGCTGGTCTGCAGCCAGATACCTGCGCCGAAGAGTAGCGAGAAAAGCGAGACAAACTTGCTAAAACCAAACACCGACAAGGCTGACCAGAGAGGCCGATCTATGCCATCGAGATTGGTGGGCATAAAGAACCAATCAGTGGAAGAGGCAAAGTCGAGAATATTGATCGGGACCAATCCACAGATGGCGACTCCGCGGATGAGGTCCATAGAGGCGATTCGATTGGTGGACTCCATGCTCCGTGATGTTAGGCTCCGCGCGGGTTGATTGGCGATTACAAAACAATGGGCGTCGTGTAAAGCTAGCTATTGTACCCTATTGAATGAAAATTGTACCCTATTTAAAATGAGGCTATCTCGATGGCTATAGGTGATATGGATTGGCTACTGCTATCGATACTATCGGCTCTATGTCTGGGCGGGTATGACTTACTGAAGAAACACGCGCTGCGGGACAATGCGGTGCCGCCTGTGCTCTTTTATGGCATCGTAGCAAAGGTGCTGGTGTGGCTGCCCTTTGTCGTATTGTCTAGTGTCGCGCCAGATGCTGTACCGGTTGATTATCTGCGGCTGCCTGATATTTCACAGCGGGATCACCTCTGTCTGATCGCCAAGTCTGCGCTGGTGTCGTTTTCGTGGATCTTTGGGTACTTCGCGCTGAAGCACCTGCCGCTATCTACAGCTGGGCCGATCCGGTCTACGGGGCCTCTGTGGACGATAGTGCTGGCCGTTGTTCTTTTTGGTGAGCAGCCTAGTGCTCGACAGTGGGGCGGAGTCGTGATTATCCTGAGTGCTTTCTACGCATTCGCCTGGATGGGCAAACGCGAGGGGATCCACTTTGGGCGCAACCGATGGGTCTGGTATATGTTAGGCGCCACTATCCTAGGGGCGTGTAGCTCGATCTACGACAAGTATTTACTCCAGCGTCTCGGGCTGGAGCCGACTACGGTTCAGGCATGGTTTTCGATGTATTTGGTCGTGGTGTTATTGCCTTTCTACATCGGCTGGAAGTGTCGCTGGTGGAGTCGAGGTCACAGCTTTACCTGGAAGTGGTCGGTGCCGCTGGTGGGCATAGGCCTCCTGGTCGCGGATATGCTCTACTTTACTGCGATCCGCCATCCCGAGGCATTGATCTCAGTGATCTCGCCGGTGCGGCGCATGTCGGTGGTGATCACGTTTTTGGCAGGGGTAATTTTCCACAAGGAGAGGAGTAATGTGCGCTGGAAGCTCTGCTGCCTAGTGGTGTTGCTAGTTGGCGTGTTTTTGCTGCGGTGAATCACCAAAATAGGTCGTCATAGCGACTGTTGAAGTTAGAGATGATGGTTTCTCTATTATCGCGCCACTGCTGAAGTAAGTTCTCTCGCTCTCGATTAACGAGACTCCAGGCAGCCCTAGCCTCAGGGCTGCCCATTTCATAGAAGTCGCGAGTGTAACTCCAAATGGGATCGCCAGTAGGAGTGCCGTTGGGAGAGCGATCTCGATATAAGCTGATCCCGAATAATTTCCCATCTACGGTGCCGTAAACGTTATCAGGTGTGCCTTCATAGATGTTGTAGAAGAAGAGCTTGATACCGTCTTCCTCGACTACTGGTGCTAGCGTAGGGATATAGGTGTCGATCGCCTCTTGTCGCCATAGATCTCGCCAGTCGACAGGCTGTTTCTCGATGATGTCATTGTATGTGATTTGTCGCGCCTCTTTTGATTCGCCTATTAATGTTAGCTTGGTTGTCCGGTAGAGCTTTAGGTTCGGTTTTTTACGATATGTCTTGTACCTTTCGAAGTATCGTAAAACCTCAGAAGTCGGTCGCTTAAAACTACTAAACTCGACGAAGCCACCATCTTCGCTAACATATTCATGAGACCGTTCACCAAGCAATCCTCCTATGATTTCCTCTGGGAAGCACATAAAGAAAATGACAAGGACTAAGGTTAAGGCTGGTAAGTAGCGCTTCATGATCACGGGGTGTATTCTGCGATTATCTTATTACCGTCTTTCTTCAGCTTCCAGTTGGGGAATGTGGCCTCGGGATCGAGGTCGCCGATCAAAGTTTCCGCTTCGAGTAGGGTGTAGTTGCGCTGTCCATTTGGAACGATGGTCGAGCCCGGTAGTAGGTGCGCGGTGCCTGTGACCTCGATGGTGCCGTTGGCGATCAGTTTACCAGCGAGATACAGATCGCAGTCTACAGTGCCTCGTCCTACCAGCCTACCCTTGGGCTCTACCTCTAGCCATCGAGCAGAGGTGGCTTTGCCACCTGCGATGCGTAGCACTCCTCTCGGGGCGACACGCAGCTCGTTTCTACCGCTGAGGGTGGCCGATTTTCCAATGGTCATTTCGCCGGCTATATCGAGACTCAGTAGCTCTGCCGAGGCAGAGGTTTTTGCCTTTGTCTTGGCTGGGATGGTCGCGGTCCAGTGGTCTGCAGGCGGGCCGGTCTCCTCGATGTAGGTGATGTCGGCATTTATATAGGTGTAGTCTGACCAATTCGCCGCATCGAGGAAGTCGCTGGTCTTATCGCCCTGCCAGTGGTGGTAAGTATTGGTGAAGCCTTTGGGCTGATCCGTCTTTTCTGCGAGCAGGATCTCTGCGAGTTGCTCGACTAGCTCTGGATGGTCGGCTGCGACATCGGTGGACTCACTACGGTCCTCTGCTAACGAGTATAGGCGTTGACCGTTTTTACTACTATTTACCAATTTCCAGTCGCCGTGGATGACGGATTGCCCACTTTTACTAGCTTCGTGGATGACATAAGGTCGAGGCCGTGGATCTCCCTCGCCAGTGAGCACCGGAGCGATCGATACACCATCTAGTCCTACGGGGCGGCGGACTCCAGCGAGATCGCAGAAGGTAGGTAGAAGGTCAGTCACATCGATCACCTTATCACTACTCGAGCTGGCTTCGATCTTTCCGGGCCAGCGCATCATCGTAGGCACACGGATGCCACCTTCTTGGACACTACCTTTATTGCCACTCAATCCGCCGTTGGCATCAAACTCTTTATTGTTGTGCCCTCCAGGACCGCCATTGTCGGACTGAAAAATGATCAACGTGTCCTCTGCTACGGAGTCTGAGGTATCACCATCGGCATTGGGATCTTCTAGAGCGGCCAGTAGATTGCCGATATGGCCATCGATACGAGTGATCATAGCGGCCCATTGTTTGGACTGGTCCTGTAGCTCTGCAAACCAGGGAAACTCGCGATAGTCTCTATCCCACTCGGGTAGCTGCTCGACTTCGTCGAATGGCGAGTGGGGCACCTGCAGAGCGAGCAGGGCGAAAAAGGGATCATCGGTCTGCGCCTGCTCGCGTATGAAGTCGAGCGCGGCGAAGGCGTAGACATCGTCGCAGTAAGCGACCTCTGGATAATCGGCATGACTTTGCAGAGCTGGCTCCTGCGGGTAGTCATCGGAGAGGTAGTCGGACATCGAGTTGGGTACCAGTTTTAGCCCTTTTCTCGAGTCGGCCCAGAGAGTAGGCTGGAAGAAAGTGTGGGCACGCACATGGTGGAGCTCGGCGAGGATCTCTTGGTAGCCATGGGAGTTGGGTAGGGTCTGGATATTGTCGATGGTCGGCGCCTCCATATCCTTGGAGCCACCATAGCCCCACTTGCCCCAGTAGGCGGTGGCGTAGCCAGCCTCGCTGAGCACATCACCCATCGTCACATCCTCTGCGCGGATGGCTTTCTTGGCATTATCGGGATCATTGCGATCGGCAAAGGTGTGCCCTTGGTGAAAACCTGTCTGCTGCGAGGAGCGTGCTGGCGAGCAGACTGGTGCCCCGTAACCGCGCCGAAAGTTCATGCCCTGGCGAGCAATCTGGTCGAGGTGAGGTGTGACCAGGTGTGGCTGCCCAGCCTCTTTGCGCTCCCACTGTCCATTAGGCCCCAGCGATCCCCAGCCCATGTCATCGACGTAGATGTAAAGGATATTTGGCCGATCGGCTGCGAGCAGCGGTAGCGAGGCGCTGATTGCAATCAGTGTGAGCAAGAAGCGAGTGATCATGCGGCAGTGTAGCCGAAAATCTCCGAGCGTCACTAGGCATGATCTCGGGTGGGTTTACTCGATGCTAATGCGCTGAGTCGATTGAAATGAGTATTTGGCGACAGAGATGAGTTGGAAACAATAATTGCCAATTTCGGGTTGGCCGTGCTACAAATTTTACCGCTCATGCCATGAATCGTTCCCTGCCCATTTTTCTGTTAATCCTGTTTCTAGGGTTTATTTCGGTCTCGCCCGCTTCGGAAAGGGTGTGGACCAGTGGTGATGGTAGACAAATCACGGGCGAACCGGTGAATAAGACTACAGAATCGGTCACCATCCGAGTGGCTAATGGTGATAGGCACACCATACCGGTAAAACAGTTGATCGAAGCCGATCGAAAATTTGTCGAAGGGTGGCTGCCGAAGCGTCCTTTTAATGTGCCTGAAGATGCTGTGTTTCACGAAGGTAGCTGGTTCGCGATCTTCCGTAATCATAAAGTATCTAGACCCGTAGCGGCAGCTCATGCCAAACGTATGGGTGGTCATTTGGCTTACGTAAAGACAATAGAGATCCAGAAAGTCGTCCAGAAACTGGCGGGAGGTTCGCAAGTGTGGATCGGTGGTTCTGATCGAGAGGTGGAGGGACTGTGGAAATGGGGCGATGGTGAGAAGTTTGATTTCACCTACTGGTCAAAAGGGGAGCCAACGAATTACCGTGGTCGAGAGGATTATGTCCATTTATTGAAGAGCGGCCGCTGGAATGACAACGATGAGCACTCCGGGACTGCTTTGGTCGGCTATATCGTCCAGTGGCAGCTCTGAGCTGGAGTGCTCCTGCCTTACCTGCGTCGTTTCGCTCGCTGGTAGCGACTCTGGCGCTCGGCTTGAGTGGTAGTAGTGGGTGGCTCGGGCTCTGGCTCTGGAGTGGGCTCGGGCTTTGGCTCCGGTGCTTGCTTCTTTTTAGCCGCCGGCTTTTTCTTGGGCTTCTGGCGTGGGGCACGCTGTGGACGCTTGAGCGACGGTAGCTTCCAGCCGGTGCGGGTGAGCAGGGCCTCGAGTAGAAATAGGACAATCAGAGGGATGAGTAGCCAGAGCTGGATACCGGCCATCTCGCGGCCTTCGGGTTTCAGCCAAGCATCGCCGAGGTCGAGTAGCTCTCTACCGCCAGAGGTCTCGGAGGTTTGGCGGAGCTCTTTGACGCGCTCCCCATCGAATGCCCACTCGCGGCTACTACCGAGGACTACGGGGCCAAAGGGGATGGCGCTGGCACCGATCTTGGCCGAGCCACGGATCAGCTCACCATCGCGCAGCTCAGTCCTGGCTGAGTAGCGGCCGGGCGCGATGCGCTCCCACTGGAGCTCACGTACCTCTGGGCGCTGCTGGCCTATACCTAGAGCTAGCTCGGGCGGCAGCTTGGCAAAGCGCTGCGACCAGGGATCGTCCTCGTAGAGTAGGTCGATAGACAGGTCGGTGCCGTCTACCTGGTAGCGTAGACCGATGCCCGGCGGCACGCTCTCGCCCATCAGCCAGCGGTTGAGCGTCTGCATGAAGTCGCCTGCCTGTGCCCACTGCCGGGTCTGCTCGGAAAACTCGCCACCCAGTGGGAAGGATACCGCAGCAGTCCGGCCGACTCCGCGACGGCCAAAAGCGACGAGGGGGGCTTTGTACTCATCGGTCGAGATCAGAGCCGCGCGGTCGCCCTCGCGGATGTAGCTCAGATTGTAGCCGCCCACTTGGTCGAGCCAGTCGAGGTCGCGATTGGATAGCTCGTACCAGTTGCCTGTAGCTTGAGCGCCGATGGGCTCCTCGATAAAGGTCGATCTAGCTACGGTGACAGTCTCTTGGGCAAAGATATTGGGCAGATCGCCAGGGACATCGGAGAAGAACATACGGCCAGCACCGCGTTTGGCGATATCCTCGAGAAAGGCGGCATCCACATCGCCGCGCTTGCCGAGACCGATCACACTCACCGTGGCATCCTCGGCCTGCATCTCTTTGAGCAGTTGCTTGTACTGCCCAGGTTGCTCGGAGTCATTGGTATCGGAGAATAGGATGATGTGGCGCTGGCCGAGTTCGGATTCTTTCAGCACATCCCAGGCGGCTTTCAGACCATTGTAGACAAAGATACCACCGCCCATGGACTGGATGCGGCGAGCCCGGTCGGATAGGTCGCCACGGTATTTGCCGACATTCAGCAGGGGGGCGATCTCGTGGGCGCTGCTATCTACAGCATAGAGTGTCACGGCATCGCTAGCACCGAGTAGCTCGATGGCACGGGCTGCTCCCTCGGCGGCCAGGCTCATCTTGGTGTCGCCGCTGGATACTGTCATACCCATCGAGCCAGAGCGATCCATGACGATGGCCATGGCTACGGCTAGCTTGCGGTGCTCGCTTTTCAGCTCCATCGAGACGGGGAGCAGCGGATCGATCGCCGACTCGAAGTAGCCGCCAGCACCAAAGCTGTAGTTACCCCCAGCCATGAGCAGACCGCCGCCCTGCTCGCGCACGTAGAAGTCGATCGCATGCAGAAAATCATTGGGTATCTCGTAGGCGGGCACATTATTCAGGATCACCGCGCGGGTGCCGGTGAGCTGGCCAGGCTTGAGAGATAGCGAGTCGGTGACCACGATCACGTCGAATCCCTGTGCCTGCAGGATACCGACCATGGGATCGTCATCGTAGTTGGTCACCAGCAGGATGCGTGGGCCGCTGACGATCTCTACCCAGCTCTCGAAGCTATTGTTGCCATCGTGAGCATCGCTCTCCGGGGCGATGCGCACCTCGTAGCGGTGCGCTCCGGGCGCCATCACTCGATCGCTGAGCCTGAGCTGCCCTAGGCCAGAGGTGATCTGCACCGTCGTATCGGTGATCTTTTTCTCGCCGCGATAGATCGATAGTGGCACCTCGGTATCTGCAGATCCGGATACGGAGATGTTTAGGATAAATGGCTCGCCTAGCTGGACTCTGGAGGGGATCTGAAAGTCGCTCACCTGGTAGTCCTCCAGTTCGTCGCTTTTCAGGATACGGCAGTCGAGCGGCACGCCCATCTTGGTGAGTTTTTCCGCGACGCCGGTGAGTGGCTCGGTGCTGTGCCCATCTGAGAATACCAGTAGGCGACTGTGGCGATCGGCTTTCACCTGGGCGAGTGCATCCTGTATGGCTAGGCCGGTGCGAGTGAGACCACGGTTGCCGGGGTAGACAGCGGTTTCGTTGCTCGGATTAGTCACCACCTCGTCGGCGTAGTCGATGTAGTGGATCTCATCGTGCTCCGATGGCTGAGAGCGCTCGAGGAGCCCGCGCCACTCGGGTAGATCGCGGTCTACGATGTCACGTGCTGAGCTGGAGCGGTCGATTAGCACCCATAGATCCATGCCGCGCTGCAGTCGGCGGATGGAGGGATCTGCTAGTAACAGGACGAAAAGCAGCAGGATGATGATCCGGAGAGGCTGCCACAGCCGGAGTGACCGGAAAGACCAGCCAAGCAGGGCTAGTAGCGGTATCAGCAGAAAGAAATGGGGTGCTCCGAAAGAAAGCGGCATCGAGAAAAGGTCCGAGAAAGTGTGACACTGTCGCAGCATTTGGATCAAGCGCATTCTCTCAGATTCAAGAAAATGAGAGAAAGTTGCACTTTTTTATGAAAAATATATTTATTTATTATAATTATCGATTATGGTATTTCTATCATGAAGGCAATCACCGTTCTAGCTCTCTTAGTTTTGACCCTGGTTTTCGCAAACCTCGAGGGTGCCCCCCCTACAGCGGATTTCCCTGTGATCTCGCAGAATAGCGAAGATTCCAAAAATCTGATCCGCAATCAGATAGAACTCAGTTCTGGCATGCAATCAGAGGGATTCGAAGACTACGCCGAGGGACTTAGCCGCACATTGAGTGCATTCGACCCTGCCACTCAGGCACGTATCCTAGAGCGAGTCGAGGTGAATAAGCCACAGAAGGAAGAGAAGACCTTGCTGCTCTCGTTTCTGTTCTAATTCGCGAAAGAATTGTCTCTTTGCGTCCCCTCTCCCCTAAAGTCGAATTTGACAATCAACACAGCCCTACCCGACAGATGAGGTATGGCAAAACTAGAAAACAAAGTCGCGATCGTCACTGGAGGTGCAGCTGGCATCGGTCGTGCAATCTGCGAAGCTTTCGCAGCGGAGGGGGCAAAAGTAGCCCTACTCGATTTCGATGAAACTGGCGGCACGGCTGCTGCCGATGACATAGATGGGGCGACCTTTCACCGCTGCGACGTCTCAGATCTCAGCTCTGTGCAGGAGGCTTTTCAGGCGGTCGTGGCGCAGCATGGGAGCATCGACATCCTCGTCAATAATGCCGGTATCGCTCACATCGGCACGGCATCGAGCACTTCGGCAGAGGACTTTGGCCGGATCCTGGATGTGAATGTGAAGGGTGTCTACCACTGCCTGCACACCGCGCTGCCGACCATGGTCGAGCAGCAGAGCGGCGCGATCCTGAATCTCTCCAGCATCGCAGCGATCACCGGTATCCCCGATCGATTTGCCTACTCCACGGCCAAGGGGGCAGTGCATACTATGACTTTCTCGGTGGCGACCGACTACATCAATGATGGGATCCGCTGCAATTGTGTCTGCCCAGCTCGAGTGCACACGCCATTCGTCGATGGCTATCTGGAGAAAAACTACCCAGACAATCGCGATGAGATGTTTGCCAAGCTATCGGCCGCTCAGCCGATCGGTCGCATGGGGCAGCCAGAGGAGATCGCCGAGCTGGCACTCTATCTCTGCTCCGAGTCATCCAGCTTCATCACGGGCCAGGCTTTCCCTATCGATGGAGGCTTTATGAACGTCCGCTAGAGTATGAAAGGCTTACTTCTACTTACCGTTGTGGTTTCGCTCATAGGCTGGGTATCCGCCGAGGATGAGCAAGGTCAGTTGGACGATGCCTATGGCTACCAGGGCACCAGTATCGATGGTGAGACCGTCGACTTTGAGCAGTATCGGGGCAAAGCCCTACTCATCGTGAATGTGGCGTCGCACTGTGGGGCTACCGATCAGTATGTGGGGCTGCAGGCGCTGAGCACGCACTTTGCCAAACACGGTCTGGTGGTGATGGCTTTTCCGACCAACGACTTCGGTGAGCAGGAGCCCGGGACCGATGCCGAGATCAAAGCCTTTTGCACGGACAACTATCGGGTGAGTTTTCCGATGTTTTCGAAAAGCCCGGTGAAGGGCGAGAAGCAGTGCGATCTATTCCGCTACCTGACTACGGCTGAAAACCCTGATCACGTCGGCGACGTGCGATGGAATTTCGAAAAATTCCTAGTCGGCAAGGATGGCAAGCTGAAGCGGCGCTTTTCCACCAGTGTCGAGCCGGTCGATACTGAGCTGGTCGATGCGATCGAGGATGAGCTGGCGGAGGGTGAGTAGCCTGGTATTTTAAAGTAGAAATAAGGGGTGGCAGCGTAGTAAAATAAGCTGGCGGATAGCCTACCCCCGAGCGGTCTCGTGACAGCATAGTGAAAGGTAGGCTATGACTGGCTCGGGTTGCAATCAGTTACATTCACCATAAATTGAAGAGTATGTCGATCACATTAGACATTCCTCGCGAATTAGAATTGCGGCTGGAGCCTTTGTCGCCACAGGAGCGAGAGCAATTGCTTACCCAAGCTCTTGTAGGGCATTTTGCTATGGAGAAAATCCTTGAGCGTCGTGAGAATGTTAGCAATCGAATTGAGCGTGCTCGTCAAAAAGCTCAGGCGATGAAGGCAAAAGGGGGGAACCGTGAAGATGCTTTCGATTCACTTCGTAGCCTGTTGGATCGGATTAATTCCTAGATTGGACCGATGAGCCGAGTTGTCCTCGACACCAATGTCTTAATCGCGGCTAATCTCACCAAGCACGATTCAAGTCCAAACAAGCAGCTCCTTGAGCGATGGCAAAAAGGGGATTTTACCTTCCTTTTTTCCCTGGATATTCTAGCTGAATACGAGGAGAAGCTGGTGGAAAAGGGCGTATGCGATGAAGATATCGAAGAGTTGTTCACACTCATATTCTTTCTGGGCGAGGAGGTTTCCATCGACTTCTATCATCTGAAAATTTATCCCACAGATATCGACGATATCGTCTTTTTACTCTGTGCCCTCAATGGTACAGCGACCCATCTCGTTAGCTACGACGATCATCTGCTATCCTTGCGTGAGTCTTATCTGATGGAGCTAGACATCACAACCGTGAGCGCTTTCCTAAGGCATCTCAACTCACTCTAATCAAGTTCACTTATTACAGTCAAAGATATTTGGCAAGAGAGCGCAGCACCGACTGAGCCAGATCTTCCGACTGAGTCAGAGCTTGGTGAAAGTCCTGGTGAGGGATCTTGAGGGCAGAGATCTCCTCCAGTGCTAGCACAGTAGCGGTGGCGGCAGTGTGCGAGACGGCGCTGATCTCGCCGAGGATGGTGCCGGGCGAGTCGAGCGAGTGTGACATATCGCCATCTACGATGATGGCGACGCTGCCGCTGAGCAGCACCCAGACGGCTTCGCCGAGCTTGCCCTGCTCGATCATGAGGGTATCCACCTCGATGGTCTCGACCGAGCCATGATCGACCAAGTAACCGAGCAGCTCCGGCGAGGCACCGGCAAAGAGCTGCCGGTCTGCCATGAGGTCGATGATGACTTGGCGATCCATGAGTGAGGAGGATGGCTAAAACGGCGGATTGTACCCTATTCAGTCTGGATTGTACCCTATTGAATCCGGACTGTACCCTATTGAATCGCTATGATTTCGGCAGGGGTTCCCAGCGTACGTCGTATTTTTCCTTCTGGCCAGGTAGGCGATCGCCGACATCCTTGAGACTGATGAAGATCATGAAGCCGAAGAGCAGCATGACAAAGGTCGTCTGCAGGATCTCGAGTAGCTTCACCGGTGTTGGCTTACGGCGAATCCACTCGGTAGTGGCCATCACGATGTGACCACCGTCCAGCACTGGAAAGGGCATCAGGTTGAGGATCGCGAGGTTCACATTGAGCAGGGCGCCGAATAGAAGCACGGTGCGCCAGCCATCTTCCTGCATGAGGAAATCCATGAGAATACCGACGATACCGACTGGACCGCTGAGATGGCCACCAGACACGCCGGACTTGGTGTTAAAGACTTTCTGTAGCGTGCGATAGATCGACAGGGCGCTGTCTTTGATGATCTTGGCCGGGCTCTCGGAGGTCAGCCAGTGCTCACCGCGGTAGTCGAAAGAGATACCGACCATGGGTGGCTTTTCATTGAAGGCCGCTAGGGCTTCTTCGTTTTCGATCTCGACATGCTCCGGCGGTCTAGGGGTGAATTTGACATCGATGGTCTCCTCGCCGCGCTTGATGCCGAGGATGGTCACTTTACCCTGTTCCCAAGGGTAGGCTTGCACTTCATCCGAGTATTTCACAGGTTTGCCATCGATTGATATGATGCGGTCGCCGCCTTGTAGGCCTGCTACTTCACCAGGACCATTAGGCGACACTTTATCGACGATAGCTGTCGTGCGTGGGCCGATGCCGATCGTTGGTAGCGGCGGCCTATTGAATATAGCGCCTAGTACTTTGGCCCCTCCACCTTCAGCTTTTTTCGGTTTGGGTTTTTCGATGGGCACCTGGACGGTTATTTCCTTTCCGTCGCGCTCGAGCACGAGATCAGTCATGCCAAACTCCGAGGACATGATCTGCCACTGCACGGAGCGGCCCATACCGCCGAATTTTTCGATCTCGGTGCCGCCGACAGCTTTGATTTTATCGCCCACTTTGATTCCCGCTTTCTCGGCTATGCTGCCTTCCACCACTCGGCCGACCATAGTAGTCATCTCGCGCTCAGTTTTGGGATACTTCACACCCCATGCGATTACCGCGAAGACTACGGCGAGCAGAAAGCTGAATAGCGGACCAGCTGCGGCTACGATGATCTTGTCGAGAGGGGAGATGGGTGGCAGCTCCTCTTTCACATCGTCGTCCACTTTGCCCTCGATGCTCTCCATGGTGACCATCTGTGGCAGCGAGACAAAGCCGCCCGCAGGGATAGAGCCTAGGCCGTACTGCACGCCATTGACGGTCTTTTTCCAGATGGGCTTGCCGAACCAGATCTGAAAGCGATCTACCACCAAGCCGCGCCAGCGAGCTGCGATGTAGTGGCCGTACTCGTGTACGAGGATCATGAAGTTGAAAATCATCAGGACCAGGAAGAGAACTCCGATGAACCTGAGGACGACTAGTACGGTATCCATAAAAACGAAAAAACTAATGTGAGCTAAGAGGCGCCAGAAAAGCGCCGGAAACTATAACACTCTGCCAGCTAGTAGCGACTTGAATTCACTACGATTTCTAGGGAAGCTAAGAGGCTAAGAATGAGGGTGCTTTTGCAAAGAGTCAGCCGTGCTGAGGTGACAGTGGCTGGAGAAACGAAGGGAAAGATCGATGCTGGGCTACTGATCTTGCTCGGCATCGAGGCTGCAGATACGGCTGAGGATATCGAGTGGCTGGTGCGCAAAATCCTGTCTCTGCGGATCTTTGAGGATGCGGATGGCAAGATGAACGCCTCGGTGATGGATACCGATGGTGAGCTACTAGTGGTCAGCCAATTCACCCTACATGCTCGGGTGAAAAAGGGCACGCGGCCCAGCTTTGATAAGGCCGCTCGGCCAGAGATCGCCATTCCGCTGTATGAGGCATTTGTCGCAGCGCTGGAAAAGCAGTCGGGCAAGCCGGTGCCCACGGGCGAATTTGGCGCGCACATGGAGGTGGCACTGGTCAATGATGGCCCGGTGACGATCTGGATCGATTCGCAGAATCGGGAGTGATATCGAGTGGCGGGGCTTTTTTCTAAGAGTGCGATGCGTCAGTTCGTTATGCCTTGAGTGAGAACCCACTCAACATCTCTCGCACTGGTAGCCCCTCTGGGCCTAGCTCTGGCTATGGTCAGCTGTGGCTCGACGTCGACTCAGGCCCCGCTGCCGACGAAAAGCTACCCTGCCGACACCGAGCGTGTGGTAGAGGTGCTAGATCCCTACGGCACGACTGGGCCGACGTGGAAGAAGGAAGGCACGATAGTGGTGAAGCCGCTACCGGCTAATAAGCGTGAGCTAGAAGATCCAGCCGTGATCGTGAAGCCTCTGCGCTAAAAAGAAACTTTAGGGCAAGAAAGTGGTGGCAAGTGGCCAACGAGGGCCTAAACTCTCCACCCGATCTATTTCGCGCGGTTAGCTCAGGGGTAGAGCGCATGCTTCACACGCATGATGTCACTGGTTCAAATCCAGTATCGCGCACCATTTTTCCTCTGCCCCGAGGTTGAGACAGAGGTTTTTTCTGTGTTCTGTTTTTTTATTCCTGAGACGTAGCTGAACTGTAGCTAAACTCAAATTGGTCGTAGCTACAGTTCCACCAGACGCTCTAGATACTGCGATGGCGCTCTCTGTCGCCACCACCTTTGCGGGAGCCTTTGCCGCCACCGCCGCCGCGACGATTGTTGTCGTAGCCGCCACCGCCGCCTCTGCGACCGCCGCCACCACCACCACCGTAGCCACCGCCGCCGTAGCCGCCGCCACCGTAGCCACCACCACCGCCTGAGTTGCGTGGTGGGCGGTCCTCTGCCTCGCTGATGCGAAGTGGACGACCATTGAAATCGCAGCCATCGAGAGCTGCGATCGCAGCTTCGCCGAGGTCTCTAGAAGCCATCTCTACGAAGGCAAATCCTCTGGTCTCGCCTGTCTCTCGATCGAGGGGCATGTGGATGTTGGCGATGGGTTCGAATTCGACCAAGATTTCTCTTAGCTCTGCCTCATTGGTTCCGTATGGCATATTGCCGATGTATAACTTCATTGATGTCTTTTTCTGAATGTTGGTGTGCAGCGGGCGGGGCGCCCAAAACTGCTCTCTCGTCGGGAAATTCAGAAAAGATGCCAATCAAATACAAATCACCGTTGGAAAGGAAGGGCCACAGACGCCCTTCGGAGCCAATAGAGTGCGCTACCTTTGGCGATTGCCCAAACGGTTTTTTCGTAGGGTTGCGCTGGGAGTGCCCGAATAAAGAAGCCGAGAGAGCAGGATTCCAAACCCATGGGTCGGTTTTCAAGACTATGTGTAGACCGCCGAGGGCAAAAATAGCTCAAGCTACCAAACAGCTCGTAGCCGGCACCTCAACAATCAAAAATAGCCTGTTCGCCAATCGCCATTCCACTCTACCCGCCGCCAAAACCCAAGCAGATTGTCGAATGCTGATCGACTAGTGCTGATTGTTGAAATCGTAAAAGCAGAGAGAGTGGGATTCGAACCCACGGTAGGGTATTAGCCTACACTCGATTTCGAATCGAGCGCCTTCAACCGGACTCAGCCATCTCTCCTTTTCGTGAGGGGCGATGAATCTAGCGCCTATCGGCATCGCATGCAACGGGAATGCGCTGTCAGCTGGGTTTGACCTCGGCTACCGATCGGATCAGTCTTTCTATCATGAAGACGTTTCAGCCCTTTTTTCTCGTTGTTTTGATCACTCTCACCTCGGCTACTAGCCAAGCTGGCGAGTGGCGTTCGATCTTTGATGGTGAAACTCTGGATGGCTGGTCCTGCATCCAAGAGGGTGTCTTTCAGGTAGAGGATGGGGCGATCGTAGCGACCAATACGGAAGCCGATCCGATACCCGACAATCGCTTTTTGATCTGGCAGGGTGGTAAACCTGGGGATTTCGATTTGAAACTGAAATTCAAAATCGAAGGACCAGATCGCGCCAACTCAGGCATCCAGTTTCGCGGTACCACGGATGACACTGGGCACCTGATCGGCTATCAGGCAGATATCGACCGAGCCGGTAAATGGCTGGGCGCTCTCTACGATGAGCACACAGGTCGCAAAGCTCTGGCCAAGCGTGGCGAAAGGACCGTCATCAGCTACGAAGGCGATCGCGAGACTACCGAGCTAGCGGATGCCGCAGAGCTGATGGCCGGTGTGGATCTGGATGGATGGAATGAATATCACATCTCAGCTCGCGGGCACCGCATCACTCTACGCATCAATGGGGTGGTGATGTGTGAGGTCATCGACGAGGAGCAGGGCGAGTTCGACCCCGCAGGGCTTCTGGCGTTGCAGATTCACAAAGGGCCACCGATGGTGATCCGCTTTAAAGATATCCAAATCCTCGAAGACAAATAAGACAAATGAAAATACTAGCATTCGGTGGCTCCACCAGCTCAGCTTCGATCAACCGTGTCTTTGCCAACTATGTAGCGGGCCTAGTGCCTGAGGCTGAGGTGACGGATCTGGATCTCCGCCAGTATCAGATACCGATCTACAGTATCGACGAGGAAGAGGAGAATGGTATACCTGCTGTGATAAAAGACTTCATCGCTCTGGTCGCGGCGCACGATGCTCTGGTGATATCGCTGGCCGAGCACAATGGCTCCTACGCCGCTGCCTATAAAAACCTAGTCGACTGGGCGACTCGTGAGGAATACCAAGTCTGGGCCAATAAACCGATGCTACTGCTAGCCACCTCTCCGGGAGGGCGTGGTGGCGCCTCCGTGCTAGCCGCTGCCGAGTCCAGTTACCCTAGGCTCGGTGCCGATCTCAAAGCGACGTTTTCACTGCCATCGTTCAACGATAATTTTTCTACGGAAGAGGGGGTGCTAGATGCAGATTTGCAGAAACAATTGAGCGACGCTGTGGCAGCGCTGCTGGGTTGATAAACAATCAACAATCCCCTCAGTCTTTGTGACGGCGGAGGTAGAGTCTTTTGGCTGTTTTCAACTGCCTAGCTAGCCCAACACACACTACCCAGCTGATCCAACGTAGCGGCATTTCTAAAAATGCCGACCATCATGCCCTAAGAAAAAGCCGACGAAGACATCGGCGCTCCCAGGAGCCACTACCTTACTACCCCAGCCACAAAGCATCCCGACTGGGAGGGGCTGTTTTCAACTGCCCGGCAACCCCAGCCATCATCACCCAGCCTAAAAAAAGTGGCGGCGAGCGTCAGCGAGTGCTCCCCCCACATCCCTGCGCTACAAAACTCCTCAGACCCCCCGCCACCATCCACCCGAGACCGCCGACGTCTCCGTCTGCTATCAATACCAGTAGGCTAGAAAAAAGACTTCTCCCACAGGGTTATCATGGCCCGAGTGGGCACAAAAATAGCCACATCGATAGGATGGATGCCGCCGTCTTCTGTTTCGATGAAATTAGCTGGCTTAGTATCGGTTATCGCGACGGTTCGCTTTTGGCTATACCAAAAGCCATCGGCCATTTTTTCAAAGCCGATGCGGCGCACAAATTGATTGGTACGGTAGCGCGCAGGGATCGCTCCCCGGATGTAGGGCTGAGAAATGATCAATGAATTACGCGAGGCACTGATTCCTTCGAGGTACACCTGATCTCCGAACACCTCATTATGTAGTTGCATCCTTTCTAGATACTCAGCTGGAGTTGCGTCGTCGGTGGCCACACGGATCTCACCGTCGACTCGGACTACTGCGCGCCCGTATTGACCAGCATGATCAGGATGCGTTTCCTTATAGATTCGCCAATTACCTTTGGTCGATATGTCCTCGGCCAGGTAAACTTCGTGTTCGCCACCTCCGTCTAGTCTACGACCGAAACGGGTGCGATCAAAAATGGGAACTCTTCCGTTCTCTCCGATAATTCGGAATTGCTCTTGGATGGCTGCTTGATTTCCTCTGAGAGTCTCGCTAGGCGGTTCCTCTCGAATTGTGCCACAACTTCCTCCAAAGAGGTCGAGGGCTGATTCAAGCGAATCTCGCGAACCTGATCTGGTGTTAGCACTTTCATCCACCTGCGAAATTAAGTTATAAAATCTGAACTTACAAATAGCAAGGCGAACAGCACTTAGCTTCTAGCCGTAAGCCCATCACCCTTTCTACGAGACAAACCCATACCATTCCCCAAACTTCAGCTCGCTCGCAGGAGCTTTAGCTGAGGAGAGTGCGCCGCCAGGCCATTCACCCCCAGCCACAAAGCATCCCGACTGGGAAGGACTGTTTTCAACTGCCCGGCAACCCCAGCCATCATCCCCCAGCCAAAAAAGTGGCGGCGAGCATCAGCGAGTGCTCCCACATCCCTTCGCCCACAACCCCAGCCACAAAGCATCCCGACTGGGAGGGGCTGTTTTCAACTGCCCGACAACCCCAGCCATCATCACCCAGCCCAAAAAAAGTGGCGGCGAGCATCAGCGAGTGCCCCCACATCCCTTCGCCCACTACCCCAGCCACAAAGCATCCCGACTGGGAGGGGCTGTTTTCAACTGCCCGGCAACCCCAGCCATCATCACCCAGCCCAAAAAAAGTGGCGGCGAGCATCAGCGAGTGCCCCCACATCCCTTCGCCCACTACCCCAGCCACAAAGCATCCCGACTGGGAGGGGCTGTTTTCAACTGCCCGGCAACCCCAGCCATCATCACCCAACCCAAAAAAGTGGCGGCGAGCATCAGCGAGTGCTCCCCCCACATCCCTGCGCGATCCCCCAGGAGTTCCGCGTTCCACCGCCGCTCCCCCACCTAAAACGTCCCCACCAAAGGCACACGAGTCTCCGAAAGCGGCAGCACATCAGCCAGCTCATAGACATTCTTATACCCATAGCCGCTCAGATTGATAAACGTCGGGATATTCAGCGCCAACGGCGGTGCCTTCGAGACCAACGCCGCCATCTCCGTGCCCGGCTGATCAGCCACGAAGTTATTGTTACAGTAGATCAAGATCCGCGTCTCCTTACTGGGGATCACTTCAGCCAGCTTCTTCTCGGTGAAATCCGAGAAATTCAGATGCACCGCCCCTTCGATATGCACCTCATCAAAGGCCGCCTTCGATCGGGTATCCAGCACCATCGTTCCCTTCTGCTTCGCCATCTCTAGAAACCGCTCCACCGACACCAGTCGACTCTGCCGCTCCTCAAACACCTCTCCCGACAGATCGAGAAACTGATCAAACCGAATCTGCGGATTGATAGACGACGAAAGCAGCACCGAGGCTGAAGCCGATCCACGCTTCGATCTCACCCACTCCTCTCCACCCACGAGCCAGCTCGTAGCAGTAAATAGGATAGCGGCGCCTGCAGCCACCAACCCCAATCCCCCAGCCACACCGATCTTAGCCCTGACTCTACGCACTCCAAATCTGACAATATCTTTTTTCATACCCCAAACCCTACCGGCCTCACCCGAGAATGTGTCAGCCACTCGTCAAAGGATTGTAAGAAAAATGTAAATAGGCGAGAGCCACCGGGATAACCAACGCCCCCGGTCGGCTATCCCAGCCCCTGCCAAAAAAACAGCCGACGAGGACGTCAGCGCTCCCAGGTCGGATCCACTCCCCCTCTCAAATATATCAAAGCCCCCTTTGCGTCCTTACTTACTGGCAAAACCGACTTTCTACACTTTATGTTCAGCCATGCCATTACTAGAGGTGAATCTAGAAAGCTACCAATCAGCTTTACGTGAACTCACGTTTGGAAAGACTCTTCCTGATGCGATTTACATTCATTGGGACTCGTCATATCCGATCCCAGCGCTTTTAAACAAAATTACTTCAGAACTCAAAGCAGACTTTGATCCAAAGAATGAATTCAATGTCATTAAATTTCAACGCAAACAGCTAAAACTCTCTCTGCTCTGCTACCCCGATTTCTCTTCCCACGCCCACCCGTGCCTTAGTCACTCGATCTCGATCGACCTTGCTTCCAACAAACAACGTAAAAGCAATTTCAAAGAACGGCTCAACCCACCAATACTCCATCGTAAAGAAACCTTTATCCCTGCAGATCATCCAGATTATTACAAATTTAAAAAACTAACTGAACAAGAGCAAGATGCAGGACTTTATAAAAACACATCGACAATCGGTTTCCTAGAAAACTGGAACCAATTACTAGCTGATAAAGGGCTCGCCATAAAAGGGCACCAGCTCACACAAAGGGAGCCTTCAAATCCGGCTACTGAGACTACCCAGACCATTCGAGTTCCTACCGATGGCCCGGAAATCTATCGGCATAAAACAGCTATTTCTAGACCTGACTTATCAAAACCTGTTAAAACTCTTTTAGATTATGGGCAGCTAGATCTTACATCTTCCTTTTTTGACTACGGCTGCGGGCTAGGCGACGACATAGGAGGTCTTACCGAGCTCGGTTATTCCGCTAGAGGCTGGGATCCGCACTTCGCCCCTCATCGAGAGATCGTGCCCTCCGACGTGGTGAATTTGGGCTTCATTCTCAATGTCATTGAAGACGCTAAAGAGAGGGTAGAAGTGCTCACACAAGCTTGGAATATCACTGAAAAACTTCTTGTTGTTTCGGTGCTGGTAGCTGGCCAAGAGACCTACACATCGGTTAAACCCTTCCGCGACGGGGTCATCACCAACAAAAACACCTTCCAAAAGCATTTCGAGCAGGATGAGTTTATCGCCCTGGTAGAGACAGCTCTAGGAGCCGATCCCGTCCCCGTAGGTTTAGGGATCTGCTACGTTTTCCGCGATGTCGCTGACCAGCAGGATTTTATCTCGCAGAGAACGAAGCGGGCAATCAATTGGGAAAAGGTTAACCAGCGTCTTCGTGCGCTTCGGCCCAAGCGCCTCAAATTAGCCGTCTACGATAGGGATCCAGAACTGCTTGATGACTATTGGAGGAGGGTCATTGATTTGGGTCGTACGCCACGCCCAGATGAGTACGACCGCTCAGATGAGATTCGTTCACTTTGTGGTTCGGTAAACAAGGCTACAGACTTATTTGTCGATAAGTATGGTCCTGAGCTGTTAGAGGCCGCGCATAGGAGTCGGAGGGAAGATCTTTTGGTTTACCTGGCTGCTGGAGAGTTCCAAAAGCGGCGTACACCTCAGACTCAGCTGTCTAAGCATTTGCGCACAGACCTCAAGGTTTTCTTTGGCAGTTACGCAGCGGCTTGCGATGAGGCGCGTTGCTTGCTCTTTTCGGCAGGTGATAGCGACATTATCGAAGAGATGGTTTCAGATTTAGAGTTTGGTTGGTTTGATGCCGCAGAGGGCCACTTCACCATTCACCGGTCCCTTATTAGTCACTTACCCCCAGTTCTGCGGATGTACATTGAGGCGGGCGCTAGACTATTTGGCGATCCTAGCGAAGCCGATTTGATCAAGATTCACGCTTACTCTGGGAAGCTCACTTTTCTCCACTATGAAAAATTTGAGACGGAGTGGACCCCTATTCTCTTGATGCGTATCAAAATTGATCTGCGCCGGCAGTTTACCAACGTGTTCGATTACCAAAGGTCAGAAAAGCAGCAGGTCCTGTTTTTCAAAGAACGCTTCCTTGGATCGGATTTTCCGGATCGCCAGAAAATGGAAAACTACTCCACACGACTTAGAAAGTTAGGCATCAATGAATCCATGCTCGGGTCGAATGATCGCTTCGCTCCCAATTTGTCAGATTTCTCAGAAGCGGTTGAAAGACTGGGGTTAACGAAGGGACTCAACCCTAAACGAAAAGGCTGATTTATGGGATAACTCTTGACAAAAGTCGAAAACAGTTCAAATAAACACTTATTTATCCAAATTACGAATGCTGAAAGCTCTTTGAGACACAGGCATTTTTAAGCTAAGTAGAATTCACCACCTTGAGCGCCATTTTCCTAGACAACAATGCGACCACTCAGCCTCTTCCAGAGGTTATCGAGGAGGTTACACGCACGTTGGCAGAAAGTTGGGGGAATCCAGGGTCAAACCACACATCAGGCGAGCAAGCGCGCTCACTGTTGGCAGATTCTCGGGCCTTTGTGGCAGAGCTTAGTGGAACTATTCCCGAGCGAGTGCATTTCACGAGTGGAGGGACGGAGGCCAATAACCTTGCTATCCGAGCGATGCTTGGTCTGGGGCGCGGCAGCCAGATTTTGACGTCTTCTGTGGAGCATGCATCCATTCGTTCAGCCCGTACCCTGGTCGAGCACAGCGGATTCAGTCTTGTAGAGCTGCCTGTCGATCGATCTGGTTTGATCGATCTGCCGTGCTTGTCAGACGCGCTAGCTCAGGGAGAGGTAGCAGGAGTGTCGATACAGTGGGTGAACAATGAAACCGGGGTGATTCAGCCGATAGCGGAGATCTCTCAGCTTTGCAGGCAGCATTCGATTCCTTTGCACACCGATGCCTGTCAGGCGCTTGGTAAGATCGATTTTGCAGCGCATAGTCACCTTTTCGATTTCATTACCATTACCGCGCACAAGCTCCATGGCCCTAAAGGGGCGGGGGCTATTATTGCGCCGCCGAGGTTGCTGACACCGATTTTTTACGGTGGCGATCAGGAGGTCGGAGTCAGGCCGGGCACTGAGAATCTACCTGGCATTGCAGGATTTGGCCGAGCCTGTCAGATCAGGCAGGATAGCTTTCAGCAGCATACTCAGCACCTTGCCAGTCTCAGAGACCGTTTTGAAAGCGGTATTCTAGCTGGTATCCCAGGAACAAAGATTAATGGCGCCGAAGCCCATCGGGTTTCGAATACATCTAACGTTAGGTTCCCCGGTATCGATGCCGTGCCGCTGACATTGCGTTTGGATCTTGCCGGTATTGAATGTTCGCAGACATCTGCTTGCACCTCGGCACGTCCAGAGCCTAGCCATGTACTTACCGCTATGGGACTGACAGAGGATGATGCTTATGCCAGCATACGATTCGGTTTCTCTGTGCTGAACACTGCTACCCAGGTCGATACTGCGGTCGAGATAATTAAAGACGAATTTCAGAGGCTTCACCGCCTTAGCCAAACTCTAGTTCACTGACACCATGAAATTTGGAGGACACGAAACATTCCACATCCGAGACAGCTGGCTGTATCGGGGGCTCAAACTTTTAAATGAAGATTCCCAGAGCTTTGCTCAAGATATTGCCGCGGACCGCTTAGGTGTGGGCGGTAATATGGCCAAATCGATACGACACTGGATGCTAGCTACCGGTCTTGCCGACAAGGTTGGCACGAGCAAAGACTACACCTATCGGCTTTCCAAGTTAGGTGGTCTCATTGCTGAGTACGATCCCTATTTTACCAATTTATCGACTTGGTGGGTGTTACACATCAATCTCGTCAATAACCCCACATACGCCCTGTCATGGGATTGGATGTTCAATCACTTCGGTCAGCAGCGCTTCGAAAAAGGCGTCGCCGTTGAAAATCTGAAACGGCACCTGACTTACAATACCAATCATCGAGCACCTGCTCAGAAAACATTAGAGCGAGACTTGGGTGTTTTACTAAATACTTACTCGATCACGATACCCGGCGATAAATCGGATCCCGAAGATTCCAAAGATTGCCCCTTTCAGGCACTTGGCATTATGAACTTTCTCAAAGAGTCGGGCAGCTACCGCATTTCTTATGCTGAGAAAAACATTCAGCCAGAGGTTTTAGGTTACGCCCTAGTGAAAGCGCTGCCAGATGAGGTAACCGGTCAGAATGATCTAGCCGTCGAGATCGGTCAAGCCTCCACCGCGCCCAATGGGCCGGGCAAAGTCTTTTGTTTACGGCCAGAGTCCGTATTCGATTTAGCACAGCGAGCCGAGCGAGACCTTGAAAAAGGCTGGATTTCTATCACTGGATTAGCCGGTAGTCGCAGCATCAATTTCCGTGCGTGGCAGCCTACCCAATGGCTGGAAGCCCTTTACCAAAGAGAAACCGAACAGGAAGAATTATGGCAAACCGAGGACCCGAGACCACTGCTGGCAGCCTACTAGATAGCGACAACTTTCTGCGGTCGATTAATATCGTCTTCGATGCAGATCAGGCAGAGCGGATTGCGCACTATTACCCGACTGAGAAGTCTGCCGATCTCATCAATAAATTGATCGGCAACGAGGATCAGCGTGCATTTTTGGTCGTGGCACCCTATGGCTCTGGCAAGTCCATGGCAGGCGCCTATGCCCTGCACTCCATTGAGAACACCAAAGAAAGCCGCCCAGTTCTCAAAGAACTGAATGAACGGCTCTCAGGCGTTAACGCCAACCTTGGGGAGCAGCTTACCGACAGAGTGCGAAAATACAGCCAGCAGGGCCTCACGCTCGCGCTTCATGGGCATAGCGAGCACTTAGTTCGCGACCTACTAGAGGCTGCCATCAGCGCCTTTGAGCGCCTAGAGATTTCAGGCCCCACCCTCAAGGCGCTCAAAGACGCCGCCAAAGAAGCTGAGCAGATCGACATTTACGATGCCTTGCAGACCCTCAAGTCGCTCGCGCAGAAAGAAAAGATCGACCGTATTTTGGTGCTATGGGACGAATTCGGCCGCCATCTCGAGACATTGATTGCCGAGGGCCGCGCTTCGGAGTTGCTCGATATTCAGACCCTAGCGGAGTTTGTATCTCGCCAAAAGTCCATCACCACTACCATGGCCCTGTTTCTACACCAGGGTCTTCTCAATTACGCCGACAATTTGCCTCAGACCGTTCGCCGCGAATGGAAAAAAATTGAAGGTCGATTTTTATCGATCGATTACGTCGAGGATAGCAAAGAGATCTACCGCCTTATCGGTGAGATCATCGCATCTCGGACTGGAGCCGATGACAAACCTGAGACTTTCGTGAAAGAAAAGGCCAAGCAGCTTATTACTGAGGGCCGTTTCAAAGGCTTTAAGGAGCGCGAGCTCAGCAAGATACTGCACAAAGCGTGTCCTCTCTCACCGGCTGCACTCGAGCTGCTGCCGCGCATCTCTGCTCGCGTCTCGCAGAATGAGCGCACCCTGTTCAGCTTCTTATACCAGGTCGACTTAGATCACGACGACGAGGTTGGCGCCGATGCCCTCTTTGATTACTTTAGCGATCAGATGCAAGCCGATGTCGAGGTCGGTGGCACCCATCGCCAGTGGCTGGAGACTCGGAGTGCGCTTAGCAAGGTTACCGGTGATCACTACTTGGAGAAAGCACTCAAAATCGCCTGCTTGATGGGGCTAGGCCTAGCAGGTGAGCGCTCAAAAGCTAGCTACGAGCAAACTATCCTCGCTCTGGCAGGCTATGGAGACATGGAGGATGCCGCCGCTACTGTTGATTCTCTTGTCGAGCGCAAGCTACTGCTCCACCGCAAGCATAGCAATGAGGTGGCGATTTGGCATGGCACCGATCTTGATCTCCGCGGCCGGCTCGAAGAGGCCAAAGCAGATCGAGTCAATGGTTTCGATCTCGTTTCCTTCCTAGCCAAAGAAGTCGCCGCCCCAGTGTGGAAACCCCTCGAGTACAATGCGGATTACTCGATTCGTCGCTACTTCACTAGTGAGTTCATTGTCATCTCTCAGTTCGAGGATCAGTTTGCTCAGATACAGAACAGTATCAGCAATCTTGAGCCGGGTGACGATGGGCGTATCTTCTATGTCATTCCGACTAGTGCCGACGAGCGCAAGCGCGCTAAAGAGCTCATTCAGTCACTTTGGCAGGAAGAGTTATTTACTGATAGCCTTACCAATTTCGAGCGAGTTGTCTTCTGCCTACCTGCGGAGCCGATTCCGATTTTAGAGGCTGCATTAGAGGTGGCCTGTATTTTGGATTTACGGGGTGATTCTGACCTCACTTCAGAGGATCCGTTGGTCATCCCGGAGTTACAGCAGATGCTCGACGATGCGCGCACTCATCTCCAGGCACTTATTCAGCGCCTTACCGATGCTCAATCTAGCGATACCGACTGGGTGTATCAGAGTGAGTCCTACCAGATTGATTCCCCTCGCAAGCTTAGCCGCTTCCTTTCGAATATCTCTCGAGCCGTATACCCGCATACCCCCAAGATTCGGAGCGAAGTTATCGTCCGCAAAAAAGCTTCTGGTCCAGTCGTCAATTCGCGCAAGAAGCTAGTGCTCGCCATGATGGAGCGCTACGGTACTGAAAACTTCGAGATTCAGGGCAATTTTCCCGATGCCTCCATGTTTCGTACGGTATTGCTCGAGACCGGGCTCTACCGTTTCGATGAAAAGCTGCAGACCTGGGGCTTTGCGAGCCCGCATGCGCTAGAGGACGAAGGGCTTCGACACCTATGGCAGATGGTTCAGGATTTCTTCACCGACCCTACAGATACAGGTCGCAGCCCGCAGGAGCTGTTCGATAAGCTTACGGCTACGCCGTTTGGCATTAGACCTGCTATGTTCCCGATCATCTTTGCAGCAGGTTACAAAGCTTTCGCCTTCACCACGAGTTTGTCTATCGATGGGCAATACATTGCAGATGTATTGCCTAGCGATATCGAATTACTATGTCGCGAGCCCAAGCGCCACCTGCTAAAGGTTTTAGAGCTATCAGACGAGCAAAAGACATTCGTGGAATTTATCCGCAAGACATTCAGCGGACAGCCCACGCCTGGTAACGATCAAGATCTCATCCGCAATGCTCACGAAGCGATTCAGAATTGGCGGTTTCAGCTGCCGCCAGCCTCTCTCAGCTCTCGATCTATTGCGAAAGCCGCTATCGATTTCCGCAAACTGATCACGCGCGCACACGATCCTGCAGAACTCTTACTCAATCGTATACCTGGTTTGCTTGGCGTAAAGAAACAGCAACTCAATAAAAAACCAGTTCAGCAGCGACTCTCTCAGATCAAACAGGAGATTGAGGAGGTAGTAAATACCTACAAAAAAGACGCCAGACGTGCAGTTAGCAATGCACTCCAGACTTCTACTAACGAGACAAATCTACGGGAAGCAGCTCAGCAGTGGGCTACCGCCTTCGAGCCGATGCTCCCCAAAAAACACGAGGCTAGACCACTACTTTTCCGTCTGACATCAGATTATGAGAGCGATGATAAGCTGATCGAGTCCATCGCAGCGCTTCCACAGGTAAGTCGAGTATCGATAGCTAGGTGGGAAGATGCCGATGCCAAGAACTTTGCCGTCACTTTCGATAATTTAGTGAAGAAAGTAGAAAGCGATATTTTTCGCAATGGTATCACGGAAGTTTCTGATTCCGAACAGAAGGCAAAGATTGCGAGTGTGCTAAGTGATCGTATCGACGACTACTTGGATAATTTGCAACAGATCATGCCCAAAGAAGATTTCGAGAACTGGTTGACAGAAAAACTAGAAAAAGTTACTAACAAAGCGTAATTCATAAAACTTCACCCAAAAATGGTTACCCTCCAAGAAGCAGTAGACTCCATCGAGAGCGATCCGGATAGGCGGCACATCGTCAATATTAGCGGGGGAAAGGATTCGGCTGCGCTTGCCATTTACCTCAAGCAACAATATCCCGAATTACCAGCGGAGTACGTGTTTTGCGATACCAAATGCGAGCTGCCAGAGACATACGATTTCCTCGACAATTTACAAACCTTGTTAGGCAAACCTATACAGAGAATCAATGCGTTTAACACTCTGAACGTTCGGGAAGTGGGTGGAGACGACCGTAATCCCTTCGAAATCTTTCTCGACGAACTCTACACCGGCTTTCTCCCTAGCCCGAGAAACCGTTGGTGTACTAGGGAGTTAAAGATTCGACCTTTAGAGAAATACCTCGAAGAGTCAACAGCCTATTCTTATATTGGTATACGTGGAGATGAGAGCCGAGATGGGTATCAATCGAAAAAGCCACCCAGTTTTTCTCAGAAGCCATCAATCATACCTGTTTACCCCTTTAAAGATGACGATCTAGGTTACGAAGATGTTCAAGATTTACTTGAGGATTCGGGCCTCGGTATGCCAAAATATTACCAGTGGCGCTCACGTTCTGGATGCTACTTTTGTTTCTACCAACAAATTGGTGAGTGGCAAGGCTTAAAGGAAAATCATCCCGAGTTCTTTGATAAGGCAAAGGCATACGAGAAAGAAGTGGGGGGTAAAAAATTTACTTGGGTAGACGGGAAAACCCTAGATGAAATCGCTAACTCCCCTCGCCGTGCTATCCAAGATCTGGACGAGACAGCAGGATGTGCAATTTGTCACTTATAAATGTGACCATCAAGATTCGGTCTAGCACTCAGCTGCTACACTGTTAACTTTCCAAAAAGCGGTAGAGTTGATCGTAAGCTAGCTCTGCAATCCTAATTGATCGGTTATTTACGTGATTCAGGTTCCATTCACCATTGAAATTTGCCAAGCTTTCACACATCGGGAGATATTGAGTGTTTCCTAGGACCACATCTGCTGATGCACTCAGAGATAGACCCACCTTGGAGCACGAATTTTTCGCCGTCTCAAAAGACACGCTATCTTTTGAAGATAAGAGGCAATACATTTTCTGTTTATGCTCCCAACTTTTCGCACCCAAAACACTATTCACTTCCTGCGGAACCAAAATTAAGTTACCCAATCTATGAACGGTTGTGTCAGATTCATAGAGATCATCCTGCCATGAATTATTTTTAGATTGAGGGGCAATATGCTCGACTGTAAAGTAGTTATCGTTTTTCCAAACGCTTGGCAACAAGACATGATTTACGCCATCCCTCCCAACTTTCACTAAACCAGTCCCCTCTTCAGCTACAGAATTATGTGAGGCCGCCATCAATAGCAGCCTGGCTACTTCTCTACTAGCATGATTATAAACGTCTAATTGTGCAGCTTTCGAAACCCAATCTTCTCTATCTTGGATTCGCTCCTTATCTAACAAAGATCTTAACATCCTCTTATAACTAACTAAAGAGAGCTCCCCTGAACCTGACTGGTAGCAGAACGGGCCAATCCCCAATGATTCACTCCCTGAAGACATTATATCTCGATATTTTTGATCTATATTCTCGGTACCACCGAATGCACCTCTCCATAAACAAGAAAACGCCATAGTAGCCTTGAGGGCACCCTTGAACCAGTCTAGCTTTTCTTGGCCATCGTCCTTTCCACATGTTGATACGGCTTCATCGTAGAATCTGCATAACGGGGCGATCGTTATGTTATGTTTCATCTTTCTTAGAAAGAGAATGGAAAGATTCGCTATATCATCAGATATCTCGAGAGGAGAAAAATTTACATTGGCATCATCTTTCGGGGACCAAGCAAACCGGACAAATTCACTTAACATTGCGAGGCGATTTGTCATCGCTCGCTTATCATCAATACCCTCCAACTCGGCGTAACGATCTCGAATATATCTACGCTGATCGTTTAAACGTTTGGATAGCTTGTATCCAGTTTCAATTAAGGCGAATGGGATCAAGAGCTCTGCCGTAGCTCTTTGCTTTTGTTCCGATTTAGTGTAACTATCGAGATATTTATCTACCTTTCTTAGATGATTGTTTGAAAGCGAATTTTCAAATTTCTCCAAGGTTTCAGCTTCGAGCACTTTGGGTTTAAATGTTTCGTATGCAGTTAGAGGTTCACCAGTGGTGTTTAAAGCTTCAAACATATCAAAAGCATCATCTTCGTTATCTGCAGTAACAACTGTGAATGCCATTCTCTGATTCGTGTACTTAGCAAGAACTAACAATCTGAACAATATGCAAAACGACTCATATCCTTCACTGTCTTTCTGGTTTAAAATAAAATCTTCGACTTCTATGGGTGCCCCATATCCGAATATTGCTTCGCTCACCTTTTCATCGCGCAGTAATTCAGATAAATTAAGAAATTGAATTTCTTTATGCCTCTCTTCACAAATCCTCTTCAATTCTAACTTGATGTGTTTGAATGCTTCCACAACTGTCTTATGCTCTTCCAATAAATTACCAGAGGGGTCTTTAGGTTCGTACTTAAATTCACCTTCTACTTTAGTTTTTTCAAAGTTGATATATTCCCAAATTAGGCGTGTAAGCGGGCTTTTGTATCTTGCTTGGGACTCTTTGCTCGACCACGCATCGATATAAGCTCTAACCATTCTAGGGTAGTACCTGTGGCAATCATCACCTGTTCTCATATCAATCATGAAAGAGTCTTCTAGGTCAGGCCTAAAACGCTCCACCAGTTCAAGTATCCACTTAGAATGAGGCTCTTCTGGCGATTTTATTTTTTGAGAATAATTTAATATTAAGTTGTGAAATGCAATATTCACCATAAGGATCGATGATAACCTTTGTTGGCCATCGATAATTGTCATCACCCTAGAAGGGACTTCGCCTTGGAAGATTGGTTTTATCGTTTTGTAATTTGTGTCGTGAATAGCTATCACAGTCCCTAGAAACGTCACCGACTCTTGCCTTTCTGGTAATTTCGATATACCGTGAACTGAGTCCTCAAAAATTCGACTTATGTTGGCTTTACCCCAAGAAAATGGTCTTTGATAAGGAGGCATGTAGCATCCTTGGCCGTTTTCTACTAAGAATGCCCATGCACTTCGGGCTTTAGCTTTAAATAATTTCTCAATGTCAACTGGCATAGCTTAATGAACGTATGTTCGGATAGCTCAAAGGCAATTTAGATCTATAATTAAATAAGAGTCTCTGCTTGAGCCCACTTGCTTGAGGCACTTTTGATCTGGCGTTTGATCGGCATTTCATTACGCTAGATGAGGACCTGCGGCTGGTGCTATCGCCAGCGATCAAAGATCGCTTCGCGACATCGGCTGCAGTGGAGGCCTTGTTTGCTCGGTATGAGGGTAAGGCGATCGAAACTGGCGTGTGGTACCGGCCTAAAGAGACGTACCTGTGCCAGCATCGGGAGAAGCTGGTGAGGTGAGTGGGGTGTTGGGGTAGATAGCCGACGGGGACGTCGGCGGTCCCGGGGGCGGCATTTTGGGAAATGCCGCTACGGTGGATGGCGAGGGTAGTGTGCCGGGGTTGCTGGGCAGTTGAAAACAGCCCCTCCCAGTCGGGAGGCTTTGCGGCTGGGGTAGTTGGGTGATAGCTCCTGGGAGCGCCGATGTCCTCGTCGGCTTTTCTCAGGGCGCGGTGGACTTCATGACTCTTCTTCTGACGAAAGGCTGTTAAGAGAGTCTATATCGGCCAAATCTTGTGGACGATTAGCTGTCTCTTTTGCTTTAATCAGATCGCTTTTCCCAACGTAGTGAACAGCAAAACCTTCGCTATCAGTGGTTTCACGGTTTGCCCACGCGGAATCAAATTCGAGACCAGGAATCGTAGTAAGAAAGTCTAGCTCTGAAGGCGAAACTCCTATGCTAAACTGGGTCCCAGGGGTGGCGAAATCTGCCTCGGTCACACCTAGGAGAGGTATGCCGAACTCGCTAAAGCTTTGCAAAACACGTTTGGCGTTTTCTTCGCTAGGCTCCAACCAGAGATCGAGATCTTTAGTGAATCGAGGGCGGGCATAATGAATATCGGCATAGCCACCAACAATCAAATAGCGAACTCATGCTCGGCGAAGATTTGTAACAGTTCTTTGAAGTCGGAGTTCATCGGGGTCTCGTTTTAAATGCTCGGTCCAGTATTCAACAACCATCTCCCAAGCTGCAGTTCGACGTTCGGCGTCTGATACGGCCTGCCAGTCTCGGATTTGTTGTTTGCGAATGTCATCGTGATTTTGGAATTTTCGGATTACCCATTGGCTGCGGTCTTTTTTCATCGTTTGTTAATGTAACGTAATTTCAATTAGTACCATGGCTTTGATCTACGAGCTTTTTGATGCTCGGTAACCGTTGAGCGAATCGGGGGGGGGCGTCCTCAAGTACATAGTTAACACCTGCTCTAGAAAGGCTGACCAACAATTTTTCAAACCAGGGTTCCATCATCTTTTCCACGCCAGCTACGACCAAGCACAGCATCGGCGTTTCTTTGCTCTGTAGGGCCCTCTAAGCGCCCCTTGTCTGATTTAAGGATAGTCTAACGGTGTGACTGAAACAAGGGTTTTGGGGTGGGCTAGCGGATGGTCGGCATTTTTGGGAAATGCCGCTACTGGTGGATGGCTGGGGTAGTGTGCCGGGGTTGCCGGGCAGTTGAAAACAGCCCCTCCCAGTCGGGATGCTTTGCGGGGTAGTTGGGTGGTGCTCCTGGGAGCGCCGATGTCCTCGTCGGCTTTTTTCAGGGCACGGTGGTCGGCATTTTGGGAAATGCCGCTACGGTGGGTGGCTGATGCTTAGGTATGACTTACTGAACTTAGGTGAGTCAGACGTTTGCTCTCTCCCTAGAAGAAAAAAGAAGGGAGGGAAGAGAGGTGGCTCGACCCAGATTTGAACTGGGGACACAAGGATTTTCAGTCCTCTGCTCTACCAACTGAGCTATCAAGCCTTTTGAATAAACCTCTGTCCGCGCTGTTGCCAGTGCGGACGGGAATTAACGATGGAGTGAGGGGAAACTCAAATGAAAAATTGGGCAATTTTTCATTTCGTATGCGAGATCAGCCGATGGCGGAACTCTGGGGAGTTCCGCTACACGCTGATGCCTGCGAATCTTAGTCGAGGACTTTGACGCGGATGTGCTGGTAGTGGACCTCGCTGTCGGGATCGTGGGCCTGGATGGCGAAGGTGCCGGTGGAGAGGCGACGGTTTTTGAAGTTGGTGGTGGTCTCGGGGCCGCCCTCGGGCTCGGTGTAGTCAACGGTGACTTGGCCGTTGACCTTGACGAGGATGCGGCGGCCTTGGACGGTGATGTGGTAGTCGAACCACTCGCCATCGGTGCTGGGTGCGGTCTCGCGGACGTCGTTGTCGCCCTTTGGCTCTTTCTGGCCTTCTTTGAGGACGATGATGTTTTTCACCCCATAGAGGCTGCCGGTCTTTTTGGGGTCTTTGTGGGTGGAGTTGACCTGGCACTCGTAGCCGTGGTCTGGCCAGCCTTCGGCCTGATATTTGGTGTGGATGTAGAAGCCGCTATTGGCTCCGGGAAAGGTCTTGGCACGGACTTTGACCTCGAAGTTTTTGAAGTCGGCGCCGGCTACATCGCCGCTGTAGAAAATGTGGCTGCGGCCGCCTTTGACGATCATGAGCCCGTCTTTGACGGAGTAGGAGTCGGGGTGCTCTTCGGAGATGGTCCAGCCGCTTAGGTCTTTGCCGTTGAAGAGGTCGACGAAGTCTTTTTCATCGGCGGTCTCTGCTTCGCCATCGGCGGCTGGGCTGATGATGGTGCTGATAGAGAATGCTGTGAAGCAGGCTAGGAATGTGAGCAGGTGCTTGGATAATTTCATGATGGGTAAGGGTGGGGTGATGTGGGCAGGGTGACAATGGCGGCTTTGAGGTGGTGGGGAGTTCCGCTACGAGTGGCTGGGCTTGATAGCCGACGGGGACGTCGGCGGTCCCGGGGCAGGGCTAGTTCGGCTTGGGATGAGCTGAATAGAGAATGACGAGTTGGATTTTTGAATTTTGATTTGGCTCAGGTTCGGCGCCGAAAGGTGGTTTGATTCCAAATGATTCTTGGGGCGACACTCGGAGAAATTCAAAAATCAAACCTCACTAATCGGGAATCCTAAATCAGCTCTTCCCGCTGCTTGAGGCACTGGTCCTAGGTAGCGGCACGTGCCTCTGCGGACCACTCGCTGATGCTCGCCTCCACTTTTGCTGGGGGCTTTGGGTTGTGGGGGGAACTCTGGGGAGTTCTGCTACGGGGGGGCTAGCCGACGGGGACGTCGGCGTTCCCGGGTGGGCTCTCCAGGGCTGCACAAAAAAAGACCCTGGCGCTTTTCGCGACAGGGTCTTTGTTTTGATTAACTGACCACGTTAATGAAAAAGTTGGTCGGCCGGGGCTGTGCTCGCGCTATGGGATGCGGAGGACTTGGCCGGGGTGAATGGTGTTTCCATTCAGACCGTTTGCCTGCTGAATGGCGCTGACGGATGTGCCGTAGCGGAGGCTGATGCGGTAGAGATTCTCGCCTTTCATCACGGTGTGTGATGTGCTGCCCGCCATCGGAGCCGCTGTGGGCGATGGCGATGGGATAGGTGGCAGTGCCTGGGTGGCGTAGGGATCGCTGTAAGTACCGTAGGTCTGCGGAGCTGGTGCCGGAGCCGGTGTGTAGGCGGGTGCTGGCGCTGGAGTCGCAGCCGCTCCGCCTGAGTACGTCGGGTACTCGATAGGTGGCTCCACCGCGATCGGCGGCGATGCTGGATACTGGGCGCTAGCAGGCACCTCGTAGGTGGCTGCACCTGTAGACGATGGCGTAGCACTAGTGCCACTACCACTGCCTGAGTAGTACGGATTGCTGGTGTAGGGGTTGTCACCTACGCCTGCGGTCTTTCTACCCTTGTTGGCACACGAAATCGTCAATGATGCCGTAAGGGCAAACAGACCTGATATCTTTATAAGATTTAATAATCGATTCTGTTTGTTTCTCATGTTTGCAAAAACCTAGGCTAAGTTTATAAATTTTTCCAACAAAATTTTAAAATTCCGTGGAGCTTAACTTCCAAGATTGGCTCGGGGTTCACTCTCTAGGACGGGCGAGAGGGCTTCTTATTCGGGCTTTTTCACAGGAAAATGCCGCCGATGATGATGGTCGGCTCGCGAGTTTCAAAAAAATCGCCGAGCTATTTTCTCCCTTGCGGAGCGGTGGGCTGGGGATTAACGGGTGGGCTCTCTATCACCACCACTATCTACTACGACGTTTAGTTTTCTTTAACCCGACTAGCTGAATCAATCATCATGAAGATCGAGCGCGCACTGATCTCCGTCTCTGATAAGAGCGGACTGGAGGAGCTGGCCAAAGGCCTCTCTGAGCATGGAGTCGAGATACTCTCGACCGGCGGCACCGCCAAAGCCATCGCCGACCTCGGCATACCTGTAAAGGAAGTCTCTGACTTCACAGGATTTCCCGAGCTATTCGACGGCCGTGTGAAGACCCTACACCCGAAGATCCACGGCGGGCTGCTGCACCGCCGCGATGTGGATGAGCATGTCTCGCAGGCGGAGGCGAATGACATCCAGCGGATCGATCTGGTGGTAGTGAATCTCTACCCTTTCGAAGAGACAGTCGCCAAGGAGGGCGTGACCATCTCTGAAGCGATCGAGCAGATCGACATCGGCGGTCCGAGCATGCTGCGCTCGGCGGCAAAGAATCGCGACGCGGTGACGGTAGTGGTCGATCCCGATGACTACAGCTGCATCATCGAGGAGATGAATGAGCACGATGGCGCGACCACTCTGAAGACGCGCGAGCGCCTAGCGATCAAAGTCTTTCAGCGCACCTCGGAGTATGATCGTGCGATCTCGCAGTATCTGAATGACGAGCAGGAGACTGAGAGCTCTTTCTCTATCTCTCTGCCACTCGCACAGGAGCTGCGCTACGGCGAGAATCCTCACCAGGAGGCAGCTCTCTATGGCAATTTTGACGATTGCTTCAAGCAGCTGCAGGGCAAAGGCCTGAGCTACACCAATGTGATCGACATCGCGGCTGCAGCGGAGCTGATCCACGAGTTTCGTCGTCCGGCAGTGGCGATCCTGAAACACACCAACCCCTGTGGTGTGGGTGTGGATGATGAGGAGCTACGCCTGGCATGGGAGAAGGCATTCGAGACCGATCGCCAGGCTCCTTTTGGCGGGGTGATCGTGTGCAACCGCCCACTCGACGTGGGGCTGGCACGGGTGATCTCAGAGATCTTTACCGATGTGATCATCGCACCTGAGTTTGAGACAGAGGCGCGTGCTCTGCTGCAGAAGAAAAAGAACCTGCGTCTGATCCAGGTGCTAGGTGGCTACAAGAAGACTCTACAAGATCCAGTGATCACCTCGACGCCGGGTGGCATCATGGTGATGGATCGCGACACTGAGGCTCTCGGTCTGGATAATATCGAGGAGAAGGTGAAGACCAATCGCCCGCCGACCAAGGAAGAGATCGAGGCGATGCGCTTTGCTTGGCGCGTGGTGAAGCACGTGAAGTCGAATGCGATCGTGTTTGCGGATAAAGATCGGACTCTGGGTATCGGCGCTGGCCAGATGGCTCGAGTCGATTCCTGTCGCCTAGCGGTGTGGAAAGCGGAGCAGGCAGGGCTAGATCTGAAGGGTAGCGTGGTCGCTAGTGATGCGATGTTCCCCTTCCCCGATGGTCTCGTGAGTGCCATCGAGGCGGGTGCGACTGCAGCGATCCAGCCAGGTGGCTCGATCCGCGATGAGGAAGTGATCGCTGCGGCTAATGAGCACGATGCGGCGATGGTCTTTACTGGGCATAGGCACTTCTTGCATTGATTGTGAAAAGTCGCACGCGGAGGCGCAGAGGCGCGGAGTGGGTGTGACTTGGTATTTTTTGAGGGCGAAGGCTGCAGTTGTGTGGCCTTCGCTTTTTTGTGCGTGGATGAGCTGGGACCACTCGCTGATGCTCGCCTCCACTTTGCTTGCTGTGGAACTCTGGGGAGTTCCGCTACTGGCGGCTTGGGATGAGCTGAATAGAGAATGACGAGTTGGATTTTTGAATTTTGATTTGGCTCAGGTTCGGCGCCGAAGGGTGGTGGCGGTTTCGAATGTTTCTTGGGGCGACAATCGGAGAAATTCAAAAATCAAAACTCTCTAATCAGGAATCCTAAATCAGCTCTTCCCGCTGCTTGAGGCACTGGCTCTAGGTTAGCGGCTAGTGCTCTGCGGGACCACTCGCTGATGCTCGCCGCCACTTTTGCTGGGGCTTTGGGTTGTGAGTGGAACTCTGGGGAGCTCTGCTACGAGTGGCTTGGCTTGTTAGCCGACGGGGACGTCGGCGGTCCCGGGGCTAGCCGCGTACTTGGCCGTCGCCGAAGACTAGGTATTTGTAGCTGGTGAGCTCTTCTAGGGCCATGGGGCCGCGGGCGTGGAGTTTGTCGGTGCTGATGCCGATCTCGGCGCCGAAGCCGAACTCGCCGCCATCGCTGAAGCGGGTGGAGGCATTCCAGAAGACGGTGGCGGAGTCGCACTCTAGCTGGAAGCGCTCGGCTGCCTCGGTGTCGGTGGTGACGATGGTCTCGGTGTGGTGCGAGCCGTAGTGATTGATGTGGGCGATCGCAGCATCGAGATCGTCGACGACTTTGACGGCTAGGATGTAGTCGAGGTATTCCTCGCTCCAGTCGGACTCGGCGGCTTCTTTGATCTCTACGGCATCACCGACAGCGGCTCGGAAGTCGGCATCGCCACGCAGCTCTACGCCTTTGTCGGCTAGAGCCTGGGCGATGCGGGGCCCGTGGGCAACGGCTACGTCGCGGTGCAGCAGCAGGGTCTCCAGCGCATTGCAGACGGAGGGCTTTTGCACCTTGGAATTGATGGTCACATCGATGGCCATGTCGATATCGGCGGCTTTGTCGATGTAGGCGTGGCAGATGCCATCGTAGTGTTTGATGACTGGCATACGGGCGAGGTCGACGACGGTCTCGATGAGGCCGGCTCCGCCGCGTGGGATGATCAAGTCGAGGTATTTATCCATCTCGGCCATGTGCTGGACGCTCTCGCGATCGGTGAACGGGATCAGCTGGATGGAGTCGTCTGGCAGGCCGGCGGGGGCGCCGCCCTCTTGGAGAGCTTTGGCGATGGCGCGATTCGAGTGGATGGCCTCTTTGCCCCCGCGTAGGATGGTGGCATTGCCGGTTTTGAAACACAGCACAGCGGCATCGCTAGTGACATTGGGACGGCTCTCAAAGATGATGCCGATGACGCCGATGGGTGTGCGCTTTTTCTGAATGCGCAGGCCATTGGGGCGGGTCCACTCGCGGATGATCTCGCCGGTCGGGTCGTGCAGATCGGCCACCTCGCGGATACCCTGAGCGATGGCGGCTAGACGCGGGCCATCGAGACGCAGGCGATCTTTCATGGCATCGGTCAGACCTAGCTCGTCGGCCGAGGCTAGGTCTTTGGCATTGGCCTCGAGGATCTCGGCCTCGCTAGCGAGCACAGAGTCGGCCATCGCGTGGAGGATGGCGTTTTTGGTCTCGGTCGGCAGCTTGGTCAGGGCGTGGGCAGCGGCGCGTGCCTTCTGTCCCATAGCGAGTACCTGCTCTTTGATTTCGTCTGATGTCATGTGGAAAGCGCACTGATAAACTTCTAGTCGGGAGGCGACAAGCGCCAATTATTAGCTAGTCTCCCTAAAAGTTTGAGATAGCTGCCATATGATAAACCTGAAAGCACGCACTTTGGATCTGAGCGCCTTCTCTCTGCTGCTATCAGTAAGTTACTCAACCCTAGTCTTGATTGCGGCTATTCTATTTATTCTTCCACCAGATCTCTTAACAGCGGCTGTTGTCTTTGGGCCCGGTATTTTTCTAAGTGTGGCGTTTGGGCTAATCTATGCGCTAAAGAATTTAAATCTGATGCGCCAAGGAACGCGAGAAATGAGGTCTAAACTCGAAGCTCTGAAATCAGGCCTAAAAATGGTGCTTATTCTCTGTGGCCTTCCTTCGATTCTCCACTTTCTGTCTATAAGCTCTTCCCTCGGGAAGGTGGAAAACCCTCTGCATGTAGTAATCGTAACGACCCCTATACTAGTAGCGGCTCCCATCAGCTTCTTGCTATCTTCCAAGGCCTACAAATAAAAGCTTACTTACTTCGCCGCAAAGCGAGTGCCCACGCCGTGGCCATTCACTAGCTCGCCGAGCTGCTCGGGTGTGAAGCCGCTGGCGATGATGGTCTCGATGCCGGACTCGACGGCGGATTTTACGGCCTGGAGCTTGCTGCCCATGCCGCCTACGGAGAGGGTGCCGCTTTCGGCTTTGGCCAGATCCATGACGGAGTCGACATCGTCCACCGTCGGGATGACTTGGTCGTCGCTGTCGAGCAGACCGGGCACGGCGGTGAGTAGGATGAGCTGGTCGGCACCGATGAGCTGAGCGATCCGCGAGGAAAGGGTATCGTTGTCGCCGACCTTGAGCTCGAATGTGGCTACCGAGTCATTCTCATTGATGATGGGGATGATATTGGGGTAGCTGAGTAGTTTGCCGAGGGTGTTGGTGACATTGGTCAGGCGCTGCTCATCCTCGAAGTCGTAGTGAGTCAGCAGTAGCTGGGCGATCTTCAGCTGGTGGAGTAGGAACTGGCTCTCGTAGAGGTGCATGAGTGTGGCCTGCCCGGCGGCGGCGCAGGCCTGCAGCATCTCGATATCTGTGGGCCGGCGGTCGAGGCCGAAATGGACGACGCCTGCGCCGACAGCACCCGAGGAGACGACCACGCACTGGTGCCCGGCGTGGTTCAGATCGGCTATGGCCTGAGCCAGGCGAGCGATCATGGCGTGGTGGAGCTCGGCGGTATCGCCACGTGCGAGCACTCCGGTGCCGATCTTGATGACGATGCGCTTGCCTGCGCTATTGGTGACTGCTTCCATTTTTCCCAGAAAGCTGGCACGATATTGCTTGCCAATAGGGGTGTAAAGGAACAGTTTACTCGGCTCCGGCAGTCGCCGCGAGCTATCTGTGCTCGCCTCGAGTCGGCGCACGACGCACCCGTAGTAAAATGGATATTACGTCGGTCTCCGGAACCGAAGGTCCAGGTTCGATTCCTGGCGGGTGTATTTGCTTGGATGGAGTGCCGCTACGGTGGCTTGTTAGATAGCCGACGGGGACGTCGGCGGTCCCGGGGGCGGAGTTAGTTCGGCGTGGATGAGCTGAATAGAGAATGACGAGTTGGATTTTTGAATTTTGATTTGGCTCAGGTTCGGCGCCGAAAGGTGGTTTGATTCCAAATGATTCTTGGGGCGACACTCGGAGAAATTCAAAAATCAAACCTCACTAATCGGGAATCCTAAATCAGCTCTTCCCGCTGCTTGAGGCACTGGCTCTAGGTAGCGGCAAGTACTCTGCGGGACCACTCGCTGACGCTCGCCTCCACTTTTGCTGATGGCTTTGGGTTGTGAGGGGAACTCTGGGGAGTTCTGCTATGGTGGCTTGGCTTGTTAGCCGACGGGGACGTCGGCGGTCCCGGGGGCTAGGGATTCGGTGATGCTTGCCTCCACTTTTGCTGGGGGCTTTTTGGGGAATCCTATCCTGAAATTGTCGATTGTCGTAATGGTGAAGTGTGCCACGATAACGACAATTTTCTGAACATCAGTATCATGACAGATCAAGACATCACAGCTCTCTTTGACGAATGGAACAGCGCTCTGCAGACCGGCGACCCCAAGCAGGTGGCAGCTCTGTATGAGACCAATGCAATCCTGCTGCCGACTGTGTCGAATCAGGTCCGCCACAACCACGCGGAGATCGAGGATTACTTCGTGCACTTCCTAGCTAAAGGACCTCAGGGCAAGATCGATGAGTCGAATGTCCGCACCTTTGGTGATCTGGCGATCAATTCTGGTGTCTACACTTTCACATTCTCAGATGGCGCTACTGTGCAGGCTCGCTTCACCTACGTCTACCGCTGGAATGGTCAGCGCTGGCTGATCGTGGAGCACCACTCTTCGGCGATGCCAGAGGGCTAAACCGGTGCCCCATCTCAAAAAAGGGCAGCCGATTTAGTTGGCGATTTTTTTCTCAGAGGGCAAGTGGGCGCGAGCTTACTTGCCCTTTCCTTTACCCTTCCCTTTGCCTTTACCCTTGCTCTTACTTTTGCCTTTGCCGCCACGGCCATCGATCTCGCCGTCGCCATCGCGGTCTTCGCCGTAGGGCATACCATTCTCGAAGAAGACTCCCTCGCGGCGGCCAGCAGCGACATGCTCGCTGTAGACTTTTCTCTCCTCAGAGGCCGCATAGGCATCGTTGGCAGCTAGCAGATCTTTCATCACCTGCTCGATAGGGGCAGACATCGAGACCGCTGTGATCACTTTGCCTTCCTGACCAAAGGTATCGGGCTGGATCACATAGAGAGTGGGGCTGGAGAGCTCGCTGTGCACACCTACTGCCTCGCGCCAGCCGGCGTCGGCATCGCCACTCGATAGATCGACGTGGAACTTTCCGATGATCGACTCGTGGCTAAAGACAGGCTTCAGCTTTTCCTGGGCAGCCGGCATCAGATCGGCGGGGACATCGATGTAGGCGAGCAGCCGCTGGTCACCGGAGGATATATTTAGCGCTTGGCGAAAGGCATTAAAATCCTGTAGCTCTGCAGCGGATGGGTCGCCTTTTGGAGGGTAATCGGCGGCGATCTCATCGAGCCGCTCGATCAGCTCAGCATCACCGTCCTCAGGCATGGGGCCATTGCGCCCTAGCACGGAGGCAGGGCCGCGGCCACTGCGGGAGAGCCGCTTCTCGCCATCGGGACTGAGGATGCAGAATGCCGTATTGGCGAAGCTGCCGTTTAGGAACTTGCGCACCATTTGCTGGTTTTCCTCGCTCTCGTAGGACTCGATGCGGATACAGACAAACTTGCGAGATAGGTCGATGAATTCTTTCTGTGAGAACAAACTGTTCTGCGTCTTGGCGTAGCCTGGTCAGAAGACGCCCGATATGCCCGAACAGGTGGCCGCTGCAGCCATGAAAAAGATCGGTCGCTGCGAGCGCTGCGCCTCAGCTAGGCCTGTCTCCCAGGTCGTGTACCAGGCGATACCAGCTTCGCCGATCGGCTGAGGATTAGCACCGAGCTCATCGGGGCGAGGACCCTGAGCATGAGCAGGGGAGAGTAGGAGGGTGGAGCAGGCTAGCGCTGCTGCGGCTAAGGCTATCGATCTCATGGAGGATGAAACCGCGCCGACGGAAGATGGTTGCGAGAAAAAACAGAGACTACTGTGGTCGCTGCATCTCAAAGGCCCCCTGCTGACTGCCGGAGCGATTCGAGTAGGTCGCATCAAAGCGCTGCCCTTTGATCTTGCCATCGTGGTCGAAGCTGCCAAACGGGCCCAGCCCCTGCGAACCCTCTACCGCGTAGCCACCGTCGGTTGTGGGCTCCACATCGAAGTTCACTTTGTAGGCGCCGCTCAATACTTTGAAGTAAGTGGCGTGGTAGCGAAAGTCGTAGGCGCCTGCCTCTGGGCCAGGAGTCGCGATGCAGCGCAGCTTGCCTTTGTGGCCATTGGTAGCGGTCTCCCAAGTGCCTTTCCACGGGCCTGCCACAGGATCTTTACCGCCAGTGCCTGCCTGATGAGCGGCTACCGACTCTTGCCAGGCTTTTTCAAAACCGATGCCGGCGCAGCCTATGCTGCATAGTGCGAGTAGGCAGAGTGTGGTACGGAGCAAAGAACTGATGGTGGTCATCATGTTGTGCGTGCAATGAAGTCAGTTTTTACTAGGCGTCAACTGGCCTGAAACAAACGCTCCTAACCAATGCTGGGGCCTCGCGCAAATGCAAGGGGGCGCAATGCTTGAGCATTGCAGCTATTACAAAAAACAGAACTACCCCGGCTTTGCGTTCTTTGCGGCTTTGCGCGAAGTTTTCTACAATCGACGACGACCTAGTCCGTGAGCCCTACCCGTCCATCCGCCCACCAGCCTGATCTGGGAGAGAAGTTTTTTGCGATCCAGTCGCAGCTGCTAGCTGTGCTGGAGGATCTCTGTGCGCTGTGCACCGATACCGATGTGGAGCCTGCCAGAGTCATCATGCTGCGCAATCTGATCTCCGATCTGCGCGAGCCATTTCTCTTCATCATCGCTGGCGGCGCTGGGTCGGGTAAGTCGATGCTGCTCAATGCACTGTTTGGGCAGGATTTCACCTCGCTGGATGTCGACGTGCAGCCCGGGCAGATCATTTCCTATCAGTATAGTCGCGAGGCGCATGAGTTTGGCCATGCCTCTGATGTGCTCGAGGTTTATCGCCCGCTGGACTTTCTGAAAAACTTCAACCTCGTCGATACCCAGGGCAACGATCCCGGCGATGAGAGGCACCGACAGATCCGCGAGCGCTTTTTGCCACTCGCCGATGTGGTGTTGTTCACCTTTTCGGTGACGGAGCCCTGGGATAGCGCCACCTGGGATCTGCTAGACACGATCCATGGCGACTACCGGAGCAAGGTAGTGATCGTACTGCAGCAGTGCGATCTACGCAGCTCAGAGGAAGTGGCGGCTATCCTCGAGCACCTGCAGAAGACTGCGCGGCATCGTTTTGGGATCGAGTTTCCGATCTACGCCGTATCGGCTCGCGAGGCCTATCAGCAGCGCAGCATGGGTGCGGTGCTCGGCCAGCAGACCGCATTTGGTAGTTTGTCAGGTTTGGAGTCCCACCTATCCAAGTTAGTCGACTCTTCGCCCGCCAAACAGCAGCGGCTCGTCGAGGCTGGGCGCACGGCCAATGCCGTGCTGCGCGAGGTGAAAGGCAAACTGGGCAATGCCATACAAGTGGTCAAAGTCGATCGAGAGCTGCTCAGCGATCTCGACCCAGTCATCACCGAGCAGAAAAACCGGACCATCAAAAAATGTGAACCGCTATTCAAAGCTCTCGACGACAATTTTCTAGCCGCCAGTCTGCAGGCTGCACCGATCCTAGAGGGGCAGCTGCACTTCATCTCGGCGCTATCGCCATCGGTGCGCGAGATCGGACAGATGGAGGATCTACTAGTGGCTACGACGATGAAGTCCGTGCGCCACACCGTGAATACCGGTGCCAAGGTCGTCGAAGAGGATGTGAACCACCTCTACCAGCAGGTGTCCAATGAGATGCACCAGCACTACCATCTGGCTCTATCGGTAGAGGGCAGCGGCCAGCCCGACTGGAGCGAGTCCTGCCAGGCACTGGCCGATGGGGTGGAGCGCGCCTCTGGCGACGTGCTGGGCAAGCTGGATGTGAAGACTGAGCTCGCGCAGCGCCTACGTAGCCGCAGCCGAGTGATCTGGAGCTACCTGATCGCTAGCGGCCTAGCTGTGATGGCGGGCATCGCGCTGACGCTGCTCGGCCTAGGACCGTGGAATGCGATCGCATTTGGAGCGGCTGCGATACCGCTAATCATTGCCATCGTCTACGGGGCCAAGTCGACTCATAGCATCCGCCAATACTACACCGCGACGGTCAATGACTACCGAGCTGCAGTGGCCGATGCGCAGCGCGAGGCTTTTGGCATCGGGACCAATTACTTCTTCACCGATTTCACCACCTTGTTTGATCCGATCCGAGAGCTATGCCAAGAGCATCGCGAGCGCTACGAGCCGCAAATGATAGGTATAGAAACCTGTGAAAAAGATCTAGCAGATATGGCAGAAAGCTTAGCGCTGATTGAGTCGTCTCTAGATCGGTAGGTGTAGATCGAGGAGACTCCCGCCCGAAAATTCTCCCCACCAATACACCGTTTTTTCGAAAGCTATCCGTCGTTTCAGCAAAGCGGGAGAGGTAGTGTTGTGTTGATGGGTTTCACCCCGGGCTATCAGCTATTAGCCCCTCTGGGGCTTTATCGGTCCCGGAGGGACTCAAAGATAGTAGCCGGTGGTAAGCGTAGCGCAGCCACCGGATGGGGCGGGAGTGAAGCCGCACCCCGGCGGGGTGCTAGAAACTTTTGTTTACCTGCAGCGCCCCAGTGTCCGATAAGTCGAACTTAATAACGACATTAGCATCTGCGGGTTACTAAGCTTGAGGAATGAGGCTGTGTTGAGAGCTAATCCTGCGGCCGAGGTAGCCGGGCAGCTGAAGGCAGCCCCTGGGCTTGAAAAATATTACCTACCCTTCGCCTTTAGCGGAAAGGGTGGTGGGCGGTAGCCTTCGATGTGATCACACACGGCCTCGACGATGGCGGCGGCGCAGTCTTTACGTACTTGGTCTTTGGTCTTCGGATTCAGTAGCCAAGCTTCGACTCTGGGATTGTCGATGAACTCTACCTCTAGCAGGGTCATGACACTTTTGTACATATGGGTATCCATGCGGGCAAAGCCGAGGGTGCGGAGGCCGTCTTTGAGGTAGCCGCCATCGCCGCGTCGGTCGCCATGCACGGCAGCTTTGCTGGGATCGCCACCGTAGGGCTGTAGAGCTTTGGCTACCTTTTCGACGAGGCGGGCTGAGAAAGCTTTGTCGCGATCGGCGTAGGGATTATTGAAGTGCATATACTCCCAGTCGGGATGGGTCTCGGAGCTGACAAAAGCTTTGGTGCCGTGCGCGGTGCGATCGCGCGAGGCATTGAAGTGGATCGATATGAAAACAGCAGCACTATTCTCCACAGCAGTCGCGGCGCGAGATATAGCGGCCATGGATCGATCGGTAGTGCGAGTCTGCACACAGCGGATACCGAGCTGCTTGGCGCGTGCGCTGGCCTCGAAGGCGCGGCCTACCTCTAGGGCGTATTCCAGGGTCAGATCCTTTTCGACATAGCGCTTGCTGGCGGAGTGGGCATTATTCGACGAGGCACCGTAGCCAGCCTGACTGCCATCGGTCTTGCCTTTCACATAGGAGCCGCCATGGCCTGCATCGATCACCACTACGCGCTCCTGAGATAGCGCGATGCCACAGATGGCTGATAGCAGTGCTACGGCGAGACTGTACCCTATTGAATGTTTTTTGTACCCTATTGAATTTGTCATCACAGTGTCTTGATATACGCCCAGAAGTCGGCCAGATCCTGATCGCTGGCACCTAGGAGTAGGTGGGCAGGCATGGGCGATTGGTCTAGCGGCTCTTCGAGGAGTAAATCTTTTTGCGCGATGTTGATGTGTTTGCCATCGGCCACTTCGATCAGTGTCTGGTCGGGCGAGCTATAGATTGGGGTGCCGATGTGGGTTTTGCCATTGGCGAGCCGGTAGCGTCGGGCGCGGTAGAGATCTGAAATAGCGAGATCCGGGTACTGCGTGTGGCGAAAGAAATCGGTGCGAGAAAAACGGGTCGACACTTTGCGCAGGCTGGGGCCGAGTCGATTTTGGCCTGAGTGGCAGGCGGCACAGCCTCTGGCGGTGTAGAAGGTTTTGCCTGGAGCAGCCTGGCCTATAGTCCAATCGATAGTGGCGAGGCGGTCGATCAGTGTTTGCTCTTCGGCATTACCGGTTAGCCTTTGTATGATAGGTGAGTCTGCATAGACTGTTTTACCAATCTCTAGGATGACGTCGTTCTCAATCGAATGCCGCACCAGTGCGGCGATGGCGATTTCCATTTCTGATTGAGAGCAGAGATCGACGTGAATGAGGTCGAGCGCAGCGACGGCTTGTTCACGAGTGATGGCAGATGCTAGCAGCTGGATGAACCGTTTGTGATCGGCTTTGGGGTCGCCCTGATCCAGAAGCTGAGCCGCTAATGCAGGACGCAGCTCGGGCTGATCGTCCCAAAGCTGGAGTAACTGGTCGGTCTCGATAGGTGTCTCGGCCTCTAGCATCAGCCGGATGAAATCGGTGGTCCACGGCGCTTTTGACTGCGAGATACGCTGGTGCATCTTTTCGACCACGCGTTTCTTCAATGCCGGATCGGTGATGGTCTCGACATAGCGGCTGTGCTCGATGGAGCTGCCGAAAAGGGTGTGCGACCACATCACGTCGGCCATCAGCTGGGGGCTGTGCTCGCAGTGGACCTGGAATAGCTCGCGCAGTCGCAGGGGCCAGTTGCGGCTGGGGTAGGCATCGGGCATAGCGACTAGCTTTTTGTCGACGCGGAGGAATGCGCCTGCGATGCGCCAGTTGGCCAGGGAGGTGCGCCCCGCAGGGATCTGTGCCAGGCAGAAGAGGAAATGCACATCATCGGTCGGGTGGGTATCCTCGCGCAGCACGGTGGTCAGATGCTCGAGCACTGGGGCAAACTCGGTCTGCACGCAGCCTAGGGTGCGGGCTAGCTCTTTGTGGCTATTCAGCCGCCAAGGCTCGATCTCGGCGGCTGGGCGATCGCTCTGCCAGTAGGCGGCTAGGTCGGCGGCGTCTTTAGTCAGGGCGTCTTCAGCTTTGAGATCCATCTCGACCAGCAGTTCGAGACCTGACTCGGCTTTGATCTTTTCGGTTAGCTCGTAGGACTCCATGGTCGATACGGCATTGAAGTTGTAGCCGGCATCGATCGCACGCGGCTCGGGACGAAAGTTGATACCGCCGAAGGTGCGTTGAAAGGCATCGTATACCCGCAGCCGATCTTGTTCACTGGGATGAAAGAGCCGCACGGTGTGTGGGTGCTGCAGCGGCTCGGCAGGCAGCTGACGGCCGACGAGAAATTTTGGCAAGCTCATCATCTGCCGCTGCTGACTATCTCCGGCACCGTCTGGAGGGACGATGCGGTAGACCCATCCACTGGTATCGCGACCGCCACAGGCTACCCACAGCGCGCCGGTAGAGTCGATGGCGAGATCCACTGGGGCAAAGCCGCCGTCGGCATGGGGTTGCGCAAAGATCTCGGGCTGCTGGCGCAGGTAGCGGCGCTCCTGCATCAGCCCACCCTCGCTGGTGGGATCCCAGATGAGCGGTGAGTAGTAGATATGGCCAAAGGTCCAGCAGGCGTAGAACAGACCTTTTCTGTATTTTTCCGGAAAGGCGGTGTGCCAGTAGTATTCCACCCCAGTAGGTGAGCCGCGCCGGTACTCGGCAAAGCGATCGACGGTGTAGTACTCGGGTGTGTTGTAGGATTGTTTGTGCCCAGGTAGCAGCCAGCCGTGGTGGCTACCAAAGGCGATGTCGAAAACGCGGGTCGGCGCGTACCAGGGTAGGTGGTGATCGCGCTCATTATCGGAGTCGTAGGTGAACAGGCGACCCTGATCGTCGAATGCGATGTCGTAGGGATTTCGAAAGCCGTGCGCGACGACCTCGGTCTCCGTGCCATCGGGTGAGATGCGTAGCACGCAGCCCTGGTCGGGCTCTTTCACTGGGGAGGCGTAGCCTGCGTGAGAATCGTCGACGCCGGAGGTATTGCCGCAGATCACGTAGAGCCAGCCATCGGGGCCGCGGCGGATGCCATGCGGGCCATGCTCGCCACCTTTGCCAGTGAATGTGACTAGCTCCTCCGGCTCGCCATCGGCTACTAGGTCGCCATCGGTATCGGTGTAGCGGAGCACGGCGTTGGCCTCGACACTGTAGAGGTGCTCGCTCTCGATCAGTAGACCCATCGGGCCGCGGCGGACGCCGGTGGTGAAGGTAGTGGCTTTGTCTGCTGTACCGTCGCCATCGGTGTCGAGTAGGTATTTGATATAGCCGGGACCTCCGACACAGATGCGGTCTTTGGCGTCTATCGTCATGCACCAGATATCGTGGGCGAGATCGTCGGTCGCGTAGGTATCGATGGTAAAGCCGTCTGGTACGAGGAACGGTGTGTCAGCGGCTAGCGCAGAGCTGGGGGTGTAGAGAAAGCAGGAAAGTAGAGCGATAGCGAATAGCCAAATGCTGGAAGACTGGGGTCTTCCGCTACTGG